>JARGDL010000001.1 GCA_029210465.1 Stygiobacter electus
CGGTAGACAGGTTGCAAATTGATAATCCAATAGCTGCAGAAGTCATTAATGATTTTTTTATAAATTCTCTTCTCGAGTTATTCATTTTCAACTCCATGTTGGTTTAAAATTTTACCATCTTTCATTTCAAAAATTATTTCCCCAAGTTTAATTAATTCTGGATTGTGAGAAACAATCAAAAATGTTGTATTAAATTTATCTCTGATTTCGAAAAATAATTTATGAATAATTTCACTGTTGAATGAGTCTAAATTACCTGTCGGCTCATCAGCAAAAATTATATCAGGATTGTTAGCTAAAGCACGTGCAACCGCAACTCTTTGAGCTTCTCCGCCAGAAAGTTCTGATGGTTTATTATTTAATCGATCATTCAATCCAACTATATCTAAAATTTCTTTTGCCTTATCTTTCGCTTTAGTTAAAGATTTCCCTGAAATCATAATTGGAATAGCAACATTTTCAAGTGCTGTAAATTCTGGTAATAAGTGATGAAATTGGAATACAAAACCGATATGCTTATTTCTAAAATTTGTAAGTTTATTTTCATTCATCATAAAAATATTTTCATCCTTAAAAAATACTTTGCCGCTATCTGGATTATCTAATCCACTCAAAATATGAAGTAATGTACTTTTGCCAGCACCTGAAGCACCAATTATTAAATTTATTTTGTTTATCTGGATTGATAATGAGACATCTTTTAGAACATCAATTTTATTTTGATTTTCTGATGTGTAAGACTTAAATATGTTTTCAGCAGATAAAATTATTTCATTCATTTTTATTCATATTTAATTGATTCAATAATATTAATTCGTGAAGCTCTCTTTGCCGGAAAATACGCAGCTAAACTTGATAATATTATAGCCATAAAACTTATGGCAATAATATCTGTTACTCTAATTTCTATTGGAATTGCATCGATTATATATTTCATTGGATCAAGCGGATACAATTTGTAATGAATTTGCAAATAGCAAACAAACAAACCTAACATTAGTCCAATTAAAGTTCCTAATAATCCGCTCATTAAACCATTTGTTAAAAAAATTTTTTTAATAGATTTTTCATTTAACCCCAATGATCTTAAAATTCCTATATCTCTTTTCTTTTCAATAACAGTCATTGTTAAAGATGCAAAAATGTTGAATGTTGCTACTGCTATTATTAAACATAAAATAATATAAGCCGACCATCTTTCAATTAACATTACATTGTAAAGCTCTTTGTGCAAATCATACCATGTTTGAATTAAATATTTATCTGGTATTCTTTTCTTTAAATCGTTTTTTATGTTTTCAGAAACTGAGTAATTATTCAATCTGATTTCAAATGCATTGAACTCATTTTTTAGACCAAATAATTTTTGTGCATCGTTTAAAGAAGTAAATGCATAACCGACATCATAATCACGATTGTCTGATTCAAAAATTCCACTTACAATAAATTTCCTTGTTTGTGGCAAAGTAAAATTAGTTATTGTCTTTTCAATGTTATAAGCAGATGTTACACTAATTTCATCACCAACTCTTACTCCAAGTCTTAAAGCTAATGCTAAACCTAATATTATTTTATTTTCGGATAAATCGAATTTACCACTTATAATTTTTGATTTGAGAGTAAAATCATTCTTTTCATAAAATGTTTCTGAACCGATCAAATTTACAACTTCATAGGTTTTATCATTAATGAAAAGTGCTTTAGCTTCTGCAATTTTTTTTACTGAATTAATATCATTAAAATTTTTCAATTCATTTATTATAAATTTGAAATCATCATCGTTCAAATTTTTATCGTTAGAAATAATTTTTATATGTGGATCAAATGATACCAAAATATTTGTAACAATTGAACCAAAACCATTAAAAACAGATAACACAATAATTAATGCCGCAACACCAATTGAAATTCCTGCAATAGAAATTATTGAAAGTATTTTGACAAAATTAATTTTGTGTTTTGCCTTTAAATATTTTTTTGCAATAAAATATTCAATCATTTAATCAAACTTTAATGCTGTTATTGGTTTTATTTTTGTTGCAACGAATGAAGGAACTAATGCCGATAAATATGCTACTATAATAGTTATTAAAGAAACAAACAAATAATTAAGCAAATTAATATGAATTGGCACTGAGGTTACAAAATAAACTTTAGATGGTAACGAAATTATATGAAAATACTTTTGAAGTAGACTCAAAATTAGTGCAATTAAGTTACCAAATATCAAGCCGCGATAAATGAAAAAATTTGAATTAAATAAAAATATTGCAATAATATTCTTCTTTGATAGACCTATTGAACGTAATATTCCAATTTGGTTTGTTTTATCAAGGACAATCATCAATAATGTTCCGACAATATTAAAAAGAGCAACTATAATTATTAAGCTTAAAATTATAGGAATAGGTTTTTTTTGTAGTTCGATCCATGTAAAAATATTTTGATGTATCTGATAAATTGTTCTCACATAAAATGGATAACCTAAATAATCTTGTAAAATATTTGTGAAAACATTTGGATCTGTATTTTTAATTTCAATATTAAATCCACTAAACTGATTTTCCATTCCAAATAATTTTTGCGATAAAGAAAATTCTATAAAAGCATTTCCATCGTCATATTCTGCTATTCCTGTTTCATAAATTCCACATACAATAAATTGTTCTATTGCAGGTGGATTTTCCAACGTTGGAGGTTGATTATTTCTTAAACTAAAAATTGTAACTTTATCACCAACTTTAATTTTTAATTTTTGAGATAAAATTTTACCAACATAAATTCCTTTTTCGTCATCATAGTGTTTTATCGAATTAATTAAATATTTTTTTAATGATCTGTTAAAATATGTTTCAGTAATACCAGTAAGGTTAACACCATCTGTAAATTTTTTTGATTTTAGAATTGCTAATTTAAATGTGAAAGGATCTACAAATTTTATTTTATCCTTAAATTCATTCTTTATTTTTAATGAAACAAAATCTGGATTTTCTAAATTTCTATTGCCAAAACCTGTTACTTTAATTTGAGAATTGAATGTTGAAATTTTTTCTGAAATCACTTTTTCAAATCCATCAAGAATAGACAATGCAAGTAAAACTACGATTAGTCCTAACGCAATTCCACTTATTGTAATAGTTGAAACCGAAGAAATTAGTTTGGATTTTTTTTGAGATTTTGTAAATCTATTTGATATAAAAAAAGATAGACGCATTTATTCCTAAATCTTTTTTATTAAAATAGGAATAAAGTTTAAGATGAGAAAATTTAATGCAAGTCAATTATTAAAAATGAAAATAACTTTTTGTGACCCCAACGGGATTCGAACCCATATTACCGCCGTGAAAGGGCGATGTCCTAACCATTAGACGATGGGGCCATCAATACATTATTTATAATTTATAATTAATAATTAATAATTAGAAATTGATAATTTACAATTGAAATTATTAATTGAGGTGAAACTTGAATTTTAGTGACCCTAACGGGATTCGAACCCATATTACCGCCGTGAAAGGGCGATGTCCTAACCATTAGACGATAGGGCCATATTTGGGTGATCAATGGGACTTGAACCCATGACCTTCTGGGCCACAACCAGATGCTCTAACCAAACTGAGCTATGATCACCATGTAATTAATGTATAATGAAAAATGTAGAATGTATAATTATACATTTTACATTATCAATTTTACATTAGTAAAAGTACGCCCAAGTGGACTCGAACCACTAACCCTCAGCTTAGAAGGCTGATGCTCTATCCTGTTGAGCTATGGGCGCATCACCATTTCAAAAAACAATACGGTACATAAATACCGTATTTAAATGATTTTACTTATATGATTGTCGGGGAGACAGGATTCGAACCTGCGACTTCTTGGTCCCAAACCAAGCGCTCTAGCCGGGCTGAGCTACTCCCCGATTTTTAATCGGCAAACAAACTTTCAAAATTGGGTTTCAAAGATATATTTTCTCAATTGAAATGTCAATGAGATTTTAATCTCTTTATCTTGAAATTTTTTTAATTTTTATTCAATTATTATAACATTTTTAATTTATGTTCGTCTAAATTTATGAACATCTTAAAAGGTGATTAAATGAAAGAAAAATTATATCGTTCAAGAAAACAAAAAATAATTGCTGGTGTTGCTGGTGGCTTATCTGATTATTTTAATATTGATCCAGTAATTATCAGAATTCTTTTCGTTGTACTTTCAATTTTACATGGTTCAGGAATTTTAATTTATATTATTCTTTGGATTGCAATTCCAGAAGAACCATTTGATGTTGCTTATAATATTAATAATCAAAGTGAACCTAATAATACTAATACAAATGATATTCCTCCAACAAAAAATAGTTACTCACCAAGATTTATTACAGGATTAATTCTTGTATTTATTGGTGTAGCCTTTTTATTAAACAATTTAATTCCATCGTTTGATTTTAGCGATATATTTCCATACATATTAATTTTAATTGGTGTTCTATTAATTTCAAATTCATTTAAGAAGTGAGGTATAATATGAATTCCAGTAAAATGTTTTGGGGTTCATTTTTAATTACAATTGGATTGCTTTCCCTTTTAGTAAAATATGATTTAATTCAAAGTTCTTTCAATTTTGTTTGGAATATATGGCCTTTGATTTTTGTTTTTTGGGGCTTGGGACTAATCCTCAGACAAAGTTTTGTTAAACCAATTATTAGTTTAATTTCCGGAATTTTTACAGCTATTTTAATCTATGGAATTATTTATTCTTTATTGTGGGCTGTCAATTTTCATGTTGATGAAAATGATTCATTCACTCAAAACTATTCAAAAGAATTAGATGCAAATACTAAAATTGTAAATTTAACTTTGGATGCTGGTGCAGGTTCATTTACAATCAGAGATTCAACCTCGAATTTAATTGATGCTAGTTCATCAGGTTTATTGAGTCAATATAATTATAATTATTTCAAGGATAGTTCTGAAGCAAATATTGATATTAATTTGGATGCTGGTGATTTTCATTTCTTAAAGAATATGATAAAAAATCAATTAAGTATAAAATTAAATACTAATCCAATTTGGAATTTTCGGTTTAATATTGGAGCTTCTAAAAACATATTCGATTTTTCTACATTCAAAGTAAATGAATTAAGTATTAAAACTGGTGCATCAAATTCAAGAATTAAATTAGGTGATAAAAATGATGAGACAAATGTTGATATTGATATGGGAGTTTCATCTTTAACTCTCGAAATTCCTGAACATGTTGGTTGCAAAGTGGAAACTGATTTATCACTTGTAAATAAAAAATTTGATGGATTTACTAAAAAAGAGAAAGGGATTTATCAAACCGAAAATTTTGAAAAGAGTAAAAAGAAAATTTTAATTAATGTAAAAGGTGCTGTTTCATCATTGAAGATATTACGATATTAAATTTTACTCACCTTTGATTTTTTGGGTATCCAAAGGTGCTTTTCTAAAATTACATTTCCTTTTTCATTGAACTCAATTCCCTCGCTTTTTAAGAGATCTTCCATTAAATGAATATCGCCAAAATGAATTTTACCAGTTAAAGCTCCAACTCTATTCACAACACGATGACAAGGTAAGTTACTATTTTTTGCTGAATTCAATGCCCAACCAACAGTTCTTGCGGATGATTTAATTCCGCAAGCTTCTGCAATATGTCCATAAGTTGTAACCTTACCTTTGGGAATTCTTTTAACAATTGAGTAAACTTTATCAAAAAAATCTTTTTTCATTTTTAAAAGTATTTTATAAAAACTAACTATAATTAATTAGCAATTATCAATTATCAATTATCAATTTGCAACCCGTTTACCGAGATGTAGATTTGCAATTATTAAAAATTATTCACCCATGACTTTTATAATCAATCTTTTTCTTCTTTGTCCATCAAATTCAGCATAGTAAACTTGCTGCCATGGTCCAAAATCGAGTTTGCCATTTGTAACTGGAATAATAACTTCGTGATGAATTAATAAGCTTTTCAAATGAGCATCGCCATTATCTTCTCCAATTCGATGATGACGATAATTTTCTTTGTATGGTGCAAGATTTTCTAACCATTCATCAATATCTTGAATTAATCCACTTTCAGCATCATTAACATAAACACCTGCTGTTATATGCATCGCGGAGACTAAAATCATTCCTTCTTTGATTCCACTTTTTCTTAATGCTTCTTCCACTTTATCTGTAATATTAATATACTCTCTTCTTTTCGATGTATTGAACCAAATATATTCTGTATATGATTTCATTTATTTACCTTCAGTAGTTTTTGCTAATCTTTCTGCTAAAGTTTTGATCAACTTTTTTGAAATGTCAGGATACATTTTAATTATATCATCAAGTTCGCCAGAAATTTGAAGCAAGCTTGAATCTGATAAAGCTCTAATTTCAGCAGTTCTTGGTTTGCCAAGAATTAAACTCATTTCACCAACTATTTCACCTGATTTTGAAAACTCTGTAATCTTTTTGTTGTTTTTAAATATTCCAACTTTGCCATTAACCAAAACGTAAAAACATTTTGATTTATCACCTTCAGCGGCAATTACTTCGCCGCTTTTAAAATTTCTAATTGACGACATAATTCCTCACTATGCTTGAGAAAATTTCAAGAGAAATTCACGAATAAAATTATTAATATCACCATCCATAACACCTTGAGTATCTGAAGTCTCGTAATTAGTTCGATGATCCTTAACTAAATTGTATGGATGAAAAACATAAGATCGAATTTGACTTCCCCATTCAATTTTCATTTTATTTTTTTCAATTTCGCTAGCTTCTGCAAGTTGTTTTTCCAACTCAATTTGATAGAGTTTTGCTTTCAGTAATTTAAATGCATTAGTTTTATTTTGAATTTGTGAACGTTCTGATTGACAAGCCGCAACAACTCCAGTAGGAATATGAGTAATTCTTACAGCGGTTTCAACTTTATTAACATTCTGTCCACCTTTACCACCCGAACGATAAGTATCAATTCTTAAATCAGCGGGATTAATATCAATTTCAATTGAATCATCAACTTCGGGAATAACAAACACAGAAGCAAAAGAAGTGTGTCTTCTTTTATTTGCATCGAAAGGTGAAATACGAACTAAACGATGAACTCCATTTTCAGCTTTAAGGTAACCGTAAGCAAATGGACCTTCAACTTCGATAGTTGCACTTTTAATACCAGCACCATCTCCTTCAAGCAAGTCAATCAAATTCATTTTATAAGAATTTTGTTCACCCCAACGTAAATACATTCTCATTAACATTTGAGCCCAGTCCTGAGCTTCGGTTCCACCAGCACCAGAGTGAATTGTTAGTATGCAATTTTTATCATCATCTTTTCCTGAAAGCATACTTTTTAATTCAAATTCAGAATATACTTTTTCTAAATTTTGAATTTCATTATCAATTTCAATTAAAAGATTTTCATCTTGTTCAGCTTCAGCTAATTCGATATAATCTAAAAGATTTTTTAATTGCGAATTAATTTTATTCCAATCATCAACCCAAACTTGAAGTGATTTTGATTTTTGAAGTAGCGATTGTGCAGTTCGTTGATCATTCCAGAAATTAGGATCTTCTGATTTTTCTTGTATAGATTTTATTTCAGATTCTTTTTCATCTAATTTAAAGATAACCTCTTAGATTGTTGATTTTTGTTTCATAATCTTTTACACGTTTTAGTTGCTCTTCGAACATTTTTTCTCCATTAATTTTAAAATTTGCCGTGCAAATTTACACTTCTAATTCCATTCTAAGAAGAGCAGCTGCTAAAGTTTTTCCTTGTGCATCATGTTTTAAGGAGACTGTTCCTCCACCACCTAAAGTATTGTGTAACAAAAAATTTAATGCACGAATGTTTGGCAACTCAAATCTTTCAACTTTACCAAAACAAATTCCTTCAAAATGCTTTTTAACTTTTTCTTCTGTTAAATGTTTTTTAATTATTTCAAAACCTTTATCATCATAAGCAATGATCCCAATATTTGCCGCATCACCTTTATCACCGCTTCTTCCATGTGCAATTTCAATTAATCTTATTTTCATATTTCACCTTTATATTTCAAAAATTTTAATTGAATGAGTAACTAATTTTTTGGGCATAAGTGCAGGCCAATATGCAATAACTTCGCTTGGTTTTGGTCTTCCACCAGCAAATCCTGTTACACTCGGAGGACCAGTTAAAATCAAAGGTGCAATTTCTTTCCCAAATCTTTCAACTGAATTGTAATCTTTACTGCGTACTGCAATTCTAAAAACAATTTCATTTATTTTATCTTCTTCTAATTCTGTAGAAAGTGGACCATGACAAGAATTATAACCAACAAATTCAGTTCTTATTTCTTCAAAATTTAATTTTAATTTTTCAAGACGAGCTCTTAAAATTTTATCTGCAGCTTTCGCTTTAGTTAATGCTTGAGGCCATGAATAAGTTAAAGTTCCAATAGCTGAATATCCATCTGAATATGAACATGAAACTTTAAATGTTTCAGTTGCTTCATAACCTTTTATTCCAAATACACGGACTTTATTTTTTCCAATTTCTTCTAAATTAATTGAGGTAAAATCTGCAATGCAATCTGGAGTGATATATTTTTTAGGGTCACCAATTTCATAAACTAATTGTTCTGAAACAGTTTCAACTGAAACTTTACCACCAAGAGATTCATGTTTTGTGATAATGAATTCACCATTTGGAAATGCTTCTACAATTGGGAAACCAATATTTTCCAAATTATTAATTGATTGCCAATCACCTAAAAAATTTCCACCACTTGCCTGTCCGCCACATTCGAGAATGTGACCAGCAATTGTTCCAGCAGAAAGTAAATCGTAATCTTTTTCATTCCAACCAAATTCATAAATCATTGGTGCAAGAGTTAATCCTGTATCGGTTGTTCTACCTGTAATAACTATTTCAGCACCTTGTTGTAATGCTTGAACAATTGGGAATGCACCAAAATAGACATTTGCACTTAGTAGTTTATCTTTAACATTTACAATTGATTCGCCGGTCTCCATATTATTTAATTCACAACCTGATGTAATAATTTCATCAATATTATCTTTAATGTTATCGCCTAATACAACTGCTATTTTTAAGTTTTGAATACCAAGTTTTTTAGCAACTTCAATAACGGCTTCGGCACAAGATTCAGGATTAACTCCACCGCCATTAGTTATTACTTTAATATTTTTTTCTTTGCAGATTGGTAAAATTCTTTCCATTAATTCAGGAATATCTTTTGCGTAACCAAGTTTGGGATTTTTATTTTTCTGTTTTTGAAGAATGGACATAGTTACTTCAGCAAGATAATCCATTACTAAATAATCAATATCTCCTTCTGTAACTTGTTGATAAGGTGCATCAATTAAATCACCCCAAAAACCTTGACCGGATGCAATTCTAATTTTTTCTTTCATGATTATTCTAATTTTGTTTTAAGCAAAATATCTAATGTTTGTATGAGTTCAAAAAAAATTATTAGAAACTTCTGAAAAATTAATAAAATGTCATCTTGAGCTTGCCTGTCTGCCTTGTAATTCTTCAGCATTACGTTAAAACCGGAGTTATATTTTAACAACAACCTGGATTTACCTTTCAAGTTGTAAAATATTACAGTTGATTTTTACCATCCCCGCTTTTCATTTCTTCAATTCCACTTTTAATTTTTTTATTTATTTCAAATTCATAAGTGAATAAAGTTACAATTGCAAAAGGTTGAGTATTTTTAATCAGGACATAATGCTTACTACGTTGAAGTAATTCATCAACAGACATTTCAATTGGCTCTTCTCTTCCTTCAATATGAATAATTGCATTTTGTTTGTCTTTTACTTTGCCTAATACAACACCATCAAAAGAATCTGCATAAACAAATGGTACAAAGAAAGGTGATAATCCATCTTCGTCATCAGGAACAAATCCTTGTAAATACAAATGCTCTATATTCGAAAATTTATCTCTAATAAACTTTGTAGGTCTTATCATTGGTAAAGCTTCATTAACTACTTCATTCTTTTCTCGATATATTTTAATACTTTCTGATAATTCTGGATACTTATCAATGTATAATGGTATTTCATGGACTTGAATTTTCTTATAATTAATATCATTAGTGTCATCCTTAAACCCAAGACCAAGAAATGTCAAAAGAAAAGGTTCATCTGGGTCACGTTCTTCGTCAGCATTTTGTTCTATAAAATTTTTTTGTTGCTCATTTTTTGAATGTACTTTAATAAATTGATCAATATATTCATCTACTTTAGAAGAAGATAGAAAATTTATGATATTTAGACATTCAAGAAAGTGTGTTATAATAGACTTACTTATATCCTTATCAAAATTAGTAAGAATACTATTAAAGTTTTTTTGGAGTTTTAGAATAATCACCTCAACATCTTTTTGTGAAGTAATTGGAGTAATTAATTGAGCCATTTCCGATTGATGCAATATGTCTTTGATACGCATTTCACCCTCCTTATTTTATAAAAGTTAAAAAATGAAATTGATACTCTTTAAAAATTTATTTTAAAAGATTTATATGAACTTTAAATCAACTCATTAATAGTCAATTCATTACAAGTAATGTTTTTTAACCATGGAAATAATTTCACTAAGGTGTAAAATATTAAATCTTCATCTAAATTTACTTTGCCCTTGAATCCATTTTTTTATTAAAAAAGTTATTCCTTAATAGTGATAAAATTGTGGATTAATATTTTGTACTTCATACCCTAACATTTTTATTTCCTGCATGAAGTTATGCTACTTGTATCTCCTATGCAATATAGATTCATTCGTGTTTCCCCAATGCTATTTCAAAATATAGGTTGAAAATTGTTATTCTCAATGATACTCTTGCAGAAGGATGAGTTTCTGTTGTAATAAATGCAATAGTAATCTTTAGTATTTCGGGTCTTCCTATACTAAAAGTTTCTATTCTTTGCATTACATTTCCGTCAGGGCTTTCTAAAATATATTTGTCTCTCATGGTAACTCCTTAATTTTAAGATGAGTATTTTGTTTAATATCTAATGCTTCTTCTACATAAGCCATTTTCTTTATTAGCTTTGATTTATTCTCTATTTCTAACCAATCTTTATAAAGTAATTTACATTCTACCCAAAGTTTATCTTCTGGTACTTTATCTAATATTACTTCTTTCTTTTGAGTAGTATAAACTTTTACCTTAAAATTATCGGTTTGAAATTCTTCTATGCTATTAGAAGCAAGGTATCTTTTAATTTGTTCTTTCAATCTCAATTCCGTTACAGTCTATCCGCCTTTGGCGGAGTTAGAATCATACATAATTGAAAGCAACATCCCTCTTGAGGAAAAACAATAATATCGATTTAGCTACAGCCTGTCCGCCTCTGGCGGAGTTCGATTCTAATAATGTAAATGTAGAATGTATAATTTAGATAAGTAAAAATAATATCAAAAAATTTTCGAATCACCTAGATTAATCATTATACATTTTGCACCTGTCTTCCAACAAATAAATTATAAATTATACATTATACATTAAACAAAGTCTCTCGGCCTGAGGCTGATGAGCCTCCGGCTCACGCCTTTGGCGGAAATTCCGTTACGGCCTGCCTACCGCAGGTAGGTTCGATTCATATCGCTGTGTTAGGTTTCACAGCTGTCATACTTCTTCTGTCTCAATTCCGTTACGGTTCGATTCATACAATATTCGCAAACAGGCTGGGCTCACGCAAGCTCAGGTCTCAATTCCGTTACGGTTCGATTCATATAGACTGCCGCTGCATTAAGAGGATTTAGATTAGCCTAGTCTCAATTCCGTTACGGTTCGATTCATATCTAATAGTCCTGTTGCCACCCACTACGGAAATTCAAGGTCTCAATTCCGTTACGGTTCGATTCATATCTGAATTTGCTGCGGAAGTCGCTGACGAAGTGACTAAAGTCTCAATTCCGTTACGGTTCGATTCATATGAGATTGGAAAAGACTAAAGGATTTTTAGAAGAACAAAGTCTCAATTCCGTTACGGTTCGATTCATATAAGTTCCAAAAGATTTAATGCTTTCGAATGGAAACAGGTCTCAATTCCGTTACGGTTCGATTCATATTAAAGATGAACAACCTAAAAACAAAGCTATTCCAAGTGTCTCAATTCCGTTACGGTTCGATTCATACTACTTGAGTTCAAGGACAAAAAAAAGTTCAAACGATTATATCTCAATTCCGTTACGGTTCGATTCATACTGAAAAATTTTATAACAAATTAAAGGAGTGAAATGCGTCTCAATTCCGTTACGGTTCGATTCATACGTAACAAAACTTGAGGATGCAGATAGTTTGACCCTCTTGGTCTCAATTCCGTTACGGCCTGCCTACCGCAGGTAGGTTCGATTCATATGAAAAATATTTTATTTCAATCAATCCAAATATACTAAAAGTCTCTCAGCCAGAGGCTAATCCGCCTTTGGCGGAAATTCCGTTACGGTTCGATTCATACAAAGATAAAATTGTAATCATGTATAACAGAATTAAGTCTCAATTCCGTTACGGTTCGATTCATACTTATTCACTCGTGAAGACGTATATCGGCTGTTGTCTGGTCTCAATTCCGTTACGGTTCGATTCATACGAGGGAAATGTAATCTTAGAATGGCAAGTTTTGGGAGAATCTCAATTCCGTTACGGTTCGATTCATACCGAATAGCAATAGCAGAAGTGAGTAATGCTTTGCTAGTCTCAATTCCGTTACGGCCTGCCTACCGCAGGTAGATTCGATTCATACTCATCGGATGTGGATGAAACCCAAATCACTAATTTAGTCTCAATTCCGTTACGGTTCGATTCATACTAATTATCGATTACACTTCCCGAAGCGGGAAGAAATATGTCTCAATTCCGTTACGGTTCGATTCATACTATATACGTCCCAAAGATAGTGGGACGTGAGACTTACGTCTCAATTCCGTTACGGTTCGATTCATACTTGAAAAGTTGGGGTTTGTCTACTCACCGAAACGTGTGTCTCAATTCCGTTACGGTTCGATTCATACCCCGATTTTGCCATTGCAATAGCTAACGAAGTTACAGTCTCAATTCCGTTACGGTTCGATTCATACAATGTTTAAGTAAGTATGGATGGGATGACGGAGAAGGTCTCAATTCCGTTACGGTTCGATTCATACAAAAGCCTCAGACCTCAAGGTCATGAGGAAAAACTTGTCTCAATTCCGTTACGGTTCGATTCATACATAATTATAAAACATATTTCGTCCTGAGCATGACGTGTCTCAATTCCGTTACGGTTCGATTCATACGAGATCTGTCAATGAATTAGTTAGCTATTCAAAGCAGTCTCAATTCCGTTACGGTTCGATTCATACTTATCATATATGGATTTTAGGCAACATTTTTTGCCCGGTCTCAATTCCGTTACGGTTCGATTCATACATATTTGTGTTAATGTAAATGTTTCTGGTTCTAATTTGTCTCAATTCCGTTACGGTTCGATTCATACTGGTGAGTTGTGTAAATTTTGTGACGAGTGTGATGCGTCTCAATTCCGTTACGGTTCGATTCATACCGATAAAATTATTTTTGCTAAAAAGATATTCTTGTTGTCTCAATTCCGTTACGGTTCGATTCATACGAAACCCTTTACCGCACACGCAAAGGTGCATGGTTTGTCTCAATTCCGTTACGGTTCGATTCATACCAAAACATGTGACGCCTGTGGAGGTATGGGAACTTTGTCTCAATTCCGTTACGGTTCGATTCATACTTATGCACGATAAATCAATGGTAAAAGAAGAGGAATTGTCTCAATTCCGTTACGGTTCGATTCATACCTAAAGAGGTATTGAATACTGCGTTGACAAAAAATAGTCTCAATTCCGTTACGGTTCGATTCATACTTATTCCCGAAGGGAATTATAAAGTTAGTGTAAAAGTCTCAATTCCGTTACGGTTCGATTCATACTAATTCAAGACAGATTTCAAAAATTGACTTTTCCACGTCTCAATTCCGTTACGGTTCGATTCATACAAATAAAAAAGGGAGCTAATTATGAAAGCTATTATAGGTCTCAATTCCGTTACGGTTCGATTCATACGGTAAATAACAAAACAACAACAAAAAAAGGAGCAAAGTCTCAATTCCGTTACGGTTCGATTCATACATACCAAAAATATATTCTGATATTTGGGTTGTGAATAAGTCTCAATTCCGTTACGGTTCGATTCATACTCTCATCGTTATAATTAAAGAAAAATCAAAAAAGCGGAGTCTCAATTCCGTTACGGTTCGATTCATACTTGCTTGATGATAAGCAAGGCGGGACGTTTTTATTGGTCTCAATTCCGTTACGGTTCGATTCATACACTGGTAAATGGATATATCGAGCAGGACTTAACTGGAGTCTCAATTCCGTTACGGTTCGATTCATACCCAAAACATTAAGTTAGTTAAAGGTGGATATAGCAGGTCTCAATTCCGTTACGGTTCGATTCATACTTGAATATGTTAAGAAAAGATTGAATCACAGTAATTGTCTCAATTCCGTTACGGTTCGATTCATACTTAGTCACGGTTTTAGAAACAAACGAAAAAGGTGGTCGTCTCAATTCCGTTACGGTTCGATTCATACTCGCCGATTTCAATATTTATGTTTATAGCAAACCAGAGTCTCAATTCCGTTACGGTTCGATTCATACCAATCAAGTTAGATTAATCGCAACGCACCGCTGCATGTCTCAATTCCGTTACGGTTCGATTCATACTATAAATTTTTAACCATAAATTTTTAACTCCGATATAGTCTCAATTCCGTTACGGTTCGATTCATACTTGGCTTCTTTTAAAGAAGTCCCCCCAAAGTGGCCAATAGTCTCAATTCCGTTACGGTTCGATTCATACCATTTTCGATTAAAAATGGCTTTCAAAAAAACTGTCCAGTCTCAATTCCGTTACGGTTCGATTCATACCTTATTGATGCAGTAAACCGCACCAAGCGGGAGAATCGTCTCAATTCCGTTACGGTTCGATTCATACTCTGACATGTACCAGATATCGGCAACATTTTGTAGGGTCTCAATTCCGTTACGGTTCGATTCATACTAAGAGACTGGCGGATAAGTTTAATGCCCCAGTTTTGTCTCAATTCCGTTACGGTTCGATTCATACATGCAGTAAACCGCACCAAGCGGGAGAATCGGTGGCGGATGTCTCAATTCCGTTACGGTTCGATTCATCCGCTTTATTCCTATACAAAATTATTCGTTTTTTTCTTTAAATCAAATCTTTTTTTTGTTTTTTGTTTTCTTTCTTTTGGTGAACCTATTTTTTATCATTTTTGTGGCGGGGTTTACCTTTTGTTTTTCTCTTTTTTTCTATGTTTTTTTAGTTTTTCTCTTTTTCATCTTTGTTTTAAGGTTAGGTTCACTTTTAAGTTTGCATTTTTGAACTATTTTTAAGGTTTTTTATTCGATATTTTCTTCTGTGTTACAATATAATTGTTCTATTATTTCTAGTTTTGTTTTTGTTGTTTCATTTCCTGTTATTATTTCCTCTTTTAGTTTTTCAAATTTATATTGAATTATGTTGTTTGTTTGTTTTTCATATTTCTTAATTATTTCTAATGCTTTTTCTTGTTGATTATTTTTTGTTAATGCTAATGATAATGTATAAGCAGCGTATGCTGGTAGGTTTTGATACTTTGTATATATTGGCAGAAGTGCATTTATTGCAGCATTATATTTTTCTGTTTCAATATTTAGTGCAGCAATTTTTTCTAGTATGAATATTTTGTTTTGGTTTTTCATTTCTTTTGGAAAATTTGTTTCTATTGATAGTTGATAATATTTGCGTGCGTTTGTTTCATATTTTTTTTCTTTTGTTATTTGAAAAAGTTGATGTTGTATTACGGCTTTAAGGTATGTTTTGAATACACCACTTATATAGTTATTTGTGTTTGCCATTTCGATAGTTTCGGTTTCAATTTTTTTCTTATTGTAGTCATTTATTATACATTTATCTATGTATTTATCTGCAAGTAGAATTTTTGTAATTGTTTCAGTTCTGTTTTCCTCTTTTGTTTTATTATTTGTGTTGAAGTTTATTTTTGATAGTTTAAGATATTTTTGAGCAAGGTGATATAATGTTTTGATATATATTTTTTTGTTTTTTTGTTTTTCTTCAGTATTTGTTATCGAATTATATATTTGTTCAATTTTTAAAAGTGAATTTAAAGATTCTTTGAGTGTGTTGTTATATTCCGAAAATTTTTCTTCAATTTTTTCATTTTCAAATTGTTGAAAGAATTTGTGAGTCCCAAGTATATCTGAATAAAGTAATGCTTTTCTGTAAAGGTCGTTTATTCTGTTTGGATTTAGTTCTAGTGCTTTGTTGATATATTGAATTGCAAGAAGTGCATCTTCATAGATGTTTCCATCTCTTCTTCCGCCTGGAGTTGCAAGTTCATTTACTGATTGATAGTAAGTATATGCTAAGTTTGAATAATATGAATAATTTTTTGGCGATAGTTCTATTGCTCTTTGTCTTAGTTTAATGGTAAGGTTTCTAAATTTTCTTTTTTCTTCGATGTAGGTTTTTCTTTGAGATTTATCGGGGAATTTTTTTTTGAGGTTTTCTGTGCATTCAGAAAGTTTAGCTGTTGCAAATGAAAATGAGGCTAATAAATCTGCATCATTCCAAATTTTATTATTTTCAATTGGTTCAAATGTTTGAAAGAGTCTATAGATTTCATGCCAGTTATTTTTTTCTTGAAGTATTTTTATTGTTGATCTTATTTTTTGATCATTGAGAATATCGTAAAATATGTATTCATCTATTACAAATAGATATGGTAATTCTAAAATTGATTTAACATGCATGTATCTTTTGAGCACATCTTTTATTAAGAAAGATGGGTACTCAAGTGTTTTTTCTATTTCAAAATATATTTTGAGGTAGTTTGGTTTGGCTTCAACCGAAGTTATTTTAAGTTGAAGTGCATTTTTTAGTTTTTGTTCGGTTTTACCAAAGTAAAGTATTGCGGTTTTAATTAATGGTAGTAAGTTGTATTCTACTTCCAGATAGTCAAGTATATCTGAAAGGTATTTACCACTCCAATAAAAAGAGTTGTATTTGAAGTTGCCTTCTAATGATGTTGAGATTATGAATATGTCGTTTTGATCTTCCATTATGTTATTTTTTTTGGTTTTTGGTGAAAAGTATATTTCAATTTTAATAGGTATAAGTCCCTCGCAAAGTTGCAAAGATCGCTAAGTATTAATGGAACCACTTAGGCAAAAATTATAATTGTAATTAATAGAATTGTGTTATTTCGTTTTTTTCAATTCCAATAATTTTTTTGCCTATATGTTTTTGTTCTTCTGCATGGTAGAAAATAACAGAGTCTTTTTCTTTGTTGATGATTTTTAGTAATTCATCTTTTAAATCTTGAAATTGTCTTGCTGTTAATTCACCTTCAAAAGCTGAGTTTTGTACCCAGTTCATATATTTTCTAAAAGTTTTCAAAGCTTTTGCAAGACGCTTTGGTTGAGTTATATCGTAAACGGCTATGTAAAACACTTTACTAACTGGCTCTGTATGGTTCATAGTTTTTAATTTTTCCTTCGAGGTAGTTAATTAAGTTATAGCATTCCATTCTGATTAATGAACGATAGGAAATTCTTCTGTTTAATCTTTTATGATGTATAACTGTAGAGAGTCTATTTTCAAATTGCTCAACAAATTTTTTACGTGGATCATCTTTAAGGTAAAAGCCTTCATTTGTTTGCTGAAAGTCATCATCTTTAATAATGTTTAGATTAAGCACTCTGAATATTACTTTGTCAACAATAATTGGTTTAAATATTTCAGAAATATCGTAAACTAAAGGTTGTTTGTTATCGCCTACTTCGTGTATAAAGCCGATAAATGGATTTAATCTTGTTCTATATATTTCATTAAGAATAATGCCATATAAAATTGAATTACCAAAAGAGATTAATGAGTTTATTATGCCAATAGGTGGTTGTTTAATTCTTTTATAAAAATCAGTTTCTCTTTTAATAAGGTAAGGCCATGTTTTATAATAGATTGTTCTTACGTTTCCTTCGTAACCAAGTAGTTCTGAAATTGTTTCAGCAAAATGAATTTGTTCAAGTAAAGAATTTATATTAGAAATTTGTTCAAGTAGTGCATCATCTTCGGCAAAAGGATTTTTAAGATTGAATAAAATATTTTTTACCGCAGATTCGAGGATAGATTTTGCAATAAATACTCTTTTATTGTATGATAAATAAGTTTCGTATTGCAAAAGTTGAATATAGCCGGAGCTGTTATTATTTACAGGCAAAAAACTTCCTACATAATTTCCATAATAATTAAAAATATGGACAGGAATACTGTAATAACTAGCAATTTTAAAAAACTGAGTATTAAAACGTACTTCACCAAAAGTGTAAAATGCTTCGATTGATTCAGCGGGAATATGTTTTGGTTTATCAAAGACATCATCTTTTTTAGCTGGCAGAATAACATTTTCATCAGCTGTTTCGTAAATATCTATTTTGTGCTGAGGTTCTGTATCTTGCAACGAATGCAGTGTAAAAGAGTTATCTTTTCTGCTTAGCACAGAGTTTGAGAAAATGTAAATGTTATTTTTCATAGTTGTCAATGAATATTGTTAAATAATATTTGTTTATACCAATTATTAATTATCAATTTCATTTTCTAATTTTTGATAACATTTATAGCAAATAGTTTGTAGAATTCTATCATTAATATTTTTATGTGATTTATCAATCTTAATTAAATCAATAACTCGATTACATACAGAACAAATTGGAATAATGTAATTATCATTTATAATTTTATCTAAGCATGATTTACAAAAAGCTCCGTCTGAAGCTACAAGGTTTGCACAATTATTAACATTACACTTAAAAAGTTTTTTTAATTTTAATTTCATTTTACCCTCAAATTTTAGGAAGAAAAAGTGTGGTTAACATAGTTCGGTTTGAAATTAAGCCCTCAATTTTTCAAAGAACTTATATTAAACCACACTCGGAAAGACTGAAAGAACTAAAATTTACATTGGTAAAAATATTTTAAGATATTTACGTTGAAAAGAAAAGAAACATTGCGAAAACGTTGATAAACAGTTGAACCACAGATTACACAGATTATCACCGAGCTTTAAATATTAATCTAAAAATTTTATTCATAAGATTACTAGTTAATCTGCCGGTTGCACGTCTTGTAATTCTTTCCCCTATTTTCCCTTTTTGAATTGCGTTTACATCACCTAAAAATCTTGAGATAGTATAAAGCATATTTCTTATTTTGTTGATGGACATAATTTACCTCGTAGTAATTTTTTCAAAAAAATTATTAACAATATTCTTATTAATAGATGTTAAATCCGACTTAATAATTTTGTAATTGTTTTTTGCAACATTTTGTTCCTCAAACCATTTTGATAAATACTTATAAATTATGTCATAATCTTTAGGAGAATTGCTTAAAGGACTAACTTCTGCAACAAGAATATTAAGTTTTGATAGATTATTGTCAAGTTTCAAAAGTCCAAAGTCATTTTTATTAAAATCATCTTCCCAGTTGACGTTATTTCTAAATCTTTTTATTTGGTATGATTCAGGAATGATATAACTGAACCTATTATTTAATTCATATTTGCTGTTTTTGTGATAAATGTAACCATCGGTTAATATAACAAGCACATTAATATAATTTGAATCACTTAAGATGCAATCATCAATTATACGATGTTTGAAATAGTTAAATATATCTGCCCCTTCATAAAGTTTAGCCTTGCTTGCTATGGAATATAATCTTGTTAAATTATTTTTAAATTTATTTGACAAACTGTTGTAAAGTTTTTTTCTATCTGAAAAATTGTAATTGCTAAAATCAATATTAAGAGAATCAGCAATTGATTGATAGATATCATAATTTATAGTTGGATAAAAAATTATTTTCAATTTATCATCACTATTGACAACACCTTTTTTTGAAAGGAATAATTTAAAGTTATCAACTACGGAAGAAATAATATTTATATCTTTTTCTGCTTGATCAGGATTTTTAGAAATAGATATTCTATCAGATAAATCTAAAAGAATTGTAACATTTAAGTTTTTGTAGTTTGAGTTAGCTTGTTTTTTTTCATCTTCACCACAAGCAAAAAGAATCACAATTAATAGAAGAATAAAAATTTTATTTGTCATTATCTAACCCATTGTTGTTAATAAATGTATTTAGTTTATCTTCAATTTTAGAGATTTCATTTTCAGTAGCTTTAGCATTAGTTAAAAATTTCATCCAACCAAGAGCATATTCTGACATAATTTTTCTTATTTCATGGACGCTAAAAAATACTTTGTTGGTTATTTTTAATGAATCAGCAGATTGTAGTTGTAATGCGTTTATTTCTTTCTCGAGGTTTAATATTTCAATTTTATAGTTTGAAATTTTCGTTTTAAGGTTTTCTATTTTTTCAGTTAACATATTTTCAAAATTGAGAAAGGCATTTTTATTTTTTCTTTCCTCGTTAAAAAGAGAAAATAACTTTCCAAATATCAAATACACGACAAAACCAAGAAAAATAATCATCCAAAAATTTGCATCCAGAATTGCATCAATCAACGTATAAGGTTGAACATTACCATAAGTGTTAATTGCTTTTGAGTTATAAATCCTTTCTGAAATATGAAATGCCAGCAATGCATCCATTAAGAAAATGACAAAACCAAAAACTAGAGGCCAATACTTGAATTTAGATTCATTTCTTTTTGATTTCATGTATTCCATTATTATACCTAAACCCAGCGGAATGAAAGCAGCAAAAAGAACAAGTATGAAAGATGTAAATCCTTTAGCAAAAGCATCTTCAAGTGATTGTGGATAAAATATAGAGTTGAATAAAGTATATTTATCAATTTTAATATCTCTGAATAAAGCGGAATAAATTACAGAAGAATAAAAGATGAATAAAAATACAGCTAAGCCGATAGATATTATTCCATAAATCCACAACATAAATTTATCTTTATCATGTTTAACATATTTTTCAGGGTTAATTTTAAAATCGGCATATTGGTTTTCAGTTTTAATTAATTCATCTTCAGTTTCAGGTAAATATTTTTCTGAGATTTTTTTTATTTCATTTTTGTGAATATCAATTTTCTCTTTAATAGATTTTTTATTTGCTTCAATTTCTGTTTCTTTTAATATTTTATCATGCTCCTTTAAATCTGAATTTAAAATTACTGTAGAGTAAAAATTTTCGAGTGCAATACCAAATGCAGCAGGTGACCCTTCTACTTTACCAGCATCAACAAATCCTTGTGTTTGAAAATCTTTTACTTCTGAATTCATTTCAGTAATTGGGCTTTCATTTTCCAATGGTAAAATTGTGGACATATTATTTCTCCTAATTTTATTATGATAATTTGTTTACTAACAATATTTAAACAATTTTTTTTTGTAAAAATAAAGTTGATATTTAATTATATATAGACTATAAACGTTTTCGAAATGTTGAGTTAAGAACCAGATAGCCCCAAAATATTTTTTCTTATTTAATTGTTTCTATTATAAAAAATAAAATTGCTGAATAGGTGTCTCAATAAATTATTTAATCAAAAACCTTTCTTTAGGTGCCTGAATAAAATAAGTCGAATCGCCATACTTTTTGTTGACATCAATAATATACATTTGAGAAACATCTTTATCATCAATTAGTTTTTGAATTTTGGTATTTACTTTAGACCTTTTTATTCTGAAATCTTCTTTTGAGAAACCTTTTTCAAACCAGTCTCTTGATTTTATATATATGTTAGGAAAAAATTCATTATAGTATTCAATGAATTGAATTCTTGTTTCATCAGAAGTAAAATTATGAACAGAAATTTTATTAAAACCTCTAATTTTCGAATCGACAAAATAGTAATAGAATAAAAATTCCATTGGTTCAAGAATAATTGAATCGTTGCCAAATCTCAATTCTCTTCTTTCAATATCAATAATCAATTTGTTTGAGGGAGCTAATGCTTTTAATTGTGATTGAGTGTATTCAACAATTTCATCAAACTTGGATTTTAGTAATTCGCTTCCCTTAAGTTCGTTTGATAAAAGAGAACGCAAACGAACAAAAGGAATATCAGCAATCTGCAAATCCTTTGCTTCTTTTTTATTCATTGGATAAAAACCTTTGAATTCATTTTCTTCTTTTGTAAGAACGTGAATTAGTCTGTCTTTTTCGCGTGCAAAAAGAGAAAGAGCATTAGCCATGTGCACACTCATAGATTTTCTACCGCCCGTAATTGAACAGAATAAAACATTATATGGATCAGAAGTTTTTGTTCGCAAGAAATCACAAACTTTATTCGGGAACAAAATATTGTCCTTGTCAGAGCGAATATCTGGCAATTCAATTGATTCTTCTTTTGCTACAATGATATGATTATCATTTTCTTTGAACAAGGGCATTTTTAGTTTGTACTTTTCACAAAGATTTTCAATTTCTTTTTTCAATGGAGATTTGGGTGTTGACGGATGAGAATCTTTTCCTAAAATAACATCTCTGCCGCGTGTTGTTGTAATTACATAAACTTCATGAATTGGAATTTTTTCTTTAACTGCAAGACAAAATAAACTTTCAGTTACAATTTGCGGTGTTAAACCAGATACACAGATTAAAATGTTATTGTTCATATAAAACTCTCTTGATTATTTTCAATATTAATTGTTTTAATACCTAATTCTAGTGCACGTTCAATAAATCTTTTGCTTCCCTTTTTTGCTGATACAAAAATTCCCTTTCCAAACGTGCCGCTTGTAATGTTTCTTAAAGTTTCCAACTGGAACAAATCGTATTGATTATCACTCTTGCCGCTTTTGCATGAATAATTATAAAGTTTATAATCTTTCAGCACTAATACATCAATTTCATTTTCAACATTATCTTCGCTTATAATTTTCACACCTGTTAAAGGATTTAATTTGTATTTTTCTTTTAGGATATAATAAACGTAATATTCCAGCCAGTCACCGACTTTATATTCTGAACTATGAATAGTAATTGACCTTCTAATTCGATAATCATACTGAATAGAGTAGTTATCAAAATTTTTTGAAAAGATATAATTTTTATTTTTACTATGAACTGTAATCTTTGGATAATCATCAACATGTCTTTCTCTTATTTCCTTAAACAATGAAATAAATTCATGCATGAGATTTTTGGAAATAATAAATTCAAATAAAGGATAAAACTTTTCTACTAGTGATGAATCTTTTGTTTCTTTGATATGATAACCATAAGAAAGCAAGTAATCTTCAATTGAAATATCAGCTTGAAGATTTTCTATTTTATATTCAGGCATAAGAGAAATAATATGCTGATGTTCAGTATCGCAATAAATAATTCTTTTATTTGCTTCAGCAAAAACTTCGTAAGCAGCAAGAGCCATTAGTTTTGTTCCGCCTGTAACATTAAGGCAAATGTCAGTTTGATAATTTTGAATTTCATTTATAACAACATTTTTGAATGCAACATAATCATAAGCATTAAGATCGTTAACTCTTTTAACATTAATTGATTTTGAAGAAAAAAGTTTTTCAAGATTGTCAGCACTTTTCTTTTCTTCAGGAGTTGCGAATAGAACAACTTGATGAGGTTTAAACATCAATACAGGCAAAACATTTGCCATAGACTGGCGAGAGACAAGACAGAAGATTGTACTCATTTAATACTCCCTAAATCTTACAAAGTTAAAAGTAACAATCTTTTTCCCATTCTTTTCCTCAACAATTCTATCAGTAGTAGAAGCAATTACTTTTATATTTTTCTTTTTCAACACCTGTGTAAGTTGGAAAACAAAAGTCATTTCTCCCATAAGATGAACAGCGTTTGATTTATCTTTAGAGGATTTGAAGAGACTTAAAATTTTCTCATAATATTTTTTTGCTTTCAGTTCAACTTGTTTTGAATTAGCTTTAGGAGAAATATGCGGAAAAGGCAAGTCATAAACAGATTTAAACTTTTTTGTTGCTGCTTTAAACTGCTTTCCCGACCATTGATTACTTGGATGATTTGAGAGGTTGATGAGCATAGAAATTAAAGTAAATATTTTTTGTAGTTATCAAAAATTTCGATTAAACGACTTTTAATTGAATTGAAAGAACGTGCTGAACTTAAAAATCCTGCGTGGTTCACATCGTTTCTTAAATTTGTAAGTGAATCATATTCTGAAGATAAAATAGTTAAAGTTTCACATTTTAATAGTTTTTGTATAAACTCAATATTATCAGAAGCAGGCTTTTTCCATTCATTCTGAGGAATATTTTGAGAATGAATTCTGAATGCTTGGGCAACAAGAATTCGATGTATTTCGTTCTCGAATTCAAGTTGATTTTCCAACAAAATTCTCGAAATTGTAAATTCTTGTAAGAGAGTTATTGCCTGTTGATAAAGGTTGTGAGTTAAACACCAATGAATTAAAGTAATAGTTAATAATTTTGGATTATTGTTAAAAGTAGAAATTTTCTTTTCTATTTCGTCAACCAGATAAATAAACGCTTTTGGTAAATCTTTATTTTTAAGAGTTGCTACATCTTTCTTAAGCTCTTGAAAATTAAAATTAACCAGCTCTCTTCCTCTGCATAATGCGATGCTGCTAATCAAGCTGTCTAATTTTTCTATCACTCTTGTTGGGAAAAACTTTTCTACAGGTTTGGTTATTGAAGATCTATTAACTGATATTTTAACAAGTTGCTTCAATTTGGATGTATTGGCATTATTAACAAAATCGAAAGTAGCATTAGTCCAATCCTGCAACTCAGAAAATGAGGTCAAATCTAAGATTGGTGCAACTCTTTCCTGAGCCGGGATGTTTCGAACATCATTGATTGTACCTAAAGATTCAAAAGCAGCGTAATAAATTCCGTTTACTTTAATTTTTTTAATTTGTTTAGCAAAATTTAGAAGAGTAATCATCAACATTGGAAGAGAGCGAAATGAATGAGTAATATCTACAATTACCTCCTCTTCTTCACGAAAGGAATCATAAATTGTTTGAAAGATTTCCCAGATTTCATTTTCATTGTAACCTTCTTTGATTGGGATAGATTTAATTTTACCAGTTGGATTTAGTTCTTCCAATCTTGATTTGAGTCCTTTATTAGGAATTGGGTGTTTAGTATTTCTATCAATATGACCATTATCTAACCAATTTTTCTTTTCAGCTTCTTCAGTTAAAAATATTTTGATTTCAGAATCTTCATTAAAATCTTCGCAAAATAATTTAATTATATCTTGCTGACAATATTTAACAGGAGTGTCAGTTACAATATCACCAAAACGATGGCGACATTCCAAATAATCATTTGTACCGAGAATAGATATAAATGCTTTTTTCATATTATTTAATCTCTCCGTGTGCTTAGTGTCCTAAGTGGTTATTTTTTTGAACTACCCCGCCAGAGGCGGACAAGTAAGAACACTTAGAGCACTAAGTTAAAATTAAGTGTAAACGGCATACCGAATTGAACGGCGAATTTATTTTTTCTTTTTCAATTCAGTTACCTTGAAATTTTGTTTAAGTGATTCCATTGGATCTACTTCATTTTCAGAACTTTTATCAGACACTTTTACCTCAGGTTTTGTATCATATAATTTAATTTTTATCCAACCAGTCAGATACTTGGGTTCAATATCCTCAAATACAATTCTTCTGGTTTTCGGAAAGATTGGAAAATCCCTCTTGCCAAGTTGATATTTTCGTCTGAAATTATTTAACCAACTGTCATTTAAGTAATCTCCAGTCATTCCTTTCCAACCACTTCCCCAGGAAATTCGCAAAATGAATTCGTCTTTAGAAAGACTTTCAATTTTATTTATAAGATTATCAATTTCTTTTATAACGAGATTTAACTTTTTAGGGCTGGTAAGTTTTTCGAAGAATTGTTTTTCTTTTTCCAGTTTTTGTATTGAATAATTATTTATTTCTGTCTTTAGATACTGAATATCTTGAAGGGTGTTTTCGTTAAATTGCAAAGTTGATTTAGCAGTTGGATCGTTATATAAAAAATTATCCAAAGAAATTGATGAGTATCCCTTTATTCCAATAGGTAAAGTCTCTGCTATAATTTGCGAAGCCTGATTAGGATTAGCAGTATTTTGTTTACTCCACAATTGTTTCCAACCATAGCTTGTTCCATCAGTATTTGTTAGGCTCATTATCAATATTTTTTCCAATTCTAATTCTTCAAATTCAGCATCAAAAATTTCTAATACTCTCATTAAATTTTTATTAGAATTATCACCGAGTAATTCTTTAATAATTGGTTCAGATGCCCATTCTTTTTTATTACTGGTTACTCTCTGCAATAAATTGTTTTGTTCAGATGGAGATAAAGCATCAAATCTTTTTTTAAGTAAGATGGTTCTTATTGAACCTTTTAATGATGAAGCAGGAACATAGGGCTTTCCATTTCCATTTTTTTCAAATTCATTTATTTCTGAAGTTTTTCCAATAGAAATATTGTATTTTTTACCATCTGGGATTCTATTTAATGCTGTTAATTTGTAGTTACCTTGAATAAATCTTTCCATTTCATCTGGATCATTTTCTAAATGTTTCATTAATTCAGCTTGAGATACAATATGAACGGAATTATTTGTCTTAATAAAATCGATTCCTTCAGCAAACTTAACGCCACTTCCAATATGAACTGGTGTTAAAACTTCAATTGAGCAAGGAATTTTTTCTCCGAGTTTTTGTTTTGATGATTTTATTCTTTCTTCAATTGTTGCCATTTATTCCTCCAACAATAGGTAAAAATAATGCCTGACCACTGCGATAAATATCATACATAAGATCATTTTCATAATTTTTTTGTTCGAGTACTTTGTGCAAGCTGCCAAATGGTTTTTGCTTATTAGCTAACTTTAATACCGAACCTTCAACAAACATACGGAGTGATTTTCTATTTAATGTATCATTAGAAATCCAGCCGCCCCTTATTGTAAAATCATAAAATGATTTTTTAGGTTCTATCTTATCAAATTCTTCTTTTGTTGGTGAGTAAAGTGAAAGTGAATAACAATAATCAGATTCTGTATTCAAATCTAAATTTAGATTTTCAACTTCATCTACTTCAAATAAGCCTTTTCCAATTGTTCTATCAGCACCAATTCCTTCATCACCTAAAAATCTTAAAACAGTTTCAAATTTGTGAAGCAATTCGTCTTTCACTTCAGCGATAAAATATAAACCAGCATTTTTATGAAAATAGACTTCGGTCTTATAAAAAATCTGTGTTTGATTTGTTACTCGATCCATAACGATATGAGGTATTTCTTTATCTTCAAAAATTTTATCCTCACCATTCTCATCTTTTTTATTTTTGTTCATTCTCCAACAACCATCGAGGATATAATCTTTATTAAGGTATTCCTCATTTATTTTTTCATTTTTCAATATCTTTAGCAATAAATTTTTTGAGATAAATTTTGCCTTCTTAAAGACCTTTATCATATCATACTCTTTCAAATCTTCTGGGAAGAAATGAAGCGGCTTGGGCAAAAAATATTCATCTTTATAGAATGGAAACGCAGAAGACAAAACAACTGCTTTTGGTTCAAGAAATTTTTGAGCAGTATCGTCTCCATAAAATTTCCTTGAAGCACTTACTAAGGCACTAAACAAAGTGTCTGATCGGATAAAAGTTTCAGAGGGTCCATCCACTGCTGTTCCCGAATCAATATGAAATGAAGAATGAAATTTTAGTTTATAGGCTTTCATATTAACTCACTTATTTAATTCAGCCGGTATTAAATTTTCTTTTTTAAGGTTCTTTTCCTCTCCATTTTCATCTTTTTGTTTAACCAAGATTTCTTGCCAATTATTTTTTAGTTCGTAATCAACTTTAGTTTTTTGAGTAAGATTACTTATTTTAATATCAACTTCTCCACTTCCTCTCGTTCCTTTACCACCCAAATAATCATTTTGCACAAGCGCTAAACCTTCAAATATTTTATCAAGCATCGCTTTTTCATCATCACCGTTATAAACATTAAGAATCATTCTCATATTAAAAACTGCACCGGCTGGAACTCTTTCAAGTTGTCTTGGTGTTGCTGCAGAGGTAATTCTATCAATAACAACTTCGGTTTTGACTTCTGTATATGGCATATCGGTATTTTTAGATTCAAATAATTTCTTCACACCACCTTTATCTCTAGTAATTAGATTTCCATCCTCCATTATACCTTCAAGTTCACAATCACGCACTATTAAACGACTCGGAACATCTTCAGTACCTTTTATCTTTTCAGGCATTGTTCCAAAAACTTTGATTATTGTGTTAATATTGTTTTTTATTTTTTTAACTTCATCTGAATCACCTTCTTCAATTTTTTCAGGCGACACATTTGGTGAGTGAATAATATTTTTATCTTGTGGTGGACCAAATTTGCCCTCGACCTTCTCCAATAAACTTCTCATTTTACCTTTTAGTGAACTGCCGGGAATGTAAGGTTCATTAGTTATCGGGTTTCTAACTACTGTTGCATCTGCACCACCAATTGACATTCCAACACTGCTGCCTCCAATGTGTAAACCGGTTTTTGTAGTTATTGTACCTTCAATTAAAATTTTCTTTACGAGTTGTCCTTTATTGTTAGTCATTTTATTTACCTCCAAATGATCTGTGATATGCTAATATTGCTTCAAAAAAATTTGCAAAGTTTTGAAATCTTAGTTCCATTTCCTTTTCATCTTTACCATTAAGAACTTCATCGAGTGCTTTTTCTATAACTTTACGAAAATCCTTAGAACCAATTGTTCCCTTTCTTTCCGTTAAATATGCAAGCCTTGGTTTTAACAAAAGAAGTTCTGATTTATTAAACCCTTTCATTTTCATTCTTTGAACTTCACCGTATACATTTCTAATCTGAGAAGTTGTAAGAGCCTCTTTATTACCAAGACCTTCTGGTGATAATTCTTTGCCAAAATACTCTGCAAATAAAATTGCTTCTTTATCAAGTCCATTCTTAATCCAGAGTGGAGCTTTTTGAATACCATCCACTTGTTGGTTATTAAAATTAAAAGATGTTGCCATTATTTATTCTCCTTTCTTGTTAATAAATCTGTCCAATTAGCTATGATGTATAGTAATTGTATTAATTCTTGTTCGGTTTTAGAACTTGTAAAAAGTTCTGCAGCAAATTCTTTTATTTCTTTATCATAAGGATCTTTGTATTGATTTGCCAGTCTTGTTAATGAATATGAAGCACGCCAGCGCCATTTTGCCCAATTATTATATTTACCTTCTTCAAATTCATAGTAAATATTATACAATCGTGAAATTAAACCCTTACTAATTTTCTTTTTTTCATTTTGTTGGTTTTTCAATCCTTCTTCAATCCATTTATAGAACTTTACAACCCAATCTCTAATTTGCTTAAAATCTTTCCAGCTTACTGGTGTTTTATCATCTAAAAAACATATACCATTTTTTGTTTTTTGAACACCATCATTTTTATTCTTTCTTTCCTTCTTTTTTGCTTTATCTTCAAACTCGCCAGCTTCAAAGGCTGCTTTATAGATCGGATATTTATCATCAAAAAGTGAGATACCTGCTGAAATGGAAAAGTTATCATTGTGCGATGTAAATTCTTTGAATCTATCATTTATCCATATTGCGATATCAGGTAAAACAGACCAATGTCCGACAATAAACACATCATCACCACCTGAATAAACAATTTCAATTAATTCACTGACTTTGTAATTATGTCCGTTAATTTTTTCGGATAAACCTTTTTCAGGATCCCAGAAGAAGAATTTTAGTTTATTTAAGTAGTGACTGAAAAAGAAATCAAGCATTGAAGAAAGTTGAACAACACGTCCAAAAGTTGCGTGCTTACCAAATCCATCTTTAAATATCTTTCCAAGATTATCAACATCAAGTCTTAGCACACCGAGTCTTGGGATACCTTCACGATTTTTAACAATTTCCTCGTAAGAATTACCAGACCGATCATTACCAAATCTCCAATCACCACCATAAAACTTAAAGCCTTTATTAGCGTCACCCTTAAGATTTTCAATTTGAAGGCTATTTATCAAAAATTGTCTTGGCTCCTTGGCTCCAAGTTTGTTTTCAAATCTTAATTCTTTTCTAATATCAAAAGAATTTAATCCAAGCACGGAATATCCTTCTAAAGCATCCTGATAAATCAAAGTTTTAAAATTCTTTTTAAGATCATTTCCAATTTTTTGAGAATAAAATTGTTCTTTTGAGATAAAGTCATTAGTTAAATTATCATTATCATATACTTGATAAAAAATATCTCCATCAAAACTATGTTTCAAAAATTTAATCTGTGAATGTTCATCTAGTTTTACCTCTTCGGTCAAGGTTTTCTTTTCTATCACAACTTCTTTTTCAATCAAAGGAATTCCAGTATATGCACATTTTATTAGCTCTCCATCAGGACCAGAAGGTTCAAATAATGAATAACTCCAATTATTAGAAAGTTTTCTTTTCTTCTCTTTTTCTACTATAGAATTTAATTCATCCCACTTTTCTGAAATAGGATGATCTTTCCCTTCTTGATTGTATTCTAAATCTTTTCCATTAAGTAAAATTTTACCTATGATAAGTCCTAATGTGCCATTGTATTCGTTAAGAAATTTTTCCTCAATATCTTTTTGGAGTTCTTCAAGTATTGAATTTGCTTTAGCTGTATTGGGGACAAAAAGATAAAATTTACCACCGCTTGAATAAATAAGATTCGTTATTGGTAGGTCAAGCTTATTTAAGAAGTAATATGCAATATTTTCTAACATCTGCTGTAAATAAAAAGATCTACCTTTCAGAGCTTTTGCTGCACCTTTATGACCAATATTATAAATATAACTTTGTATTCCAGTTATATCAGCTAATACAAGCTGGTATCTGTATTCGTCTTTATTCCCAAAGTCATTGAACTTAGAAATATCTACACCAAACTTTTCAATCATAAATCTATACATTGAAATTGCAATTGCAGCTGTTATTTTGGAATGTTCGAAAAGTGAAACATCTGATCGTGTCTTGTAAGATGAAGACGGAACACACCATAAGTATTTTTTTAAAGTGTAATACAGAGTTTCAATCTCATCTTTGTTTACCTTTTTAATTTCAATTTCAAATGACTTCCACCAGTTTGCATAAGTATTTTCAAGTTCTTCAAGTTTGTAATCGTTTTTGTTAATTGTGAACTTATACTCATTGTAAAACAACTCACAAATATCTTGCAAATAAAGTTTTTGATTTGATTTGCCATAATCGATTTTTGAAAAAATTGATTCTAGTGGCTGTTGTTTTGTTACTGTTTTATCTGGTTGTCTTTCACCACTTGCAAGATTGTCAGCTTCACAAATTATTTCGGCTAGATTTCTGGTTACTCCACTTAAATTAGATTTCTCTAATTCTTCTCTATGATGATTGACAACTAAATCACAAAGGAGTTTATCTTTAAATAAATCATTAACAAATCCAGAAGAATATTCTTGATGTTTCAGTCTCTCATTTTGAAGAATACCACGTTGTTTAAACTTCCCAATATCATGAAAGAGAGCACCGAGAATTAGTGTTTTTTCCTCTGCGGTCATACAATTTTTCCCTTAACTTTTGTTCAAACTTATTTTGTTTTTATTCTATTAACAATCTCCAAAACATTTCGAAAATGTTTTTCATTATTTTTTGTCTTCATACACTAATCCAAATCCCATTGCATTTTGACTTCCAAATCCTGCTTCGTATCCTACTTTTGTTAATTCAGTATCACCTTTTATTTCAAATGGACAAAACATTCCAACTACTTCAATTGGAGATTCATAATCTTTAATTATGCTTACTTTTTTCGTTAATTTTTTATTTGTCTTCGCAGCTTTTACCATATAATCATAATCCCATGTAAGTTCTATTCCTTTCCCTTCGTACTTTTTATTATAAATTGCCTCATACTTATTAATTAAATTCTGATTCAACACTTTATTGATTTTCTTTAAATCATCATCTACACGAAAGTAATATGTATTGAGTTTTCCGTTAAAATTTATTTGTGTACTCAATACCATTGGAGTAATCATTTTAAAAATCATTTTATTTGTAATTATAGGTTCAGGTAGAATTTCAGTTGTGATTATATTGAAAGTTGTTTTAATACCTTCAGCATAAATTTCTATCGATTGTTTTTCAAATGTTCCTATTACAAAATTTTTAATAAAATCATCAACTAATGGTGATGATATATAAAGACTTGCATTGGGTGAATCTAATATTAAATATTTTTTATTAAATGATGTTTTTTCTAATTGAAGTGCAAAGGTGAAAAACTTATAATATTTATTGTTTGATTCGTATCCAATATCATGAAGAAATGATGAAAATTCTGGTGAACCAAAATTTAGTAGTTTGTAAATTGCGGCTGATAAAGAATAATTATAATTGAATGATAATTTGTCTGAAGTCTTAGCCCTCAGTTTCAGCAAAAGTCTCATTATTTTTTACATATGTTTGATACAAAATTATTCTTTATAAAAATTAAAGTCAATAATTTTTTAATCATTATCACTATTGAGTAACATTTAAAGTCATTTTAATTCTTTTTTATCAAGTTGATTGAGAGAGATACAAAAGTTGAAATTGTGTTGCAAACTTATTCAAGTGGGTTAACTATTGTAAATACAACTATTATTAAGATTTCCGTATATAACAAAAAAGCCTTGTAAGTTATTATTTTACAAGGCTTTCTTTGTGGGAGCTGAAGGATTCGGACCTACCACTATCAGCTTGGGAAGCTGGCACTCTACCAACTGAGTTACACTCGCACACAGACAAATTTATAACCACAGAAAAGCTTAGTCAAGTTTTTTATACAATACATTTTTTACAGAAAAGATGAAGAAAAAAAAATAAGATAAATCAAATGATAGAACTGATAATACTTTTCTCTATTCTAATTATTAGATACTTTCTGTGGAATACAAACTTCGTTTACCCGATTAAATTATTTGTAGTGATGTTTCATGAATTGGGACATACACTCGCAGCCATTTTAAACGGTGTTTGACTTTTTGCATTTTATTTCAGCTACTTTCCTATTATTTTAAAATGATCATCTTCTTCGTTTGAAAATAATATCCGGCCTGACCCCCGCTTTGCGGGATGGCTTTCAAAGTATAGAAATAAACTCCGCTGGTTAATTGATAATTGCGAATTGAGAATTTAGAATTATAAATTCCAGGTTGTTGATATTCGTTTACAAGTGTTGCAACTTCTCTTCCAAGAATATCATAAATTTTTAAACTGACTTTGCTGAAAGCAGATAGCTGATAGCTAATAACTGTTTCTGGATTAAACGGATTCGGATAATTCTGACCGAGTGCAAATGTAGAAGGTAATTGTTCAATATTATCCTCCACAGAAGAAATGATTGAACCATTGAAAAAGGAAATTCCAATTCCTGGGGTGTACATTTGACCTGCTGCAAGAACAACGCGTGATGCGTCTTTATTCATAAAAGCAAACTGTCCCCCAATATTATTATCCGGCAGTATGTATATTCGTGTTCCATCTAAAGTATAAATTTCATTGAAGAGAAGCAGATATTTATCAGTGAAGTAACCTGCTTTTGTACCTTTACTGCGCCACAAAGGTTTTCCAGTTAGGGCATCAAAAATCCAGGTGCCTCCAAATGCAGCAGATGCAAGTAATTTACCATCAGCAGAAAAATCTAACCATTGTCCAATAACACCCTGGTCATAACTCCACACTTTTTCCCCATCGTTTGTACGTATAACCGTTACCTCTCCGCTTTTAACCATTGACGCAATTAAATTACCATCTGGAGAAATTTTTAATCCATAATGAAGAGGCCAAGAAGAAATATAAGACCGCCAAACTTCCGAACCATCTGAGGTTTTTAACTTAACAAGCCAGGGGTCACTGCCTACGTATACATATTGATCATCACTCGAGAATTGACTATTTCGCACCTGACCTTTCAAAAATTTTCTCCATAAAAGTTGTCCATCACTAAGTCTGAGTAGATAAAAATCTCCTTCTCCGGTTCCAACAGAAACAAACTGTTTTGTGTTGGAGATTCTAATTTCGTTACTGTTATGACCCATATAAATAGAACCGGTAGGAAAATTTTGAAGATCTAATTTCTTTTTCCATATCGGCGTGCCAGTCATTCCATCAAGAAGACCTATTTCAGGTTGAGTAGGATGCTTTTGTGCATACGCTACAAATGCTCTATCTCCACTCATAGAAAGTCCCCACGAATCATATCCCATTGCATATTCCCAAACTTTCGTTCCGTCCACTTTGTAGAGAAAAAGTTTAGCAAGCGGTCGTAGATTCTCATTTTGCCAGATTTCCATTCCCTGTGTAAGCAGAACATACTGTTCATCTGAACTAACATCGCCCTGCCAAAAACCAAAATCTACATTAACAGTTTTTGTCTGCTGGAATTGAACCGTTACACTAGGTGCAGGCATTAGCTTCAGTTGATACGGGCCGGAATTGCCGGGTTCAATAAAAGCATAAGCATCGCTGTAACCTTGCTTACTTGCTTTTAGCATCCATTTTGAGTGAGTAGGGACATTATACTGGAACGTTCCGTCATTTCTACTTCCATCGGGTAAACTAAAATCAGTACCGGTTTCAAGATTGAGCTGTGCATTTGCAATTCCAGCTCCGTTTTGATCAACAACTTTTCCAAATATCTGAAATGAACCGGTAATTTTTGTTTTATCAAGAACTTTTATCTGGTATGTGTTTGAGACTTTTAATGTATCGTTCGTGTTGCTACGATTTATAAATTTATATTCCACAGTACGCGTATGATCGCCAACAGGGAGTTGATTTAAATTACCAATGGCGGCATCTAAAATTACAGCAACCGATATTTCTTCCTGCGGGGCAAAATAAAGTGTCGGCGGTTGAGGAAAAGTTGGTGCCTCCTGGTTGGTATCAACAACTCTTGTCCTAAGATCTACAACAAGTTCAGCATTGCCGGTATTTTTAACCGTAAAGCGGTGTTTTAGAGCTACATCCAATGGAAGAATTGCAGATGGAGTTGTGCCAAAATCTATTTTCAAATCGCTCACTTTTTGTGCTGCTATTTTTGTATTGAGTATTAGCAAGCATACAAATAATCCATTAGTTATAACTTTAATGTATTTGTATCCTTTCACAGTTGCCTCCCAAAAAATATTAATTTATAATACAACTTATTATCGTAATTACTAAAAATAAATTTAATTTTTTTTACACAGCACATGTATAAGTAACTCCTCGCCTTACTCATTTGATTGAATGGATTAAGTAACATAAATCAAATTACATTAAAAGCAATACGAGAGAGAGATACTATTTGAATAAAGCACATTTTTTAATAACGTGGGCATTTATTTAATGGGAAAAGTGGAGGGGATTTAATTAGTGATTAGTGGATAACTAAATTCGAATCACACATTACTAATTTGTTTTGTGGGAGCTGAAGGATTCGAACCTACGACCCTCTGCTTGTAAGGCAGATGCTCTGAACCAACTGAGCTAAGCTCCCAAATATTATTTCAATTCAATAAAGAACTTAAAAATTTGCGTGTCAATTATAGAGTATTTGATTTTAATTTTCAACTTTTATAAAAAAATTTTTTTGAGCGGGTGACGGGATTCGAACCCGCGACTATCAGCTTGGGAAGCTGGCACTCTACCATCTGAGTTACACCCGCATATTGCAAATCTAATTTTGTTTATTATCTTTTGCAAGTACTTATTTTACTTTTTAATTCATGAATAAAATTAATTTTACACCCAAATTTGAATTAATATTAATTTCTGTTCTAACATTTTTTTCATTTGTTCTTTGGGATTCATTTTTAATCTATCCTATAAAAATGTTTTCAGTAATGATCCATGAAACTTTTCATGCTTTCACTACTCTTCTTACTGGCGGTAAAATTTCGTCTATCAATATTGATTTAAATTTAGGTGGCAAAATTGAAACAGAATTCGGAAGCTCTATTTTGATTTCACTTTCGGGTTATTTTGGTAGTTTATTTGTTGGATTATTATTCTTCAAACTTTCTCAAAATGAAAAGTTATTTCGTTTCTTTATATACTCTTTATCAATTATGATTTTAATTGTACTGGCAAATTCTAATCCTAATGCTGATTATATTTTTATTTCATTATTAATAATTTCCTTTTTGATATTCATTGCTGTTTTTATAAACAATAATTATTTCCAATTCTTAATTCGCTTCTTAGGTTTGGTTTCGATGATATATGTTTTAATTGATTTAAAAAATGATTTGCTAAATGATTTTTATGTAAGTGATGCTAAAATTTTATCAGATATAATTAATGTTAATTCATTTTTGATTGCATTGGTTTGGATTTTTGTAACCTCTGCTTTGATTTTTGTTACAGTTAAAAATTTTTATTTCAGAAATGATTAATTGTCTTTTACATAAGTTAAAATAAATAAGCCAATAAAAAAGAAAATATTAATTGTTAAAATTGCCAACCTTTGATCACCACTTATAAAACTAACATAACCGAAAACTAATGGACCAAGTATTGCCGAGCTTTTTCCAAAGAAAGAATAAAAGCCAAAAAATTCTGTCTTCTTATCAAATGGTGTAAGTTTAGACATTAAACTACGACTCGTTGATTGCGTTGCCCCCATTACACTTCCTGCCAATAAACCAACAAAGTAAAATGAGTAATTTCCAAACTGTTCAATTGTTATATTAAAATAATTACTCACTCGAATTACAACAGAAGAATTTTTATCACTTGTTACAAATGCAATTAATATTGTAAATATCCAAATTATAAGTGATGATATTAGTGATTTCTTTTGGCCAAATGAATCTGCAATAAAGCCAAACAATAATGAACCTAATATTGCTGTTGACTGGACAATAAGAAAAAATACTATTAACTGCCCTAACGAAAAATTCAATGTTGTCGTAGCATAATTTCCTGAAAAAAATATTACAGTATTTACACCTTCAATGTAAAAGAAAAATGAGATCAAAAATAAAGTAAGATTTTTATATTTCTTAAGATTTGTTACTGTATTAAATACTCTGAAAAATCCTATTCTTAGAAATGATTCTTTTTTCTCAATATTATTTTTGTTTTCTTTTAGAAATAAAAATAAAGGCAAAGAAAAGATTAAAAACACTAAAGCGCTTATTGGAAAACTTTCTTTGATTAAATTATTTGTTATAAATGGATAAACAATTGCAAGAGTTGTTAAAGATCCTAAATAACCCATTGCAAAACCATAACCGCTTACTCTACCATAATTTTTAGGTGCGGTTAATTCTGGTAAAAATGAATCGTAAAAAACTAAACCGGCTTCAAAACCAACATTTGCAATAATAAATAATAATAACCCAAGAAATACATCACCTTTATTAACAAAATAAAGTAATGATGTTGAAATTATACAAGCTAAAGTGAAAACAAGTAAAAATCTTTTTTTGCCAGCGGAATAATCTGCAATTGCACCAAGTATAGGTGAAATTAATGCAGTAATAAACATTGAAACAGAAGTTCCAATTGACCAATAGAAATCGCCAATTGGTTGCCTTGACAAAACTGTTTGTTTGAAATAAACAGCATAAAGAAAAGTTACAACTACAATTGAATAAGATGTGTTAGCAAAATCAAAAAGTGACCAAATGAAGACACGAACTTTTTCGTTGTCTTTATTCATCAGATGTTCTTTTTGATTGCGATTCATCAATTAAACCACGGCCAACTTTTTTCAACTTCCCTTCTTTTTTCAAGTCGGATAAATATGCATCAAGAATACCATTAATAAATTTTCCACTATTGGAAGTTGAATATTCTTTGGCTATTTCAATTGCCTCGTTTATAGAAACTTTTGGTGGTATATCTGGGAAAAAACTTATTTCTGCCATTCCCATCATTAAAAGTATCTTATCAATTAATGCAATTCTATCAATTTCCCAATTCGATACTCTTTTTTGAATTTCTCCATCAAACAACTTTTTGTTTGCCGCAACTTTATTTACTAACTCTTTTGCAAATTCAATATCCGAACTATTTTGAATATCTGATAAAATGCCATCAGTCAAAAAAGTTAATCCTTCTTCATTAATTTCGTAAGCATATAAAATTTGTAATACTTTTTCTCTTATTATTCTTCTGTTTGTTTTCATATATGTTAAAAATTTTATTGTAAATGTATAAGAACAATTATTAAAAACAAATTAAATTGCAAAAAGCCAAAACATTAATAGCGCAATACTTTCCCTTGTTCTGTAATAAATTGTTTTTTCAAATGATAATGCATAATCAGATGAAACACCTTCTACTTTTAGATTAAAGAATTGAGCCATTTGTTTTATTCTAGATAAATGAAACCCATCTGAAACAATTAATATTTCTTTATCAGCAAAATTATTTTTCAAATATTTAATTTGTTCTGAAGTTGTTGATGTTGTTTTCTCAACAATCAAATCTTTTTTATTTACTCCTAAATTGATTAAATATCTTTCCGCGGTTTCTGCTTCTGTAATTTCACCTGGAGCGTTTCCTCCTGTTAAGATTATTTTTTTAAAATATTTTTTTCTAAATAGCCCTAAAGTTTTTCGTATTCGTGCTTCGAAAATCGGACTTGGTTTGTTTTTACTCCATACTGCTGCACCTGGAATGCAGCCATAATCATATTGCTTTTTTGATAAATTTTCTACTGAATAAATACTAACATTCCATACATAAAATAAAGTAAATACAATTAATATTGTTAATGACAAAACTGTTCTAATTAAAATTCTCAATCCGTAAAGCTTGTCCTGTTCGAAAAAAAATCCAACAATATAATTGAAAAGATAAACTTGTAATGTAATTGCAAATGAAAATAGAAATCCTGTTAAAAATTTTTGAATCGGGACATTAAATAAATGTGTGGTTAGTTTAACAATGTGAAACTTATCTATAAAAATAATTAGCACTAAAGCTATATATGATAAAACCATTAGAATTAACGCAATAACCTTTTTTGACTGCTGAATATCTTTTTTTGAAAATTTTAATATTATACTTGATATTAATATTGCAATTGAAATAATAAAATTTAGAATATTACCGATGTAATTTAATTTGAAATTTTTAAATGAAATACCGTTAGATTCATATTTGATGTAAACCAATACACACATGAAAACAAGTGATAATACACCAATAGGAATGAATGAAATCCTATTACGATATTTCTTTTTTAACAACATTAGATATTTGGATTAATTACAATGTTAAATTTATCATCAGTATTATTAATTATTTCCGCATCAACATTAAAATATTTTTTTATGTTTTCTTTGTTTAATAAAACACTTTTATCACCATCTAATTTTATCATGCCATCTTTCAACAAAACAATCCTTCTGGAAAAGTTAGCAACAAGATTCAGATCATGCGAAACAGTAATTATAGTTTTATTATCCTTAGAATTAAGTTCAATTAGTTTATTAAAAATTAAAATTTGATGTTCTAAGTCAAGATGCGAAGTCGGTTCATCAAGCAAAATTATTTTTGATTGTTGTGCGATGGCACGAGCTATAAAAACTCTTTGTGCTTCTCCACCAGATAATTCCTTAATACCTTTTTTTGCCAAATGATATACCTGCATTTCATTTAATGCACTTTTAACAATTTCTTTATCTTCACTTGTTTCAAATCCCATCAAACTTAGATTATGAAATCTTCCCATCATGACAATTTCGTAAACAGAATAAGGGAAAACTGAATAATTAGTCTGCGGCACATAAGAAATATATTTTGCTAATTCCTTTTGAGATATTTTATTTAATGATTTATCGAAGACTTTTATTTCACCTTTTTGAGGTTTTAATAATCTGGTAATAATTTTTAATAAGGTAGATTTGCCACATCCATTCGGACCAATTAAACTTATAAAATCCGCATCGTAGATTTTTAATTCATTAATTTTTAAGGTGAATGGGTTTTCATCACTAAGAGGATAGGTAAAGAATAAATCATCTATTGAAATATTTACTAAGCTCATTGACTTTCAGCCAATTGTGATAAACCAGCTTTAATAATTTTATTAGAAATTATTATTCCAAATAAACCACCAATCACATCAGCAGACCAATCATAAAAGTCAGCAACTCTTCCAGGTATTAAAATTTGATGCAGTTCATCTATTGCCGCATAAAATGATAAAATAATAATTGAAGAAATTATTAATCTTTTTTTTAGTAATAAATTTTTGTCTTGAAAATGTAAAGTAAATAGTATAAAAATTGCTAAAATAAAATAAGCTAAAAAATGTTCTAACTTATCTTGCAATTTGAAAAGATTTGGTAATTCAATAGTTGGAAGAGAAGTAGCAATGAAAATAATCAACCAATAAATTGTTAATGGTAAATAAACAAAAAGAACTTTATTTTGTTTTAAATAGTTATACAAACGAATCAACAAGAAATTTAATTGCATTTGGAAATTCTTCTATAATATTTTGTGGAATAATTCCATATTCTGTTTTTTTGGGTATAAGTAAATCTGCCGCTAAGCTATGCAAATAAACTGCAGAAATTAAACTATTTTCAATTTCTTTTGATTGTGCAACAAAACTTGCTATAACTCCAGTTAAAACATCACCAGTCCCAAATTTTGCCATCCCTACATTTCCGCTTGAATTAATAAAAACTTCACCCATTGGATTAAAAATAATTGTTGGTGCACCTTTCAAAACTAAATAACAATTATTTTCAACTGAAAAAGTTCTTCCAATATTTAATAAGTTGTTTTCTAATTCATCAATTGAAATTGAAATTAAATCTGCAAATTCTTTATGATGAGGAGTTAAAATTTTATTTGACAAGTCAAAGTTTTTATAACATTTATTAATTGCAAATAAAGCATCGGCATCAATAACAATTTTTTTGTTTTTATTTTCTTCGAGTAATTTATGTATAAATTGTATTGTCCCATTTTCTCTACCTAAACCAGGACCAATTGCAATTGAATCTGCCCAATCAATTTTTTCTTTTAGCTCATCATAATTTTCAAGATTAACAAATTCTTTTGTTTGATCTTCATAAGCAATTAAAACTGGTGATTCTAATTTTTCCAATGCAATATTTTTTATTGATTTAGGGAAAGCTAAAAAGCAAGCACCGGCACCACTTCTTAAAACAGCATTTGCAGTTAAACATGCCGCACCAACATATTTACCGCTTCCTGCAACTACTAAAACTTTTCCATTCGAATATTTATGAGCAGAAATATTTTTTTCAGGCAATCCATAAAAAGCATCCTCCGGTTCAATTAAATAATCATTTGTTTGAATTGTTTCATAATATAAATCACCAATTCCAATAGAACCTTTTACAATTTTGCCACAATGAGAATAACCTTTGCCATAAAACAAGCCAGTTTTAAATTCTGAAAGAGTTACTGTCAAATCTGCTTTATAAATTGTTTCACCAGTAGCAGTTTCAACATTTAATCCAGTTGGAATATCAACTGAAATTTTATACGCTTCTAATTTATTTAAATAATTAACAATCGATTGAAGTTCATTTGATAAACTTCCTTTTGAACCAGTGCCCAGAATTGCATCAACGATTAAATCACAATCTGAAAGTAGCGCAAGTGAATCAATTGATTGATAGATAATCATTTTAGAATTTGGGTAAGAATCAATTAATTTTTTTGTTATAATAAAATTAGTTAATGCATCACCTTTTAATTCATTTTCATTTGCTAAAGAAATAATTGTAACATCAAATTCATTTATTAAGAAATGGCGTGCTAATGTAAAACCGTCACCGCCATTGTTTCCCTTACCGCAAATTATACCGACATTATAAAATTCATTTTCACTAAAATTCTCAATAATAGCTTCATAAATACTACGAGCAGCATTTTCCATCAATACAATACTTGGCATTTGCAAAATATTTATTGCAAAGTTATCAGCTTCTCTTACATCTTTTGAAGAAAATAATGGAATCATATTTTGATTTTTCTTTTTCGTAAAAATAAGGAAATTAAATTAATGAATAGTGTAAAATGAATAATCTACCTATCGATAGACAGGTGTAAAATTTGCCAATTGGTAAAATATACATTGTATTCAAAGCATTATCAATTTGGAATTTGCAATTATAATTGTTATTTCTTAACTCAATGATTAATATTTAGAAGGAAAAATCAAGAGAATAGATATAACTAAGTTGAATACTAAATTTGCTGCCCCATCAGGGATCGAACCTGAAGTCTTCTGATCCAGAGTCAGACGTGTTGCCAATTACACCATGGGGCATTTTTTACTTTTTCAAATTTACCTTTTCTTGTTTATTTTCTAAAATCTTTCCACTAACTTTTTTAATGTTAAGATAAAACGGAATATCATTAGTATCCCAGATTTTATTATCAGAAGCATCAACAATTTTTATCAATCCTTGCGATGAAACTCTTGTATCAGCTAATGCACCAAATACGAAATCCCATGAAAATGCACCAGTTGATTGATAATTTGTTGCTAATGTACCCCATGTAATACCATTATCTAAACTGTAATAAATATTAACAGAACTAACAGCATAGCTTTTCCATTCAATTAACATTGGCCATTTATCAGATGGTTTTGGATTAGTTAAATCATCTGGCGGATAAAAATCTTCTCCATTGTTTGGTCTTGTTAATCTAATTTTTTTACTTTCATGAATTGAGAATGGATTATCACTAATATCTGATGGACCACTTAAACTTGAGATTCTAATTAAGCAATTATCCGAACTATCAGGACGAACAGTTTCAGATCTTCCAGGTGCCCAAACAAAAATACCATCACTTTCTGTTGAATCGGCTCCAGGAACAGTATACCATTTTCCACCACCATTTGTTGACCATTCAATTTTCACTTTTGATACATGTGTTGACTTCCACTTGATTTCATAAGGATGATAATTATTTAAATCACTGGTAGAAGCATTTGGTTTTGAAGCTAGCCATTGTTCATTTCCATTAGGATAAAGAATTGTAATTGTTGGTGGCGGTGTTACATAAAATGAACCACTCATTAAAGATGCGCTTCCATCTGTTGCACTAATTCTTACAACGTATGAAGTTGCATTTGGATCATATTTAAAGCTTGTTGTATATGCTCCAGTATTATCAACACTATCAACAAGTGTGAACCAATCTGATGGTTCATTAATATTGTTTCTGTTGTATTCAATTTTAACTTTTTTAATCCCTTTTGATTCCCAACGAATTACAATAGATTCACCTGCAATAATCGAAGCACCAGAATATGGATAAGTAATTCTTGATATTTCTGGAGTTACAAGAATTGAGAATGGTGAATTGCTCTCATCATTTGGTTCACCATTTTCTGCATCACTAATTCTAACTTTACATTGAGATGAATTAATATTTGCAGGAATTTGCCAATCATAAGAACCTGTACTTGGTAAATCTTTGACAACAGAATTCCAACTTATTCCATTGTTAATTGTAAAATCAATATTGACTTTATTTATTCCTTTTGAATCCCAGGTAATTGTCTTAGTTTGTTTTTCTCTCCAAACTTCACCACCATTTGGTGAAATGATTCTTATTGTTTTTACAATTTGATTAGTTATTGTAAAATTATTAGCAGATATAGCAAATGGATTGCCATCACTTGCATCACTAATTCTAACTTTACATTGTAAAGAATTTATACTTGGAATATTTGTCCATGTATAATAACCAATGCTTGGCGTTGATTGAACTATAGTTGCCCAATTAGCACCACCATCAGTTGTGTATTCTATTTTCACATTTGAAACATTTTCACTTGTCCAACGAATTTCTTTGCTTGTTCCAGAAGACCAAACTTCGCCACCATTTGGTGTAACAATTATAATTGAAGGTTCAGGCTGAATGCTAAAGAACGTATCACTTTCATCAGATGGAGAATTATCTTTTGCATCGCTGATTCTTATTTTACAATTTGTAGAAGAAACAGCTGGCAACTGCGACCAAGTAAAGAAACCAGTGCTTGGTGTTGAATTTGTAATTGTATTCCAACTTATTCCATTGTTTAAAGTGTATTCAATTTTAACATCAGAAATTCCAGATGCATCCCAAGTAATAACTTGAGTTGATCCAGCAATCCATTCTTCTCCGCCATTTGGTTTTGTAACACGAATTAATTGAGTCCCCGGATTTACAATCGTAAAATTATCATCACTGACATCGGAAGGTATTCCATCTTTAGCATCACTTATTCTAATTCTGCATTGTAATGAACTAATATTAGGAATTGAATTCCAGCTATAAGCACCAGTACTAGGTGTGCTTGCAGTAATTAAATTCCAGGTTGCACCATTATTTGTTGTATATTCAATTTTTACATTTTCAATGTTTGATGATTTCCATTTAATAGTATTTGAAGAACCAGCATACCATTCTTCATTACCATTTGGTGATAATACTGTAATTTTAGGTTCTTCAGTTACTGAAAATGTCCCATCACTTTCATCTTGTGGTGAGCCATTTTCTTTATCAGTTATTCTAATTTTATATTGGTTTGAAGGAGCAGTAAAGCTTGTTAAATATTTTCCACTTGATGGTGTTTTTTCAACAATTGTATACCAATTTGTTCCATTATTAGGTGAGAATTCAAGCATAACATTTTCAACACCTGCAGAAGACCATTTAATCGTATCAATTACACCAGCAACCCAGGTTTCACCACCGTTTGGTTTTAGTATCTTTAATTCAGCTTTTGGAGCAATTTTAAAGTTACCGTTACTTTGATCTACAGGGTCTCCATCTGCAGCATCGCTAATTTTTATTAAACATTGAGTTGAAAAAGCATTTGGAACATTCCATTCATATGCACCAGTATTTTGATGCTGATCAATAATCGTATTCCAGGTTAAACCATTGTTTGTTGTGTATTCTAACTTAACTTTTGCAACACCAGAAGAAGTCCAAGTTATTTGTTGATTAGTTCCTGCTTGCCATTTTTCACCACCATTTGGTGATGTTATTTCAAGTGTTTGAGAAATTTGATTTGTAATTGTAAACGTGCTGTCTGAAACATCATTTGGCTCGCCATCTTTAGCATCATAAACACGAACTTTACAAAGTTGTGAATTTATATTTGGTACATTTTCCCAAACATAAAAACCAGTCGAAGGTGTCGATTCAATTATTGTATTCCATGAAAATCCATTATTTGTTGTGTAAGCTAATTTTACACTTTCAATGTTTTCAGAAATCCATTCAATTTTTCTGCTTGTCCCTGAAAGAATTTTTTCACCACCATTTGGAGATAATACTTTTAATTTAGGTTCAGGTAAAATTGTAAATATTGAACTTTCAGTTGATACTACTCCATCTTTAGCATCTAAAATTCTAACTTTTGCTAAAGTTGAAGGTGTATTTGGGACTGGTTCCCAGTAATAAATTCCAGTATTCTTTTTATCAACTGCAATTAAATTCCATTTATTGCCATTATTTGTTGTGTACTCAAGTTTTACTGAATCAATTCCAGAACTAAACCATTTAATTTCTTTGGCGCTTCCAGCTTCCCATTCATCTTTTTCTTTTGGTGAAGTAATTTTCAAACTCTTATTTGAATTACGAACAATTGAAAAAACATTATCGCTTATGTCAGAATATTTATTATCTAATGTTGCAATTATAATTCTACATTGATTTGAAATAATATTTGGGACTGGGAACCAATTATAAACACCTGTATTGCTTAGACTATCAACAACTAAACTCCACGAAGTACCATTATCCTGACTAAATTGAATTTTGACTTTTGAAGTGCCGGTTCCACTCCATTTAATTTGATATGAAGATCCTTCAGGAATAGATTCTCCGCCATTCGGGGCAATAACTTTGATTGAAGTAACTTTTAAAGAATCAACTGGGTTAACAATTGATGTATCTTCTTTTAATTTACAAGAATATAAAACTGCTAAACTAATTATAATTGAGAGAATTGTCTTTTTCATATTTTTTTCTCTTTTTAAATTAAATGGGAATACCCGAAACAAATTTAATAAAAAATATATATTTTAATTAGCAGATATATTTCAGAAATTATGCCTAAGCTTTTTTCACAAAATTAATAATTAACCTAATTGAATATGATAATCAAAAATTTTTACATGTTAATTTTACTTTTATTAGTATCGAATATTTCAGCTCAAAGTTTAGTTTTTAAGTATGAGTTTGGGAATTTTAATGATGCTAACAGTTTTTCTTTTAGCGCGGCTGGTTATTTTTATGTTTCTGATAGAGAGAAAAATGAAATAACAAAAATTGACACAATTGGTAATGTACCAAAAATAGTTGGGGGTTACGGTTGGAGTGAATCTTTATTTGATAATCCAATTGATGTTTTTACAAATGTTTTAAATGTTTATGTATCAGATTACAATAATAATAGAATACAAATCTTCGATAAAGATTTGAACTTCATAACTGAAATAATAAATTCAGATAAAATTGAATTTAGATTTCCAACTTGTTCTGCAGCTTCTAATCAAGGTGATATTTTCATACTTGATTCTGATAATAAAAGAATATTAAAATTGAATAGAAATGGTAATTTAATTCTAACTATTGGAGATATTGATGCAGGAAAGTTTCAACTCTCATCACCAAGTAAATTTTGTGTAGATAATAATTCCAATTTATATGTTATAAATAAAAACAGATTATTTGTGTTCGATCAGTTTGGAAATGGTTTGAAAATAATAGACTTAAATTTCACACCGGAAAATATAAACTCAATTTTCAATACAATAACTATTCTTGAAAAAGATAAAATTCTTTTGGCAAAAGTTGATAATAACAATGAAATAAGTTTTTCTGGGGAAATGTTATCTTTCGATGGATTAAATGATATTAAAGATGGTTTAGTTTTTAATAATAAGCTTTATATCCTTACAAAAAGAAATATTCAAGTATTCGATTTGATAAATAGATGAGTCTAAAGTTTAGAATAGTGATCTTTGTATTATTGACATTATGGTTATTTGGAATTTTTTATGAATGGTTTATACCAGTTGATCATTATTTAAGCATCACTTATCCAATCATAAAAAGAACATATTCTTTAGTTTGCCATCAAGATTCGCATAAATTAATTGAGTTTAATAATCACAAAACATTAGTATGTTCAAGATGCACAGGGATTTATATCGGTGCATTTTTAATTTCATTAGTTTTTTTATTTAAAGTTCATTTTACATTACCAAGTTTGAAAATTTTCATTTTAGTTACTCTCATTACATTATTTGATGTATTATCAACAACATTTGGATTATATGATTATACTAAAATTATTGCATTTACTACAGGTTTGTTTTTAGGTTCAATTGCTTTTTTATATTTTTACTTCGGTATGAAACAATTTATTGATGAATTAAATAAGGATAGAATTTGAAAAAATATATTTCTCCATTTATTTGTGGTTTTGGTGCGGCAGTTTTACAAGTTGTTCCATTAATTAAAAGTTTTTCATGCTGTTTAATTATTCCTTTCGCAGCTTTTATTTCACTTTCATTGGATCAAAAAGCTAATAAAAATTATTCAAATATTTTAATGAGTAAAGCTTTCGTTTTCGGTATCATAATTGGTTTAACTTCGGCTATTTTTAGTACTTTTTTTGACATACTTATTACAGCAATTACAAAACAAAATGATTTAATAACAACACTTCCAGAATTATATAAAATGATTGAAAATTTTCCTTTAGACCAAATGGTGAAAAAGGAAGTTATAACTTTGTTTGAAAATGTCAAAAATGATTTAATCAGCTATGGCTTTTCATGGTTTTATACAATTACAATATTTTTGAATAATGTTTTAGTAAATACAACATTTGGAGTAGTTGGTAGTTTAATAAGTGCTTCAATATTAAATAACAGAAATAAAAATTTGGAATAACTATGATATCAGCAGTAATATTTGCAGGACATTTATACTTTGTAACTTATATATTCACTAAAAAATGGCAAGATGAATCACTTTCAACTGCATTTACTAATTTGGCATTAATTATAATTTTATTTGCTGTCGGATGGTCAATTACTTCTTCAATTACAAAATTATTTTTTGATGAAAAAGGTTTAGGTATTCAGTTTGATGCAGCAACAATTTCATTAACATTATTGACAATAATTGAATATTTCTTTTATAAATTTTATTACAAAGAAGATACTACTGAAGTCGAAAAGGAAAAGTAATTACAACTGTTTGTTCAACTTGATGTGCTGTCGAAGGTAATGGTTCAAATCTCCACTGACGTAAAGAATTAATTGCAGCATTTTCTAATCTTGCATCAGCTTTAATTAATGGAAAGATTTTACCAACGGTTCCATCAGGACGAATTGTAAATCTCAATTTTAAATCAATTTCTTTTGATACACCTTCAGGATATTCTGGTAAAGTATAACTTGAAATTCTACGAATTCCTTTTCCACCAAAATCTAATTCAAAACCGAAACCGCTAGTGCCTGTCCCAGGTTGATCAGTTTCTTTCCCTTTTGTTTCACCGGAGACAATTGGTTTTACTTTATTTGGTGAAGTTTCTTCTTTTTGTTTTTTATTTGATTTTTCTAAAATGTTATTTTTATCTTCATTTTTGGCTTTTGGCAGTTCAACTTTTTTTTCTTCTTCATTCTTTTTAAGTTCAGGTTGATTTAACTCTGTACTTTCATTTTTTGAATATGAAGAAGGGCTTCCAAAACCAGTTCCAGTTCCAAAGCCAATTAAAACATATTGCTCTTTTATTTCATCTCCATTGATTTTTATAAAATAGAATAATATTGCTAACAAGAGATGTAAAATAATCGATACTGCGTAAGAGATATTTTTTGGTTCTTTCAACATTAGAATGAAACTTTTTCTGTCTGTATTGTAAATTTATCTATTCCAACACCTTTAGCTTCATCAATTACTTTTATTACTAAATCAATTTTAACAGATTGATCGGCACGAATAGTTAAATTATCAAGCTGTCCATTCAATTTTAGTTTAGAAAGTTTTCCTGCAAGAGTCATCAAATTAACTTCTTCGTTACCCAAATAAATTCTACTTTGATCAGTTATTGTAATTGCATTATTTACAAGTTGAGTTGATTCATTGTTCTTTGCACCTGGTAATTTTACTTTCACTCCTGTTTGCAAAACAAATTGAGAAGTCAGCAAGAAAAAAATTAAAAGGAGCATGACAATATCAGTAAGAGAAGAAAAGTTAAAAGCACTAATTGGTTTATGTCCAGTTTCAAATTTCATATTAACCTACTCTTCTATTTCTTCATCATCAGAAAAATCATTTTCTGTTTCATCAAGAACATCTAGGATTTCATTAGCTATTCTTTCCATTTCTAAAACATTTTTATTAACAATAGATAAAAAATAATTATAAAGAGCAAGAGCTGGAATGCCAACGATTAATCCAAAAGCAGTAGTAATTAAAGCTTCCCAAATTCCACCGGCAAGATCAGCTGGGCTTGCACTTCCTTGTAACTCTTGGATACGCATGAAAGCAGAAATCATTCCTGTAACGGTTCCAAGAAATCCAAGCATTGGAGCGGCACCAGCAATAGTTGCTAAAGTTGATAATCCTTTTTCCATTTTACCAATTTCAATTTTACCTGCAGCTTCGATTGCCTCAGTTACTCTTTTTCTTCCAAATTTATATTTTTTTAATCCACGACGTATAATATTTGCAATAGGAGTTTTTTCTTCCAAGCAATAATTTATTGCCCCAGCAATATCTTTCTTTTTGAGTATAGTTCTAATTTTAATAGTAAATGCAGTTACATTTACTTTAGATTTTTTTATTGATATAAATTTTTCAATTGTAATTGCAACAGCTATGATAGAACCAATTAATATTGGCCACATCATTGTACCACCTTTGAAAAACATTTCAATTAAGTTCATAATTTTTCCTTATAAGATTAGAAATTATTCTTTTTCTTAAAATCGAGTGCTTCTTGTTCAGAGCTGAAATAACCAATTCTTACACGATACCATTTCCCACCTTTTTGTGGTAAATAGACTTCACTTATAAATGCATTAAATCCTAAAGTGCGCAATCTGTTCATTTCAATTTCTGCTAACGATTTATTTTTCCACGATGATGTTTGGAAACTATAATTTTTACCATCAAAGAAAACCATGTTACTCAAACGAACTTCATTTTGTGTTTTAATTTTTTCAGCTGTTTTATTCCCAATTGGGGATTTTTTTTCTTGAGTTTGATTCTTATTTAAAGCAACATTTTGTACTTCATTCTTCTTTTCAACAGGAGTTATAATTTTTGTTTCAACCTTTTTTGCATTGGGAATAAGCTGTTCAACATTGATTTCATTTCCACTTTTTATTGGTTTCGGAGGAGTTGCAGTAATTGGGAAATCGCTATACTCGTCAATTGAAAGAGCATCAGTTGTGTTTTGTGTTTGATTTTCTGTAACCGATATATTTTGATTTGGATTAATTTCATTTTTGGGTTTTTCTGTTTTGAAGGATTGCGTGCTATTCGATTTATTATTTATTCCTTCTTTTATTTCTCCTTTATTTGACATGACAAACTTTAACACAAAGAATATTGAAACAGTTAAAACTATTGCACTTGCAAGTACAATTGATATTATCTTTAAGTAATTTTTCTTTTCAGTGGGCTTTTGAATAATTTCAACTTCAGTTTCTGAATCCTCTAATGTTTTTGTTATTGTTTTCTTTTCAATTAAGTTTTCTTGTTCTTCTGGTGAAAGAATTATTGTAATCTTTTTTGGAGGTTTTAGTAAAGGTTCAACTTCATTTTCTTTTGAAGGTCTATTTTCAACTGGTCTTTCTTCTATGAATTCATATTGAGGTGGTGGAGTTTTGAAATCTAAAATTACTTTTTCATCTTTAAATTCAATATCGTTTGTTGAACTTTTATTTTCATTCTTTGAATCAAGAACTTCTTCAATAAAATCCTCTTTTACTTCAGGCTTTTCAAAATGTATTTCTTCTTCTTTATTTTCTACTTCTTGTTTTAGAAAACTAATTTCCCTTTCGAGTGTCTCTTCTAACTTTGTAAAAAGATCAACCTTTGTTTTTCTTAATTCAGTTGTTGGGGTATCTTCATAGTTGTCTGAAATTTCTTCTTCTATAAGCTTGGTTTCTTTTTTAATTTCTTGAATCGTTTCTTGAGATTCTTGAAATTCTATACTTTCTAAGTTCCCTAAACCAAATTCCTCTTTTAACTCGTCACCCCAGTTCCATTCAATTTTGTTTGAAACTGTTTCTTCAGTTGAAGAAAGTTCAACTTCATTATCAATTTCATTTTCATTAATATCAATTTTTTTAAGTTGTTCTTCCGTTAATAATTTATTTAAAACATCTGAATTATTTTCTTCATTATGGTTTTTATCAAGATTATCAATTTCGTTTTGAACAATTTGTTTTAATTCATTTTCTTCAATATTAATAATTCCATTTTGAGGTATGAAATATTCATCAATAATAAGTTCTTTAGATGATGCAGGTGGTTCAACCTTAATTTGATTATTAATACTTCGTTCATCATCAAGTAAGTTTGAAAGATTTAACTCATCTTCGTTAGTTTGATTTAAAGATTCACTTTCAACAACTGGTTCACTAGAAGTCTCAATATTTGTCTCTTCTTGTTGGGATGATAAATCTATATTTTCCATTTTTATAATGCTATTATCATCGTTCTCCTTTTCTTTATTTTCAATAGCACTTTCCTCACCTATAATTTCATTGCTGATTTTTTTCAGTTCATCGATTTGATTTTTTAACTCTTCAGCAAAAGATGAAATTTGTTTTAGTTTTTCATTGGTGTCGTTTGAATTGCTTACTTCCAAATCTGTGAGAGATGTTTCAATATTCTCTTGTTCAATTTCATTCTTTTCATCTATTTCAATTTCTTCATCGAGCAATGAATTAATAGAAATGTCATCTGGAATCGTAATATCTAAGTTGTTAGTTTCTTCATTGATTTCCTGATTTATAATTTCATCTTGATCAACTTCATTAAAATCATTTTCAATTGTAAAATCAGTTTGTTCAAGCAATTTATCAATTAAATTTTCATTGTTTTCAATTTGATTTTTTATAACTATTTCATGCGTAGCGGAGTCATTATCAAATAAATTTTCATCATTATCTTCATATAAGAATTCATCCCAAATATTATAATTAGGGATTTGATCCGACTCCGACAATAATTCTTTTGTCCTTTCTTCAATTGATTTCTTTAACATTTCAAAAGATATTTCAGATTCATGTTCAGTATCCTCATTAATAAGTGGCAGTAAAGGTTTACCAACTCCAATACTAAAAACTTGTGAATCAATTTCGAAATTATTTTTTGAATTGTTTTGGACGTCTAAAGTAAGGTAAAAATTTTTTGATGTAGCAGAATAATCTTCAGGTAAGCTTGCGAAAAGAATTTGTCTAGGATTGTCATCATAACTTTCTTTTAATTGGAAAAAACCAACACGTGGGACTTTCAAAGTAATACCAAAACTAAGAAATTTTGAAAGTTTCTCTAAAAATATTTCATACGCAATTTCACTTTGCGTTGATGATACTCCAAGAACTTCTGATATTCTTTTTTTTAATTCGGCTGTATTCATTTATTTACCACCGATATTCTATACCGGCTGAGTAATCAAAGGTTTTTTCTTTATAATATTGCCAAACAAAGTTACTTTTATTTAAGATATTTTGAAAGTCCATTTTAATTTTTAATCCGTTCAGTAATTCATATGAGCAACCAAAGTTAAGATTAGAATAATTATTTATTCTTTGGTTGTTAAACAAATCAGAATAATAATCAGCAAGAAAAGAATATCCCACATTTACACTAAAATTGAAGTTGAATTTATAGCTATAATTTAAATTTAAGTTCCAAGTTGGTTCAAAAGGTATTTGTTTGTTATTACTATCTTGAATTTTTTGATAAGTAAATTCACCAAATAAGTTACCATAAAAATTATTGTATAAATAAAAATTGGTAACCAATGAAAATTTTGAAATATCATTTTTAGTAAAGATGTCATACTTTTTATTATTACTATTTTCTAAATAAAAAATATAGTTATCATAAGAAGCAATATTAGAAGTAATAGAAGCTAAGAATATTTTTTTAATTTCATATTTAATTCCAAGCTTCAAATCATTTGTGTGTTTCACAAAAGCGTTATCTAAATTCAAATTAGAATACAAATTTCTTTTTTGAAAATCTTTAATTAACATCATTTCAATATGAGGATTAAACAAAGCAGATATACTTAAATTATTATCAATTTTTAATTCACCAAAAGCAAATGGGACAAAGAAATTATTTTTTGAATTCGTATTATAATTTATTCCCGCTTCAATATTAATGAAATTCAATGGATTTGTTTTTACATAAACTTTGGAATCAAAGAAATTATATAGTCTATCTTGCAAGATGTTATCAGTTAGATTCTGTTTTAAGTAATTAACTTTACCTCCAATAGAAAATTTTGGAAAACTTAATTCTGTAAAAACATTTGTATTAATTTTAATTTCCTTCAAATTATTTGAACTAACATTAAAAACATCTCCTTCCAAATCGAACCCAAAATGGAAATAATCAACGTAATTATTTTTTAATGAAAAGTTGGCTAAAAAGTTTTTAGTTTCTCTTTTTTCATTTGGGTTCAATGAACCAAAAAAGTTGTATGAGTCTCTTTGAAAAGCACCATCTAATCTAATTTTACTTCCTGGTAAAAAGTCAGATTTCGTACTAATGAAAAAATCGTTACTAATATTTACACCAGAATTATTATAGCCAGCAAATGGAATATATTCTTTAATGTTACTTCCCCACACTTTCATATTAAATAGATAGTTATCAAAACTTTTTGTTAAGAACAATTCACCTAATGGAAAAGAATATTTGCCAAGCATAATGTTTAATTTACCAGAAAAATAATCTTGGGAAAGTTTTATGTTTGGTAAATTTTGAATTGGTAAAGATTGAAAAAATATTGGTAATTCTTCAGGTGAATATTGAGGAGTAAAAAAATCTTTTGATGTAATTGAAATCAATTCAGCTTTAGGTTTTTGAGCAGACTGAACATCAATGCTTTGTTTCCCGGTAATTACAAAATCTGGTAATTCTATACTTTGCTGTTCGGTTTGTGCAAAAAGGTTCATTGCAAAAATTAAAGTTACAATTAAAAATTTTTTCATTACAAACCTTTCATTTTCTTTTTAGCTTCGTCTGCATAAGAATCATTTGAATGTCGAATTAATACAGCTCGGAACATTTCTCTTGCTTGTTTCTTATCGTTTAATTTAATGAAGCAATCACCTAAACGTAAAAGTGATTTTGTGTACCATTCATCATAAGCTGCAAAAACACTTCTTGTCCTGACAAAATGGGTAATAGCTTCTTCAATTTTATTTTGATTAAAATATACCATTCCCAAATTATATTGAGCTTCAGCACCTAAATCATCAAGATTTTTTTCTGCCACTTCTCTTAAATAAAGTTCTGCTTTATCATAATTATTGCGTGATAATTCAATCTTACCAATTTCAACTTTTGACTTTGCTGAATAAATTGAAGAATTATAAAAATTTGCAACCTGTTCAAAAGTTGCAATTGCATCATCAATGCTACCTAATTTAACTTCAGTTTTTCCACGTAGAAATAATAATTCAGGGATTCTGTTTGAAGAAGAATTTGCAGCAATTGTTTCTTCTAAAATTTTATATGCATCATTAAATTGATTTTTCTCAAAATAAATGTTTACTAATTCTACAGTGGAAGAAATACCAATATCATTTTTAAGAGCTAAACTTCTTGAAGAAGAAAAATTTGAAATCGCTTCATCATAATTTTTTAAATTCGATGCTGATTTGCCAATCCAATAATATGCGTTTGCGACTAAATTACTTTTAGGATAATGATTTATAAAATCTTTATAAGAATTGATAGCTTGATTATAATTTTCTAAACTATAGTATAAATCACCTTTCTTAAAATAAATTTGATCACTGAATTTCGAATTAGGATTGTTACTGATAAATTCATCAATGAATGAAATAGCTTTTTCAGGTTGATTGAGTGCTACATAAGAATACTGAATTCCATTAACAGCATCAAAAATATATTGTGAATTTGGATAACCTTCAATAACTCGTGAATAATACACAATCGAAGAATCATAACTTCCTTTGTTGAAATAAGAATCACCAATCGAATATTCAACTATTGGGCGTAAGTCTGTATTAGGATATTTACTAAGAAGTGTTTTGTAAGATGATATAGCATCATCAAATTTATTTTGTTGAAAATGAATCCAACCAATTACATATTGAGATTCATCAACATATTTTGATTTTGGAAATTTAACTTGTAACTCTTCAAAAATATTTATAGCATTTTCTGATTTACCTGATTTGAATAATGCTTGACCAAATTGATAATAAGCTAAATCATTATCAAGATTTTTATCATTTGAAAATATTTGTTGATAAAGAGCTGCAGCTTTTCCAAAATTTTTTGATCCGTAATAACTATCAGCTAATCTTAATTTTATTTCACTAATATTTTTATCATTTGGAAAACGATTTATATAATCACTGAAAATTTCAATTGCATTTCTAAAATCTTTTGAATTAAAATATGAATATGCTTTCCCCAGCAATGTTTGTCTGTTAATTAATTTATCATTTGATTTTACCAAATTATAATGTTTAAGTGCCGCAACATATTTACCTTGATAAAAATAAACTTCGGCTAAATAAAAATTAACTTTATCACTTTCAAAAGATTTATCATTTTTAATTATATATTCTAAATTATTTTCGGCATCTGAATAATTCTTCAAAAAATAATTTGTAACACCTAATCCAAGATTTATTCTATAAATTAAATCTTGGTTAGCTGCTTTAATATTCTTTGCATCTGTAAAATATTTTTTTGCTTCTGCATATAATTTATTATTAAGTCTTAACTCACCAAGAAGAATTAAAGCTTTTAATTTAGTTTGGATATCATTTGACAAGACTGCACTTTGAAGAGATTCTTCTGCCACTTTCGAGTTACTTTCATTTGCAAAAACAACACCTCTGCTAAACTGTGCTTTTGAAGCTAATCTATGTTCAGGATAATCAGTCAAGAATTTTTGGAATATCTCTTCAGCTTTTTTAGAATTTCCCAAATATCTTTGACATTCTCCCGACCAGTATAGTGATAAAATTTTAATGCTATCAGTTGAAGTTTTATATAAACTATCAAAGACAACAAATGCATCTTTATACTTGTTTTGTTGAAAATCTATCCATGCTTTACTGAATAGCGCTCGATTAACAAAATCTTTATTTGATGAATTGTTGATCAACTGTAATAAAATTTCATTTGCATCAAAAAATTCATTTAAACGAGCATGCGAAACTGCTAAAAAATATTTTGCTTCATTTTGTTTTTCCTCATCAAGAAGATTTATCTGATTGTCACTCAATTCTAATATTGCGTTATCATAATCATTCAAATTAAAATAGCAGATCCCAATTCTAAACTCAGCTAAAGGTGAAAGCTCACTTTTATTATAATAAGTTAATATTTCATCATATAGAACAATTGCTTTTTTGAATTCATTAGTCTTTTCGTAAACTTGAGCTAAAGAGTAAATTGAATTAACATAAAATTGGTTTGTCCTTTTGTTAGTAATTGCTTCCTTGAAGTAATCTTCGGCATCGGCAAATTTATTTTCTGAATTGTAAGATTCAGCTATCCAATAAAGTGCAGAACCATAGAATTCAGTGTAAGGAAAATTATTTATTAATGTGAAAAATCTATCACGTGCTTTTCTAAATTCATTTTTCTTATTATAGATAACACCAAGTTTATAATAAGCTATAGATTTTAAATCACTTACAAAATTTTCCTGAATAAATTCTTCAAACTCAATTGCCGCACCATCAAGTTGATCTAAATTTAGTAAGCAATCTGCAATATAAAATTTTGAAATTGATTTATCCTTTTGATCAATTTTATCTGAGTTTTTTATTTGCTCAAAAAACTTTAAAGCTACACCATAATTAAAATCATAATATGCCTTAAAAGCCTCATCAAAAATTTTATTATCATTTTGTGAGAAAATTGAATTTGTAAACAAAAGTAAGATTAATAATTTTTTCATTGTCTTTATCAAATGTTTTGAAAAATAATTATAACAAGTGGTGCCGCTAAACTTACAATAAAATTCACTACATCATTATCAATCCAATAAAATCCTTGGTAATAATTTGTCTTCACACCGCAATGAATTTTTCTTTCAGTAATTTTTTTACATATATTACATTCATGTTGAAGCTGAAGAGTTGCACCTAAAATACTATCGATTATACTTCCTGCAAAACCAGAAACAATAATTAAGAGAAAGTAATAAATATAATTCATATTAATCCAAAACACACCTGAAAAAGCAATAACAAATGTCCCGAGCAAAGCACCAAATGAACCAATTAAAGAAATACCGCCAGAAACACCTTGTTCAACTTTCTTGAATGTTAGAATGTTATACGTTTCTGTTTTTTTCCATGTTCCTAATTCAGTTGCCCAAGTATCAGCGCAAACTGCTGAAAGCGAACTTAAATAAAGTAAGTAATAAAAATCATTTTGAGTTAAAAAATTCATTACAACTAAAACGCCACCAATACCACCATTTGCTAAAACCTGTGCATAATCGCGAACTCCACTTTTTTCGAAGAATAATTCGACATTTTCATTTTTTTTCTTTCTTGCTTTTGAAAGCAAGCTAGAAAGGATAAAAAATGTTAATATGGGAACACTCCATTTGATTCCACCGAGACTAAAAATTATTCCTGCCAAAAAGAAAGTTGCCAAACTTCCATTAATGGTTAAGAATTTAAGTCTGTACGAAATAAATACAATTAAAAAAGCTATGAAAAGACTTAATATTAATTGATTAAAAAAAGAGATGTTAAAAATAAATAATAGTGTCATTTACATTTCAAAATTAAGAACGAATATAAACAAATGTGAAAGAAGTTAAAAAAGAATTGGTGCGGAAGGCGGGACTTGAACCCGCACGCCCTAACGGGCACTACCCCCTCAAAGTAGCGTGTATGCCAATTTCACCACTTCCGCAAAAAACCGATGCAAAATTATATGAGCTGAATTTGAAAAGCAAATTCTTTTGAAATTTATAAGTTAATTTCAAACTTTTTAACATTCTTCAGAGAAACTATTAATTTGGTTAAAATAATTTATGAAGAACACAGGCCAAAATCTTGAATACTTCATTTTCATTTTGGACCATTTAATCATTTCTAAAAAAATTATTTTAATAGCGAATTTTTCTGAAGCCAATCATCATTATAAATTGTTGAGAAATATTTATAACCACTATCACAAAATATTGTAACAATATTTGCTTCATGATCAATTTCCTTCGCAAGTTTTACAGCACCCCAAATATTTGCACCACTCGAACCACCAACTAAAATTCCTTCTTCAAAAGCTAATTTTTTTGTCCAACCAAATGCTTTTTTATCATCAACTTGAAACATATCGTCTAAAATTTCTAATTGTGCTGTCTTAATTAAAAACTCGTCCCCCATTCCTTCAATTAAATATCGCTTTGGTTCTACTAATTTTTTTTCTTTGAAATAATTATAAAAAATTGAACCAACAGGATCTATACCAATTACTTTAATATTAGGATTTTTTTCTTTTAAAAATTTACCTGCACCAGTTATTGTTCCACCAGTACCAATTGCTCCAATCAAATAATCAATTTTGCCTTCAGTTTGTTCCCAAATTTCTTGACCAGTCGTAAAATAATGTGCTTCGTTGTTATCAAGATTATTATGTTGATCAATGTAATACCAATCTGGATTTTCTTTTACAAGATTTAACGCATAGTTATTATATGACTGCGGATCTTCCGGTGGTAATGATGCATCTACTTTTATTACATCTACTCCAAGAACTTCAAGCATTTTAATTTTTTCTTTACTTGTCGTATCTCTTATAACAATTTTTAATTTATAACCTTTATGGCGGCAAACAATAGCTAAACCCATTGCAGTGTTGCCAGATGAATTTTCAATAATTGTATCGCCGGGTTTAATCTTTTTTTCACGTTCGGCTTTTTCAATCATATAAAGTGCAATTCTATCTTTTATACTTCCACCGGGATTTAAAAATTCAAGTTTTGCAAAAATATTTGCTTTTAATCCTTTTGTAATGTTATTTAGTTTTACAAGTGGTGTGTTTCCAATTGCATCTAAAATGTTGTTGTATTTTTCAAGTGTCATAATTAAAATGAATAACCTCTAAGAAATTCTTCTGCTGACATTTTTTTCCTTCCTTCTGGTTGCAGTTCTAAGATTTCGAGATAACCATCTGATGTTTTAAGAAAAATTTCTTTTTTTGTTGTTATAATTGTTTCTGAATTTTGTGAATTAAAATTTGTTAATCTAGTTTTAATAATTTTATATGATTTCCCATTGTATTCCAAAATTGCAGAGGGATGAGGCGATAATCCGCGAACAAGATTATGAATTTCAACTGAGGTTCTTTTTAAATCAATTTTACAAAGTTCTTTTGTAATTTTAGGTGCCGGTGTTGCAAGTGAATTATCCTGTTTTGTTAATTCATAAAATCCATTTTCTATTTTTTCAATTGTCTTTAATAAAACATCTGCACCAAGAATCTTTAATTTTTCATAAAGTGAACCCAGATTATCATCATCTTCAATTTTTATTTTCTCCTGAAGGATAATATTACCAGTATCCACTTTTTCATCTAAAAAAAATGTTGTTACACCAGTTTCTTTTTCACCATTGATTAATGCCCAATGAATTGGTGCTGCACCGCGATATTTAGGGAGTAATGATGCATGTAAATTGATTGAACCTTTTTGAGGAATCTGCAAAACTTCTTTCGGTAAAATTCTGAAAGCAACTATAACAAATAAATCTGCATTTGTCTTTTTTAATTTCTGAATGAACTCTTCATCTTTTAAATTAATTGGAGTTAAAACTTCCAACCCTTTTTCAATGGCAAATTCTTTTAGAGGTGTAAAAGAAATTTTCTTCCCCCTTCCTCTTTCTTTATCAGGTGCAGAAACGGCAAAAATTATTTCATGATGGCTATTTAATAATTTTTCCAATGAAGGAATAGCAAACTCTGCAGAACCCATGAAAACAATTTTCATACATTACCTTATAGAAGTGTACAGCTGAAGAAATTATTTTGTTATAGGATAATCTATTTTAATTTCACGTTTGGCAATTTTTTCTAATTCTGGCTGAAGTTGTTTTTTAATTTCTTCTTTTACCCTATCGGGAATCATTTTTCCAATAAGGTGATCATATTCATGAAGAATTACACGAGCAAAAAGATCATCAGCCTCAATTTCTTTAATATTTTCATCTGTATCTAAGTAACGAACTTTAATTTTTTCTGGTCTTTCCACTTCAGCACGTAAAAGAGGAAGACTCAAACAACCTTCTTCCATTATTGCTGTTTCATCACTCTTTAAAATAATCTCAGGATTTATAAAAACCATTGGTTTAAATTTTTCGTAGCCTTCAACACCTTCTAAATCAATCACAAAAAGTGATTCAGTAAAACCGACTTGATTTGCCGCCAAACCAATTCCGTTTGCATTTCGCATTGTATCAAACATGTTTCTAATCTTTTCAATTAAATTATCATCAACAGCTTTAACTGGTTTAGCTTTTTTCCTTAATATTTTATCGCCGTAAACAGTTATTGGAATTATCGCCATTAGTTATTTATCACCTCTGCAGATATTTCTTCTGCACTTATATCTTTATAAATTAATACTTCAGTAGAACAAAACAACATTCTAATTAATAATCGAAAAATAATTAACAATTGTTGAAGTACAAAAGTAATTGCTAAAAAATAAGCTGGTATCCTTGGTATAAATTTACCAATGATATTATAAACCAGAACACCTACTGCACCTAAAACAGCAACAGTTAAAAATACTGTAAATGCTTGTGTAAAATTATTTTTTAAGAATTTTAATACTGGAATAATTTCTTTATGAACATTAAGATTATCATTTACTGCTAACGAAACTTTTGTGTAATCAGAAATCATAGTTACACATCCAATCATAAAAATTAAGAATACGTATCTCAATGATTTTAACAAAAATTCAAGCAATTCATTTTCTGAATCGCGAAATATATATGTGATTATGTCCCCTAATTGTTCGTAAATAAAAAAGATGATAATAAAAAGTATAAGTGAATAGAACAAAACTTTGAAAAACCTAAAAAAGTATTTTACACCTCCATAAAAAAAATCTACCAAATGGTTTTTTGCTGGATTATTAAAAATTGCAATTATACCTGCTAAAAAGAATGTTTGAATAATTGTATAAATAACAACTACTGCATAAATAGAAATTGGAATTTGGTCGAGTTGAATTTCATATAAGTGACGAAATTGTAAAAACCAAAAGTAGTCAAAATGTTCAGTCAGTCTATCGCTCATATTTGAATGAGAAAGATTAATCAATAATAAATTATAAATTGGTACTGTTAAAACAATTGCACTTGCGGCATTTAAGAACCACATAAGAAAAACAATTTTTGCATTGTAAAATACTGAACGACTTCCATTTGTTAAAACATTTTTAATTGAATTTATCATCCGATACTTCCTAAAATCATCAATGCATTTTGAATCCAGAAAAACCATCTTGCTGCAAGTGAAAGCGATGCGGTATATTTTTCTTCCACTGTATATGAGTTATTAGCAACATTTATATCAAGTAGATTTTTTCTATTTAAATCAACTTCTGCAGAAAGAACTTTATTTAAAGTATTGAATGTGAAAACTTTCCATTTTTCTTTTCCATCCCATTTTTTTGTAAGTACATTTTTATCTGTAATCAACGAAACATCTGTCTTGAAAATGCCATCCCCTAATCTTTCAACTAGAACACCATATTCGGTTTCAGAAATTTTATACAAACTTGTAACCCGATAGTCAAAAACCTTTGATGTTTTAATAAATTCATCAAAGAACCAATTCATATCCTCGCGAGAATATTGTTGTACTATTGTAAAAAAGTCTTCTGCTTTTGGATGTTTAAACTTGAAGTCTTCAAAATATTTTTTAAGAATCAAATTCATTTTTTCTTTACCCAAATAACTTTCAAGTGTAAGTAAAACCAGCTCAGGTTTATTATAAGAGTTTACAACATAACTTAATCTTGTTGGTAACTTGAAAGATGTATCTGCAATTGAACCAAGATTTAAATTTTTATAATAGTTAGTAATTGCTTTTGCACCTTCAGGAATTACAGCATCTGTTAAAGTATAAATAATTGGTATATCGCGATAAGAAAGAAAATTAATTCCATATATTGGTATGAACTGAGCTACTTTAAAATTTTCCAAAATTGGTGAATAATACTCATACATTATTTTAGTTGAAATGTAAGAAGTAAATCCTTCATCAAGCCAGGCTTCATAAACTTCATTGTTTGCAATTAAACCATAAAAATATTGATGTGAAAACTCATGAGTGGTCAAATATTCAGGTTGGCCTGTGTTTTTCCTTGCAAATAATTCTGCACTAACTGTAAATAAAGTTGGATATTCCATTCCACCTGAAGCTGAAGTTCTTGGAACATCAATTAAAGAAATTGTTTGATAAGGATATTCGCCAATATTTTCTTCAAAATATTTTAATGAATTTTTTACTGCATTGAAATAACGTTCAGTATATCTTTCTCTTTCAGGTTGAATGTAAGCTAAAATTTGTATTTGTGTTTTATTTTGTCTTGTGTAAATATCTTCTTTTTTCAGAATTTCATCTGTAGTAAGCCAAGCAAAATCATGCACACCATTTTGAACTACAGAATAATATTTTTTATTGCTTATCATTTTTTCTTCTTTGATTACTCCAGTTGAAGCAATCAAATAATTTTTGGGTACGATAATTTTTGCTATATAATTTCCAAAGTCTGAATAAAAGTTTAAATACGGATGGTATTGACTACAAATCCATTTACCATTTTCAAATACTCCAATTTTGGGGAACCATTGAGAAATAAAAAAGAAATTTCTTCCACGTGCTGAACCAAATCTTTTTACACTTATCGGAATTTTTAATTCATATTCAAAATATATTTTTACTGAATCTTTTGGATGAACATTTTTTTCTAAAATAACTTTAGCAACCGTACTATCATTTGGATTATTTATTTCTGGTTGAAAATAAATTAATTGTTTTTCTTTGTTATTGATTAAAAATTTTTTGATTTCTAATTCAGTTTTATTTTCTGGATTAAGATGATATGCTTTTGCAAATAAAGTGTTATTGCTTTTATATGCATTAGCATAAAAATGAAATTGCAATTCATTAGTCGAAAATTTTGTGTTGTTTTTCCATGTTAATATTTCTTTTACAAAAATTTTATTTGTTTTATCATTAAACTCAACATCAAAATCATAATTTGCAATCGGGTTTACATTTTTCTCTTCAGAGATTAATAATCCATTTACATAAAATTTATTTGATGTGAATTTTTTTGAAATGGTATTTACTTCATTATTTTCAATTACATATAAAAATGATGCAAGTAAAAGAAGGAATGGTATGTATATTATTTTTTTCATCTATTTTTTTAATGCAGTGTTTCAATAATTATTGGAAAATTTAACAAAATAGTTATTCCCAAAGTCTGAATTATTTATTTTGTAAAAAATTCTTTATCAAATAAGATTCACGTATTGAAATTCCAGTAGCTAAAATAGATTCACAGAGGAATTTATCAAATATTTTTTCAACAATTAAAATTCCTGCAACAATTATTTTTAATCTTTGATCATCAATGCCAATTATTCTATCCAATTCATTTTTTAATGCATGATTGATTATCATATCTTTAACTAAAATAAAATCATTTTTTGTGATAACATAGTTAGGTTTTAATTTAAAATGATGCTCTCTTTTATAAATATTTTTTTCAATTAGCCATGTTATTGCAGTAATTGTCCCACCAATACCAAAAATTTGATCAATATCGGTAAGGTTTTCAATGAGATTCAATTGTTTACTTATTTCATCTTTACAATGATTAATATTCTCTGTGCTAAAAGTGTAATCCGGGAACCATTTTTGAGTTTGTCTTACTGCGCCAAGATTCAGACTTTTTTTAAATTCAATCTTACCACATTTCTGAAAGACAAATTCTGTACTTCCGCCGCCCAAGTCAAAAATTAAAATGCTTTTATCTTTTACATCATAATGATAATTAATCCCAAAGCTGATTAATTCTGCTTCTTCTTCGCCACTTAATATTTCAATTTCAAAATTATAATTTTCTCTTACTTTAGAAATAAAATCACCTTTATTGCGTGCATCTCTTAAAGCACTAGTACCAAAAGCATAAACTTCAGCATCATAACTTTTAATTATTTTATAAAACTTATCAAGAATATTTAACGCAAGATTAATTCTATCATTTTCTATAAAGTAATCAATTGTATCACTATTTTTTCTAAGATGAACAACTTCTCGTTCCCTGTGAATAATTTGATATTCATTTTTAAATATTTTAGCAATGATTAAATGAAATGAATTTGTACCTAAATCAATTATAGCAACGTTCATATTTTAACTAAAAATAATTTTAACAACATTAATTATATCTTCAACCTGAACATCATCTATAAATTCAGATTTACGTATAAAGAATTTATTGTTTCCAATTGGGGCCCAATTAAATGGATTGGTAGGGCCAAAAATAGATATTTGCTTTACATTTGTTACACCTGCAACATGCATAACTCCAGTATCGTTTGTAATAAATAAATCTGATAATGAAATTAATGCAGTAAGTTGTGAAATTTTATTATTTAAAAAATATCCTGCTGAAGGGAAATATTTTTTCATGAAATCAATTTGCTCTTTATCTGCGTTACTTCCAGTAAAATAAAAATCGAAATCAAATAAATTTTTCAGTTGATAAATTAAATCACGATATTTTTCTAAAGACCATCTGTTTTGTGGTTTTGCCGCACCAACATGAAATCCAAACAAAAGTTTATTTTCTTCACTTTTTGTTTTAGTTATAAATTCCTTTGCAAAGTATAAATCTTCATTATCAAAATTTATGACAGAGCTAAAATTTTTTGTCTTGATATTAAAAGGCCTAACAATGTCAAGAATAAAATCAGAAACATGAGCATCGTAACATTTTCGCCAATCTAATTTTATTCTGTAATGAAAAATATTTTTTAATGGATTATCTTTTCCATTCAAAGATGCTGGACCAATTTTATTTTCAGAATTTGATAACCCACATAGGATACAACTTGTATTTGAAATTGCAACTGTTACTGGCACAATAGAAATATCATAATCTGTTTTTAATATTTCCCAAAGTTGTTTTATGTAGTTTTGTTTTAATAATTTTTTTTTATCAAACACAAATAATTTATCAATGAAATTATTTTTTTCAACTGCATAATAATTTTCGGGACTTGCTAATAATGTTAATTTGCTTTCAGGATAATTTTCTTTTAATGCACGAAAAAGTGAAACACTTGCAAGCATATCGCCAAATTGATTGTGCTGTCTAATGATCAAAATATTAGTAACCTTTTCAACTTTAAAGTCAGAAACTTTCTTTTCTTTAACTGATAAAAATAAATTGATGACTATGGATATAATTCTTCTGAGGAGATTTCTGATTATCATTTAATTTAATTTTGTTTTGGTGGAGTTAAATCTTCATAATCAGCATCGATGACATCTTTTTCATCAATTTTAGTTTTCTTATTATGATAATAAATCGGTTCATTTTCTTTTTCATTATGATTAGATGTAAAGAGCTTCGAAATAACTTTTAACATCTTGAACAGAAAATAAAATATTATTGACCAAAGAATAAATCTAATTAAGCTCAAATCAACCTCTTAATTTTGGATTAAAATATTCAATGAAACCTCTATCTTCTCTAAATATGTGGGAATAAAGTTCATTAAAATCATTTTCATTATTAACAAAATCAATATCACTTGTATTCACAATCAGTAGTGGAGTGTTACTATATTTAAAGAAAAAATTATTGTAAGCTTCAGAAAGCTCAACTAAATACTGTCTTGTTAGATTTTTTTCAAACGATCTTCCACGTTTTTTAATATTAAAGATTAATCTATCAATACTTGCTTGTAAAAAAATAACTAAATCCGGTTTTGGAATATCTCTTTCAAGTAAAGGGAAAATTGCTTCGTATAGTTTTAATTCTTCTTTACTTAAATTCAGATAAGCAAAAATTTTATCTTTATCAAAAATATAATCCGATACTGTTATTGAAGCGAACAAATCTTGCTGTTTAAGTTGTTGCTGCTGTTTATAACGATTAATTAAAAAAAACATTTGAGTTTGAAAAGCATATCTTTTTCTGTCATCATAAAATTTTTGTAAGAAGGGATTTTCTTCAAACTCTTCTAAAATTAAACTTGCTTTTAACTTATCTGCTAATAACTGAGCAAGTGATGATTTACCTGCACCAATTACTCCTTCAATTGCAATATATCTTAATTCGCTCATTTGTACTCACAATAAAGAATTACAAATTTTATTTATTATAAATTTTTCTTTGAATTCGAAATTCACCTCATTCAATTTCTTTTTAGTAACAGGATTTTTAAAATCTCCACATATTTCTAATAAAGGAATTACAACAAAATCTCTTTCAGAATAATCTTTGTGTGGAACAATTAAATTATCACCATTAAAAATTAATTGATTATAAAAAATAATATCAATATCTAATTCGCGAGGTGTCCATTTTAATGTTGTTTCCATTCTGCCTGCTTTTCTTTCAATGGATTTTATCAAATGATACAAATCAAAAAAACCAAGAGCTGTTTCGATTTCTATTACTGCATTATAATAATTTTCTTGATTATCATCTCCCATTGGTCTTGTTTCATAAACGGCTGATGATTTCAAAACATTGCACAAACTATTATCATTAATTTTTTCAACAGCAAATTTTAAAAAACCAAGTTTATCTCCAATATTAGAACCAAGACCTAAAAAAATATTATTTACCATTTTCTCTAATAACCTCTGCTTCAACAAAATCCAAAACTCCGCCAACTGGAACAGAATGTTTTCTAACTCTTACCGCAATTTTAGTTACAGATTTATATTCATTCAATATCTGCTCAGCTAAATACATTGCTAATGTTTCAATCAACTTATATTTTTTTGCATGAACAATTTTAGAAACAAATTTATAGACTTTATCATAATCAATCGTTTCTTTTAAAGAATCATCTTTAGCAGCTTGCGTGAAATCAGTGTACATATCAATATCAATTTCAAATTTTCCACCGATTGATTGTTCTTCTTGCATTGCTCCATGATAAGCATAAAACACTGCATTTTTAATTTTAATAACATTTATCATATCAAACTAACTTTGATTTTAAGTATGCTTTTATATTTGTAAAATTAGCAAATAAAATTCCTACAAGCACTAAAATACTTCCAATTAATGCTTGAAAAGAAAAATTTTCTTTTAATATTATCCATCCTAAAATAACGGCAATTATTGGAGTAATAAAAGTTGAAAGTGATAAAAAAAGTAAATTTATTTTTTTCATTAACCAGTAATAAGTTGAAAAAGTTATAACTGTTCCAAACAAAGCTAAGTATAAAACTGAAACCACAGCATTCAGATTAATTTTTATATGAGAAATATTTTCGAAGCTTAAGCCTATAATCATCATAGAGCTACCAGCAATTGCAAGTGGTACAAAGTTCATCGAAAGAGGATTCAAATGTTTTGCATATTTTTTCAAAATTATTGCAATACCAGCCTGTAAAATTGAACTGATTAAAACAGCAAGCATTCCCCAAAAATCATTTTCAAAATTGATATGCAGTTTTTCTAAAAAGATAATTGCTACTCCTATAAAACCTAATAGAGAACCAATAATCTGGAAAACAGTAATTATTTCTTCTTTTAAAAAAATATATGAGAAAATTATTACAAAGAAAGGCATAACTGAAAAAAGAACTGAAGCCAACCCCGATGGAATAAATTGTTCTGCCCAATAAACTAACCCAAAAGGAATTAAGAAAGAAAAAAATCCAAGTATTAAATAAATTTTTATAGATAATGGATCAGTTTGAAGTTTTAATTTTTGTATTTTCATAAAAACAAAAACAAGAATTGATGCGATGGAAAATCTAAATCCAGCAGAAAGAATTGGAGTTAAAGAATCTAAACCAAGTCGAATAGCTAACCAAGTTGAACCCCAAATCAAACAAATTAAAATATATCCCAAAACAATTTTTACTGTTTCCGATTTCATATTATTCTTTAATAACGATTATTCCCAAAGAACGTCCAGAATTTTTCCCATCTCTCCTGTAAGAATGCAATAAATCTTTTTCTTCGAAAGAGCATAATTCAGAAACTTCAATTTGTTCTTTTGGAATTTGAAACTCATTTAATTGATCTAAGTTTGCATTTAAAACATCAAGAAAAATTTTATTATTAATTTTTAACAAATATTTTGAATTGAATAATTCAGCAACATCTTTTCCTACTTCATAATTTTTTTGATGTATTGATGGTCCAACATAAACCACTAAACTTTCAGGTTTCGAGTTAAATTCATTAATTAATTTTTTAATTGTCTTTGATAAAATTCTTTGAAATGTACCACGCCAGCCAGAATGAACAGCAGCAATAACGGAATTAATTTTATCATAAATAAAAATTGGTGTACAATCAGCTGATGAAATAGCTAAACCTAAACTTTTTTTATTTGTAATCATTGCATCAGATTCACCAATTATTCCAGGTTTATCAACTATTGTAATTATGTCCGAGTGAATTTGTTTTTGAAATGCAATTTGTGAAATATCTAAACCCAATTCATTTACGAAAGCCATTCTATTTCCTTTAACAATATTTTCATCATCGCCAACAGTAAAAGATAAATTAAAATAGAATGGCTTTTTACGATTCAAACCAACTTTAGTACTAAAACCGAAAATTATTTCAGGATATTTATCAAAAATTTTTGCTCGAATAATTTTCACAATTAATCCGTAAAAGAAAATTAAATTTGTTTCAAAGCGTTTTCTAAATCAGTTAAAATATCATCAGTATTTTCAAGGCCAACAGCCAAACGAACACCTCCAGGATCAATCTGATGATCTAATAATTTTTCAGCTGGAATTGCAGAATGAGTCATTGATGCTGGATGTTCAATTAAAGTTCTTGTATGACCAAGTGAAACAGCTAAAGTCATTGTATAAGCATAATCAGCGATGTAATTCATAAACTTACGACCATTTTCTTTACTGTCTTCAGCATTTTTACCTTTAAGGACAAAAAACAATAAGCCACCGGGTGCAAAATTTCCATTAAAATCTTTCATTTGCTTTTTTGCTATTTCATGAAATTTGAAATTTGGTAATCCAGGGTAATTAACAACTTCAACTTTTGGATGTTGATTTAAATATTCAGCTATTTTCATTGCAGAATTAATTTGATGTCTTTGACGTAAACCTAAAGTTGGCAATCCATAAGTTAAAATTGCCCATGCACTTTTTGTATTAAGTACAGCACCAAAATCTTTTCTGTATAGTAAAATTATGTCCCTGAATTTTTTAGGACCAATAATGGCTCCACCCATATCAGTACCAAAACCACCAATACCTTTTGTCAAAGAGTGAACGACAAAATCAATTCCATATTCAATGGGTCTTTGGCAAAATGGTGTTGCAAATGTGTTGTCAACAACAGTATAAATTTTATTTTTTTCATCTCTTGATTTGTTAATTTCTTTTACTGCATTAACAATTGCTTCTAAATCAATAATGTTTAAATTAGGATTAGCTGGGGTTTCAAAATAAATGACTTTAGTGTTTTCTGTTAAAACTTTGTAAATATTATTTACATCTGTTAAATCAACTTGATTTACTTTAATGTTATATCGCGGATACCAATTTGTTAATAATGAAAAAGTACAGCCATATAAAGTATGATGAGCAATAATTTCATCACCGGATTTAGTCAACACACCTAATATTGAAGAAATAGCACCCATACCAGTTGAAAAACTAACAGCCATTTCTCCTTTTTCTACGTGTGCTAAATTTTCTTCAAGCATATCCTTGTTTGGTTCACCAAGTCTATCGTAAATAAATATTGGAGCTTTTTCCTCAATTTCTGAATTAGCAAATTGAATAAATCCTTGTGCGCCTCGCTCAACAGAATCTAATCTAAAAGTTGTTGATGATGAAATTGGTGCGGTTACATGATGAGCATAATCCCATTTGTCTGAAAATGCTTTTCCATAAATTAATTGTGTATCCATCGAATATTTTGTCTCATCAACTAAATTCTTTTTGTTTTCGTTTGCCATGGAATCACCTAAAATTTGTTACTCAAAATTAGAGGAAAATTTTAAATTATTTTTGAAATTTCTTTAAAAGATTTGAAAGGATTTCAAGTGTGTAATCAATTTCTTCTTCAGTATTTTCAGTACTAAATGAAAATCTTACTGTCCCGGCGGCATCTTTTTCTGAATAACCACTGGCTTTTATTACATGTGAAGCTTTGATGGTTCCGCTTGTACATGCTGAACCACTTGAAGCTGCTATTCCGTTTATATCTAAAAACATTATTATCGATTCAGCATCATTGTTATATTTTTCAGAATTTAATGTTAGACTTAAAATGTAAGGTAAAGAATCATTTCCACCATTAATAAAAATATTTTCACTATCAAGGTTTTTAATTCCATCAATCATTCTTTTTTTCAATTTCTCAACATATTGAAATGAATAATCTAATGATTCCATTTTTATTTTTGCTGCTTCAGAAAGCGCAATAATTCCTGCTATATTTTCTGTCCCACCGCGACGATTTCTTTCCTGCGAGCCACCGAAAAGTAATGGCGATATTGGAGTCCCACTTTTTACATAAGCAAAGCCTACTCCTTTTGGTCCATTTATTTTATGAGCTGATGCTGATAATGAATTTACTCCAAGTTCTTTTACATCAATTTTAATTTTACCAAAACTTTGAACAGCATCAGTATGAAAGTAAATATCTTTGTCATCAAATAGTTTTGTTAATTCTGAGATATTATTAATCGAGCCTGTTTCATTATTTACATGCATTATTGAAATCAAAGAAACTTTTTCATCAATACTTTTTCTTAATGTATTTGATTCAACTTTTGTTTCTTTATTTACTTTTATGATTTCTGTTTCAAAACCTGCATGAAATAAATTTTCAATCGTATCTAAAACTGCATGATGTTCTGCATTGTTAGTTATAATTTTATTTCTTCTTGTTTCGTTAAAATTTGCTTTTGAAATACCATTTATGATAAAATTATTAGCTTCGGTTCCACCACTTGTAAAATAAATTTCACTTGGATCAGCATTAATAATATTTGCAATAGTTTCTCTTGCATCTTCAATTGCCACACGAACTTTTCTTCCAAATGAATGTATCGAAGAAGGGTTTCCAAAATTTTCTTTTAAGAATGGAATCATCTTTTCAAATACTTTTGGATGAACAGGAGTAGTAGCAGCGTTATCTAAATAAACAATTTTTTTTATCATCTTAAACTAACATCACCAAAGTGAATTTTTTCTTTTTTATCACCAATTTTTAAAATCAGGAAGCCATCATCGTCAATATCATCAAAAACACCAAACTTAGTTTTATCATCTTCAACAACTTTAATTTTTTCACCTATCATTTTACAACGAGAGCGCCAATCATTCAAAACATTTTTTGGTTTTTCACTTGCTTCTTTAAACATTTCTTCAAAATTGTTCAATAACTCACTTAATAAACGTTCACGACTTACTTCCGATTTAAATTCTTTTCTAATTGAAGTTGGAGCAATTTCAAATTTACCAGGAAAATTTGGTTGATTTACATTTATACCAATTCCAACAACAATTTTATTAATTACATTTCCTTTTGAAGTTGATTCAGTCAAAATTCCACAAACCTTTTTCCTGTTTATTAAAACATCATTTGGCCATTTTACTTCTACATTTAACTGAAATAAATTTTCAATAGATTGTGCAACAACTACCGCAGAGCCAAGACTTAAAATATTAATGAGTTTTGGATTTATATACTCATTAATCAATATTGAAAAAGTTAAATTCTGTCCCGAATTACTGTACCATTCCCTATTTTTTCTACCGCGCCCTTTTGTTTGATGTTCAGCTAAAACAACAGTTCCGTTCTGAGTAAATTCTTTACCATTTAATAAAAGTGAATTCGTTGAATCAACTTCATCAACATAAATGAAGTTCCTTCCTATAAAATCTGTATCAAGTTTAATATCAAATTCTTCAATGTTAAACACTTCTTCCTCCAATGATAATTTTTGTCAATAAGTTTGTAAGTTTATCAATATATGCGACACATAGTCAGCATTTATGACAAAGCCAATAAATTGAATTTTTTATATTTCCTTATTTTTAAGTCAAAATAACAATTTTTTAATTGGCACAATGATTGAAATTGTATTAGCAAAAAACAAAAAAAAGGAGGTTGCTATGACACTCATAAAATTTGAACCAATGAGAGAAATTGAAACCTTACATGAAAGAATGCAAAAATATTTTGACGACTTTTCAACATTCGGATTCAACTTCTCAGAAACCTTTTCTCCAAAAATAGACATTTCTGAAGAAAAAGATAAAATTAATGTTGTTGCTGAAATTCCAGGCGTTAAAAAAGAAAATTTAAAAATCACTTTGCAAGATAATATTTTAACAATTGAAGGAGAAAAGAAAAAAGAGGAAGAAAAGAAAGATAAAAACTTCTATCGTTGCGAAAGAATTTTTGGCTCCTTCAAACGCAGCTTTACACTTCCAGCTGAAGTTGACAGCGACAAAGTAGAAGCAAAATTTGAAGATGGAATGTTAAATATAACTCTCAAAAAAATTGAACCAAAAGTAAAAAATGAAAAAGTAATCGAGCTGAAGTAAATTCTTCAGCTCATTTTTAAAATTAAAATGAGGAAAATAAAATGGGAAAAATTATTGGTATTGACTTAGGAACTACAAACTCTTGCGTTGCTGTAATGGAAGGTAACGAACCAGTTGTAATTCCAAATAGCGAAGGTGGAAGAACTACTCCATCTGTTGTTGCTTTTACTAAAACTGGTGAAAGATTAGTCGGTCAACCAGCTAAAAGACAAGCTGTTACAAACGCTAAAAACACAGTTTACTCAATTAAAAGATTTATGGGAAGATTGAGACACGAAGTTGATCGTGAAGCATCTGAAGTTCCTTATGAAGTTGTTGCCGGTGATAATGGTTCAGCTCGTGTTAAAATTGGTGATAGAGTTTATTCACCACCAGAAATTTCAGCTTTAATTCTTCAAAAAATGAAAAAGACTGCTGAAGATTATCTTGGTCAAGAAGTTACAGAAGCTGTTATTACAGTTCCTGCTTATTTTAATGACGCTCAAAGACAAGCTACAAAAGATGCTGGTGAAATTGCTGGTTTAAAAGTAAGAAGAATTATTAATGAACCTACTGCCGCAGCTTTAGCTTATGGTTTAGATAAAAAACACAAAGATCAAATTGTTGCTGTTTATGATTTAGGTGGTGGAACTTTTGATATTTCTATTTTGCAACTTGGTGATGGTGTATTTGAAGTTAAATCTACAAATGGTGATACTCATCTTGGTGGTGATGACTTTGACCAAAGATTAATTGATTTTCTTGCTGATGAATTCCAAAAACAAGAAGGAATTGATTTACGCAAAGATCCGATGGCTTTACAAAGATTAAAAGAAGCTGCTGAAAAAGCTAAAATTGAACTTTCGTCTTCAATGCAAACTGATGTTAATTTGCCTTTTATTACTGCAACACAAGATGGGCCAAAACATTTAAACATAAATATAACTCGAGCAAAATTTGAACAACTAATTGACGATTTACTTGAAAGAACTAAAATTCCTTGTGAACGTGCAATGAAAGATGCAGGAGTAACTCCATCACAAATTGATGAAGTAATTCTTGTTGGTGGTTCAACACGTGTTCCTAAAGTTCAAGAAATTGTAAAACAGTTATTCGGTAAAGAACCACACAAAGGAGTAAATCCTGACGAAGTAGTTGCCGTTGGAGCCGCAATACAAGGCGGTGTTTTAGCTGGTGATGTAAAGGATGTTCTTTTACTTGATGTAACTCCACTTTCACTTGGAATTGAAACTCTTGGCGGTGTTATGACAGTTTTAATTCCTGCTAATACAACAATTCCAACACGTAAAAGTGAAGTATTTTCAACTGCTGCAGATAATCAACCTTCTGTTGAAATTCACATTTTACAAGGTGAAAGACCAATGGCAATTGATAATAGAACTCTTGGTCGTTTCCACTTAGATGGAATTCCACCAGCTCCACGTGGCGTTCCACAAATTGAAGTTACATTTGATATTGATGCTAATGGAATCTTACACGTTTCAGCAAAAGACAAAGCTACAGGAAAAGAACAAAGTATAAGAATTACTTCTTCATCTGGTTTGTCTAAAGAAGAAGTTGAAAAAATGAAACAAGCTGCTAAGGAACATGCTGCTGAAGACAAAAAGAAAAAAGAAGAAGTTGAAATTAGGAATCAAGCAGATACTTTAGTTTTCCAAACTAAAAAACAAATGGAAGAACTAAAGGATAAAATAACAAGTGAACAGAGAACAAGATTAGAAATCGAAGTTCAAAAAGTTGAAGATGCATTAAAAACAAACAGCATTGAATCAATAAAATCGGCTTCTGAAAATTTATCTAAAGTATGGAATGAAATTGCTCAAATATTATATCAACAACCTGGTGCTCAAAGTGCACAACAAGCTGGTCCTGATTTTAATGCAGGTAGTCAACAACAAACCGACTCATCAAAAAAGGATGACAAAGAAGTTCAAGACGCTTCGTATGAAGTAGTTGATGATAAATAAAAATTAAAAAAGGAGGTGTAATATGACAGAAGTAAAAGATGCATTAGAAGTTAAACAAAAAAGAACCTGGGATGAAGCATTAGAAAAAGAATCTTGGGTTGCACCTTTAATTGATATTTATGAAACTGATGATGACTTTTTCTTAAATGCTTATATGCCCGGCGTTAAAAAAGAAGATGTCAAAATTAAATTAGAAGATGGTAACTTAGTAATCATGGGTAGAATTGATTATGAGGAAACCATCAATAAAAAATATGTTTTGCAAGAAACTGTTTTAGGTAATTACTATCGCAGATTCAAAATTTCTGACAGCATTGATGAAACCAAAATCGATGCTAAATTAGAAAATGGAATATTGAATGTTAAATTACCAAAACATGAAAGAGTAAAACCAAGAACTATAGAAATCAAATAATACCTTTATTGTTTTTATCTCCCCAATGTCACCCTGAGCTTAGTCGAAGGGTGACATTTTTTTTTAAACAAGATTATTAAAATCAAATATCATTAATAATTTTTCTTAAGATTTTATTGGGAAGAAAAGCAAAATAGCTTAGGCATTTTGTATTTTTGAAATGCAGTTAATAAAACAATTTGAATTATCTTAAACAAGAAAATATTTTGGCGCTTTGGAGAGTTGCTAGAGTGGTTGAATAGGACGGTCTCGAAAACCGTTTTCCGAGTTATCGGAACGAGGGTTCGAATCCCTCACTCTCCGCTATTCTTTTATTAAAATAAAAATTTACATTTTCTTTTATCTTTACTAAAATCTATTCAAAATAAATTGACCAGCTACAATATATTTTATAATTATTTAATGATATAAAGCAATAAAAAAGTTTCAGCAATTACAAAATCAATATCAATGAAACTACATAAACTGACTAGTTAGAGTAATTTCGAGATAAATTTTCACAATTTAAAAAAATTTAATGCCCCTGTCATATATGATCAGGGACATTACAAGACCAATTTATTTCTTACTCATCAATACATTCATTGGGATAGGATCAGGAACTTTGTTTTTTATAGCCGGTAAAGATTTAAGATAAGCAAAAATTGCTCTCAAATCCTCTTCTGGAAGTTGACCAATAATTTGCCATGGCATAGGTGGCATTAATGGTCTTCCAGCACCAAGATGTTTACCTTTTTTCATAGCATTAATAAACATTTCAGGTTGCCATGTTCCAGTTCCTGTTTCATTATCTGGAGTCAGATTTGCAGTAAATGATACACCCCATGGTCCAATAGCAGCTGTTAAATCCTGAGTAAATAATATCCACTTGCCAGGTTCAACCTGTGATAAATCTGCTTTTGGTAAAATTATTTCTTGTGGATGACCAGATAAAAGTTTTGTTGTGTCTGGTTGCGGTCCATCTGGTCCAAAAACTTTAGGTGTATGACAATCTCCACAACCACCAACCATTACTAAGAATTTTCCACGTTCTATTAATTCTTTTCCGGAGAGACTTTTCATTTCTGTTGTCCTTTGCTCACAAGAAATTAATAGTGTAATTAAAAATACAGTAATAAACCCTGAATAAATTAGATACAGGTATTTACTTATGTTTTTATTTAAAAACATTTTTGGAACTCCTTTCCTAAAAATTGATTTTTATAATGGTGAATTATTTATTATAAAAATAACGGCATGAACATTTTACGTGGTAGGGAAATTTAGTAAACGGTTATTTTTATTACAATGAATATAATTAAATAAACTAACTAACTACAAGGAAAATTTAATTAATATACTTGTGGGGAATCGTTACTGGTCAAAAACCTAAATAATGGTTTAACATAAAATAGTAAACTACCTTATAAGAAATCATTATTAAATTATATAGAATTAACTATGAGAAACTTCAATCACTTTTATTCATTCGAATCAAATCTTAATATTACTGATTCACGTTGGCGTTCAGTAAGTTCAGAAGTTTTTCCAGTCGATTTGAACAATTCAAATAAACCTTCTTTTAATTGATCTTCACTTAAGCCTACTTTTTTCCCTGTTTCTAGGAATTGTTGTGCATCTTTTTGAAAACTACTTTGATTGAATCTTTCTTGATCAGATAACTCAGTTTGTTTAATTCCAAGTGCTTGTTTGAGTAAATCAATAATTTCTTCTCTTAAATCTGTCAATTTTTCTGCATTAGGTGAATTGACTCTGTTCAAATTTGGATTTTTAATATTTCTGTCTTCCAGAATATTTGGCAAATGCTCTGTAAAATCATTTTTATATTCTGGATTTGAAATATTAAACTGTTTACTTTGAACTTCACTCTCATCAATTATATCCTCAAAAGCAAAAATAGCATCTGCATAAATCTTATCATTTTGATGTTGAGCTTCAATTGCTTTCAAATCAAATGAATAAACTTCGCTAAAATCTGCTTCAAGTGATTTTCCAGTTGTATCTAATTTTCTTGTTAAAGAAGTTAATCCGACTTGCTGAATTTTGAATCTAAATTTTTCAGGATCTAAATCAAATCTTAAATGTCTTAAATCTTTTAATGCAAAAATTGGATCAAAATAAATTAACTCAACTCTTCCATTGATTTGAATAAAATAACCATATTTTGTTGAGTAGGCGTCAAGATGATTTACATTTGTAAGTAATCTGTAAACTATTAAATTCTTGGGTGCAGGATTTTTTACAATTGAACATACATCAAAATATGAAATATTTCTTACACGCTTAACTTTTTCATTTTTATATATAATTTTAAAGTTATCGCTAAAATTAAATTTGTTCTGTGAGTAAATCAGAACATCATTTGCACGGTAATCTAAGGTTTCTAAAAACATTTTTATTAATGTATAATTTATAATGTATAATTGCTAATTGATAATTGCTAATTCATATTTTATATGTTATTATCATTTAGGTTAATTATTTAATTTATTTAACTTCAGCAGCCCATTTTACTAAACCTAATTCAAATGGATTGATTAAAATATCATGCTTGGGTAAAACTCTTAATGTGTAACCAAATTGTCCAGTTGCGTTACAATCTATTTCACCACGATAGTAGTAATGTTCTTTTCCCTTTTTGGGGATATTTTCCATATTAACGAATTTATTTGCATTTGAACCATTATCAACTTTTCCAAAATAAATTTGTACTTCAACATCATCTGGAGTAAGATCACCAAGTTCAATTTCAGCAATAATTGGATATTTCATTCCTACTTTAAATTCATCATTTTTCCCTTCTTCAGTTATATTTATGAATTTTATTCTATTCCAATTTTCGTATAGTTTTGTTTTCCATGCTGAAAATTCTTTAGCATGTTTCCAGTTATTTTTCTGCAATCCCATTCTTTTGTCGTAAGATGCAAAATAAAATTTTCGTGAATATTCTTCGACCATTCTATGTGTATTAAAAACTGGTCCAAGTTTTTTCATAGAGTTTTTCATCATAGTTATCCAACTACGCGGAAGTTTATCTTCACCTCTATTATAAAATATTGGCACAATTTCTTTTTCTATTGTTTCATAAATAATTCTTGATTCAATTTCATCTTGGTATTCAAGATTTGTATATTCTTCTCTGTTCCCAATTTTCCAACCTAAATCTGGTTGATAAGCTTCATCCCACCAACCATCCATAATACTAAAATTCAAACCACCGTTTGCAATTACTTTCATTCCGCTTGTACCGCTTGCTTCTAAAGGTCTTCTTGGGTTATTAAGCCATACATCACAACCTTCAACCATGTAACGTGCAACATTCATATCATAATTTTCAAGAAAAACAATTTTCTTTCTTAAGTGTGGTTCTTTTGTATATTGAATAATTTCTTGGATAAGTTTTTTGCCTTCTTCATCTTGCGGATGAGCTTTACCTGCAATAATAAATTGAACCGGATAATCTGGATTACTTACAATACTTGCAAGTCTATCTAAATCTCTAAAAATTAATGTTGCTCTCTTATAAGTTGCAAATCTTCTTGCAAATCCAATTGTTAAAGCTTGGACATCAAGAACTTCGCGTGCAGCTGCAATTTCTGTAGCAGAACCACCTCGTTCAATTACTTGTTGAGTTAATCTATTTCTTGCAAACGCAACCAATCTTTCTCTTCTTCTTTCATGTGTACGCCATAATTCTTCATCAGGAATTTCGTCAACAGATTTCCATACTTCATCATCAGCTGGATTCCTTCTAAATCTTTCACCTAAATATCTATAAAGCAATTCATTCATATCTTTTGATAAATGTGTCTGCTGATGTACACCATTGGTAATTGAATCAATTGGAATTTCATCAAATGGAATTTGAGGAAAGCCACTTTGCCACATTTTTTTTGACACAACTCCATGTAATTTACTTACGCCATTTACATAACCAGCCATATTCATTGCTAAATGTGCCATATTAAAATTAACAGGTGGTTTATCTTTGATAATCGTTCCTAAACTATAAAATTGCTTATCCGAAATTTGTAATTCATTTCTGTAATAAAATCCAAAGTATTTTTCTATCAATTCATTAGGGAAAATATCAATTCCAGCAGGAACGGGTGTGTGAGTTGTAAATACATTCGAATAAAAGTTTACATCTTTTGCTTCATTAAAAGTAAGGTTGTAGTATTTCATTATTAACCTGATTCTTTCTAAAGCTAAAAATGCTGAATGTCCTTCATTCATATGACACACATAAGGTTTAATATTCATTGCGTGCAAAGCACGAATCCCACCGATACCCAAAACAATTTCCTGTTGAATTCTTGTTTCTATATTTCCACCATAAAGTGTTCTAGTAATTTTTTTATCTTCATCATTATTTTCTGGAACATTTGTATCAAGTAAATACAATCCTATTCTTCCAACATCTATTTTCCAGATTTGAAAAGTAACTGTTCGGTTAGGGAAATCTAATTGAATTTTTAACGGTTCACCATTTTTATCTTTTACCAAATTCATTGGTTGATTATAAAAATCTGTTATCTCATATCTTTCATGCTGCCAGCCATCATTAGATAAATATTGCTGGAAATAACCTTCTTTATAACAGAGTCCAACTCCAACTAAAGGTAAACCTAAATCACTTGCTGATTTTAAATGATCACCCGAAAGCACTCCAAGTCCACCGCTATAAATTTGAAGACATTCTGTCAAACCAAATTCAGCAGAAAAATATGCAATGATATTTTTCCCTTCTATGTTGTAATTCTTTTGGTACCAAGTTTTTTCTTCTAAATAAATTTTCAATTGTTCATCTACTCTATTCATGTGTGAAACAAAACTATCATCATTAGCGGCAAAAGATAATCTATCTTGACTTATTTTACCTAACATTAAAACAGGATTATGATGAGTTTCTTCCCAAAGTTTTTTATCCAATCTTCTGAATAATTCTATTGCATCTTGATTCCATGTCCAAAAAAGATTATAAGCAATTTTCTTTAATGGTAAAAGTTTTTCCGGTATTGAAGGAACTACATTAAATCTTCCAACATAGTTAATCATTTATTCTCCTATTTATTTACATATTTCAAAGTCAAAATAAAAAAAAATTACCTATCAAAAAAATTAAGTAACTTTTGAAATAAAATTATTTTATCATATAATCTTGCTTATTCATTATTTTCAATTTTATTATGAATATATTCAATTAATTTGATTTTGAAGAAGAGACATACTGAAAACAATAATTTTCTATAGCAATCATTTAAAATCTTATTGTGATAATGGAACAAATGATTAAAAACAAAAATTAAATAGTCGTTCTAAAAATTGTAATTAATTAAATTTTGATAAAAGTAAAAATTTATGAATTATGTTTCAGCATTAATAATCGGATACTTAATTGGTTCATTTCCGACAGCTTACATTTTATTAAAAAAATCTAAAGGGATTGACATTACAAAAAAAGGCAGCGGTAATGTTGGTGCGATGAATTCATTTGAAGTTTCCAAATCAAAATTAATTGGAATGACTGTTTTAATAATTGATGCACTTAAAGGTTGGTTGTCTGCATTCGTAACATATCAATACATTGAAAAAGAATTTACTATTTCTATTGTAGGACTATTATTTGCAATCATCGGACATTGTTATTCACCATGGATAAAATTCAAAGGTGGTCGTGGATTAGCCACTGCCGCTGGCGGTGCAATTTTTATATCGCTACCTGTTTTATTTCTTTGGTTAATTTTATGGTTAATTTTTTATTCAATAAAAAAAGATATACACTTTGGAAATGTCATTGCAACTTTCCTTTCATTGATAATACCCTTTTTATTTTCGAAAGAAATGATTTTTCTTTCCTCAATTCAACCCAAAAATCAAATTGAGTTTCCTATTTTTGTATCATTAATTATGATTGTGATTTTATCTAAACACATAGAACCTATAAAATCTTTATTAATAAATTCAAGGATTAGACAATGAAAAAATTTTTCATATTTCTTTTACTATCATTAACGTTTATCAATCTTCATCTTGCACAAAATAAAAATGATTTAATTAACAATTCACGTAAAACTATTATTACAGATGTTGTTAAAAATGTAAGTCCTGCTGTTGTTGGAGTTAATGTAACCGAAATAAGACAATACCGTGATATATGGTCACTCGATCCTTTCTGGAGACAATGGTTTGGAGATCGAGTTTATAACCAACAAATAAAAAGTTTAGGAAGCGGAGCAATAATCTCTCCAGATGGATATATTCTTACAAATGACCACGTTGCTGGAAGCGCCGTTGAAGCAACTGTAACATTAACAGATGGAAGACATTATACTGCTAAAACAATTATGAGTGATCCTATCTCAGATATTTGCTTATTAAAAATTGATGCGGAAAATTTACCATATATCAAATTAGGCAATTCTGATGATATTATGATTGGAGAATGGGTTGTTGCTCTTGGTAATCCATTTGGACTTTTTGATATTAACGACAAACCAACCGTTACTGTTGGAGTAATTAGTGCTACAAATATGAATTTAGGTTCAGCTAACAATAGATATTATGTCAATATGATTCAAACAGATGCCGCTATTAACAGTGGCAATAGTGGCGGACCTTTAGTAAATGCTGATGGCGAATTAATTGGAATGAATACTTTAATTTTCACTGCCCAAGGTTCAAGTGGAAATGTTGGTGTTGGTTTTGCAATTCCTGTTAATAAAATTAAAAGAATAATAGATGAACTTAAATCAAATGGTAAAGTTGATCGTGATTTTTGGACTGGTTTAAATGTTATGACTGTTGATGAATCCCTTGCTAAAACTTATGACCTTAAGTCCAATCGTGGTTGTATTATAACACAAATTTCAAAAAATTCACCAGCATTAAAAGCTGGTTTAAAAGTTGAAGATATCATCCTTGCAATAAATGAATACAGAATTAATAACGAAAATACTTTAATTGGAGTGTTACAAGAGTTTAGAGTGAATGATGTAATTAATGTTAAAGTTTTACGTGATGAAAAAGAATTAAACATTAAACTAAAATTAGAAAAGAGATAAAAATGATTGAAAGATATACCCTACCCGAAATGGGAAAAATTTGGAGTGAACATTTCAAATTAGAAACTTGGTTGAAAGTTGAAATACTTGCTTGCGAGGCAAGAACTAAATTAGGCTTTATCACAATTAAAGAATTTGAAGAAATTAAATCAAAAGCAAAATTTGATATAAAAAGAGTTCAGGAAATTGAAGAAACAACAAAGCATGATGTTATTGCTTTTTTAACAAATGTAGCAGAATATATTGGACCAACTTCTCGACATATACATTATGGAATGACTTCATCTGATGTTTTAGATACAGCTTTAGCTTATCAAATTAAAAAAGCTGGCGAATTACTTTTAAAAGATTTGAACCAGCTAAAAGAAGTTCTTAAAAAAAGAGCTTTAGAACACAAACTAACAATTTGTGTTGGACGTTCACATGGAATTCATGCAGAAGCATATTCAATGGGATTAAAATTTGCACTTTGGTTCGAAGAAACAAAAAGAAATATTGAAAGATTAGAAGCAGCAATTAAATCAGTTGCTTGTGGAAAAATTTCTGGTGCAGTTGGAACATTCGATCATCTACCTCCACAAGTTGAAGAGTATGTTTGTGAAAAATTAGGATTAACACCAGAACCAGTTGCAACTCAAGTTGTTCAAAGAGATCGCCATGCACAATTTTTAACAACATTAGCTATCATTGGTTCATCACTTGAAAAAATTGCAATTGAAATTCGTCATCTTCAACGTACCGAAGTTTTAGAAGCTGAAGAATATTTTTCAAAAGGTCAAAAAGGCTCTTCAGCAATGCCTCACAAACGAAATCCTATTATTTCTGAAAGAATAACTGGTATTGCAAGAATTTTAAGAAGCAACTCAATAGCTTCTTTAGAAAATATTGCTCTTTGGCACGAACGAGATATTTCTCATTCTTCTGTTGAAAGAGTTATTTTGCCAGATAGTTGCATCGCTTTGGATTACGCACTCAATCTCATGATTAAATTAATCGATAATTTAATCATCTACCCTGAAAACATGATAGAAAATTTAAATCTTACAAGAGGATTAATTTTTTCTCAAAAAGTTTTATTAAAATTAACCGAAAAAGGGATGACCAGAGAAGATGCATATAAAATTGTACAAGAAAATTCAATGAAAGTTTGGCAAAACAAAAGTTTGAATCTAAAGGATGAATTGCTAAAATCAGAAGAAATAACTAATTACATATCAAAAGAAGAAATAGAAGAAATATTCAACATAGAAAAGATGTTACCAAACTTGGATTATATTTTCTCAAGATCAATAGAAAAGATTTGATTTTAATTACATAAAAATTATTGAATTAGAATTTATCTGATTAACATTTAAACTTTCATTAACATAAATCCAAGCACTAAAAAAGACTGGAAATCCTTTCTTAAAATCTTGACAAATTTTTACTCTTTTCATATTTTAGCACTCGTTAAAAATGAGTGCTAATCTAAAAATTTAATCAAAAAAAAGGAGGATTTATGGCTGATTTCAAAATTCAACCACTTCATGATCGTGTAGTTATTAAACCAAAAGAAGCTGAAGAAAAAACCAAAAGTGGCATTATCCTTCCAGATACTGCAAAAGAAAAACCAATTGAAGGTACTGTTGTAGCAGTCGGCGAAGGAAGAGTTACTGATGATGGTAAAGTAATAAAAATGACAGTAAAAGTTGGTGATACTGTTCTTTATGGCAAATACTCTGGAACAGAAGTAAAAATCGATGATCAAGAATATTTAATCATGCGCGAAAGCGATATTTACGGAATTATAAAATAATAGGAGGAACAAATGGCTTCAAAATTAATTGAATATGGCGTTGATGCACGTTCATCATTAAAAGCTGGTGTAGATAAACTTGCAAACGCAGTAAAAGTTACATTAGGTCCAAAAGGTCGCAATGTAATTATTGATAAAAAATTCGGCGCACCTACAGTTACAAAAGATGGTGTTACTGTTGCAAAAGAAATCGAACTTGAGAGCCCAATTGAAAATATGGGTGCACAAATGGTTCGTGAAGTTGCAAGCAAAACAAGTGATTTAGCTGGTGATGGAACTACCACAGCTACTGTTTTAGCTCAAGCAATTTATCGTGAAGGATTAAAAAATGTTACTGCTGGTGCAAATCCAATGGATTTAAAACGTGGAATTGATTTAGCAGTTGTTAAAGTTGTAGAACAATTAAAAAAAATGAGCAAGGAAGTTGGTGGTCGTGAAGAAATTGCTCAAGTTGGCGCTATATCAGCAAATAATGATAAAACTATTGGTAATTTAATTGCTGATGCAATGGAAAAAGTTGGTAAAGATGGTGTTATAACAGTTGAAGAAAGCAAATCAGCTGAAACAAGTCTTGAAGTTGTTGAAGGTATGCAATTCGACCGTGGATATATTTCGCCATATTTTGTTACAAATTCAGAAACAATGGAAGCTGTACTTGAAGAGCCATATATATTAATTCATGACAAAAAAATCTCTGCAATGAAAGATCTTCTTCCAATTCTTGAAAAAATAGCTCAAGCAGGTCGTCAATTATTAATTATTGCAGAAGATTTGGAAGGTGAAGCTTTAGCTACTTTAGTTGTTAATAAATTACGTGGTACTTTAAAAGTTGCAGCTGTTAAAGCTCCTGGCTTTGGTGATAGAAGAAAAGCTATGCTTGAAGATATTGCAATTTTAACTGATGGTACTGTTATTTCAGAAGAAAGAGGGTTCAAATTAGAAAACGCTACAATAGAATTTTTAGGTCGTGCTAAAAAAGTTACAATTGATAAAGACAATACTACAATCGTTGAAGGTGCTGGAAAAACTGAAGATATTAAAAAGAGAATTAATGAAATTAAAGCTCAAATTGAAAAAACAACTTCAGATTACGATAAAGAAAAATTACAAGAACGTTTGGCAAAACTTTCTGGCGGTGTTGCAGTATTAAAAATTGGTGCTGCTACAGAAGTTGAAATGAAAGAGAAAAAAGCTCGCGTTGAAGATGCTTTACACGCAACACGTGCTGCTGTTGAAGAAGGTATTGTTGCTGGTGGCGGTGTTGCTTTAGTTCGTGCTATTAAAGTCCTTGAAAAATTACAAGGTGAAAATGCTGACCAAACAACTGGTATTAAAATAATTCAAAAAGCATTAGAAGAACCATTAAAACAAATTGCTGCTAATGCTGGTTTGGAAGGTGCAGTCGTTCTAAATAAAGTACTTGAAGGAAAAGATGATTTTGGTTTTAACGCCGCAACAGAAACTTACGAAAATTTAGTTAAATCTGGTGTAATTGATCCAACAAAAGTAACTAGAACTGCTCTTGAAAATGCTGCTTCAGTTTCTTCATTATTATTAACTACTGAAGCTGTAATTTATGAAAAGAAAGAAGAAGAAAAAGCTATGCCTCCAATGCCACATGGCGGAATGGATGGAATGTATTAATAAATAATTGATAATTGCTAATTATTAATTAGTTGTTTGTAAGTTCAAAAAAATGTCAGTCTATAATTAAATTCACTTATGGTGATAAATTTAGACTGACATTTTTCTTTTACTCTATTTGGCTTACTTTATAAAATATTTAATTCCTTTTTGAAATAATCCAGTGTAATTTTTAAGCCCTCTTGCCTGCTAACTTTTGGCTGCCAACCTAAAATATTTTTTGCACGAGTAATATCTGGTTGTCGTACTTTTGGATCATCAATTGGTAAGTCTTGATATACAATTTTACTATTTGAATTACATAAATTGATAACTTCTTCAGCAAATTCTTTTAAAGAAATTTCCTCTGGATTACCAATATTAACTGGATAGACTTCATCGGACATCAACAATTTAAATATCCCATCAATTAAATCATCAACAAAGCAAAAACTTCTCGTTTGAGAACCATCACCAAAAACAGTAACATCTTCATTCTTCAATGCTTGCGAAAAAAATGCTGGTAAAGCTCTTCCATCATCAACACGCATTCTTGGTCCATAAGTATTAAAAATTCTTACAATTCTTGTTTGAACACCATGATAACGATGATAAGCCATTGTTAAAGCTTCAGCAAATCTTTTAGCTTCGTCATAAACTCCACGTGGACCAACAGGGTTAACATTTCCCCAATAATCTTCAGTTTGTGGGTGAATTAAAGGATCGCCATAAACTTCTGAAGTAGATGCTAAAAGAAATCTTGCATTTTTTTCTTTTGCTAATCCTAATGCTTTATGTGTACCTAAAGAGCCAACTTTAAGAGTTTGAATTGGTAATTTCAAATAATCAATTGGACTAGCTGGTGAAGCAAAATGTAAAACGTAATCAACATTTCCAGGCACATGAATAAAGTTGGTAACATCAAGCTTTATAAATGAAAATAATTCATTTCCAAAAAGGTGTTCAATATTTTGAATTCTACCAGTAAGAAGATTATCTAAGCATAAAACTTTGATTCCTTCATTTATTAGTCTATCACATAAATGAGAACCAAGAAAACCTGCACCACCAGTTACAACTGCAGTTTTATTCATGATACTTTCATCTTAGTCTTTTTTGAACCATTCGTTGGTCTTGAATAGTAATAATAATATTTATAGTAAGAACCGTAACCGCTTCTATAAGTGAAATTATTCAAAATTGTTCCAATGAATGTAGAATGTTCATGATTCAACAATTGAATTGCTTTTTCCATTAAGTCAATTTCAGTATTGTTAGCGGAAACAACTAAAATTGTTGCATCAACTATACTTGAAAGAATTTCTGAATCTGTTACAGCAATCACTGGTGGAGAATCTACAATTATATAATCATAATTTGATTTTAATTTCTTAAAAAACTCAGTCATTTGTTCTGAGCTAAGAATTTCAGAAGGATTTGGTGGAATAGTTCCTGCAGTAATAAAATCTAAATTATTAACTTGAGATTTTCTTACAATCTCTTCAAAACTAGCTTGACCAAAGAAATAATCTGTGAACCCAGGGAAACGTTTTTCTTTAAATACAGTGTGCACTCTTGGTTTTCTTAAGTCTGCATCCAAAATAACAGTTCTAAAATTTGCTTGGGCAAAACTACCGGCAAGGTTAACTGCAGTAGTAGTTTTACCTTCACCAGAAGTTGGAGAAGTAATTAATAAAGTTTTAGTTGTTTCGCTGCTAAGTTTAGAAAATTTAATTCTAGTTCTTAAAGCTCTATAAGCTTCACTTGCACTTGCATCAGGTTTTTTGGCAACAATAAATTCAAATTCTTTGTCACCGACATCTAAGCCTTCAATTTGTGGTATCCATGCAAGTATGTTAATATTTCTATTTTGAATATCTTCTGGTGTTTTAACAGTATTATCTAAATAATTTCTGATAAAAGCAAAACCAATTCCGAGTCCAATACCTAATACAAAACCAATAACAACAATTAACACACGATTAGGTTTAGCAGGTTTTAATGGTACTAATCCTTCATCAATAATTAGAACATTACCAGGTGCGGATTGTTCATTAATTATTGCTTCTTGATATCGTTCTTCAACCTGAAGATATAATTTTTCATAAGCTTCTTTTTCACGCTGTAAGCGGGCTAAATCAATAGTTGAAGTAGGTAACAGACTTAATTTTTTTTCATAATCACCGCTGATTTCTGCTAACTTACGATATGATGCACTTAGTGCTTGATACTTTGTTTCCTCTTCCAAAACTTGAGATGTTAGCTTTTTAATTTCTTCCGGGCTTGAAGCTAAAATTCCAGCTTTATAAACAGATAATTGATTATTGAATTTACTTTCAAGGTCAGCAATTTTTTGATCGAAATCTTTAACCAATTTTGAATTTGGACCTGCATCGGAAATTGCTCTATCTCTTCTTGTTTTAAGATCTGCAATTTGTTCTTGCAGTTTTTTCATATATGGTTCAGTAGAATAGTTTTCAATAAAATTAGTTATTTCAGGGTTTCGCTTTTTTAATTCTTCTTTTAGTTGATTTAATGTTTTTTCTGAAATGGTCAAATCAATTTTAGTTGCATTCTTTTTTGCTTCAATATCAGAAGATTGAGTAATTAAAGCTTTTGCTTGTTCAGGCAGTTCAACAATACCTCTTTGTTCTTGATAACTTTTAAGTGTTTCTTCAACATTTCCTAATTCAGCAAGTTTTTCTTCTCTTTGTTTTGCAAGAAAATCTTTTACTCTTGTTAATTGCTCTCTATTGTAAGCCAAATTTATATTTTTATATGCATCAGCGTATGCATTCGCAATTATTGCAGATTCGATTGGAGAGTGCGATTCAACATTTATTTCCACAATGTCCAAACCTCTTTTTTGATCAATCGAAACATTACTTGCCAGCATTTTTACTAAATCATCAATTGATTTTAATTTATAATTACCTTTTTTTGCTTCTTCGGGATCTTCAAAAACAAGTGAAAAATTATTTTTGTTTTTTGAAACAGTAAAACTATCAATTAAAGCATGAGAAACCTGAGCCCGTAATTTGTAGCTTTTTAATATTTCAATTTCATTGGCAATAAATCTATCACTTCCAAATTCTTGAAATTCTGGTAATAATGAACCAGTTAGAATTGAGCCTTGAGGTTTTGATAATTTTAATACAGTTGTTGATTTATAAATATTAGGTGCATTTATTGCATAAATAATAGCGACAATCAAACCAGTAAGTGTAATTAAAAATATTGGGACAAAATTTAACTTTATTAAATTTATATATTCTCGTAAACTATTTCCTTCCTGTACCTGAGGTTGAGGAATTATTCTATTTGAATTGTTATTGTTCACTTCTTCACCTTATTTCTTTGTTATGTTGAGAATCAAAATTGTTAATGAAATTAAAAGACTTAAAACTGAAGTCCAAATTGCAACTTTATCACGTGCATATAATCTTGGCTCACCAGGCAAAACAAGAATATCACCAGCTTGCAGTTTTGGAATTTTTCTATTTTTTAATTCAAGTTTATTGTCATACATAACATCATTAAAAGTAAGAGTTATTAATTCCTGAGATTCATCATCTTTGGTTCGTAAAACTCTAATGTCTTCTAAATTTGCACCTTCTAAAGGGCCACCGGCATAAGAAATTAAATCGCTGACAGTTGTATAATTTGGAATAATGTACCGACCTGGATATCTAACCCAACCCCAAACAGCAACTTTAATATTAACTGCTTCGGGATCGGATAAATCAAAAAGTCCACTTTGTTGATAAGATCTATTTAATAAATTTGCTCCCAACTCATAGTCTTTTATTTGAGCAAATAGATTACAAGCTACAATAAAAAGCAAAACTGCTTTTAGTGCAATTTTCATTTACCTCTCCTATTTAAATTTTACTAATATTAAATTGAATCTCCCTCGAAGATAAATAACTACCAATTACTCCTAACATAATGCCTATCATAAAATTTATTATCGTTAGGAAAATAATTTTCTCTGTAAATCTAATATTATTTAACAATGCTGTCAATAAAATTGAAACTGAAATTAAAATAATTACTGATAAAAGTGATGAAATTAACCCAATAAAAAAACCATTTAACACTATTGGAATTCTAATTGCTGAAATTTTGCTGCCAACCAATTTCATCGTATTAAATAAATTTTGATTTTGTTTGATTAGTAATTTGTTATTGCTATAAACTAAATAGATTGACAAAACAATTAACAGAATAGAAAGTGGATAAAATAGAAACTGAAGAATTTTTAGAAATCTAAATATTTTTAATATCGTTTGGTAATCATAAGTTACTTCTTCAACTCCATTAAGTTTTTTTATCCTTTCAACTAATAAATCGATATTATCTTCATTAACTTTATTAGGATCAATTGATATTTTGAGAGAATTTGGTAAAGGATTTTCATCAAGCACTTTTTGAAAATCTTCGCCAGTTTCTTTCAAGAAATTTTTCTTTGCTTGTTCTTTATCAATAAATTCAACATTATAAATTCCATTTAATCTTTTGACTTCATTTTTAACTTTTTCAATTCCAAAAGGTTCAATTTCATTTGAAAGGAAAACATTTATTTTAATACCAGATTTAATTTGATTATTAAGTGAAAAGACACCATAGACAATTAAGAAAGAAGAAATTGTAGTTAAAATTGCAAGCGTTGTTATAAAAATTAACAAGAAAGAATTGTAACCACTTTTTCTAAATATTCTAAATGCTTCTTTGAAATAAAATATTATCATAAGAATTAAAAATTTGATTCATCAATCCAGTTAATTATTTTCCACTTACCATCGTTTTCTTTTATTAATGTAATATTAACTTTTCCATCTATGAAAATAATATCAGTCGGATTAAAAGCAATGGATAAATTAAAACTTCTAATAATATGAGTTGAGTCCGAAGTCATAGAAATAATATTATTCCAAGTTAAATCTAATCTTTGTGAATTCAGGAATAAACCGTTAGTTACTCTCATTTCTTCTTCTTTGCCCCAAGAAACATCAACAGATTTATCATAATCTCTATAACTAAATATGAAATTCTTTGAAAGTAAATTACTATAAATTAAAGTATCTTTAAATGTATAAGCATACTGAAAATTTTTAAATACTCCATCAACGTTGGTTTGATCGCTAATCAATGCACTATTTGAATTAAGACTTTCGTCGAGTGCTGGAGCGAAAGGATTACAACTTGTAAATAATATTACCGTTAGTAAAATTATTTTTTTAATAAAGCCTCCCTTTCAAGTCGCTCCATGTTTTTGAATTATCTTTGGAAATATCTTGCCAACTTGTAATTACCCACTGGTTACGTTTATCTAAATTAATTTTAAATTGTGCTGTCCCTTTATAAGTCCCACTGATTGATGGATCTTTCGTATTTACATTGAATTCATAATCATATTGATAAATTGCACTATCTCCGAAAGATGTATTTACCAAATTATTCAAATTCAATTTTAGTGAATTACCTTCTAATGAAATTGATTTCAAGTTATTAAAGTATTGTCTTTCAGCTTCAATTCCCCAATCATTTAAAGTTGGATTTTGAATTAAAGAATTTGCAGAAGCAATGAATTTGAATTTTCTGTTAAGAAAAGCCGCATCAACAAAACACAATAAATAATTGTCAAGTATTTTTTCTTCAATTGATGATTTAAAATTATTAAATAATATAACAGGCGTAGTAGCTGGTATTTGAGATGTTGAAGTAGAAGTCGGTAATTCAGGTTCGCGAGTTGAAAAAAAATTGCAACTGTAAAATAATATTAATATGGATAAATATTTTATTTTCATTTCTGAAAAACTAATATAAGTCTTTGTGATTTGTTGTTATCGAAACTATCACCCAAATAGTTACCGTATTTATGTTTAAGCTTAAAACCCATATTCAAAATTCGAAAAATTAATTCATCGGGTTTGTACAATTTTACTGATTCATAAAATTCATTAATTACCATTGATGTATTTATGTCTTGAATAACTATTTTTTTATTAACCCGATTATTTTCAATTACTCTATTTTCAATAACATTAAAACTATCAATTTGCTTTTCAGAATAAGGGATTAAATTATTAATCAAATAATTCATATTGAAATAATCTAACACATAGTAACCATTAATTTTTAATAACTCATATGCTTTTCTAATGAAAGAAAAATTTTCATCATCATTTTCAAAATAACCAAAGCTAGTAAAAAGATTAGTAATTAAATCAAATTTTTCTTTAAGGCAAATTTTTCTAATGTCAGCACAAAATAAATTAATTGGAAATTTTTTCTCAATAGATTTTTGTTGAGCAATGCTTAATAAATTTTTACTTAAATCGAAACCATAAACATTAAATCCATATTCTAAAAATTTCAAATAATGCCTTCCTGATCCACACGCTGCATCTAAAATTTTTGATCCTTCTTGTAATTCAATTGAATTAATTATTAAATCACAAATTAATTTTGCATCTTCATTATCGCGATGATTATAAACCTTTTGATAAAAATCTGATTCGAACCAATCTTTAAACCAATCTTTTTTCACAATTCAATTCTTCCAATAAATGCTCGACCAATAGTTGCAGAATCAGCAAATTCTAAATCACCACCAATTGGTAATCCACGTGCAATTCTTGTAACTTTAATGTGAGCTTCTTTAAGAATTTTTGTGAGATATAATGATGTTGCATCACCTTCTGCATCAGGATTCAAAGCTAATATGATTTCTTTTACTTCTTCATTTTTTACTCTTTCAAGTAATTCTTTGATTTTAAGTTTTTCTACAGTTACTCCAGCTAATGGGTTTAATACACCACCAAGTACATGATAAAGTCCATTATACTCATTTGTTTTTTCAATTGAGATTACATCACTTGGATCTTCAACAACGCAAATAATTGAACGATCTCTTTTATTACTTTTACACACATCACATTTGTCTTCGGTTGCAATATTAAAACATTCATTACAAAGTTTTATTTTTTCTTTGAGATCGCGTAACGAATTTATTAAACTTTCAACAGATTCTTTATCATCCTTTAAAATATGTATTGCCAATCGTTGAGCTGTCTTTTTACCAATCGATGGCAATTTACTTAATTCATCAATCGCTTTTTGTAAAGGTTCCGCAATTAACATTTAAAATCCTGGTATGTTTAAACCTGGAGGAATCATTCCTTTAGTTGCTTTTTGAACTTCTTCTTCAGCAATTTTTGCAACTGACTGTAGAGCTTTATTAACAGCCGCTACAATTAAATCTTCCATCATTTCTTTATCGCCTTCTTTTATAATATTTTCATCTATTGAAATTGAAATTAATTCTTTTTTACCATTTACAGTAGCTTTCACCATGCCACCGCCACTTTCTTCTGTAACAACTTTATTTTCAAGTTCAGCCTGAACCTTAGCCATATCAGCTTGCATTTTTTGAACTTGTTTTAACATATCATTCATATTAAACTTCATTTTTCCTCCAGAAATTTTTTGAATTGAACTTTGAATTGAAAACTTTCATTTACTTTGCTTAAAATTACCAAAAAAAACTTTCACAAGAAATTAAACCAAGAAAATATTACATTTGTACACCTAAAGAAAAATTTTTGGTGTCAATGATTACTAAATACGGACTAAATACTTTCTTAATTGCATCATTATTTTCCTTAATCCTTATAATTATTGGATTATTAATAAATAATAACTGGATAAAAATTCCATTATTAATTTTTAGCGTTGCATTCTTCTTATTCTGCTTAAATTTCTTTAGAGATCCTGAAAGAACTACTCCTGAAAGAGATGATATAATTGTTTCACCAGCTGATGGTGAAATTGTTATTGTGAAAGAAGTTTTTGATAACGAATTTATTCAAGATACAGTTACACAAGTTTCGATTTTCATGTCTCCATTAAATGTGCATGTAAATAGAATTCCAATTAGTGGTAAAGTTGAAATGAACAAATATATTAAAGGTGAGTATCTTGTTGCGTTTTACGAAAAAGCTGATAAAAGAAATGAAAGAACTGAAATTGGCATTTTAAGTAAACATGGGAAAGTTATGTTTACTCAAGTTGCAGGATTTGTAGCACGTAGAATTGTAAATACCTTAAAACAAAATGATGAAGTTAAAATGGGTGAACGTTTTGGTATGATAAAATTTGGCAGTCGCTCTGATGTTTATGCACCTAAAAATTGGAAGTTAAAAGTTAAACTTGGAGATAAAGTAACTGCGGGTGAGACAATACTTTTTGAGTTAAATAAATGAAATTAAATCTTTTTAAATCGTTTGCAGCAAATACTGTAACATCATTAAATATTTTTTGTGGATTTTTATCCTTAGTATTTGCTTCACAAGATAATTTTATGCTTGCCGCCATTTTTATAATGGCTGCAGCAATTTTTGATGCTTTAGATGGAATTGTCGCAAGGTTATTAAATACCTCTTCAAAATTTGGAGTCGAATTAGATTCACTTTCAGATGTAGTAAGTTTTGGTGCGGCTCCTTCATTCTTAATTTACAAAGCTTTTGCATTTCAATTTGGCAATATTGGAATTTTAATCAGTTCATTACTTTTAATTTTTGGTGCTTTACGTTTAGCAAGATTCAATATTACCATTCAAGATCTTAATACAAAATCTGATTTTACTGGTTTACCAATTCCTCTTTCAGCTATTACAATATCTCTTTTGATTTTTTCTTTTTATAAAGATGGCAAAATAATAGAACCTATTAATTATTTCATTTTTCCACTTGTTCTTTTGCTTTCTTTTTTAATGGTCAGTAAAATTCGCTATAATGCTTTGCCCAAACTGAAAGATAAAAGCATTAAACAAAAACTAATTTATATTTTGGTTTTATTAGTCGGAATTATTCTGACAATCTTGAGTAAAGGATATATCGCTTTTTTTATTTTCTTAGGAGTTATTTTATTTGGCATTGTAAGAGCAATTTATAAGAAAATTTTTTTTAACAATACAAAAATACAAGAGTTAAAGATTAGGGAGAATTAAATTGTTTAAGGCAACAGTAATAGTTAAAAGAAGGCCTAAAATTTTAGACCCACAAGGAAAAGCCGTTGAACAAGGTGCAAAATTATTGGGCTTTAATAATGTTCGTCAAACAAGAATTGGAAAATACATTGAATTTTTTGTTGATACAGATGATAAAAATCTTGCAGAAAAAGAAGTAAAAGAATACAGCGAAAAACTTTTATCCAATCCTATAATGGAAGATTTTGAATACTCCATTACTGAAGTTAATGTTTCTGGAGAATCCAAATGAAACCGAAATTTGGTGTCGTAGTTTTTCCCGGGTCAAATTGTGATTACGATGCATATTATTCATTAAAGAAAGTTTTACATTATAACACTGAATTTATCTGGCACAAAGAAAAAGATTTGAAAGGCAGTGATGTTATAATTTTACCCGGCGGATTTTCTTATGGTGATTATTTAAGAACTGGTGCCATTGCTAGATTTTCTCCTGTTATGGATTCTGTTTTTTCCTTTGCTGAAAATGGTGGCATTGTAATTGGAATCTGCAATGGTTTTCAAATTTTACTCGAAATTGGTTTGTTACCAGGAGTGATGTTACAAAATGAATCGTTAAAATTTGTTTGTAAAGATCAATATTTACTGGTGGAAAATGAATCAACAATTTTTACTAATAAGATTGGGAAAAAAGTAATTAAAATTCCAATTAAACATGGCGAAGGAAATTATTACGCTGATGCTGAAACTTTGAAAGAAATTGAAGGTAATAATCAAGTTATTTTTAAATATTCTTCAAAAGAAGGAAAAGTTGAAAAAAAATTTAATCCAAATGGATCGTTAAATAATATTGCTGGCATTTGCAACAGAAAGAAAAATGTTATGGGATTGATGCCACATCCGGAAAATGCATGCGATCCTATTTTAGGTAAGACAGATGGAGCTTTAATTTTCAAATCTGTAATAGAAAATTTTACAAATTAAAAAGAGAGGTTATTATGTTTGGAAATTTAGGTGCTGGTGAAATTCTTCTAATTGTTTTAGTTATCCTAATTTTATTTGGAGCTAAAAAAATTCCTGAACTTGCTCAAGGCATTGGAAAAGGAATGAGAGAATTCAAAAAAGCTTTGAATGATGTTCAAGATGAAGTAAAAAATATTGATAAACCTGAAGACAAGAAGTAATATTGGATAAAAATTGATTAGTTATAAAAATCATTCTGAAAAAATTGCTCAAATAAAAGAAGGCAAGTTTTCCTTAAAAGAGAATGTTGCCTTTTTTATAAATGAAATAGAAAAGCAAAAGCACTTAAACGCATTTAATTTCATCTTTGATGATGCAATTAAAATTGCGGATAAAATTGAATCCAAGATTAAAGCTGGTACTGCAGGCAAATTAGCCGGAATGGTAATCGCAATCAAAGATGTTCTTGCTATTAAAGATAAACCACTTACCTGTTCATCAAACATTTTAAAAAATTTTGAAGCAATTTACACAGCTACAGCAGTTCAAAAATTAATTGATGAAGATGCAATAATTATTGGCAAAACAAATTGTGATGAATTTGCAATGGGCTCATCAAATGAAAATTCAGCTTTTGGTAAAGTCTTAAATCCATTTGATAATCAAAGAGTACCAGGCGGTTCAAGCGGCGGTTCTGCTGTTGCTGTTGCAGCTAATCTTTGCGATGTTTCTTTAGGCACGGATACTGGCGGCTCAATTCGTCAACCTGCTGCTTTTTGTGGTGTTTATGGATTGAAACCAACTTATGGAAAAGTTAGCCGTTATGGTTTAACAGCTTTTGCTTCTTCTTTTGATACTATTGGCCCATTTGCAAAATCAATTGATGATATTGCTTTAGTCCTTGAAGTAATCTCTGGTTATGATGAAAAAGATTCAACTTCTTTTAACGATGAACAAAAAATATATTTAGAAAAAATTTCAGAACCACAAAAATTCAAAATTGGTTTGCCAAAAGAATATTTTTCTTCCGGTTTGAATGAAGAAATTAAAAAGCTGATTAATAATAAAATTGAAATTATTAGATCACTCGGACATGAAACTGTAGAAATTTCATTACCAAACACTGAATATTCAATTGCAACTTACTATATTTTAACAACAGCCGAAGCTTCATCAAATTTAGCACGTTACGATGGTGCACATTATGGTTTTCGTTCAAACGATGCAAGTAATCTTAATGAAATGTACACAAACTCAAGAACTGAAGGTTTTGGTAATGAAGTTAAAAGAAGAATAATGCTCGGTACATATGTTTTATCTTCCGGTTATTATGATGCTTATTACAGAAAAGCTCAAAAGGTTCGTCGTTTATTAAAAAATGATTTTGATAACGCTTTCAATGATGTTGATATTATTTTAACACCAACTACTCCAAATGTTGCTTTCAAAATTGGTGAAAAATCTAACGACCCACTCTCGATGTATTTAGAAGATATTTATACTACGTCAGCAAATTTAGTTGGAATTCCTGGACTAAATATTCCAATCGGATTTAATTCAGAAAATCTTCCTGTTGGAATGCAATTGATGACAAATCAATTCAATGAATTAAAAATTTTACAACTTGCAAAACAACTTTCATGATTGAGTACGAAAATTTAATTATCCCAAAGTGTAAAAAATTTAATGGTTATAAACCATGTGTATCTTACAAAAACTGTTTAGAAGAAGGATGTCAATTAGAAAACGATGAAAATAAAATTGGGACAAAAATTTTAATCATTTCACTTGATGCATTGGGCACAGTTTTAATGAACACTGCTCTTCTTTATTCAATTAAAAGAAAATTTCCCATCAGTACAATTTATTGGATAACACAACCATCAGCAGAAAAAATTCTTTTGAATAATCCTTTAATTGATTTCCTTTTTACATGGACAGATGAAAACAGAATGATTCTTCGTCAAATTAAATTTGATTTTGTTTTCAATACAGATAAATCTAACTATGCTTGTGCGTTTGCAAATGAAGTTTATGGTGAAGTTAAAAGAGGATTTCTGTTAAATGAAGATGGTAAAATTATTCCTGCTAGTAAACATGCAATGTATAGTTATAATCTTGGACTTGATGATAAATTAAAATTTCGGATAAATCAAAAAACAGGTTTAGAAATCATCAGCGAAGCACTCGAACTTGATTATCAAAAAGATGAATATATTTTTAATTTCACCGATGATGAAATAAAATTTATCGAAGAATACAAGAAAGAAATTCATTATAATCCTTCGATAAAATATGTTGGTTTCAATACAGGTTGTTCAAATCTTTTCCCAAATAAGAAAATGACAATTGAACAACATGTTTTTTTAATTAATGAAATTTCAAAACTTGACAATACAAAAATTGTTTTACTTGGTGGTAAAGAAGACACAGAAAGAAATCAAAAAATTTATTCTCTTCTTGCTGATGAAATTAAACAAAAAGTAATTAACACACCTACTGAATTAGGAATTCGAAAAGGTGCATGTTTTATGAGCATTGCTGATATTGTTATCACCGGCGATTCATTTGGAATGCATTTAGCAATTGCACTTAAAAAATTTGTGATAGCTTGGTTTGGTTTATCTTGCTGGACAGAGATTGAAATTTATAATCGCGGGATAAAATTGTATCAAGAAAATCTTGAGTGCTCACCCTGCTGGAAAAAAGTTTGTCCAAATAATCTTGAATGTATTTCAGGAATTGATTTGAATAAAATTATAAATGAAGTGAAGAATTTTAATAAATAAATTCAGATTACTACCAATTAAGAAAAATTGAAATACCTTTTATAATTTTACAACGTTAATAAACAAATTATAGGATTTAATATGAGTATTCTCTTAGACAAGAAAACAAGAGTAATTGTGCAAGGAATAACTGGTGGTGAAGGTTCATTCCATGCTAAACAAATGATTGAATATGGAACTAATGTTGTTGGTGGTGTTACTCCAGGCAAAGGTGGACAAACATTTGAAGACACAAAAATTCCAATATTCAATACTGTAGAAGATGCAGTAAAACAAACAAAAGCAGAAGCTTCTGCTATTTTTGTTCCACCTGCTTTTGCAGCTGATGCAATTTTAGAAGCAGCAAATGCCGGAATTAAATTAATTGTTTGCATCACAGAAGGAATTCCAACAAAAGATATGATTACAGTTTACAATTCAATTAAAGGAAAAGATGTAAGATTAATTGGACCAAATTGCCCCGGTATAATTTCTCCTGGCAAAGCTAAAATTGGAATCATGCCTGGCTTTATTCACAAACAAGGTAAAATTGGCGTCGTTTCTCGCAGTGGAACTTTAACCTATGAAGCCGTTAAACAATTAACTGATCTTGGTATTGGCCAATCAACTTGCGTTGGCATTGGTGGTGATCCTGTCATCGGTTCAAGATTTATTGACATTATTAAATTGTTCAATGAAGATCCGGGAACTGAAGGTATAATTATGATTGGGGAAATTGGTGGAACTGCAGAAGAAGAAGCAGCTGAGTTCATTAAAAAATATGTAAAAAAACCTGTCGTTGGATTTATTGCAGGAAGAACTGCACCTCCAGGTAGAAGAATGGGACATGCTGGAGCTATCATTTCTGGTGGAAAAGGTACTGCTGATGAAAAAATGGCCGCAATGAAAAAAGCTGGAATTTATGTTGTTGAATCTCCAGCCGAAATTGGTATCACTATGAAAAAAGCTTTGGATAAAGTGAAAGCAAAAAACAAAACTGCTGTAAAAAAAGTTGTAAAGAAAAATGTTACAAAAAAATCAGTTGTTAAAAAAGCTACAAACAAAAAAGCGACAACTAAAAAAGTTGTAAAAAAGAAATCAAAATAAAAGGAGTTAAAATTGAGTAGAACACTTGCTATACTTAAACCTGATTGTGTTAGAAAAAATTTAATTGGAAAAGTAATTTCACATATACAAGATGCTGGATTCAAAATTCTTGCTATGAAAATGATTCATTTAACAGAAGATTCTGCAAAAGGATTTTATGAAATTCATAAAGAGAGACCTTTCTTTAACGAGTTAATAACATATATGACATCTGGACCATGTGTACCAATTGCACTTGAAAAAGAAAATGCAGTTGAAGATTTTAGAAAAATAATTGGAGCTACTGACCCGGCAAAAGCTGAAGAAGGAACAATTAGAAAACTTTATGCAGAAAATATTCAGGAAAATATTGTACATGGTTCTGATTCAGATGAAAATGCTGCTAAAGAAATTTCACACTTTTTTTCTCGCAAAGAAATTTTAGAAAACAACGGTTGGAAATAAAATCATTTTTTGGAGTTGGCAAAGCTAATTATGTCTTGTCAACTCCTTTTTAATTTTAAAAGAGAATAATTATGAAAAAATATTTTTTAATAGTATTAGTTTTATTTGCTGCTGCATGTAGCAAAAATGAAAAGAAAGAAGAAAATAAACCAATCCAAACAGAAAATCTCGAGAGAATCTCAATTGGAAATGAAAAGGTAAACTTAAATTATAAATTTGAAAAAGGTGATAAATTCAAATATAGCCTTACGACAAAATCTCAAAATGAAGAAATTGTTGTTGCTGATTCAACAATGAAAAGTAAAGCTGATCAAACATTAAAATATATTTTTGATTGCGAAGTTATTGATGTTGATGAAGATAAAACTGCTGAAATTTCATTGGTTGTTTCATCCATAAATTTTGACATTGATATTAATGGTCAAAAAATTCACTTCGATTCAAATCAAAAATTAAAAGATGAAGACAAACAAAAATTTTTAGAGTACATTGTTCTTCATAATACACCATTTCGAGCAAGGATTAATCAATATGGTGAAGTAATTGAAATTACTCGTGTTGAAAAAATGGTTGATAAGATGAATTCACTTTCACCTCAAAAGCAAAAATTAACAACTGAACAAAGATCAGCTTTGGCAAAACAACTTGGTGAAAGTGCGATCAGACCAATTACACAAATGTTATTCCGTGAATTTCCTCATAATGAAGTTGGGAAAGATTCCAGTTGGGAAAAAAGATTTCCTCAACCACTTGGAAGTATGACAATGGAAAACATTGCAAAATTTACTGTTGTTGATTTTGTTAAAATTAACGGCGATAAAGCCGCAAAAATTTCTGCTCAACTTTCTGCAAAATTTTCCGGCAAGAAAGAAGGAACTGAAAATGGAATAACTTATAATTTTGGCGAACCTAAAATTAATGGTGATGGAACTATTCTATTCGATTTTGAAAATGGTAAACTTATAAAAGCTGATACTGGTACCAAGATGGAAATTACGTTAACAATGACTGGAAAAGATTCACTTCAAAAAACTCGCAAAACTAAAAGAACTACAATTTCAACCAACAGAAACATCGTTGAATTGATAATTAATAATTGACAATTGCTAATTGATAATTTTCTGTATAATCTGTGGTTTAATTTTTTACCACAGATTACACAGATTTTCACAAATTATTTAAAATTGATGAGATAAGTAAAATTAGAAATACATCAAACAGCAACAGGTTTCTCAGCTAATTCCATTCCTTTTTCAAGTGCTTCTTGATTTAATGGAATTAAATTATGATACCTTTCAGGTAATACTTTTTTCAAACCTTTCATTGCACTTTCGAAAGAAATAATCGGCTTCTTTTTCAAAAATGCGCCTAAAACAATCATGTTCATAATTTTTGTATTCTTCAATTTTACAGCTTCGTTTGCTGCATCAATTGGCAAGATTTCAATGTCTGTTCTTGTTGGTGGATTAATAATTGCACTTGATTCATAAATTAAAAGTCCACCTGGTTTTACGGCATTTTCAAATTTGTCTAAAGAAGGTTGATTTAAAACAATCACTGTATCAAATTTTGTTAATATTGGCGAACTAATTTTTTCATCACTGATAATTACAATACAATTTGCTGTACCTCCTCTCATTTCAGGACCATAAGAAGGCATCCAGCTAACTTCTTTATCTTCCATAACAGCACTGTAACATAAAATTTGTCCCATTGATAAAACACCTTGTCCACCAAATCCAGCAATAATAATTTCTTCAGTCATGATTAATCTCCTTTTCAGTTAGAAGGTTTTTTTAAATCACCAAGTGGATAATAAGGAAGCATGTTTTCTTCCAACCATTTATTAGCTTGAACCGGAGTCATTTTCCAATTAGAAGGACAATTTGAAACGATTTCTACAAAACAGGTTCCTTTTTTTTCTTTTTGGTATTCAAATGATTTTTTGATTGCAGCTTTTGCTTTACGAACATTAACAGGAGAATTTACTGCACATCTTGTAACATAATATGTTCCGGGTAATTGAGCTACCAAGTCAGTAATTTTCAAAGGATTACCCATTACTGAAACATCTCTGCCAAATGGTGAAGTCGTGGATTTCATACCTGGAAGAGTCGTTGGAGCCATTTGTCCACCAGTCATTCCATAAATTCCATTATTAATGAATACAATCAAAATATTTTCACCACGATTGCAAGTATGAATAGTTTCTCCAGTCCCGATAGCAGCTAAATCTCCATCACCTTGATAAGAGAAAACGTATTTATCAGGCAAAACTCTTTTGATTCCAGTTGCAACAGCAGAAGCTCTACCATGAGCAGCTTCTGTCATATCAATATTCAAATAATTATAAGCAAGAACCGAGCAGCCAACCGGCGCAACACCAATTGTTTGGTCTTGAATTCCAAGTTCAGCAATTACTTCAGCAATAATTCTATGAGCAACACCATGACCGCAACCCGGACAATAATGCATTGGGGTATCAGTCAATGTTTCAGGTCTTTCATAAACTAAATTTTCATTTATACAAATGCTTTCTTCTGCAATCATTTGTTCAAAGTGTTGTTCTTCAGTCATTGTTTTTTCGTTCATACTAATTCTCCCACTAATTTTTCTTCCAACTTGTGAAGAATTTCTTCTGGAGAAGGAATAACACCACCCATTCTTCCATGAAATTCAACTGGTTTTTTGCCAAGCACTGCAAGTTTAACATCTTCAACCATTTGTCCAGCATTCATTTCAACATCTAAAAATCCTTTTACATTATCAGCTAATTTATTGAGTGCTTCATAAGGGAAAGGATAAAGTGTGATTGGTCTAAATACTCCTACTTTAATTCCCTTTTCTCTTGCAAGATGAGCTGCTTTTTGGCAAATCCTTGCAACTAATCCAAATGCAACTAAAATATAATCAGCATCTTCGCAATCTGTCATTTCATAACGAACTTCATTTTTTTCTATTGTACGATATTTTTCTTGAAGTTGAAGATTAACATTTTCCATCACATGAGGATCTAAAGAAAGTGAAGTAATAATATTTCTTTCACGATCTTTTGTTTTGCCAACAGTTGCCCATGCAGGAATTTCTTTTGTTCTTTCTTTTTGGTCTGGTAATTGAACTTTCTCCATCATTTGACCAAGCGCACCATCTGCTAAAATCATTACAGGAGTTCTGTATTTGAATGCAAGTTGAAATGCAGTGTCAACAAAATCAACCATTTCTTGTACGGTTGAAGGAGCCAGTGTTAGCAATTTATAATCACCGTGACCGCCACCTTTCACGGTTTGAAAATAATCAGCCTGTCCAGGTTGAATCGTACCTAAACCAGGACCGCCACGTTGAACATTAACAATTAAACATGGTAATTGAGCACATGCGATATAAGAAATTCCTTCTTGCATCAAACTGATTCCGGGAGATGATGATGAGGTCATTACTCTTTTTCCTGTACCAGCAGCACCATAAACCATATTGATAGAAGCAACTTCACTTTCTGCTTGAAGTACTACCATACCTGTTCTTTTTGTTGCTTCAAGACTTAGATATTCAAGAACCTCAGATTGAGGAGTAATTGGATAGCCAAAATAAGCATCGCAGCCAGCAAGAATAACAGCCTCTGCTAATGCTTCATTTCCTTTCATTAATTTTAATTCTTTTTTCATGAGTTCACCGTTACTGTTATATCTCCAGTTACATTTGAAATTGTTGCAACTTGTTCTTTCTTCTTTTCAGTTTTGCGATAAACTTTGATAATTCCTTCAGGGCAAACTAAAGCACAATTTGTACAACCTGTACAATTGTCTTCAATTTTTACAATATAATGATAACCTTTAGAATTAAGTTTACGTGAAAGTTCAAGAGAATCTTGTGGACAAGCTGCTGCGCAAAGTTCACATCCTTTGCATTTTTCGATATCAATTATGATATCTCCTTTTACTTTTGCCATAAGTGCCTCGCTGTTTAAAAATAAAAAAGGTTATAGCATTTGCCATAACCTTTTTCCGGGTTAAATTTTGTTAGGTGAATTTGTAGGATGATATTAATCATCATTAATCCATAATTAGTATTTAAGAGAAGTAAACAACGTGCCAAAAATCTCTTATCACATTTTTAATTAGTGATGAAAAAATAAGAATATTTTTCAAAAAACAAATCTTTTTTTGTAAAAATTTTCTTCAGGATTTTTCCTAAAGTTTATTTTTCACAAATGAGAAATAAAAAAAATTTCATGAGAAAACTATATTAATTCTGCATGTTTATCAGCATGATAAGAACTGCGCACTAAAGGAGAACTTTCAACAGCTTTAAGTCCTAATTTAAGACCAAATTCTTTATACTCTGCAAATTCTTCCAAAGTAACATAACGGTGAACAGGTAAATGATTTTTTGTAGGCTGAAGATATTGACCAATTGTCATTATATCGCAACCGCTGTTGAAAAGATCTTCCATTAATTCAAAAACTTCATTCTTAGTTTCGCCGATACCAACCATAATTCCGCTTTTAGTTTTAAGTCCTTTTTTCTTGAACCATGTTATTAAATCCAAACTACGTTCATATTTTGCTTGAGGGCGAACTGCATGATATAATCTTTTCACAGTTTCAAGATTATGATTAAGAATATCAGGTGGATTTTGCATGATTATTTCAAAAGAATTTTCATCACCTTTAAAATCCGGAATTAAAATTTCGATTGTTGTCTTCGGCATTTTCTGTCTGATCAATTTTACAATTTCAGAAAATATCGATGCGCCACCATCTTTCAATTCATCACGATTAACTGAAGTTATCACAACATGTTTTAATTGCAATGTTTCAACTGATTCAGCAACACGTCGAGGTTCATCTAAATCAAGTTCATTTGGCATTCCTAATTTAACATTACAGAATCCACAACTTCTTGTACAAGTATCACCAAGTATCATAAATGTTGCAGTTCGGTTATTCCAACATTCAGCAAGATTTGGACATTTAGCTTCTTCGCAAACAGTGTTTAATTTGCTTTTACGCATCAATTGATATACATCTTTGTAGTTTTGTCCAATTGGTAATCTTACTTTTAACCAATCAGGTCTTTTTCCTAATTCAGAAATGTTTTGTTCTACTGTTTCTTTAAATGCTTTTTGATGTTGATTGATTTTCATGATTATCCTATAATTTTAGCTTATTCTGCATGAACAGGAATTCGTTCAAAACTTTTATTTTATTTTGAACAAACAAGAGTACATTCTCTTCAACTGAATAGAAATTTGTTTGCAAAATGATTTTATAAAATTTTAATATCAAAATTTTCTAGCGTTTGTTTAATCGCTTGTAAAAATTTTCCACCAAGCATTCCATCAACTAAACGATGATCGTGGCTCAATGATAAATACATCATTGGTTTAATAACTATTGCATCGTTGCCGTTAATTTCCACTACAACAGGTTTTTTTGTTACTGCACCAACTCCTAAAATACCAACTTCTGGTTGATTGATTATTGGCGTGCCAAACAATGAACCAAAGACACCATAATTCGTGATAGAAAAAGTACCATTTGTTATATCATCTGTTGTTAATTTTTTGGTTCGTGCACGTTGGCTTAAATCAGCAATTGCTTTAGCTAATCCGCGAATACTTTTTTCATCTGCATTTTTAATATTTGGAACAATCAATCCATTTGGTTCAACAGCTACTGCAATTCCAAGATTGATATAATTTTTCATGACAATATTGTTACCATCAATGGAAGCATTCATTAACGGAAATTGTTTTAATGCTTTTATTACTGCGTAAGAAATAAATGGAAGATAAGTTAATTTAATTCCCTCTTCTTTCATCATTGAATCTTTATTTGATTCAATGAAATTATAAATTTTGCTCATATCAATTTCCATCATCGCTGTTACATGAACAGAAGTGTCGCGACTTTTAATCATATGTTGCATGATTTTTTGACGAATGTTATCCATCGGCACTATTTGTACTTTTGAAGATTTGTCTTTTGATTCTGCGAATTCAGTTTGAGCAAAATCTTGTCTTTCTACTTTTTCAAATTCAAATTTGACAGATTTTTTCTTTTCGATGTAATCAAGAATATCTTTTTTTGTTACTCTACCATTTATTCCTGTTCCATTTATATTTTCAAGTTCATCCATTGGAATATTTTCAGTCCGAGCAATATTCAAAACTAATGGAGAATAAAATCTATTCAATTGTGAAGTCTTAATTTTATTGGATTCTTCAACTTTTGTGATTTCAAAATGAGATGATTTTTCTTCTTGATCATTTCCTATTCGAGAAGGCTGAGATTTTTGAACATCTTCCATTTTAACTATTCCAGAAGTAGTTCTAATTCTTGCAACTGTTTCACCAACATTAACAGTATCATTTTCGTTAAAAAGAATTTCTTCAATTATTCCATCAACAGGAGAAGGAACTTCGGTATCAACTTTATCAGTGCTTATTTCAAAAATGATTTCATCCCTTTGAACTTTATCGCCAACAGATTTATTCCATTTGATAATAATTCCATCCATAATTGATTCACCCATTTTCGGCATTGGAATATCCACCAATGCCCCACCAACCTGTGCTGTTGATGGAATAAAATTTTCTTCAATTTTTTTTGGAATTATTTCTTCTTCAATTTTTAATTCAGAAGAATTTGAAATATCTGTTTCGATAATTGCTACAACTGTTCCCACTTCAACCGTTTCATTTTCAAGAACTTTTATATCAATCAACTTTCCATCTGTAGGTGAAGGAATTTCTGTATCCACTTTATCTGTACTTATCTCATAAATAATTTCATCTTTTTTTACTAAATCACCTTTTTTCTTATGCCATTTAATTATTGTGCCTTCAGTGATGCTTTCACCCATTTGTGGCATTACAACTTCAATTTCCATTTTTTACTCAAGTTTGTTTTGTTGAAAATGTTCGTTATTAGTTCCTAATATTTGTTATCAGCTATTTGTAAAAAGTATACAACACTTTACATTATACATTTTACATTATACATTAACTTAATATTCTAACAAAGATTTCAATTCGTTGTAAAGTCTATTTCTGTTTGGTAAAACAGTATTTTCTAAAATAGGATGAAAAGGAATTGGTGCATCGAGTGCAGCAACTCTTTTTACCGGTGCATCAAGATATTCAAAACAATGTTCAGCAATTTGAGCTGAAATTTCAGCTCCAAAACCTGCAGTTAATGTATCTTCATGAACAACTATAACTTTACCTGTTTTCTTAACTGAATTTTTAATTGTTTCAAAATCAAGTGGTGCAATTGTTCGAATATCAATAAGTTCAATTGAATATCCTTCTTGTTCAAGTTTTTTTATTGCAAAATTAGATTCATGCACCATTGCGCCATAAGTTACAATTGTTAAATCATTTCCTTGATTAACAATTTTTGCTTTTCCAAATGGAACTAAATAATCAGCATCAGGTTCTTTTGTAGTTGCATAACTTTGACGATACAAACCTTTATGTTCCAAAAACAAAACAGGATCATTTATGCGCAAAGCAGTTTTAAGAAGTCCTTTTGCATCAGCAGCATTCGAAGGATAAGCTATTAATAATCCGGGCATATGCGCAAAAAATCCTTCAATATTTTGGCTATGATATAATCCACCATGAATAAATCCACCAACAGCAACACGAGTAACAACTGGAGCTTCAAATAAATTATTGGAACGATAACGATACATAACCATTTCATCTCTAAACTGCATGAATGCTGGCCAAATGTAATCACCAAATTGAATTTCCACACATGGTTTTAATCCTGTTAATGCCATACCAACAGCAGTACCAACAATGCTTGCTTCTGCAAGTGGCGAATTAAAAACTCGTTCATTACCAAATAAAGTTGATAAACCTTTTGTTGCTGAGAATACACCACCTTTTCCATCTGCAACATCTTCACCGAATAAATAAATTTTATCGTTTCGTTGCATCTCTTCCCGTAGTGCATGATTGATTGCATCAACCATTACAATTGGTTTTCCTTCGTTTGTCAATTTTTCATATTCAAGTGATTCTCTTTTTCCGGATTCATCCAAAACAAATCGAACTGCACTTTCAGCTTTGGGATCAGGTTGTTTTAATGCCCAGTCTGCAGCTTCATTTACATGATTTTGAATTTCTTTTTTAAATTCATTTAAAGATTGTTCTGTTAATATTTCTTTTTTAATCAATAGATTTGAAAACAACTCAATAGGATCTTTTTGCAAGTCTTTCTGTAATGAATCCTGAGGACGATATTTTTTTTGATCATCAGAAGATGAATGAGAAAATAAACGAACAACATGCGCTTCAATTAAAACGGGACCATTGCCATTCCTTGCATATTTAAATGCTGATTGAGCAATTGCATGCGATTGTAAAAAATCTGTTCCATCAACTTCAAGTCGTAAAAGATTTTCATAACCTTTCATCATCTCGAGAACAGAAGCATTTTTACCAGCAGTTTGATTTTCTACAGGGACAGATATTGCCCATTTATTATTTTGAATTACAAACACAACCGGAAGTTTTTCACGAGCAGCCCAATTTACAGCTTCATGAAATTCTCCTTCGGACGTTGTGCCTTCACCACTGCTTGCATAAACAACACCATTGATGCCTTGTTTACGTAAAGATAAAGCTGCACCAACTGCTTGCAAAAACTGTGTGCCAGTCGGAGAAGATTGTGTTGGAATATTAAATTCTTTTGATGCCCAATGACATGGCATTTGTCTTCCACCAGTAAATGGATCATCTTCTTTGGCAAGAAAAGAAAGTAAAACGTCTTCAGGTTTCACTCCAACGGTCAAAGAAAAACACATGTCTCTATAATAAGGAAATGCCCAATCAATTCTTTTCTTCATTGCTAATCCACAAGCAACTTGAATAGCTTCATGCCCTGCACCAGCAATATGAAAATGAGCTTTACCTTGTTTTATCAAATTCATTACTTTATGATCAATCGTTCTCGACAAAATCATGAGTCGCAATGCATTCATTAATTCATCTTTTGTTAGTCCGCCGAAAGAATCAATTTTTCCTGTTGGACTTTTGATAGTTTTATTTATTTCTTTTTCTGCTAAAGTTTCTTTTGCCATTTTAATTCCTTTTTTTTCTTAGAATTTATTTAAAGGAAGATGTTCAAAATTATTAATGTAAAATTCTCTTTCAATTACTTGGTAATCATCGTATCCAAAAATTATTTTGAATTGATTAACCAATTTTTCTTTTACTTCTTGAATTGAAATTTCATTCCCTAATTCTTTTGAAAGTGATGTTACTCCTTTCTCTTTGATTCCACAAGGAATTATTCCATTAAAAAAATTTAAGTCTGTATTTATATTGAAAGCAAAGCCATGCATTGTTACCCAGCGACTAATTTTAATACCTATTGCAGCAATTTTTCTTTCACCAATCCATACACCAGTATAGTTTGTTTTTCTTTCAGTTTCTAATCCATATTCTTTGCAAACGTTGATGATTACTTGTTCCAAAGAACGTAAATATTCATGTGTATCTTCTTTCCAGTTTTTAAGATTAATAATTGGATAACCAACAATTTGTCCGGGACCATGATAAGTAATATCTCCGCCACGATCAATTTCATAAACAGATATTCCAAGTTCTTTAAGTTGTGAATCATTCATCAAAAGATTTTCAATATGAGCAACTTTTCCTAATGTGTATGTATGAGAATGTTCAAGTAAAAAAAATGTGTCATCAGTTTTATCATCAATACGCTTGTCAAATATTTCTTTTTGAAGATCCCAAGCGGACTGGTAGTCAATTAAACCTAAATCGCAATAATTAAATTTTTTATATGTGGATTGATTCGCCATAAGCATTAGCCGAAGCTTCCATTATTGATTCTGATAAAGTTGGATGAGCATGAACTGTTTTAACAATTGATTCATAAGTTGCTTCTAAATTTTTTGCAATTGTAACTTCTGAGATCAATTCGGTTGCATCGTGACCAATTATATGAGCTCCTAAAAGTTCACCATACTTTGCATCAAAAATTAATTTTACAAAACCATCACGATCACCTGTTGCAAATGCTTTTCCACTTGCCATAAAAGGAAACTTACCAATTCTTATATCGTAACCAAGTTCCTCTGCTTTTGATTCAGTCAAACCAACACTTGCAACTTGTGGATTACAATAAGTACAGCCGGGAATTGAGTTGTAATCAATTGGTTCAACATGTAAACCTTTAATCGTTTCTACACAATGAATTGCTTCTGCATATGCAACGTGTGCAAGCCAAGGTGCACCAATTACATCACCAATTGCATAAATGTTTGAAATGTTTGTTTGATAATTTGATTTATCAACTTTTATATGACCACGATCAGTTTCTATTCCTAATTCTTCTAAACCAAATCCTTCAATGTTTCCTGTGACACCAATTGCAGATAAAACTTTATCAGCTTTGAGCTCAATTTGTTTGCCATCTTTTTCAACAAATACATTGACGTAAGAATTTTTTACTTCAACTCTTACAACTTTTGTTTTTGTGAGAATGTTTATTCCTCTTTTCTTAAAACTTTTTTCAAGAGTTTCACTCACCTCTTTATCTTCAATCGGTAAAATATTTTCAAGCATTTCAATGATTGTTACTTTACTACCGAGAACAGAATAAAAATATGCGAATTCAACTCCGATTGCACCAGCTCCAATTACGATCAATTCTTTGGGAACTTCTTCAAGTGTCATTGCTTCTTTTGAAGTAATAATATTTTTTTTATCAATCGGAATAAAAGGAAAAGTTTTTGGACGAGCACCTGTTGCAATTATAATTTTATCACTCATAATTTCTTCAATCAACTTTCCTTCATTATCATAAATTTCAATTTTATTTTTAGATACTAATTTCCCGAAACCACGAATACGTTCAACTTTATTTTTCTTGATTAGCATTTCAACATTTTTTGTAATTCGGTCTGATATATCTCTACTTCTTTTTATAATTTTTTTAAAGTCAAAACTCACATTTTGTACTTCTATTCCAAATTCAGAAGAATGATTTTTAACTATATCAAAATATTCAGCACTTTTAAGCAAAGCTTTAGTTGGAATGCAGCCCCAGTTTAAGCAAATTCCACCAAGATTTTCTTTATCAATTACAACTGTCTTGAAACCAAGTTGAGCAGCTCTAATTGCGGCAACATATCCGCCAGGTCCACCACCCAAAACTGCTATTTCAAATGTTTTTTTCATTAATTTATTTTTTCTTTATGATTTAATACAAATATATACAAGTAGTAAAATATAACAAACTTAATGTCTTTTATTGAGAAAAAATTATCAGCATAACTCCCAAGAACATTATTATACTACCAAACAATCTTTGCCTAACATTTGGTTCATTTAAGAAATAATAACCAAGCAAAACAGCAATTACACTACTAATTCTTTTGATTGAAACTACATATGCAACTAATGTTAATGATAAAGCTATATAATGAAAAAGATATGAGCCTGTTGTGAAAAGACTTACCAAAAAAAGATCGACTTTAGCTGATTTCATTTTTTCTTTGTTGAATTTCTTTTGAGATAAAACCAAAATGGAGATTGAAATAAAAACAAGTAGATTTAAAAACGTAATGTGTTGCAGCACCGAAGAACTTTTGATAGAAATTTTATCAAACACACCAGAAATTCCCCAAAGGATAGCTACAATCAACATATAACGTGTGCCCTTATTTTTGATAATTGCTTTAAAAGGTTCGAGTGGACTCATCTTCTTTAAATCTATATTCAAAACATAAGAACCCAACACAACAAGCATGATACCGAATAATCCAATTGTGTTTGGAAATTCTCCAATTGTGAATGGCGAAGCAATCAAAAGAACCAGTGGAGTAAAACTTAACATAGGCATCACTGTTGAAATATCACCTTTTGAAATTGCCCTCATGTAAAGAACGGTATTAATCACTTGAATTATTCCACTACCTAAAAATCCAATCCAAAAATTTGCATTGAACTTTAAATCAATTAATAAAAGCATTGGTGGGAAAATTAATACAGGAATTACATTATTTGACCATGAAATTAATAATGGATCAACATGCTTTGACGATCTTTTTATAAATAAACTTCTTAGTCCTTCAGAGACTGGGTTTAATAAAGCGAAGAAAAGCCACATTGTTGTAAATTCCTTTCGATTTAAATACCAATATTATCTAATAACAAAATTCTCTTTTTTGCTGAAGATGATTTATCTTCAAAATTTTTTTCTTGATAATTACAAATTTTCTGTAATGGACAAATTTTACATTTAGGTTTTGTTGGAGTGCAAATTTCCCTACCAAGTAAAATTAGATTCGTATGAAATGAATGAGCAATTCCATTTGGGAAATTTTGATTTATCTGCCAAAAAGTTTTTTCGGGTGTTTTGGTTTTCACAATTCCCAATCTGTTCAATACTCGATGAACATGAGTATCAACGGGACAAACATCTCTATTCAAAGAAAAAAGTAAAACACAAGAAGCAGTTTTTACACCGACTCCATTAAACTCAGTTAGTTGATTAATTGCTTCTTCATTAGAAAATTCTTGTAAAAAATCTAAAGATAATTTTGGACTGTTATTTTGTAGTTTAACTAAAAGATTTTTTATTGCTTTAGATTTTGCAGGAGCTAAACCAGCAACTTTGATTAATCTCTCAATAGTTGATCTTTTTGCTTTTGCAACTTCTTCCCAACTACTGAAAGCATTTTTCAAATTATTAAAAGCTTTGTACGAATTATTATCATTAGTGTTTTGAGAAAGAATTGTTGCAACAAAAGTATCAAGTGGATTCGGTAAAGGATTTTGTCTTTTTGGAATTCCAAAATGATCAATCAAGATTTTATTTATTTTTTGAATTTTATTTGAGTTATTTTTCATTCAGAATTATGAATAATTATGCATGATTATGAAATTTTATAATTTTTTACTTGACAACAAAAAAATCTTAATTTATCTTCGCAACAAAGATAATCAAATGAAAAGAATAGATTTAAATATCGCCCAAATTAATTTCATGATGTGGATGATGAATTCGTATAATCCGAAGGGCGATTAGTTATAAATTTTTATTAATAAAAAAAACAAAGCCCTTCAATTTGAAGGGCTTTTTTGTTATAAACAAATCAAAGGAGTAATAATATGAGCAATTCTAAATACAGATTCGAAACGTTACAACTGCATGCTGGACATAAACCAGATAGTGCAACAAATTCCCGTGCTGTTCCAATTTATCAAACATCTTCTTATAATTTTAACGATGCTGATCATGCTGCTAATCTTTTTGCATTAAAAGAATTTGGTAATATTTATACACGAATCATGAATCCAACAACTGCAGTATTTGAAGAGAGAATCGCTGCTCTTGAAGGTGGCGTTGCTGCTTTAGCAGTTGCTTCTGGTCATGCTGCTCAATTTCTAACAATCTCAACTATTGCAGAAGTTGGTGATAATATTGTCTCAACGAGTTTTTTATACGGTGGAACTTACAATCAGTTCAAAGTTACATTCCCACGACTTGGAATAAATGTAAAATTTGTTTCAACCAATAATCCAGAAGATTACGAAAAAGAAATCGATGAAAAAACAAAAGCAATTTACATTGAAATAATTGGCAATCCAGGTTTAAATATTCCCGATTTGAAAAAATTTGCTGACTTAGCACACAAGCATAATATTCCATTAATAGTTGACAACACTTTTGGAGCTGGTGGATATATTGTTCGACCGATTGAATTCGGTGCTGATATTGTTGTCTCATCTGCTACTAAATGGATTGGTGGACATGGAACATCAATCGGTGGAGTGATAATTGATTCAGGTAAATTCAATTGGGGCAATGGAAAATTTCCTCTATTCACTAATCCAAGTCCTTCTTATCATGGTTTAAATTTTTGGGAAACCTTCGGAGATAAAAGTCCATTTGGCAACATTGCATTTATAATTCGTGCAAGAGTTGAACAACTTCGTGATGTTGGTCCTGCACTTTCACCATTTAATTCATTTTTATTCTTGCAAGGATTAGAAACATTGTCATTACGTGTTGAACGCCATTGTCAAAACACACTTGAGTTAGCACGTTGGCTCTCTAATCATCCTAAAGTTGAAAAAGTTACATATCCGGGATTAGAAACTCATCCAGATCATGAAACAGCAAAAAAATATTTTCGTAATAATTTGTTTGGTGGAATTTTGACTTTCGAAGTTAAAGATGGATTCGAAGCGGGTAAAAAATTTATTAACAATGTTAAACTTGCAAGTCTACTCGCAAATGTTGGAGATGCAAAAACATTAGTAATCCATCCAGCATCAACAACTCATAGTCAACTTTCTGAAGAAGAACAAATAACTGCAGGGGTTTCTTCCGGTTTAATTCGTGTATCAGTTGGTATCGAACATATTGATGATATTAAAGAAGATTTTGAACAAGCATTAGATTTAATTTAATCAATAAATAATTATTCATAAGTTAGAGATGTTAATTTTGGATTCAAATGAAAGATAAAATCAAAGTAATTCATGATTTATTTAAGGATGAAAATAATTATCAAAAATTCTTATTGGAAGATGAATTCATCTTTGAAAGTGGAGACAAACTAAAAAATATCACCGTTGCTTATGAAACTTATGGTAAGTTGAATGAAGACGGAACAAATGCAATTATAGTTTGTCATGCATTGACTGGAGATGCTCATGCTTCTTCTTTTAACAATCCTGATGGAAGAGATGGATGGTGGGATGGAATCATTGGTGAGGATAAAGCACTTGATCCTAAAAAGTATTTTATTGTTTGCTCAAACTTTTTAGGAAGTTGTTATGGAACATCAGGTCCAGCATCAATAAATAATTCTACAAATCAAAAATTTAATCTTTCATTTCCAAAAGTTACTGTGCGAGATATGGTTCATCTTCAAAAATATTTGATTGATTATTTAGGAATTCAAAAAATAAAAACTGTTATTGGTGGCTCACTTGGTGGAATGCAAGCACTTGAGTGGGCTTTGCTTTACCCGGAATTAGTAGAATCAATTATTCCAATTGCTTGCGGTGCAAAACATTCTGCTTGGGCAATTGGATTGAATGAAATTCAACGAAAAGCAATTATGGATGATCCTCATTGGAATAATGGAAATTATTATTCTCAACCTTTGAATGGATTAGCTACTGCTCGAATGCTCGCGATGATGACTTATCGAACAAATATGAATTTTGAAAATCGATTTGGTAGAAGTGTGAAAGAAATAATTGAGAAAAAACCTTTCTATGAAGTTGAAAGTTATCTTCATTATCAAGGGAAAAAACTTGTTGCTCGATTTGACGCAAATGCATATTTATACATAACACATGCTATGGATTCTCATGACATTGGGAAAGATAGGAATGGAGTTGTTAATGCATTGAATTCTATAATTGCAATAACTCTTGTCATTGGAATTGACACAGATATTCTATATCCAACAAATGAACAAAAAGAAATTGCAGAAAATGTTGCCAATGGAAGATATCATGAAATTAAATCTGTATATGGACATGATGCATTCTTGATTGAATTCGAGCAAATGAATCCAGCAATTAAAAATTTTTTAGAAAGCTTGTAGAAAACACTTTTCACAATCTTCAAGTTATTTTTACTTTTGCAATGAAATTTTATGGGAGTAATTATGCCAACTTTAATGGTTAGCATTTCCGGAATTCGTGGAATAATTGGTGATGGTTTAGAACCGCAAACAATTGTTAAATACACAAATGCTTATGCAGAGTTTTGTGGCAAAGGAAAAATTGTTTTAGGGAGCGATGGAAGAATTTCTGGAGAAATGGTAAAGAACATTGTCAAAGGAACACTGATTGCAAAAGGTAATGATGTGATTGATATTGGAATTTGTCCAACACCAACTGTTCTTTTCAATGTAAAAAAACAAAAAGCTGTTGGTGGAATTCAAATTTCAGCAAGTCATAATCCAAACGAATGGAATGCACTAAAGCTATTAAACAAGAATGGCGAATTCATGTCACCGGAAGAAAACCAAGCAATGCTTTCCAAACTTGATTCAGCTCAAAATAATTTTGCGAAGTGGAATGAACTTGGGAAAGTAATTGAATATGAAAAAGGATTAGATGACCACATCGATGCGGTTTTGCAAATTCCATACATTGAAATAAATAAGATTCGAAAAAGGAAATTCAAAGTTCTTTTGGATTGTGTTAATGGAGCTGGCGCTTATTCGATGACAAAGTTTTTGAAAATACTTGGTTGTGAAGTTATTGAAATGAACTGTGATAAAAATGGAATTTTCCCAAGATTGCCAGAACCAATTCCTGAAAATTTAAAATCAACGATGAAAGCAGTTAAAAAATATAATGCAGAAATTGGAATTGTTGTTGATCCAGATGTTGATCGTTTAGTTTTAATTACAGAAAAAGGTGAGCCATTTAGTGAAGAAAACACAATTGCACAAGCAGTTAAATTTTGGCTTTCAAAAAAGAAAGGTAATGTAGTTGTAAATCTTTCAACAACAAGAGCAATAGATGACATTGCAAACTCATACAAATGCAAAGTTTTTCGTTCACCAGTTGGCGAAGCAAATGTTGTTAAGAAAATGAAAGAAGTTAAAGCTGTTATTGGTGGCGAAGGAAGTGGCGGTGTAATTCTACCTAAAGCAGTTTTTGGTAGAGATGCTTTGACAGGAACTATTTTATTGCTTCAGCATTTAGTTGAATTTGGCGGCTCAATGAGTCAACTTAAAAATTCTCTTCCGCAATATTTTATTTCAAAGAAGAAAATTGAAATCGGTAAAAGAAATCCTGATCAAGTTATTAACTCATTAATCAAAGAATATAAAAATCAAAAAATAAACACAGATGATGGTTTGCGAATAGATTTCGATGATCATTGGGTTCATTTTAGAAAGTCAAACACTGAACCAATTTTAAGATGCATTGTTGAAGCAAAATCTCTTTCTTCAGCAAATCAATTAGCCGAAAAATATTTTAACGAATTATCAAATTAAAGGTGAAAAATGAAATTGAGTGTTGGGAAATATCAAAATGAACTTGAAATGTTATGCAGTTATTTTCATAATGAAAAAGTTGCAGAAAGAATTTGGCAAAAAGATTACACATTGTGGAGTGACAAACCAGATGAAATTTCAAATCGGTTAGGTTGGTTAAATAGTCCGGCTTCTTCACTTAAATTGTTAAGTGAAATAAATGAATTTGTTTCATCAGTTCAGAAAGATGGATTTAAAAAAGCTCTTCTTTTGGGAATGGGCGGTTCAAGTCTTGCTCCAGAAGTTTTTCGTTTAACTTTTGGAGTAAAAGAAGACTATCTCGATTTAGCAGTTCTTGATAGCACAGATCCAGCATCAGTTAAATATTTTGAAAATAATTTTCCTGTTGAAGAGACATTGTTTATCGTTTCAACAAAATCCGGTGGAACTGTCGAAACATTTTCTTTCATGAAATATTTTTATAATCAAACATTAAAAAAAGTCGGCAAAGAAAAAGTTGGAAATCATTTCGTTGCTATTACTGATCCAAATAGTGGTTTAGAAACAACAGCTAAGGAACTTAACTTTAGAAAAATATTTTTGAACGATCCAAATATTGGCGGAAGATATTCTGCGCTTTCATTATTTGGAATTGTTCCTGCCGCACTTATTGGTGTTGATGTTAAAAATATTTTGCAGCTTGCTGAAGCTTTTTCATTTACAACTAAATTAAATAACTGCAATGATAATGTTTCAGCAAAATTAGGATTAATAATTGGACTTCTTGCTAAAAACAAAATTGATAAATTGACTTTCATAAACAGTAAAAAGCTTTCTTACTTTGGAGCTTGGGTTGAGCAATTGATAGCTGAAAGTACTGGTAAAATTGGTAAAGGTATTTTACCAGTAGTTGGTGAAGATATTCTTGAGCCAAAACAATATTCCAATGATCGTGTTTTTGTTCACTTTCATCTTAAAAATGAAAATGATCTTAATGAAAAAATTAATGCACTAACAAATGAAGGATTTCCTGTAATTGATATATCGATTGATGACTATAATGAAATTGGTTCAGAGTTTTTCAAATGGGAATTTGCTACAATAGTTGCAAGTTGGGTAATAAAAATTCAACCTTTTGATCAACCGAATGTAGAATCTGCAAAAGTTGTTGCAAGAAAAATGGTTCAAGAATATAAAGAAACAGGAAAGTTGAGTGAGTTACCAATTTCCTGTGAAGAGAACGGAATAAAAATTACAAGTAATTTTCAATCATCTTCTGTCAGAGATCAAATACAGAATTTCTTATCGCAACTTGAAAAACAAAATCAAGATATTCCACTTCCCTATGTTGCAATTCAAGCTTATGTTCAAATGAATAAAAATAATGAGGAGCTTTTACAAAAAATAAGAACTGCAATCCAACAGAAATATAAAATTGCAACGACTTTAGGTTTTGGTCCAAGATTTTTGCATTCGACCGGACAATTACATAAAGGTGATGCCGGGAATGGTTTGTTCATTCAATTCATTTATGATCCAGAAATTGATTTGCCAATTCCTGATGAAGCTGGCAATGATAAATCTTCTATTTCATTCGGTGTGTTAATTAAATCTCAAGCACTTGGTGATAGACAAGCACTTCTTGATAATAATAGAAAATTAATCACAATCAATCTTGGCAAAGATATTCAATCATCACTTGAAAAAATTTTTGATTGCGTGAAATAAGATGAAATAGAACACTGACCATTATAATTCCAATATTGTCATAGTGAATTTTGCCGGAACAAGTTTGTTGAAGTATTATTATATTAACAAAATGTCAGTATGTATCGGACGCAGACTGACAAACAACTTTTCTGTAATCTCTCCTGCTCAAATCATTATAAGAGAGCCTTAATTGTTCATATTAAGATTATATATTAATAATCACCGCAAAATTCTTATCTATCGCTTCATTCTAGAAACGACTATTAGATGGGAACGCACTTAATTAACAAAAATTTATTAAATCTTACATATAAGTTAGCATTAGGACCTTTAATAGTACCTAAATCAATATTATTAACATAGTCAATTACTCTGTAAACCTTATTATCAAGACCTCTTAATTCGACACTGCCATTAAATTCTTGCGCATAAAAAGCATAGTACATCTTTTTATTTTTTTGGATAGCATGTGTCTCTGGTTTATCGAAACCAATATCATATAGTTCTCCTAAATAGGTTCCCATTGATAACTTATTTTTTTTATAAATTTTAATCCACTTTTTCCATTCTAATTCTTTCTCTTTTGTAAGATCATATCTTTCTTTTAAATTCTTTTCACGTTCACTAACAGGTAAAGTAAATTTAGACCCCATTATAGCTCCTATACCAATTACAGATGCCCAATCATTGCCATTATCACTCAACTCAATATGGTCACCAAAATAGGATGCATTAGCGCCCATTAAAGCTTTAAAGGTTTTACCTTTTAATCTTATCTGCCAGGAAGACAGTGGATCCGATGCAACTGTCTGATTAATAAAAGGTAAGTTATAAAAACAAAAATTCGTTCCGCACGGACAAAGTTCAATCACGACATCTTTCTTAATGGAACTAGCCGTTTTATAAAGTGTTTCCCAGAATTTCGATAGATTTTCAATAGATTTTTCGGGATAATCATGATTATGAACAGGATTATAACAAGCTGGCACTGCATTAAGATGTTGTCCATCTATTTTTAACCCGTCAAATCCCCAATATTTAAGAAACTTTATAATTAATGACTTTGAATAATCTATAGTTTTTTCATAATCAGGACATAAATAATAACTATCCCACCATGTGATATTTCTTTTAGAACTATCTTGATTTAATAAAAGCATATCTGGATGTGTATTAAGTATTTCCGAACTAGGATGTGCTGCTAAAGGCGCCCACCATAATTTAGCTTTTAAGCCTTTTGAATGAATTTTGTCAACTAAGGCTTTCATATCTTCATCACTTCTGGGGAATTTTATATGATTTGGTTTCCAATCGCCAATATTATTTTGCCAACCATCATCTATTACAACCCATTCAAAACCTACTTCTTTTACTTTAGGTATAGAATTTAAAATTTCATCAACTGTAAAATCTCTACCATACCCCCATCCACACCACTGAGGCTTATATGATACTATAGGAGATGTTTTAATCACTAAACCTTTTTTTTCCATTATCTTTTTATAATTTTTAAGAGTAGTAAAATAATCACCTTTATGAATGCTAACAAAAGTTTCAAACGTCTCTAATGTTTCACCATGTTTTAAGGTTATTTGTTTATCAAATTCAATATTTAAATTGACACCATTTTTTTCATCATCCATTGAGACAGGCATATTAATCAATTTTGGCTTAGTTTCAACTATTCCCACAGCTAGACCAATATCTTTTCTCCATACATCTACTATTGGTGTTCCTCCACCATAATCACTAGCATTCATTCCCATGTAATTTTTCTGATAAAATCCAGAATTTAAAGGTTGTATCCAATCTCTTCTGTCTTCATATGTCGCTCCTTGAAATGACCAGAAGATTGGGGAATTCCCTTTAACAGAGTTAAATTTATATGAATGATTTACCCATTTGTTAACAATAAGAATTTTTGAACTAAAATTTGTATACTTTACCTTAAAGAAGGCTAATGATGGTAAATTTTTATACACACTGATGATAATTTGCTTTTGAACGCTATCACTGGTCATTCCTTCAATTATATATTCTTTCCCACTGCCAAGTGATGTTTTTATATTGTGTTCTTGAAGGTTTTCAAAAATAAATTGAGTAATCCTTTTCCCACTAATTTCAATATATTCAGAACAACTGAAATCACTCAATATTTTTTCATTATTATCTAATTTCGCTATTATTTGACTATACAATGAATCATTAAATATAATTTGTAATTTTTCACTTATAATTCTAACTTTTGAATCATCATACTGAGCAGAAAATAATATTGAAAAATTAAAAAAAAGAATAAAGGGAAAGATAAATGCTCTTGACTTCATTCTAGACCTCTTATTTGTGTAATCTCTTAATTATGTTAATGATTCCCTTATTAAAAACAATAAATATTCATATTAATGCGGATTAATTAATTTTAATACTTGAACATTCTCAGATAAAATTTTAGTTGTTAAAATTAGTTTCTCATCACTATATAAAAATTGGATATTCTCTCCTGAAATAAGGTCTAAGATTTTTATTATATTATTTAATTTCAATCTATTCGCCTCTATTATGATAATAACTTTTTCATCTTTTGAACTAATGTTATAAATTGTAAAATAAAGTCCATTTTGTGGACTATTGCCAAAACGTTCAATATTTATATTTTTAGTTTGTGTTGAAGCATAAGTTTTTGGTTGCCAACCAGCCGCACTGATCGTTTGAATGAGTGGAATGTACTTTTTAAAGAATTTCCTCCCAATATTATATTTTGTAGAATCTTCCCAATAAGGATTGTTAGATGAATTTGTGCTAAAAAAGGAAGGGAAAAACCCATAAGCTAACATTTTAGAAAAATATTTTTCATATCCAATATATGGCGGTTTGGTGAAAGTTGTATCTTCAAGCCCTTCATTTAATAAAAGTACAACTGGTTTTTGAAAAGATATTGAGCGAAAAAATTGAAGTCTTTTTTTATTAGTATCTGATTTAATATACCAATTAATTTCTGTTCCAAATAAATCTAAAATCCCTGCAGAAAATGGCATCCATCCATAGCCATTGCCCATTGTCAATTTACCCTGTACGTGCATTTCTTCCGAAATACATTTCATCATTTCATATTGTGAAGAATAATTCAAAATAGATGGCTTGGGTTGTCCCAAAGAAGTAGAAAATGTTAAAGGATAACTTGCTGTTCTAAAATGATCTCGATTGTAATTTAGATCATAATGCCAATTCCATTCCATTGAGTCAAAATAAATACCATCAACATTCAATTGTAACGCTGGATTAATTTCTTCGTCCCTTATGTTTCTATAACGTTTGGAATTGATGAGTAATGGGCTAGCATTGGTAGTTATGCTGACGGCGTAACCAGTATTAAACCATGGAGTTTTTAATCTCCGTGCTTGCCAAAATCCATTTTTATCAAATATTACGCTAGTTTTCAATTCCTCATAAATTTGTTTAGATAATATTCTTTGATTTACAATACCTTTTTCATATAGCGAATCTGTTTTTTTAATTGGGATCTGAATATCCCAAGGCTCGGTATATTGAAAACTATACACACCCGCTGATTTATCTGCTTGGATCGTTGGCTTGTTATAAAAGTTTTTATCTTTTGAATTCCAATTTGTCTCATGAAAAGCAAATCCAAAGTCTTCATAATTTCTTATGGTGTGTAATGGTGTAAAAGGTAACCAGATTCCCTCTTTAATAACTCGTTTTTTAAAATATTCTGTGTTGATTTTGTAATATTTTTCTAATGCAGCTCTAAAGTGCCATTCTGGATCATGTTCAAAAAGTTGTATTTTAAAAAAACTCCGATTAGGGAATCTTTCAGTTTCTTTCACTATAGAAACATCAAATTCTGCAATCATCCCGAGAGAAGGATTATAATATAATCGGTAAACAATCGGCAAACCTAAATCTATTCCCCAACCAAAACCAATTGATGGTGTTGATACTGATGCAATAGGATAGAATGAAGTAAATCCCACTCCAATTTTGTCTCCATATCCTCCATTACTTCTTTCCGAAATATTAAATGCACCATCTGGCGAAATAACTGTTGTGGCTTCTACTAAATTCGCATAAGTTTTATTTGGTTCAACCAATATAGTACTATCCAAATCATGGTCCCAATATACACTGTCTTGTTGAGTAAAAGGGAAAATTATTTTAATTGTAAAACAAATGTCTTCTTTAAGTTTATTATAAATAATCCCATTTAATTCAGTATAATCAGAATAATTAATGAAATCCAGTTCTAAATTTAATTTATCATCTGAGTAGTTCTGAATCACTCCACGTTTAGAATATATTAGACTTTCATATTTTGATAATACATTATCTATATTCTTCGCCGGTGGATAATATTTTACAGCAACTTTTGTGTTTGAAATTATTTTTTGCCAATGTAAATTCTGTGAATAGAAATCTGTACTAATTAAAATAATTAGAAATAATGTTAAAAATTTTTTCATTTGATATTTTTTATTTAATCAATAACATCTTTTTAGAGCTAATATAATCTCCTGTTTTTAATTGATAGAAATATACACCAGAAGGTAAATCCTGAGCATTGAATGTTATTTGATAAGTACCACTATTTTGATATTCGTTGATTAATTCTGCTACTTCTTTCCCTATTATATTATATACTCTCAAGTTAACTATCCCTGACTTTGGTATCGAGTAACTAATCTGTGTTGTTGGATTAAATGGATTCGGATAGTTTTGATTTAGTTGAAATCCTGAGGGTAATTGTACTTCATCCACTTTTGTTAGTAACTTAGATATTGTATAATAAGAAGTATGATAGTTCTCAGGAGCTGTAGCTATTAATGTATATGGAGAAACAGCTTGATTGATTTGAATAAAAAATTTAACATTTATAAATGAATTATTGCTTAATGTATTTAAAGGAATACTTATCTCAGTTCGTCCTAAACTATCAGCTTTTTGCATCCCACTAAAACCTGCCCATGACCAATTTGTTCCTCCAGTACCAGTATACTTAAAAAAGTTATTATTTTCAAGCATAAAATCAGCACCAATTGATGCGCTATCTTTATAAACAAATCCTGTTTTACTTGAAGGTGAATCATTATCGATATCAATAAAAATATGATAGAAATACTTTTGATAATCAAACTTTGCTGATAATTGTAAGCTTAAATATAAATTACTTGAGTCTACAATAGCAAAAATCTTTTTAATATTAGCAGATGGGTCTGAATATGAACTTGGTGCTAACCCTTGAGATACATTAATGGGAATAATTTTTTGCCAATCGCTAAAATGCCCATCAATTTTTATTTTTGAATTTGTATTATTCATTGGTATGAAAATACCACTAACAATATAATTGCAAAAATTTTCAAAGTAAAATGGTAAAGTATCCCATGGATTATCGCCGGTATCATCAGTACAATAAATCCATCCAATATTTAAATTCTTAGCCTTATCAATACGTGATGCATATTGATTTTCTAAAGTATTAAAAGGAAGAACATAGAAATTATCCTTAGAATATTTTTTTTGCCAACTTGCTGGAAGCCAATTGTCAAAACCTGAATTACCTTCAAAAACACATATAACATCTGCTATTCTTTGACCGTTGTAAAATAAATAGCTTTCAATCGTATTTTGTCCGGGATTAGTTACAACTAAGGATTTTGGATTTTTTTGTTTTATATAATTATAAATTTCCATATAGTAAGATTCTTTCCCAGATGTAATTGGTTGTTCATCAAGAAATATACCATCAATCGAAGAATAAAATTGATACCATTTATCAATATCATTTTTAACTTGAGCAATTGCTCTGTTCCCATACTGTGTATAAACGTAGCCAATAATTTTACCTTGATTACTATGCATGTTATTTAGAATAGTTAAAAATCTATTTTCTATCAAATTACCGGGACCATTCGAAATGTTTGCAATAGCATAAAGTTGCCCTGGCATTTTACTCGACTGAGCTATTAAACGAGCCCAATAATCATCGTATAAGCCAAAATATGCAGGGACTAGAACTTTTAGACTACTTTGGACCTGTTGAAGCGGTGCATCACTACGTGTTGAACCATATTCTGGCATTCCATCACTTCCAGGCTCTGCTCTCCATTGAATCCATATTGAACTACTCGAATTAACTCCTAAATCGGAAAAAGAAACTGCCGATTCACATGAACTACCATTCCATGCAGTTGAAATTGCTTTGCTATTACCGAGTGTACCTCCCCAACCCCAACTATCATCACTATTACTACTACCCATAAAAACTTGTAGATATTGTTGTGAATTAAATATTACAATTCTATAATCTGCACCCATTGTCCACCATCCATTAGTTAAACCAGTGCTTGTACTCCTATCCGTATCAAAGTATATAATATAATTATCAGTCCAATCGACTGGTTGAAATGTACCTTGGACATCAGTTTTTAAGTAAAGTGTTGTAGCATCTACTGTATAATAGCCAGCAATTAAATCCCTATTGCCTCCACCGTTATCACTATTGGAATCCGTTACATAAGAAGATATATTATTCCAATCGCTAAAATTCCCATCGATTGTTATTTGGGAATAAATTATGGAATTTAAAAATATTTGTGTTAAAATTATTAAAATTACAGAAGATAAAATATTTTTCATATTAATCTCTTTTAAGATTTGTATGATTTGATAATTTAAAATACAAGTTAGCCAATAAATAATTTTACTCGCTAACTTGTATTATTTTTACTATTTAATTTATTTAATTAGCAACATCTTTTTAGAGCTAATATAATCTCCTGTTTTTAATTGATAGAAATATACACCAGAAGGTAAATCCTGAGCATTGAATGTTATTTGATAAGTACCACTATTTTGATATTCGTTGATTAATTCTGCTACTTCTTTCCCTATTATATTATATACTCTCAAGTTAACTATCCCTGACTTTGGTATCGAGTAACTAATCTGTGTTGTTGGATTAAATGGATTCGGATAGTTTTGATTTAGTTGAAATCCTGAGGGTAATTGACTATATTCATCAGAAATTCCTGTATATCCACCAGTAAACCAACCGGGATCTCCAATCGGTTTACCATCCGTACCACCATTAAGTAAACTCGAGTTTTTATATTGCATATCTGTAATTTCTGGTAAAGGCCAATTTGGGACCCAGTTATCTCCTGTTACAGATTGAATTTTGTAACCATAAATACCTGTATTAGCTGTGTTAGTTCTAATAGCCAGAAAATATTTAGCTAAACCTATACCATTTCCTTGATTATCTTCAACAATTTTATCAATTGAAGGACCAAAAGTCGGATCAAGAAGAAGATTACCAGATTCAGTAAAACCTGGCCAGTGAGTTTTATCAGTAAACATTTTCTTTGTACGGTCATTCATAAATTTAGGAATATTAACTGGATGTTTAGAAGTGTCATTCCAAGCATTTAAGTAGTTAAAAACAACTTTTGGCATATAAAAATTGTTATTCTTTACTTCTATTACACGTTTAGCTTCTGCAGTCCACGCTGGTTTTGTAGTTGCATTTGGATCTAAATATTTTGCATTATCAACACTTAATGTATCGAAATCTATAATAGAGCCTCTATCAAGACTCCACAATTGGTTCCAATATCCTTTGAATTCATCATCGGTTTCTCCACCTGCCCATGTACCGTAAAAAAGATTATTATTAATTTTTGCTTTAGTAGCATTAAAAACCCAAAATGGATTCATAAAAGTCATAATTACACTATTGTGTACAAATTCAAAATAATTAATATAATTGGCAGTAACTGGACAAGAGGCATATGCATTAATTGCAAAAATTGTATTATTTTTCATGATAATTGAATCTGTAAAAGCAGTATTATATCTATTACGTAATGCTTCTCCAGAATACCATTGAGTTGGGTGTATTCCATTTCTAAATTTACAATTAGTTATAAAAAATGAACACCAATCACCTTCATAGCTTATTTGATTATCTGGCCATTCATCAAAAATTACATTATCCACATACAACTTTGCATGTTTCCCAGTCACATTAATTAAAGCCCCTTCACCATTAGAATTTGAATAACGTGTGTTTAATGTTGTTAACCCAATTAGGTAAAGATTCCTGAATTTTGAGATCGTATTATCTCCAGCTAATATGAATAAAAATGTTGACATTGATCCATCTGTTCGAACAGCTGGCTGAATAGTGGGAGGTCTCTTATTTTTTCCTAATACTCCAATGACTGTAACATTTGTTTTAATTGTAATAGGATCAAGGAAGATATAAGTTGTATCAGTTGATACAAGTTTATATACACTATGTGGAGTAGTACTAGCTTGGTCATTATTAATAATAACATCAAGACTTTTTCCACTCGCGTGAACAACTAATGTATCTTTGCTATCGGCAAAAATACTGATACTAAAGATTGACACCAAAAATATGATAATAAAAAATGATTGTCTTTTTTTCATCTTTCTTCCTCCTTTTAATTAATTTGATTTAGTTATTATTGAAGTTCCATCTTATGCCAATATAAGCTGTTGCTCCATAATCTTGTATTGATTGTACTTTTTCGCTTAACTGTAGAATAATTTTATCAGAGACACTGGTTAAATTATTTATTGCCCCATATAACTCTAAATTATTCCAAGGTAACGTTTGTTTAAATGCTATGTCCCATCTACTATATGAAGCTGTATTTGTTCTAATTTGTGGCCAAAAATTTACGCCAGTAAAAATGCTCTCTTGATAAATTAATGCAATTCTAATTGAAAAATCCTTGTAATCATACCCAACTGAAATGTTCAATATATTGTTAGGTTGATGAAGTAGTTTATCACTAAATGAAGTATCAATATATGCAATAGTTCTACCAGTTGATTTAATCAATGTATACGGATAATTAGCTTTTGATAAAATGTGTGTATAATTTATGCTAAGTACTAAGCCTGATAGAACACTCGGTAAATACCAAAAATGTGTTTGCCAATCAGCTTCTATTCCATAATCCTTGATTAAAAATGAATTGTTTATATAAGTATTAATTTTATAGATGCCTGTAGGAGTGGTATTTCCTAATAATTTATTAGGGAAATAAGGGATTGCTTTAGTCCCTGAAACATAGAAAGACCATGGATAAATCAATTTATTTATGTTTTTTAAGAAACATCCAAATGACAAAAATCCTAACGTGTTTTCATGAAATGAAATATCAAAATCATAATTAAATGAATGAGAAGGTTCAAGATTCAAATTATTCCAATTTATTTCACCTGACCCAACGTTTATTCTTGGAATAATTGATTGAAAATCTGGGTAAGCAAGTGTATTCGAGTAAGCAAAACGTAAATCCATCCAATCTAAAGGTCGATATTTTACAGATATATTTGGAAGAAGATAACCATAGGATTTAGTTGCTACTGTATCATAGTAATTATAAGTGAGAACCGAACCTCTAGTTTGAATTCCTCGCATCCCCGTATATTTTGTTATTAAATTTTGGAACCTTGCACCTAAAATGATATTAAAATTAGCCCCAAATTTGATATTTGCCATTGCATAATAAGCATAGCGATTTTCATTCCCTTTAAAATCATTTGTTGTAGATAAGTATGCATCATGTACAAAAGCAGACCATCCATTATTTTTTAAAATTTCATCATAATTCTTTTTTAAATAAGGGAACAACCCTTCAAATGGGCCAACATTGATGGGATAATTCATGATAAATTGTCCGTCAAGAAATTTCCCATAATTAAAATTTTTGTCGTTGAAAAGCGTTACTGGTATTTGATATCCTAAATTGCTTGGGAGAGAAAAATAATTTGCAATCAATTTATCAACATATCCAGCACCACCATACTGAAGTCCTCCTCCATCATAAACATCACTATCGAAATTTTTGTCTTGAAACCGATATGAGGAACCTATTTTTATTGTACCGGTTATGGAATTATCAATTTCAAATTCTTTTGCCAAATCAATCGAAGCTGACCATGTATTTTCTTTTGAATTATTGTTGGATGTACTAATTCCATTCATATAAGCTTGCTCTAATTTTATAACTGCAATTTTTTGGACATCTTCAGGGCTTATATTTGGTTTATTTGTTAATGAAGCTAACCCCACAGAATTTTGTAAAAAATCCAGACTCCATTCATTAGGCGAGTGCACTAAGGAATTTGAATGAGTAATTTTAGCTGTTAGATCAAAAAATGAAAAATTTTGGTTTAACTCCAAGGAATTTGTCATATCATTAGAATTACCAGAAGAACCTGCAGATAAAAAATCTAAATAGTTACTAGCGATATTATAACTTTCTACTCTGTGTATTAAACTAGACTTACTATAATTAAAAAAATTTGTAAACTTTATTTTGCCACTAGTTAACATATAATCAATTACAATAGCAGCATTGTATCTCTGTAAATCTCTGTAATTATAGCTGAGATCTGTGTTTCTAATTCTATAATCCGTAAAATTTGTTGCTACAGGATCATAGCCAATATTTATATCATTTGAAGTAAGATTTCTACGCTCAATATTCAATTGTGCCATTAGTCCTAATTTCTCATCTAATAACCTATCTTCAACTCCTAATAAATATTTATAATTATTAAATTTATTATAAACATTAGATAAATTATTATATCCACCTTGTACTGAAAAGCTTATTGGTAATCTATCTGTTGTTTTTGACTTGGCTTCCTTTAATTCAAAATTGACAACACCTCCAATGACATTTGCGTCCATATCGGGAGTTATTGTTTTCGATACTTCAATAGAACCCAAAATATTAGGAGTAATCATACTAACTTCTGTACTTCTATCACTTGGGCTAGAAGAGGCAAGTTCAACACCATTAACAGTAACTTGATTATATTTTGGAGATAAACCTCTAATTACGACCTGAGTACCTTCACCTCCGTTTCTAAGGACCGAAACACCCGGTAAGCGTCCAACCGATTCAGCAGCGTTAGCATCTGGTAAAGATTGTATTTTTTCAGAAGATACAACATTAACAATTCGGTCCGACGAAAGTTGTTGGTTGATAGCACTTTTTTGTCCTGAAGCTTGCGCACTAATTACGATTTCTTCCGCTTCAATAGTTTCTGGGGAAAGTTCAATATTTAGTTCAATCGTCTTTTCATTACTTATTTTAACACTTACTTCCTTTGATTTATATCCAATATAACTAACCTTTATTACGAAATTACCCTCAGGTACATTGCGAATAATATATTCCCCTTCAATATTGGAAGCTGCACCAAAGGCAGTGCCTTGAATTATTACATTGGCACCTGGTAATGTTTCTTTTGTTTTTGCATCATTAATTCTTCCTTTTATTGTCCCTGATGCAAATAAATTACCAGGGGAAAAATAGAGTAATAACAAAACACTTAATAACTGATTTAATATAATTCTCATGTTTTTCCTCAAAATTTTTAGTCAATTTAAGTCACTCAAATCATTCAAAATTAATACTTATTTTCCCTTTTTCACCTTGAATATCTCTACCAGAAAGTTCTATTGATAAAGTTCTATTACCTTGATTATAATCCCAGTTTTTAATCTTAAGATAAGGATTACTACATGTTATATCTTTAGGTTTATCGCATATAATTTTAACTTCTTGATGACCATACATTTTTATATCAAAAGACATTTTATGATTAGTTAGATCAACATCGTAAACATTATAAGTACCTGTAGTATTTATATATGTACCTAACGACTTATTACCGAATTCAAGTGAAAGTTCATATTTTTCTTTTTTAAGTTGAGGAAGATAAATGAATCCATATCCACATTCCTCAAAATACCCCGAAATAGGTTTCCCATTAATATTAGCACTTGATAAATGTTTGTTGTTTTCAAGTTTAACTTTCAAAACCATATTCCCCAGCAGTCCCTCTTGATAAGCTACATTAGGCATATTAGTATTATCTATAGTCACTGCATTTTTTCTAATAACCACATTTGTGTACTTTTTATATAACCATTGAGAAAATAATTGCTCAGTATTTTTAGCTAAGAAATGAGTATTACTTTTTTGCACCCTCCTAAAAAATTCAATCCATCTTTTATTTAATTCTGGTTGTAAAAAATCATCTTGTGCTAACCAATTTGGCCAATGTGTTTCAATAATCTCTGTCTTATAATTTGGCAAAGAATCCTTTGGAAGAGACGCAAATTCATACCAAGGATTTCCATAATTATATCTGTTGATGACAAGAACTCCGTGGTCAAATCCACCGCCAAATTCAATTGGGGGATTACATTCAGGAATTTCTTCAAATAATGTATTTACATATTTTACTCCATATTCATGCATCAATTTTCCAGTACTATATTCTCCATTTGGATTCCAATAATAAGCGTATGCACAAGGTACATAACTTTCTGGAAATGAGTGTCCGTTTTCCTTTGTAAGCCCATATTGAGCCATTATTTCTGAAAATGCCTTAAGATGCTCTTTTGAATCTTGTTCATCCCAAGGTTTATTATTTTCAATATCATACCATTCTGCTCTTGTTCTTTTGCCATGGTCAAAATGCTCATGGCCTACACCATGTAGTCCAAATTCTAAGTAAGCTGCATTCTCTTTGACATAATCCATTATTTCAATCTGTTTTTTATTAATATTTTCTGAATTATCCCATTTTTCACCTTGCTTGGTAGTGGTAGTATATTTTGTTAATATGTTTAATCTATCCATTTCTGATAGTACAAATACACCTTGAAATCTTACTCCTATAGCTTTACCAATTTCAACAATGGGTTTATAATCTCTAACATCCATGTATCTTCGAACACCAGCTCTCCAGGGTCCACCTTCATCACCTAATGAACTTCCTTGCATCCAGCCGAAGTCATCTATTGCAATACCAAAAGGCTTGGGGAAAATTATTTCTTGAGAATAGATTAAATTTGTTAACAGGGAAAAAATAATTAATAATTTAATTTTCAATTTTCTCATAGCAAAACTCCTTAATTATATTGATAATAATTATTTGTATTCAGATATTAAATAATATAGCTCCAATATCAGGTTTCACTAAATCCAAATTTTACTTTAGCTATTTCCATTATATTTTCATAACAGGTAAATGCACCTGTTCCACCAGCAGCCGTAGTATTAATTGCTCCAATTAGGTTTGCAAATTTTTGGCTTTCAATAGTTCCAGCACCTTGAAGATATTTAAAAATATAACCTGCATTAAAGCTATCTCCAGCACCAATAGAATCGACTACATTTTTGTTAAGGAAAGGCTTTACATGAGTGATTTTCTTTTTATCCCATGATACCGAACCTTTATTTCCCATTTTAACGACTATACTATTTCCATATTTGGCTAACTTTTCTAATCCTTTGTTTATGTCTTTTTCACCAGTTAAAAGCAGTAATTCCATCTCATTTGGGAAAAAAATATCTACATTTGGTAAAATTTCCTTATAATTCATGTCCCATTTCTCCTCTGGGTCCCATTGCATATCAAAAGAAGTTGTTAAACCTTTTTCTTTTGCGAGAGCGAATAAATCACTCACATTAGGTTTTAAGCCTTTCTGCAAATAAAAAGATGAAAAATGAAGATGCTTCGCATAAGAAATTACATCACCATTTAATTCCTTAAAGGTTAATTCAGCCATAGCACCCGTATATGTTACCATAGCACGATCTTCATCAAAATTTAGAACTATTGTAATTCCGGTTTTTGAATTGTCATCCCGTATGATAAAATTAGTATCAACATTTTTCTTTTTTAATTCATCAATAATAAAATCGCCAAAATTATCTTTCCCAATCTTACCTAAGAAAGCTACTTTTAAGCCTAAAGTACTAATATTACTGGCAAAAATAGCTGATGAACTTCCTAAGGTTAGATCCATTTTTTGAGCAATTTTTTCTTTACTTATTTCCGGGAACGATTCAATTTGATTGAGAATTAAATCTACATTCAGTTCGCCAACAACAATTACATCAAATTTTTTATTTTCCATTTTTTTTCTCATTTTTTTCATCATTCGTTTTCTAAAGCCATCAAGAAAACAGCTATTAGAGCTAAAGTCATACCTATTATAATAATTATATGAGGTATAACTTTATAAATTGACAATGAAATTATTACTGTAATAATTGGGGCAACTGCATTTGTGAGCGGGCTAACAATAATAGCTTTCCCATAACGAAAAGCATATACTAACATTAAAGCACCCACCGAATTTAAAGTTTGAATTAAAGCTGTTAAAATAGGACCGTTAAAACCAAAATTAATTGGTTTTGAAAAGTCAGTCAAAAGTAAAGCTAGAGGAGATAGTAAAATTGCAGTAATAGTCATGTAAAAGAAGATACTTTCAGCTTTCATTGTTTGATTAGCAAAACGCATTGTATATGCTTGAAAACCCCATGCAAAAAAAACGAGTAAAGCAAAAACAATCCAAATACCATGTGTTGAATTTGAATCAACGCTGGATTGGTATGACAAAAGAGGGATAGATATCAGTGCCAAAATAATACCAATCCAAATTCTTAAATTTGCTCTTTCTTTTAAGAAAACATATGATAATAAAACAGTTATTACTGGTGAAAGAGATATTATAGGGAATACTAAATAAGCTGGACCAGTTTTCAATGCAATAAATAAAATTAATTGACCGCCTGCACCAGTTAATCCAATCAAACTACCTAAGAAAATAGATTTTTTATCGTATTCCAATTTCCAATTTATAATTTTTAATGCAACAAACATTGGCGGTATCATTGTAAAAGCCCAAACAATATAACCTAATGTTGCTGGGAACCCTGCCTTCTCAGGTATTTCAATCAACGATCCCCAAATTCCCCAGAATATAGTTGTTATTATTGCATAAATTAACCAAGGTCTAAGTTTCATCTAAAACCCCCATTGGTTGCATAATTATAAATTTCTAGTATATGAGTGATTTTATTGTTGATTAATTCTTGAGGATCTAGTGTTATATTACCGTTGACAATAGCTTCATATTCTTGTGGCATAAATTGACTAATTAAAGAGATAGGAATTTTATTATCTCTCAGGTTGATAATTAATTTCATTAATGCAGCATTTACAATTTTATAGTTCCAGTAGTATCTAATACGGTCACTATAGCTATATTTTCTTTTTATCTTTATTTCATCTTCACTTCCTATATAATATTTAACCCAATATTTTTGATCATTTAACATTTGTTGATCAACAATATCAATAAGATTTGATAATTGTATATCTTTTCTATTTGAAAGTAACTCTTTTTCAATAAGAGCAAGTGCAAAAATAGCTTCACGCATTGCATAAGTTAACCACGGACCGACTTTTAATATTGCAAAATGATCTTCAACCATATGCTTTAATGATATTTTTTTTTGATAATCTGTTGAATGTGCTTCATAAATAAGATTATCAAAACGATTAATAAGTTTGCTTAATTCTTTTGCTTTGTATCTATCATAGTTAAAAACAGATTCATCTCCAAATTCAACCCCCGGTTGAACTACAACTGCAGCAACCCTTTCCCATGCATCGTGCAAATTATATTTTTCAAATGCATTTTTTGTTAATTCAATTGTACGTTCAACATCTTCTTTTGTAGTTATATGTAAGTAGTGTTCATCTTTAGCTCCACCAGGAGGTGGAACATCCGTACCAATAATATATACGGGCAGATCAGTTTTTGCTCTGCCAATGGACGCATCTTCTGCAACTTTACATAGAATAGCTGCTCGTTCAGCAATAATAGAAGCATCCAATGGTTGTTCTTTATTGCCATCATCACTACATTTCATACTAGTATCTAAATGTAATTTTTGGTAACCGGCACGCACATATGCAGCAATTTGATCTTTTGCCTTCGCCATTGCAGAAGAAGAATCTTCATATTGCCATCTATTAGGCCCCAGATGATCACCACCTAAAATTATCTTTTCTTTGGGGAATTTTAATTCTTTGCTAAGTTTGAAAACAATATCTCTAAATACTGCAGGTGTAATTCCTGTGTATCCACCAAATTGGTCAACTTGATTAGATGTTGATTCAATTAACAAGTACTGATTCTTTTTTTGGGCATTTCTAATAGCCGCCTTTAAAACGTAAACATTAGCCGAGCATACAGATGTTATACCAATTTTTTTACCCAACTTATGTTCTTTGATCAACCACAATATTTTATTTTCTGTTATCATCAATATTCTCAGTTTTTTCTATGTATGGATAAATTCTTACTCCTTGAACAACTCTATGAATCATGCCTGATCTTGAAGGAGAATCAGGATTTAATCCTAAACTCAATGATTTATAATATCCCAATAATTGTGCTGGTATAATAGAAACTAGTGGTAAAAATTCTTCTTGTATTTTATAACTATTGTCAGAAAGAATAATCTTTAAATCCGTGTCTATATCTAGCTCTTGTTCCATTACTCCTATTGAATATAGATTTTTTCCGGTTGATATTAAATCCTTAGCCAAGTCCATCTCATAGAGATTGACATAAGCGTTATTAGAAAATAAATAGACGACTAAACTAGTATCATCTATTACAGCTTTTGGCCCATGACGAAAACCTAAAAAGGAATCATATTTACAAATGACTCTTCCATCTGTTAGTTCTTGTAATTTAAGATGAGATTCTCTTGCTACGCCTTTTAACATTCCAGAACCAAGAAAAACAGCTCTTTTGAAATCTAACGATGACACTTTTCTTAATTCCTTTGAATAAAAAGATATAATCCTTTTAGCATATTTATAAATCAAGTCCATTTGTATATCTAAATTCTCATCTTTGTAAATCTTTGAAATCAATAAGCCAGTTAATAACATCGAAGTAAAACTCGAAGTCATTGCTAAACCTTTGTCCTCTGCTTCAGCAGGCATAAACAAATTGAAATGTTTTTTATCTGCAACAGTTTGCACTAAAGAGCTATTTTCACTGCATGTTATAATAAGGTGGTAAATCTTTTCAGCAAACTTTTCGGCTAAATTAATAGCTTGTGAACTTTCTGGACTATTTCCTGATCTAGCAAAAGAAATTAGCAAATATTTTTTTTTATGATTAAAATAGAATTCTGGATGAGTGATTATATCTGTTGTAGCAACCGCTGAGATTGGATTATTGAAATTAAGACTAAAGATACCTAAAAGTACATCCCCAATATAAGCTGATGTACCAGCGCCAGTTAAAATTATGGAAAAATCATTTTTTTCTTTAACAATAATATTTTCAAAAAACTTGCGAAGTTCACTTTTATTTTTTTTGAAATTCTCCCAAACCCTAATCCAAGTTTCCGGTTGATTGAAGATTTCTTTTTCTGTGTAGAACTTCTCACTTAATAAATAATTATTAAATCTTTCAGATAACATTATAAAACCTTATGATATACTTTCGAAATATTTCTTTTGCTATATAATATTTTTTTTTCTTTTTGTCAAGATTTTATTTCCTTTGTAAATATTTTTTTTTACCTTTCGGAAAGTTTCTAAAATTATTTTTAAGGGGAAGAGAGTTTTATGGATAAAATTTCGACAATTGATCGAAGATTAGAAATAATTAACTTAGTCAATTCAAGGGGACAAGTTTCAGTAAATAATTTAAGTCAAATTTTTAATGTTAGTGAAGTTACTATAAGAAACGACCTTTCACATCTTGAAAAGAAGGGTCTTATTATAAAAACTCGTGGTGGAGGACTAAAAATTCAGAGTGTTGGCATCGATCAGCAACTTAATGAAAAAGCTAAAATTAACGCTAAAGAAAAACAAGCGATAGGTAAAAAAGCTGCCGAATTAATCAAAGATAATGAAACAATAATAATTGATTCAGGTACAACTACAGTTGAAATTGCTAAAAATATTATCAATTTGAATAATCTTACAGTAATTACAAATGCTCTTAACATTGCCAGCAAATTGATTAGAGAAAATGTTAAGCTAATTCTTTTGGGTGGATTTTTAAGAACTACTTCACTATCATTAGTTGGGCCAATTGCAGAAAATAGCATAAGAAATTTTTATTGTGACAAATGTTTCATTGGAGTTGATGGAATTGATTCTCATTTAGGTATTTATACACCCATACCTGAAGAAGCCTATTTGAATAGGTTAATGATAGAAAACTCTAAAGAAGCTATTGTTGTAGCCGATTCGAGCAAATTCAAAAAGAAAAGTTTAAGTTACATTGTGCCTATAAATAAAATAAACACAATCATTACTGATTCAAAAATTCCAAAAGATGAATTAAAAAATCTTCTTAATATAGGTATTAAAGTTATCTTAGTTTGAAGATTTTATTTAATATTTTTGTTTTTTAATAGAACACTGACCATTTATGATTTACAACGATTTTTAATTAAACAAATTTTTATTCATCATAATTTTCAGTGTTCTATTTTTTTATTCAATAGGTAACTCGAATGCAAAAGTAGAACCAACACTAAGTTTACTTTCTACCCAAACTTTTCCATTATGCTCATCAATTATGCGTTTCACAATCCATAATCCCAATCCAGAACTTTGCTCAAGACCAGTTGGTTTATTGCTAAGAACAGCGCCTTTTTGAAATGATTTTTTCAAATCATCTTCTGATAAACCATAACCATTATCTTTGACTTCAACAACTACCATTCTTTTGGCGCCTTCTTTTACATACGATTTTATTTCTACAATAGTTTCTGGTGGCGCGTATTTAATTGCATTGTTAACTAAATTATCAAGAGCTTCTTCAATCTTCTCAGGATCAATTTTAACCTTTGGTAAATCAATAGAACTTTTGTTGTACAATTTTACTTTTTTAGCTTTTGCATATGAAGTATTTTGATTGTAAACACTCTCAATTACTTGTTCAATTGAATACTCAACGAACTTTAATTTTGGTTCTGGCATTGCTTTAGCAATTATTACACACATTTGTTGAGAAAGTTTTACAATATCGTCACTTGAGGCAACTAAAGACTCCATTATTTCCTGTTGTTCATTAGCATTAAGTTCATAAGAATTTAGCAACTCGATATAACCTTTAATTGCTGATGCAGGATTTTTAATGTCATGAATTGCGATTGCAAACATTTCTTCTTTTTGTGAATGAAGATATTCAAGACGAGCTTTGCTTTCAGCCAGTTTTTCTTTTTGCTCAACAAGTTTAACATTTGTTTTTTCAAGTGTTTTGACATTTTCATCTAATTCTTTGATTTGCTTTCTAAGATTTTCATTTACTTCATGCTGTTTTGCCAATTCTTCTTTTGCTCTTTTATAAGAATATTTTAATTCTTCAAGCTCTTCTTTATTTTGATTGTATTTGACACCATTCGATTTTTTCTTTACTAAGATAAAAATTATAATTAAAATTTGGAGAACAACTATTCCAATTAATGAAGGAACTATGTATGGCTGAAAATCAAAGCTTTTTTGTTCAGATAATTGTTCAGGCGTTTTTTCTTGAACGATTGGTTTTTCGATCACTTCAACTGGAATTAATAATGCTTGTGACTCACTTCCTTTTTCATTATAAGCGACAATTTTAATTATGTGTGCTCCAAGTGTAAAATTTCTGAAAACAAAAATTGTATCTAAAATTTTTGGTTCTGTTAATTTTGCATCAACAAATATTCGATAAAATATTTCTCCTTTTTGCTTCGATACAGCTTTATAATGCACTGCAATGCTATCAGATTTTAGAATCTGAAACTTATTTTGACTCGGCACAACAATTTCATTATTAACCTTTACTGAAATCAATTTTAAATCGAGACTCTCTGCCTGAGAATAATTAATTTGAAACGAAATTAGAATTAATAAAAATAGATTTAGTGTTTTCATATTATCTCAATGTTTATAGAAGTTTTCGATTTATTATCGAATAATTCTTCAAGTAGTTTAACTGAAATGGAATGAGTGTGATAACTTAGGAAAGCATTTTTAGATAGATTTGATAATTCTCTTCATCAAAACAAACAAAGTAAACTGTTTCTATATTTTTTGAAGAAAAACTTTTTACTGAGTCAATTGCAATTTTAGCAGCTTTTTCTTTGGGGAAATGATAAACACCTGTACTAATATTTGGGAATGAAATTGTTTTTAGGTTTAAGTTTTCTGCTAACTTTAAAGAATTGATATAACAACTTTTCAACAAGTCTTCCTCATTCCTTTTTCCTCCATACCAAATTGGTCCAACAGTATGGATTACAAATTTTGCAGGCAGGTTGCCAGCTGAAGTATAAACTGCTTCACCAGTGGGACAACCTCCTTGCTTCTCAACAATTTTCATACATTCATCATGGATTATTTTTCCACCAGCTCTATGAATTGCTCCATCAACTCCGCCGCCACCCATCAACGAACTATTTGCTGCATTCACAATTGCATCAACAGAAATTTTTGTTATATCACCTTTAACTAATTTGATTTCCATAAAATTTTTCTAATCATCTTGTAGAAAATTTATAAATAGTTGTTTGTTTATAAACATCATCCTTTTTTAAAACTACTGATGGGAAATTTGGTTTGTTTGGTGAATCAGGAAAATGCTGGGCTTCAAGACACAAACCAGTTCTAAAATTGTACTTAATTCCATTTTTGCCGGTAATTGTTCCATCTAAAAAATTTCCACAATAAAATTGCACTCCAGGTTGATCTGAATAAACTTCAATTAATCTTCCACTATTTTGTTCATAAACTTCAGCAATTTTAATTACCGAATTATCATTTCTATTTATTACCCAATTATGATCGAAACCACGACCAAGTTTAAGCTGTTCGAAATCTGCATTAATATCTTTCCCCACTTTTTTTGCTATGCGAAAATCCATTGCTGTATTTGCAACATTTTCAATTTTTCCTGTTGGAATTAGTTCTTTATCAACTGGTGTGTATTTATCTGCATTAATCATTACTTCATGATCGAGAATTGTATTGTTTGGATTTCCTGTTAAATTAAAGTAAGAATGATGCGTTAAATTAATAACAGTAGTTTTATTAGTTGTTGCTTCATAATCAATTTTAATTTCATTTTTATTTGTCAGAGAATATTTTACTTTAACAACTAAATCACCGGGATAACCTTCTTCGCCATCTTTGCTATAACATTTCAATGTTACTGATTGAAGTGAATCGTTGCTTTCTTCATTTACTAATTCCCAATTCTTTTTGTTAAATCCATTGATCCCACCATGAATGTGATTACCATTATCATTGATTGTTAATTGATATTCTTTGCCATCCAAAGAGAATTTACCTTTTGCGATTCGATTGGCATATCTTCCAACAATTACTCCAAAATTAGCTTTATCATTTACATAACCTCCAATATTATCGTAACCCAAAACAATGTCATCATACTTGTTATTTTTGTCTGGCGTTTTTAATGAAATAAGTGAAGCACCATAAGTAATTATTTTTGCTTCGACACCATTTGAATTTTTAAGAGTGAAAAGTGAAACTTCAGTTCCATCTTTTAATTTACCAAAAGATTCTCGTTGAATATTTTTAAATTCTACTGATGGTTTGCATGATATAAAAAAAAGGAATGCGATAAATAAAAATAAGTGTTTCATTGGTTCTCCATAAGAAATAATTTATTCATTACACATTCAAAATAAAGAAAGATTATAATTTTTCATAAGAAATTATTTCTTTAAAATTTGAAAGATATTTTTTGAGATTAAAATTCACCTTAAGTTTGTAACAACTCTTAAATATTTTCTGAGAAAAATGAAAGTAATATCTATTTCCAACAAATTAATTATTATACTTTTGCTACTTCCTCTTTTAACTGTGATGAAATTGCATTTATTTTCAACTAACGTAGTTGTAACATACACAACGACATGGATTTTGTCTTCAATATTTTATTTCGTTTCTGTTTATTACATCAAAAAAAATAATATCAGTAGAAAGCATACAATTTCATTTCTTATTCTTTCAGTACTCATTCAAATTTCTTTTTTAAATTTTGAACCAATCGGATCAGATGATATTTATAGATACATGTGGGATGGAAAAGTTCAAGATGCTGGAATTAATCCATATCAATATAAACCAAGTGATAAGAAACTTAATTCCTTGCATTCTGATATCTTGCCTGAGCGAATGAATTTCAAAGAGATGAAAACAATTTATTTTCCACTGAGTCAATGGATTTTTTATTTTGCTTACAAGTTGAGTAATGAAAATTATTGGGGCTATAAATTTTTTATTTTGATTTCTATTCTGATTTCTTTCTTATTGTTTTCTAAAATTTTAGAAAAATGTGGTTTAGAAAAAAAATATTTATTGATTTTTGTTTTGTCTCCATTAATTTATTTTCAGTTTTCTGTTGATGGACATTTAGATGCATTTGGTTTACCTATGCTCCTTGCATCTTTGTATTTTTATCTTAATGAGAAAAAAGTTTTTTCAGCTATTTTTCTTGGACTCTCATTTTCAATAAAACCTATTGGATTTGTCTTATTACCAATTTTCTTTCTCAACGAAAAGTATTTCAAGGACAAAATTAAATTTTTCATAATTCCAATAATTGTGTTTGGTTTGCAATTCATACCATATTTTTCTTCATCAAATCCGTTTGAAGCATTTTTGATTTATACAAAGAATTGGATTTATAACGGATTAATTTTCAATTTCTTTAATGCTTTTATTCACAATAACCAAACCGCAAGATTGATTACAAGCGCTTTATTATTAATCATTTTGTTGCCGATTTATTTCAGTAAATTAAACTTTCTTGCAAAATGTTATTATTCATTTTTATTTATGATTATTTTCTCACCGGTTGTGCATCCTTGGTATTTGAACTGGATATTAATATTGATTCCTTTATTCCCGAATTGGAGTGGAATATATTTAGTCTCAGCAGTTAGTTTTACTTCATTAACAATCTTAAATTACAAATTAAATGGTGTGTGGAAAGATTATTTAGCAATTCAAATCATAGAGTATTTGCCTGTAATAATATTATCCATTACTGAACTTTACCACTTGAAACCATTTTCGTCTCATGATAAAGAAAAACCCAAATTCTCTTTATAGAAAATTTGGGTTTTTTATTTTTTATTTTAATAAACGTCATTCAATATTATTTACTTTTGTATACCACTCACTTGATTGTTCTAATGACTTATTAATTCTTTCAATTAATTTATGAGGATCGTCTAAATTACCTTCCTGAAGTAATGCAGAATCATAAAGTTGCTCGGTTACAAGTGAAATAAACTCATCAAAAGAATTTTTCTTAAATACTTTGACAAGATTACGAATCAATTTATGGTTTGGATTTACTTCCAATATTTTTTTATCAACTGAAATATCTTGATTCGTCATCTTTAAAATCTTTTTCATCTGAGAAGAAATAGTTTCATCTTTTGATACAAGGCAAGATGGACTATCAACTAATCTTTTAGATTCAACAACATCTTCAACTTTATCACCGAGAATGCTTTTCATTTTCGATAGTAAACTGTAAAAATGTTTTTGATCATCTTTGGAAAGTGGTTCTGTTTCCTGTTTCTTTTCTACAACATCTTTGAATTCATTAATCTTTTTCAAGTCAACATTCTGTACAGATTTAATTTCATAATCTTTATATTTTCTTATCGCTTGAATTACAAATTCATCTACCGGATCGTATAAGAACAAAACTTCCAAATCTTTGTTTTTAAATATTTCCAAATGTGGATCTAATAATAATGCACTGCGATTTGCTCCAACTATATAATATATTTCTTTTTGTCCTTCTTTAATTCTTTCAACATAATCAGAAAAACTAATCAATTCATTTTCATCTTTGCATTTTGAAGAATTAAATCTCAATAGTTCAACATACTTATCATGATTTGCAAAATCCATGTAACCAAGTTTGAAAATTTTACCATGCTCTTTCCAAAATTCATTGTATCCTTCTTTATCATTTTTTGCTTTCTCTTGCAAGTGAGATAAAATGTTTGAAGTAACGCTTGAAGCTATTTTTGTAAATATTACATTTTCCTGTAATGTTTCTCTTGAGATATTTAGTGGCAAATCTTCAGAATCAACAACACCTTTTACAAAACTTAAATATTCTGGTAATAAATCTTTGTTCTTATGTTGGATTAAAACTCTTCTTACATATAAATCCAATCCATAATTTTCTCTATCGTAAAAAAATAAATCGTTGCTTTTTTTAGGAATAAATAAAAGTGCATTAAATTGAATTGGAGCATCAACAGATTTATGTATAATATCCATGGGTGGATCATTATCATAAGTTAGAAATTTATAGAACTCGTCATATTGTTCTTTTTTTATTGATGATTTTGGTTCTCTCCAAATTGCTGTTACGGTATTGATTTTTTCATTTTCTAAATAAATCGGGAATGAAATAAAATTACTATGTTTTTTGATAATACTTTCTAATTTCCATTTTTGAGCAAATTCTTCAGCATCATCTTTTAACTGAATTATAATTGAAGTGCCTCTGTTAATCTTTTCTTCAATCTCAGTTATTTCATAATCGCCCAATCCATCACTTTTCCATTCTACTGCTGGCTCATCTTTTTTGAATGATTTTGTTTTAATTGTTACTTCCTTTGCAACCATAAATACTGAATAAAATCCAACTCCGAATTTCCCAATAATATTTCCGACATCACCTTTTACTTCTGCAAGCATTTTTGCAAATTCTTCAGTACCAGATTTTGCAATAGTTCCAATATTTGCTATTACTTCATCATGAGTCATACCTATTCCAGTATCACTAATAGTTAATATTTTTTTCTTCTCATCAAAGGTAATTCTAATTTCAAGCGGCAATTCGTTATTAACAATTTCTGTCCCTTTATTTTGTTCAAATCTAAGTTTATCAAGTGCATCAGATGCATTTGAAATTAACTCTCGTAAAAATATTTCTCGACTTGTATATAAAGAGTGGACAAGAATATCTAAAAGTTTTTTTACTTCAGCTTTGAATTCATACTTTTTAACATTTTTGACATTGGACATATTAACCTCCCAGAATTTGAAAATTTACTTCACAAAAATATTCGATAAGAAAAATCAACTCAACTTTTATCATCATCTGTTGATTTATTTTTTTCATCTCCTTTTAATCCCTTCTTGAATGATTTAATTCCTTCGGCTAATCCTTTAGCTATTTCAGGGATTTTCTTCCCACCAAACAAAAAGATTAATATGAAGAGTATTAGCAATATTTCGGTAAATCCTATGTTTCCCATTTTACACCTTTTTTTTAATTATAATATAAATCCTTAATTGCATATGAAGAAATTTTTCTTAATCTAATTATTGTTTTTTCTGCATTATCAATTTCATTTAATTTTGAGTAGGTATTCATCAAATAAAAAAGTGAAATTGTGTTCATTGAATCTTCTTCAATTGAATCTTCAAAATATTTTTTTGCAATATTAAAATTTCCTAAATGATAAAAAGACATTCCTTTTATAGAATTAATTTCTGAAACTCTTTTAGGACAATATTGATTGGCGAGATCAGCTTGATGTAAAATTTCATTTATTATTTTTCTATTTTTTGTTTTAACTAAAGACAAAAATAAATTATTTGCATTTATGTAATGACTTAAAAATTTTACATTGCAATCTGAAGAATCAATTCTTACACTATTTCTTTTGAAAAATATTGGTAACAGTTGATCAAACCCATCTGCATAAAATAGTTGCAAATAATAAATTTTATAAAATTCATCATTAATAAAAATTGCACATTCAGCAAATGCACTTGGTTTTGCTCCTGCAGGAAATATTATAAAATCTGGTTTTTGGTTTATTACATAATCGGCATTGTAATGTCTTTCTTTCCAAAATATTGGCAAATTTTCATCAATGCCATCAACTTCTTTTGGATGATGAGCAATATATTCATCAGTCAAACCAACAATATCGATTACTTTGACATTCGAATAAAAAGGAAAAGCACCAATGGTTGATAAAGCCACAGTAACATTTTTTGTTTGATTATTTTTAATCCAATCGGCATAGCTTTTCATTTTTGTAACTAATCCAATTTCATATGATCTTTTTTCCATCATTTCTGTTTTGTTCGAATCGTAATTGATAATTGAACTAATAATTGTTGTCGCAAAAAGTAATCCTATTATTATGCTATTCATTTTAAATTCATAAAATTGCTTCAAATTAAGAAGTGAGTAAAAGAATAACATGTAAAATAATGGCGTAATTGGTATATAAAATCTTCCAATTGGAAGAACATCACCACCAATTATAATTGTTAATATTATATAAATGATGCCAAATGAGAAAATGATAAATTCTATTCTGTCAAATTTCTTTAATGCAAATCTTAAAATAACTGGCAGAAGAACAACACCGTAGTATAAATCTGTTATTATGTATTTAAAAAAATAGTCAATCCCTCGTAATAAAAAATTAAATGTGAATTCTGTTTTTGCATAAAATGTATTTGGCAATGGAAACCCATAATATGCAAATCGAAATGAAATATAAACTAACTGTATCAGTAAAAATATGACGATAACTTTTTTCTTCTTACTAGAAATTATTTTGCTGGTTTCATCAAACGGACTAATTTTAGTTGCAATTAGAAAACTATAAATAATATCAACAACTATTAATAACACAAAAAACAATAAACCTTCGGGGCGTAACAAAGAATTTAAGATTGATGTTAGAAGAAAATATTTGTAGTAATTTCCTTTTTCAAAATCTATCAATAAGTGAATTGACAATAAAGTTAAAGTTGCAAAAAGTGAAGTTTCCATTCCACTGAAACTCCAATAATTAAATGGAGTTGTAAATAAAATCATAACAGGAAATATGAATGAAATGTATTGTAAAGTTTTATTATAATTTTTTAAGGATGAAAATATTTTCCATGAAGTAACATAAACTGCGATTAAAAATACTAAGCCAAAAAATGAAGATAGTATTTGTGTTAATTGTGGTAAATCAAAATTTAATTTTAATAAGGTTTCAGATTTATAAATTACACTTAATAAAATAACCCATAAGAAATTTGTATATCCTTCAACTTTTTCACCGACGTTAAATACTAATCCATTACCTTCAAGAAAATTTTTAACATATCTCAAAACGGTGAATGCATCATCTTGAATAAAACTTATCGTTTTGAAATGATTGTAAAAAATGTATAAAATTATTCCCCAATAAAATGAATAGAATAAATATTTATTTTTGAATTTTAACAAACAAGATCAATATGAAATTATTTATGATTATTATGCAAATAGTCAATCAATAAAGATAATTTTTCTTTCATCTGTTTACGAGTAACAATAAAATCAATAAAACCATTTTCCAATAAAAATTCAGAACGTTGAAAACCTTCTGGTAAATCTCTTCCAATAGTCTGTTTGATAACACGTGGTCCTGCAAATCCAATTAATGCTTTAGGTTCAGCAATTATTACATCGCCAAGCATTGCAAAACTTGCTGTTACTCCACCAGTAGTTGGATCAGTCAAAACTGAGATGTATGGAATTTTTGCATCAGCTAAACGAGCTAATCGTGCACTTGTTTTAGCCATCTGCATTAACGAATAAGCACCTTCCATCATTCTTGCCCCACCACTTTGGCTAATAATTATCATTGGAATTTTTTCTTCATAAGCAACATCAATAGCACGAGAAATTTTTTCACCAACAACGCTTCCCATACTTCCACCTATAAATCCAAAATCCATGCATGCAAAGGATACTTTTTTATTGTTGATCTTTCCGGTTCCAGTTTTTACAGCATCATTCAATCCTGTTTTTTTAATTGTTGATTTTATTCTCTCTGAATATTTTTTTGTATCAACAAATTCAAGTGGATCAGCAGATTTCATTTTTTTATCTATTTCTTTAAAAGTGCCTTCATCAAAAAGGAAAGAAATATATTCTTTGCTTCCAATTCTAAAATGGTGATTGCATTTTGGACAACACCAAAGATTAAGTTCTAATTGTTTGTTGTAAATTATTTCTCCACAATCTTCACACTTTTGCCATAAACCATCAGGCAAATCACTTTTTTTACTTTCTTTAGATATATTTTCTTTTTTTCTTGTAAACCAGCCCATTATTTTCTCTTTAATATGTTTGCGATTAATGTTATTACTTGATTTGGTCCTTCAGGATCATTTGAATATATAACAATTGTTCTTGTTAGTTTACCTTCGCGACCATTTGTGTCTAATTCAATTCTTAAATTACCGCTTTCTCCTGGTTGAAGTTTTTTACTACTCAACAAAGCCGCAGTACAACCACAAGAAGTTTTAACTTCACTTATTATTAAATCTGCATTGCCAACATTTTTAAATCCAATTTTTGTTTCAACTAATTTTCCCTCTTCAACATCTCCAAAATTATGTTCAGTTTTACTTAATTTTAGTTTTGGCAGTTTAGCTTTAGCTTCTTTTGCAACGCTTTTATCAACAACAACACACTTAAAAGAAAGTTTTAATTCTTTATTTAATGGATCGTTCGAACTTACATAAACATATTTTTCTTGAGGACCTAATCTTCCAGAGGAATTGAATTCTACTTTTATGTTAGTTTTTTCTCCTGGTTTCAAGATGTTTTTTGTTGGGAATGCAGCTGTACATCCACATGATGCATTAACTTTATCAATTTTTAATTCTGCTGAACCATTATTTACAATTTCAAAATTAGTGGTTACAATTTGCCCTTCAACTACTGTCCCGAAATCATGAGTATATTTTTTTGCTTCAATTTTTGGTTGATTAAATTGTGCAAATAAAATATTTCCAAGAATAAACAAAAGTATGATTAATTTTTTCATGGCTTAACTTTTCCTATAAATTGTTTTACATATAAAGGTTCTAAATTATCGTAGTTAAAAGTTAATAAATCCTTACCAAATAAATAAGCCCAATTAGAAATTGATCTTGCTTGAGTGTAAATCTTTTTGACATTCAGTTCATCGAATTTTGCATTACCGAAAATTAAATCATCTTTTTTTAGTTTTTCAGAAATTTTTGAAAAAGATATTAAACTTATTTCGTCAATCTTAATAAGATGATCATCATCGATTTTATACTTTGAAAAATAGTAGTCTTCTATACTTGCAGAAAAAAGAATTGAAAATTCAATTGAAGGAGGTAAAAAATTTTTAACTTGTAAAGCCAGAGCATCAAAAGTTGGGACTGGAATAATTGGTAAACTTGCGCCGAAAGCAATTCCTTTTGCAGAAGATAAACCAATTCGAAGACCTGTAAATGAACCCGGTCCAATTGATACAGCTACACAAGAAAAATTACTAATATCAATTTTTGATTCTTCAACAACTTGAGCTATCATCGACATTAATTTTTCTGAATGAATATGTTTAGCCAAATAGTTTAATTCAATAAAATCATTCTCGTTAAATTGAACAGCAACACTGCACAAATCTGATGTTGTCTCAATAGCTAAAATTGGGAATTGTTTATTCATTTTTTGTTATGGTAAATTTTCTTTTGTTATCATTAATAATTTCGATATTTATTTCTATTCTTTTTTTTGGCAAAACTTCAGAAAACAAATTTGCCCATTCAATAAAGACTATTGCTTCTTTATCCAAAAGATATTCTTCAAAACCTATATCAAATAGTTCTCCTACTTTTTTTAATCTGTAAAAATCAAAGTGATAAACTTTTTTTGTCCCGAAATATTCATTTACAATAGCAAAACTTGGACTGCTTACATTTTGGATATTCAAACATTTGCAAAATTCTTTTACAAAAAAAGTTTTTCCAGAGCCAAGATTTCCATTCAAACAAACTACGTCACCAAGATTGATTATTTCAATTAACTTATTTGCTAATTCTGAAGTGTCTTTTTCAGAATCAACCAATATTGTAAATGGAAAATTAATCAATACTTTTTCTCCAATGTTACAATAGGCAAAATCATTTCTTCCATAGATATTCCACCATGTTGAAAAGAATCTTTGTAATAACTTAAATATTTATGATATTCTGTTGGATAAACAAAATAATAATCTTCTTTAGCAATTATATAATTAGCCGCTACACCACGATTTGGCAATTTAAATTCATTTGGATTTTTAATAAAGATTGCATGTTTATCATCAACTTTTAAATTTCTTCCATATTTAAATCTCAAATTTGCAGAAGCTTCTTTATCACCTAAAACTTTAGCACCTCTTTGAGTTCTAATGCTTCCATGATCTGTAGTTAAAATAATTTTTGCATTTGGCATTGTTGCTATGGCTCTGAATGTATTTAATAATGAAGAATGTTGGAACCAAGTGTTTGTTAATGAACGATATGCTGATTCATCCGGAGCTATTTCTTTAAGAATTTCGGAATCACTTCTACCATGCGCAATCATATCAAGGAAATTAATAACGACGGCCATAAAATGAGTCTTGCGATGCGATACAACATTTTGTTCAAAAGCTCTTCCAACATCTGGATCAATTATTTTCATATACTTTAGATCTGTCTTTAAATTTACTTTTTTTCTGTTTAACAAAAGTTGCAAAAGATCTTTCTCATATTTATTCATTGAATTTTCATCATCACTCATAGATTCCCAAATATCTGGGTAATATTTTTCAATTTCACTTGGGAATAATCCTGAGAATAATGCATTTCTTGAATAAGTAGTTGCTGTAGGAAGAATTGAATAGTAATAATCTCTTTTTATTGTGAATAAATCTGTGAGATGTTTTTCAATTACAAGCCATTGGTCAAGACGCAAACAATCGAGAACAAAGAAGAAAAGCGGTCCATCAAAATTTCTTAATTCTGGTATTACATATTTATCAATAATATTAACAGATAAAGTTGGAACATCTTCTTTTCCTTCATTATCAATCCAGTTCTTGTAATTCTTTTCTACAAACTTTGAAAATTCCTGATTGCATTCTTTTTTTTGTTCATACAACATTTGCCGCAAGTCAATTCCAGGATGAGCGTCAAGTTCAAAATCCCAATTAACAAGTTTTAAATAAATTTCAATCCATTCATCATAAGTTGGTCCAAGATTTACAAGTTTAGAAATTTCATTGAAATCATTCAAATAATCTTTTTGAACATATTCACTGCTAATTTTTTTACTTTCTAAAAATTTTTTACAAACTAATAAAATTTGAGAAGGCAAAACCGGCTTAATTAAATAGTCGCTAATTTTACTGCCAATAGCATCGTGCATTAAACTTTCTTCTTCACTTTTAGTAACCATCACTACGGGAATATTGGGATTAATATCTTTTATTTGAGATAGAGTTTCCAAACCACCTAAACCCGGCATCATTTCATCGAGAAAAATTAAATCGTAGTTCTTGTTTTTAATTTCAGAAATTGCATCTTCTCCATTTGTAACAGTATCTACTTCATAACCTTTTTCATTAAGAAAAATTATATGTGAACGAAGAAGTTCTATTTCATCATCTACCCAAAGAATTTTTTTTGCCATTTTTCACCTATGGTTGAATTGCAATTCTCACATCAACACCAGCTTCATTTGTTTTTGAAGGTGGAACATGTGAAGCTCCTTTTGGTTCTATTGTTGTTCTTCTATAAAAAATTGAAAGTGTAACTCTTGAACTCATAACATATCTAATTTTGGGTTCAATAGTTGTGGTTGTTTTTCCATCTTGAGGAGTTCCACCATCCTTGTAATTATCCATTAAATAAATAATACTCGATGTTTGTCCTCGTGTATATGAAAGTGAAATTTCAAGATCATTTTTTAATGAAATACCGAATAATGGTAAATCGAAACCAGATTTACTATAACTCGCAGTAAAATTAATGTCTCGAGAAAAAGCTTCTGTTACATTTCTTGTAGTTACACCTAAACTATATGATGTTTTTGCTGTGTATCTAATACTACTTTGAAAATTTCCGCCAAATAATTCATCGAAGTTAAATGTCATTCCGATTAATGGATTAAAACCATAATCAACTTTTTGTGTTTGAATTTCTTGTTTACCATCAGGATTAATTTTCCAACCTTCGCTGTATTGAGAATCGTATGAATGATTTATTGAAACTCTTTTTGCAAATTTAAAAATTGATAATTGTTCTAATCCACTCCAATTAAAACTCCAATTAGGTCTCGGTATATAGCTCATAACTTTTGCAAGAAATGGAATTCTTGATAAGAGTGAAAATGATTCAAATCCTCTTTTGAATGCATCTGAAAGATTGGCACTTGGATCTGGTGATGTTGGATCATATAATTTATTAACTTGCTTTATACCACTTTTAATAAATAGAAATGGTGGTAAACTCAAAAATGATCTATCAATTGTTCCAGTAGAAATTTGATTTGCAATTTTAGGAACACCAAATGAATCTGTTTGAATAGTTACAGATTTATTAATACCCCAACCAACACGCCAACGAATATCAATTTGAGCACCTTCCCAAAGTTGTCTTGAAGTTTTTAAATCCAAATCATTTCTGTGAGTGTAATTATCTTGCAAATTACCAAGCGGGGCTCGTTTGCCTATATTGTTTGACAAACCTAACATAAATAATCTACTTGGACCTTTATTATCGCTTTGCTTAGCTCCCCAAAAATTATTGAATCCTGTACCTTCACCTAAAATTCCACCACCTGAATATGAACTTGATTGAGAATAATTAATGCTTATTTGTTCATAATCAAAAAGGATATATTTAATACCAAGTTTCAAATAATCGAGCGTTAATTTCAAAGGATTAATTCCTTCAACAGTATCTTCTTTTGCAATGTCCATTGTATCTAAAATTTCACTTTTTCTTACCAATGAATCAACAGCAGTTTTAGTGGAATCATGAACAACACCTTGATTTTGTTGTTGCAAATTTCTATCAGCACCACGATTACTTCTTCTTCCACCAGTTCTTTGAGGTTGAGTTTGTTGAGGAATTCCAATTACAGGTTTTTTAACTTCAGTTGTTTCAAACAAAGGAGCAAAAATTGATTTTAATCTAATTGATAAACTTGCATTTAACTTACTTGAATAACCCGCAGCTCTTCCTAATTCACCTTGTGAAAAATTATTTTGCCATTGATAGCTTGAACTATAAGATGTATTAATACTTATAAATCTATTCAAATCAAAAATAGATGGAAGCTTTGGATTAGTTCTTAAATCAAAAGATTGTCTGTAATTAAAATCTTTTCCAAAAAATTGTCCACCAAAAATTTCTCTCCAAATTTGTCCTTCGGTTCTTTCAATATTGTTTTCGGTTAACAAATAAGCAAGCGTTGATTGAATATCAACATTATAACCCAAAGATAAATTTAGTAATCCACCTTCTGTAAATGTCCAATTAAAACCAGCGCTTCTTGTTGCTCCAAAATCTCTCATAATATCCGGCTTATCTGGATTTGTTCTTGTTTGAGTAAAATCTCTTTTCCTTGTAAGTGATAGTGATGAATTAAAAGATTGTGGAGTAAAAAATATTTTCATATCACGGTAATCAGAAAATAAATTAATTAATTCGCCAAGCAACGGAATATCTTTTGGTTTGAAGAATAAATCTCTGCTAAGTGAAACAGAGTAATTTGCGTTAGCTCCCCAATTCCATTTATTCATATACAGAATAGTTGGACTTCTTTGATAAGTTTTTGAATAATTAAAACCAAAACTTAAATTGTTAAAAATATCTCTGATGTACCAAACTTCTGTTGGAATTTTAAATCTTATGTTGGAAACATTCCAAAGATCACTTGTTCCTACAGTTTGTGTTGAATTTTTTAGTGCATTGACTCTCTCTTCAATTACATGATCAGGCAATCCTTGATTTTTCAAAGCACGACGTAATTCAATTTGTGCATCATCTACTTTAACATCTGTTCCTGGCAAATAAAGCGGTTTTGATGAATTTTCTGAATGTGTATAACTTACTCTCAAATTACTACCAGCAAGATTAACAGGAATTAATTTAAGAACATCAAAATCAATTGCGGCTGACCAGCTCCTTGAATCTTCACGTGAACCAAATCTATCTCCTATTCCATGGAAAAATGGATTCCTTTGACTTGAAGATACACTGGCAGAAAATAAATCTGCAATACGTAAAGATGCATTTGATGAATAAGCCCAACCGGGTGTTTGTTCTGCTTCTATTACTCTTAATTCATTTATCCAAATATTTCCGGAGTAACTTCTGTTTTTCTCACCTTTATTAATTGGATTTTCAATTCCAATTAAGAAGAATGAAATTCTTGTTAAAGTTGGATTACCTCTTACACCATAAAAACTACCCGGTATATCTGGTGCGGGAATATAATATGTCCCTTTAATTGAATCTGGTTTTACTTGTTTTATTGCAGTCAATTCAGAAAATTTCAATCCTATATCTTGCCAATCTGGTTTTACAGGTTGTCGATATTCATAAAAATTCAGTGAATCTGAACCAAACCTCACATAAACTTCAGTTGCGTAATTATTATCATCAACATAATGAGAAACTGAACCACTATGATCTTTTAAATCTCCATGAATAAAAAATTTCATTTCTTTGTAATTAAAAACATCAAGCGATCTTGGCAAATAATTTACAGTTTCTCTTTTATCACCATCTTTTAAATCTTTTATAATCAAATCAAGCGATTGCTCATTTTTATAAATGGTATATTGTGTTTGTGTACGGTCTCTCTCTCTCTGCACTCCTTTTGGTGAATAGTAATCAGGATTATCTTCGATATTTACTGTCGAAATAGTTAAAACTGTATCTTCAAGAGTGACTTTTTGATTTAATACTTTTTGCCATTGATTACCAACTAAATTCATTTCTGCAAATCTTAAATGCACAGGCTTATCAACGCCAGAGATCCAAATTCTGAAAAATTCCACAACAGAAAAACTTGGACTACCAACTTTCTCAATAAAGTCTTTTAACGGAATTTTAATCAAATACCAACCTTTATTACCACCACCTTGAACAAATGGATTTGCTTTTGTTGTATCGAGTGGAATTTCGTATCTAAAGAAACTATTTGTTCTATCAAGTGTTTTGTTATGGTTTAAGTCTTCACTGTCAGGTATTCTTCCTAAATCAATTGATACAGCATTACCTTCGGTTCCGTTAATTTTTTCATAATCATTTACAGACATTTCCCTTTTTAATTGGAATGAATAATTATCATTACTTGGATCAGGATTATTTACAGAATCATAATTTGGTTCTTGAGGATCTTTTACCCCATCCAGACCTGTATCTTCACCTTCATCAACAAGATCATTATTGTTTTTATCTTCAGTGTCAAGTTTTCTGTTTGGGATTACATCTTCACTAATTTGTCCAAGATCAATATGTATTTTAGCATTTTGCGGAGCTTCATAGATATTTATCCAGAATTCAATAAATTCAATATTTTGTTCAATCAAATTATTAGCCGTTGATGAAAGATTTTTCATTATTCCAGCCCAATTTTTATATGGCTCATTTAAAATTGGGTTATAATTATAATATCCTTTTTTAGCTGGATTGAAATAAAAATCTAATGTTGTAATTTGTTGACCATCTGGCGGAGCTTGTTTTCTATCACCGTAAATATCTTTAATATTTACATCACTCGGTAAAATATTAAACCAAAACGCTAAACCTTTATAATGCATTTGTTCATCTTCAGGTAAATTTCCTATATAGGGCAAATTAACAGGAACACTTATATCTTTCCACGAGCCATAAGCTTCACCTAAGGGGATTGTTCTTTTAGCACCTTCAAAATCATCAATATAAGCAATGCTTCTGCTTCCATCACTGCTAATTGTACTTTTCTTTGTATTTGGATCAGGATTTATGTAAGCTACTTCACCACTTATAGAAAGTGAAGAAGGTGTGCTTGTAGAAATAACTTTGTCTAATGCTTTAGTGATGAAAGGAAGATCAATGTTAGTTTTAAAGTCTAAACCCATTATCGAATTATTTAATGGTTCTTCACCAATTCTAACTTTATCACTCAAAGTTTGTTGATTTAAATTGAGCAAAGAAAATCCAAGTGTAGTTTCTCTGTTAAATTCATATAAACCACGCAAACCTAACATTGTTTTTGATGCAAGGCTAAACAAATCATTTTGTTCGTAAGTAATTTTTAAATCTGCACCGGGAACAAGTGCATTATCATTTCTAATTACAATTTGGCCAAGGTTATAATCTACAATATAATCTACACCTGGTGTTAATGTTTGACCATTTAAAATTACTTTTACCGAATTTTCTACTACATTAAAACCGATATTAAAATTTGCAGAGACATCAGCTGAATATTCACCAGTAATGATGAATTTATCTTTTTCACGAACTTGTTTTGCAAATGTTGAGGTTGTGTCATATACAGCTGAATATTTTAAATCCTGTGGTAAATCCAAAGGGAAATCTTTATTAAAAGGTTGAAGAACTGGAAAAATTATTTCACCAGTTTCCGGCATTATAGTTCTATCAGGGAAAAAGTCAAAAGTACCATCCGGAGTAGCACTTGTTTTACTTTTATCAGTTTTATCAAACCCAAATGCCTGTAGTAATTTTACACCTTGAATATTATCCTGAGGCTCTTGCCCTTCAATTCGATATTTGATGTCAAGAACAAAACCTTCTTCTTTAATTCTACGACCACCAATTGGATAAATATTTCTTAATTGTAATTTCCATGCGTCTTTAAATTGAGGCTGAAGATTTGGTGGTTTAACAAGTTTCAAAACTAATCTTGCGGTTGAATCGCCAACAGCATCACGTGTAAATTCACCAACAAATAAATCATCATTTGAATTATCTGTTTTACCTTCCCATCTAAATGCTACAGCAATTGCATCTTGTTCCTGAATTGATGTTTTAAAAGTTATAAAACCACTTTCTGGATGTAAGATGTAATCTGTTCCTTCTGTCAAAAGAATAAATCTTCTATCTATCTCCTGAATTCCCGGAATTGATTGTAAAGTACTATCTCTTAATTTTTTATCGTAAGGGACACCTTCTTTTCTTGTTGGAAGGAATAAATAAGCATTAGCTTTTCTTTCTGTTGGATTATATAATCCAGTTGTTGATTTCCAAACTTGTATATCTCTAATTCTATATTCACTATTTACTCTTGGAACTGGATTTCCATAGTAATTATTAAAAATATTAAGACTTCTGTTTTGATATACTGAATCAACGAAGAAATGATTTGGAGAATAATCATAAGCATGAATTTCAAATTTATTTGCTTTTGAACCGCCGGTTAAAGCTACCTCTTTAACTTCACTTTTCTTTTGAGATGCCAAAGTTGTTAATGTAAATGGTCCCATTTTGAAATGAGCTTTTATACCGAACAATGCTTCACTTCCACCAACTAAAGGAGATGTTTGAAGTGAAACATTTCCTGCTTCAATACTTTGAACAATTTCATCTTCATAACCAGTATACTTTAATTTTAACTGGTTTTCATATTGAAATTGTCTTTCGGTATTCCAATCAGCACTTAAGTTTAATTTATCTCCAATTGTTCCACTTAAATTTATTTGCACTTGTTGTTTGAAATCTGGTTCATTACGAGTATTTCCTAATGCGGAAGTTGTTATACCTTCAGTTGTTTCATTTCTCCAAGCACCATGAATATCAACTTGTCCGCTAATTTTTAAATTTATTTTAGGTGGACCAAAAATACTTAATATTGGATTGGAGGGAAGCGGAATATCAATGTTTGTAATATCTGTTATCAGTTGATTTAAATCTTTTTTCGAATCCTTAAGTGTATATTGATAGCCAAGGATTTCCCAGCTATCTCTTTTAATAGCATCGAGCCTTAACTTTATATATTCTTCAATTGGTATTTCAACTTTTGGGCGAATGTTTTGTCCTGCAATCTTTTCTTCAATAATTACTTTTGTACCAGTAGAATCCATTCTAATATTTCTTTGAACATAAACTTCGCTTGGTTTGACAAAAAATGATGATGATTTTTTGGGTCGGAATGGTATGTAGGGCAAATCTTGTCTTAAATATTTCAAATTTTGCAGTCTTGCAGTTGAATCTTTGGCACTTGCTTCAATTCTTGCAAGTGAATCTTGTTTTGCCTTTAGTTTCAAAGAGTCAGCTTTAGAAAGTTTTACTTTTATTGTATCATCAGGATTTTTTTTACCTACAATCGAATCTGGAATTGGATTATAATTTTTGAGTTTCAAAGATGGTGTATTTTGAATTGTTTCCGCTTTATTATAAAAGCTATAAAAATTGGATAGATTTAATTGACCACTCTTTGCAGAGAGATTATTATCATAAATGTTAAAAATTAAATAACCAAATAAAATTAAAATCAAGATTGGAAATAGAGCTTTATTTCCTAAAATGAAAATATTTTTATGCTTAGAAGAAATAGTAAACTCGCATTTTGTTAGTAATAGTAGAGATTAAACTAAATTACCTCCTTAATTTTCTTATGCAAATTTTAGTAATTTTTTTTTATAAGGCAAAATTTATTTTTAGTATAATTATTTCTTTTTTATAACTATAACTTTAGAACCTTCAACTTTTTTGACAATTACATCATTATCCTTTTCAATATAATCACCTTCTGTTACAACATCGATTCTTTGATTATCAATTAAAATTGAACCGGCTGGCCGTAAATCTGTAATTGACTTGCCAACTTTACCAACTAAATTTTCTATTTCAGGTTTGGCAGTATAACCAGATTTTGATTTTAAATTTTCATCCAAAATTAATTTATTAAATGTTTGGGACTTTGGAAGAAATTTCCAGATGAAATAAATAACAATTGCAGTCAAAACAAAAGTAGATGCTAATTGAATAATCGCTATTGAAATTGCATTAGTGGTTGCAATATCAATATCAGTAATTAAACCAAAGAAAAGAGCGACCATCATGAGAATGATTCCCAAAATTCCAGTTATTCCAAAACCCGGAATTACAAATATTTCAACTATTAACAGGATTACACCCATAATAAATATAATAATTTCCCAAATGGTTGCTAATTCTAAAATATAACTTGTTCCGAAAAACAATGTTAATGCAATTAATCCAGCTGTCCCTGCAAGTCCCCACCCTGGAGTTTTAATTTCTGTAAACAAACCAATAAGCCCAATCATAATTAATAGTGAAGAAACAATTGGATTGCTCAAAAATCTTACAACATCTTCTGCCCAATTGGAAGAAATAGATCTTGTTTCAGCATAAGAAAATCCGAAATAATCTTTAACTTCTTGTAATGAAGTTAAAATTGTGTCTGCCATTTTAAATTTAACAGCTTCTTCCGCAGTTAAAGTAACCAGCTTTGTGCTGTCATCTTTCAAATCACGAATAACAATACTTTCATCAACCATAGCTTGTGCGATGTCTGTTCTTCTACCATTTTTTTCTGCTGTTGCACGCATTTCTGAACGCATATATGATTGATATTTTTCAGATTGTTTTTTCCCTTCTTGATCAACAACAGTTGAAGCGCCCATTGATGCACCTGGTACCATAATAATTTTTTCACATGATAAAGCTATTAAAGCACCAGCGGAAATTGCTCGTTTATCAATAAATGCAATTGTTTTTACTTTGCTATTTAATATTGCATCTTTGATTTGAGTTGCAGCATCAACTCTTCCTCCGAAAGTATTAATTCGAAAAATAATTGCTTGAGCTTTGTTTTCTTCAGCTTCTCTTATAACTCTTTTTACATAAGGTGCAATGCCAAGATCAATTTCCCCTTCAATATTCCCTACATAAATTACTTGAGCAAATATGTTGGATGTTAGAATGAATGCAAACCAAACTAATAAAAAATATTTTTTCATATTTCCCTCACTTTGAGAGATTATTTTTTAATTGCGTAATTCATAATTTTATAAATAAGCTTTGCTATATAGTAATTTGAGTTGCTTCTTTTTCGGGGAAAAATTCCATTTACATCGGCGCCAATTATGTTTTTATCTTGTCCAATAATTTTGAATAAATATATTAAATCGTTCCAGTTTAAACCTGCAGGTTCTGGTTCAGAAATGTTATCAAAAAATTGCGGGTCAAAAACATTTATGTTCAACACGATGAAAACATTTTCATTTAAATTTCTCACAACTATTTCCTGCCAGTCTTCACCAAGCATTCCTAAATTTATTTCACAGGCTAAGATTTGTTTAACTAAATTTTGTGTTTTAAAGATTTCTTCAACTTTATTTAAGGAGCGAACACCAACTTGTATTATATGATTATTCTCAACTAAATTTCTGATAACACTATCTTTGTTTGGTAACGGATTGTTTTTCATTCTTGCTTTTGCGTCAAGATGAAGAATTGTAAATTCTTTGTAATTTCTTCCATACAAGTCAACGAGAAATTTAATAGTGTTAATATCATCAGATAAGGTAAACAATTTTTTGTTTTTTACAATGTTTGAAATTTCATTAATCGAATTACCATTTTGATTAGAATTAGAATAAACTTTTAATTTATTGAGTGAACAAATTCCAGATTCATAAGCAAGTTCACGATTCATTTCTTCATCATATTTCTCAAGTTTTTTAGAAGCATCGATAATGAGTTTAGATGGATGAGTTTCGTCCTTCTTTTTTTTATCTGAATATTCTAAAGGAAGAAAAATGATTTTTGAATTTTCAATTGATGAAAATTTTTCTTCGAGTTGTAAAAAATTATTTTTTTTACTTTCTGATTTCATTTGTTACTTTAATTTTATGTCACTCCAAATTAAAACTTGGAGTGACAATTAATAAATTATTTTACAATAGAAGTAATTGCACTTCTTTCAAATTTAATTTTAACATTATTTCCAACATCAATTAAAACTGTTTTATCTTCAATTCCAGCAACAGTTCCATGAATTCCGCCGGTCATAATTACTTTATCTCCTTTTTGAAGCGAATCTAACATTTTTTGATGTTCTTTTTGTCTTTTTTGTTGAGGACGAATAATCATAAAGTAAAAAATTGCAAAGATTGCACCGAACATTATCAAAGTGCTAATCATACCGCCACCGCCACCTTGTCCATTTGGTTGTGGAGCCATTGCTAATAAGAAATCCATTTAGTTCTCCTTTTTTGTTTGTAAGTTAATTGAAATTATTTTAATAAATTTATTTTTCCACTCTGTAAATGTACCATCTTCAATTCTTTTTCTTGATTCTCGAACTAAATTTAAGTAAAAAGTTAGATTATGAATAGTTGCTAATTCTAAAGCAAGAATTTCTTTCGAATTAAATAAATGGCGCAAATATGATTTGGTAAAATTTTTACATGTATAACAATCACAATTTGGATCAAGTGGTGAAAAGTCATCTTTGTATGCAGAATTTCTCATTGAAACAATTCCAAGTGACGTAAAAAGATAAGCATTTCTTGCATTTCTTGTAGGCATTACACAATCAAACATATCAACACCGCGAGCTATAGCTTCTAAAATATTTTCAGGCCTTCCCACTCCCATTAAATATCTTGGTTTGTTTTCAGGAATAAAATCAGTTGTGAAATCAACAATATCATACATTTCTTCAGTTGGTTCACCAACGGCTAAACCACCAATTGAATAGCCATCAAAATCTAATTTAACCAAATCTTTTGCAGAGCTTTCTCTTAATTCTTTATATACACTGCCTTGGATTATTCCAAATAAATATTGGTCATGACCATATAAAGATTTTGTATCTTCAAAAGCTTTTTTGTTTAATACCGCCCATTGAGAAGTTAATTCTTTAGATTTTTTTGCATAGTCAAAATCGCAAGGATAAGGAGTGCATTCATCAAGTGGCATCATAATATCTGAACCGATACTGCGTTGAATTTCAATTACCTTTTGAGGTGTAAAATAATGCATCGAACCATCAAGATGAGATTTAAATTGAACACCATCTTTTTTAATTTTTCTTAATTCAGATAAAGAATAAATTTGAAATCCGCCACTATCAGTTAATATCGGCTTATTCCAATTCATAAATTTATGAAGGCCACCTGCTTTTTCTAATATTTCAGTTCCAGGACGCAAATACAAATGATATGTGTTTGATAAAATTATTTCAGCATTAATTTCATTATCCAAAACTCGTTGAGTAATTGCTTTAACTGTTCCTTGAGTTCCAACAGGCATAAAAATAGGTGTTCGAATTACACCATGAGAAGTATATATTTCTCCAATTCGGGCTTTTGAATTTGTGTCAGTTTTAATTAGTGTAAATTTCAATTGGCTTAAATTTTTTATGCAAAGATAAACAAAAAAAGAAATGCTTGATGAATTATTTAACCACTTTCAACTTCACTTTCCCATTCAATAATTCCATCACGTAAATTATAAACTTTTTCAAAACCAAGTTTTTTCATTTGTTGACATGCAGTTAAACTTCTTACACCACTTCTACAATAAACAAAATATGTTTTTGATTTATCGAGTTCAAGAATTTTATCAAAGAAATTTAATTCATAAATATCTATTAAAATTGAATTTGGAATTCTCAACATTTTATATTCATCCAAAGTTCTTACGTCAATTATTACAGCATCTTTTTCATTTTTAAATTTTTCTTCAAATGAAAAGCTGTCGAGACTTACAATATTTTCATCAGCATAAAATGAATTCATAACTTACTTTCTAATATGTTTGAATTTTTTTCAACTTAATTAAATCAATTTTTGTTTTATCAGATCTTAAAATTAAAATCTGGTTATCATCAATTTTAAATGATTCACCTTTAAGTGGAATTCTTCCAATTTTTGCCATTATATAGCCAGCTATTGTTTCGTAATCACCTTCAGGTATTCTTAAATCATATTCTTCGTTCAAAGCATCAATTTCAACTTTACCATTTAAGATAAACGAATCATCGCTCGTTTTTCTAATCATCTTTTCTTCTGCATCATCGTATTCATCTCTTATTTCACCAAAAAGCTCTTCGATTAAATCTTCTACTGTTATTAATCCAGCTGTTCCACCAAATTCATCAACAACAACAGCAATTGAAAATTGTTTTTCTAAAAATTCATTAAGCATTTCAAGACTTTTTTTAGTTTCAGGGACAAACAACACTTCTCTTATATTCGTTTTCCAATCATCTGGTTGCTTAAAAATATCCTTTGTGAAAAGCCAACCTTTTATATTATCTAGATTTTCTTCATAAACCAAAATTTTCGAGTAACCTGATTTTATAAAAGTATCAATCACTTCTTCCATTGAACTTTTAATGTCAACTCCAACTATTTCAGTTCTTGGTGTCATTGCTTCGTAAACTTTTTGTTCACGAATATCAATTACCTTACTGATAATTTCCGTTTGTTCTTCATCCATTTTACCTGCATCAGAACTTTCTTCAAGCAATTCTTGAATATCTTCTTTTTTTATAAAATCTAAAATTCCTTTTTCACTTTCTAAATTGGATTTTGTTAAAGTTCTTGAAATTGAAGAAATAATTTTTCCAATAGGATATAAAATAAAATTTATAATTCTTAAAGGAGTAGATGAAATTAAAACTAATACGTCTGCCAATTCACTTCCAACAAATTTTGGTAATACTTCTCCAAATACAAGAAGTAACATCGTAGAAATAAGAAGAATTGTAAGTTCAGAAAGACCAAATAAATTGTATAACAGGACAGAACTAATTGATGCAAAAGCAATATTAATTATATTATTTGATATTAGAATAGACGAAAAAAATAAATCGGGATTTTTAATAAAATAGTGTGCATTAATTGCAGCGAAATTTTTTTTCCTTGCTCTAATTTCAATTTTAATTTTATTTGATACAATAAAAGCAATTTCAGTCGAAGAAAAAAAACCACTTAATACGAGCAGAGTTATAAGAATTAAAATGTCGCTAAACATAAATTTTGTGATAAATAATTATTAAAGAAATAAATACATAAAGAATTAAATTGATAATCATTGGCACATCTTTAAATAAAACATCCACAATATTTTCACCAATATTTTTATTTATGACTAAAAACATATATCTGAAAATCCCAAATACAACAAATAAAGTTGTAACTACAAAATATTCTGACCCAAACATAATAATAGTTCTATCAGCAACAGTATAAAGTGCATAACTTATTATAACACCGGAAGCAGTTATAGCAGAAATTTGGTCAATAAAACTAATAGAATAGTCTTCAAGAACAGTTCTTTGTTTACGAGTTTCGGAAATTGATGATAATTCTGCACGTCTTTTCATAACAGCCAAAAACAATGAAAGGAACAATGTTGTTAATATTAACCAACTCGAAATATATACCGAAATAATAACAGCACCACCAATTATTCTTAACATAAAACCAATAGCAATACAAAAAATATCAACAATTACAATTTCCTTTAAAATTCTTGAATAAAAATAATTAATTAAAATATATGCGATGATTATAGAGATGAAAAAATAATTTTTTGAAATTATCAGCAGTGGGATAAAAACAAGAAAAATTATTACAGAGAAAATCATTGCTGAGTTTTTAGAGATTACTCCACTTGCAATTGGTCTATTTTTTTTAGTTGGATGGAGTGAATCTTTTTCAGCATCAAAGATGTCATTAATTACATAAACAAAACTTGCCGCAAATGAAAAAGAAAAAAATGCAATTAGAGAAGGAATAAAAAATTCCTTCTCAAACAAATGCTTTGAAAATACCAAAGGGACAAAAACAAAAATATTTTTAAACCAATTTGTTATTCTTATTAATTTTATAAACTTAATCATATCAAAAAATTACAGATTCTTCATAAACTCCAAAATGTTTTTTTAACTCAGCAACCATTTCACCAAGAGTAACATAATTTCTTGCGGCATTAATAAGCGGTGGCATTATATTTTTGCCATCAATAACTGCTTGTGTAATTTCATACAAAGAATTTTCTACAGCTTGCTGATTTCTACTTTGTCTTAAATCGGCTAATCTTTTTCTTTGTTTAATTTCAACTTCGGGAGAAATTTGTAAAATTGGAATATCAAGTTTTTCATCTTCTTCAACAAAGTCATTAACTCCAACAATAATTTTTTCTTTCCGTTCTAATTCTTTTTGATAACGATAAGCCGAATCAGCAATTTCCTTTTGAAAATATCCAGCTTCGATAGCATTAATTACACCACCTAAAGAATCAATTTCATCAAATATTTTATTTGCTTCTTCTTCCATTTTATTAGTTAATGATTCAACAAAATAACTACCACCAAGTGGATCAACAGTATTGATAATTCCAGTTTCGTATGCAAGAAGTTGTTGAGTACGCAAAGCAACTTTAACAGCTTTTTCACTTGGTAAAGCTAAAGTTTCATCCATTGAATTTGTATGAAGTGATTGTGTTCCCCCAAGCACAGCAGCCAAAGCTTGAAAAGCTGTTCTTACAATATTGTTTTCAGGTTGTTGTGCTGTTAAAGTACAACCAGCAGTTTGTGTGTGAAATCTTAACCACCATGAACGTGGATTTTTTGCACCATATTTTTCTTTCATTCTTTTTGCATAAATTCTTCTTGCCGCTCTGAACTTTGCAATCTCTTCAAAAAAATCTAAATGTGAATTAAAGAAAAATGAAATCCTTGGTGCAAAAGAGTCAATATCCATTCCTCTTTCTAAACAAGCTTCAATGTATGCAAAGCCATCTGCAAGTGTGTAAGCTAATTCTTGAACGGCGGTTGATCCAGCTTCCCGAATATGATATCCACTAACTGAAACAGGATTCCATTGAGGAACTTCGTTTGTTGTATATTCAATCATATCAGTTATTATTCTCATTGAAGGTCTTGGTGGAAAGATATATTCTTTTTGAGCAATGTATTCTTTCAGAATATCATTTTGTAATGTTCCTCTTAGTTTATCAAACGTAACACCTTGCTTTTGAGCTACAGCAAGATAAAAAGCAAAAATCATTGCGGCGGGTGAATTAATTGTCATTGAAGTAGAAACTTTATCAAGAGGAATTCCATCAAAAAGAATTTCCATATCTTCAAGAGAAGAAATTGCAACGCCACAAATACCAACTTCACCTTTACTCATCTCAGCATCAGAATCCCAACCCATTAAAGTTGGAAGATCAAACGCAACAGATAAACCAGTTTGCCCATTAGCAAGTAAATATTTAAATCTTGCATTAGTATCTTCAGGTGAACCAAAACCAGCAAATTGCCGCATCGTCCAAATTTTTCCACGATAACCATTTGTATGGATTCCACGCGTGAATGGAAATTCACCCGGAAAATTTAGATCTCTTAAGTAATCAAAATTTTCTAAATCTTCTGGTGTGTAAAGTGTATTAATCGGCTCACCAGAAACAGTTGTAAACTTCATTCCTGTTTCTTTTGTGGTTCTTAGTTTTTCTTCAAATTTATTTTTCGATTTTTTGAATTCTTCTGAATTCATATTATCCTCTTTTCTTTTTGCTAATAAAAATAAAAAAGAATTAGTTAAGTTCTACCAAATCTTTTATCAAATTCTTCCAAAGGAATTTTGATAATTATTGGTCTTCCGTGAGGACAAACATAAGGCATTGAAGTTGCAAAAAGTTTATCGACCAAAATTCTCATTTCATTCTCAGTGAGTAAATCACCTGCTTTTATAGCGGCTTTGCAGGAATATGATTTTGCAAGATTATCCCTTACTTCAAGCTGTTTGTATTGTTGGTTTTTTCTAAACTCATGTAGAATTTCTAAAAATGTTTTTACTTCATGTTCAATTTTTACATCAGATGGAATACCGAAAATCTCAATTACATTTTTAGATTTAAATTTAATATCAAAACCAAGATTAATTAAATATTGTTCTAATTCTTTTGCAAGTTGAAAATCTGCAGGATCTAAATTTACACTTTTGGGGAAAAGTAACTGTTGTGAAAAAGGAATATTTGCTTCAAAAGATTGCAATGCTTGTTCATATAAAATTCTTTCATGAGCAACATGAGCATCAATTATCATCAAACCACTTTTAATTTGAGATAGAATATATTTCTTATGCAACATAACAATAAATGGACTTTCATCATTTCTATTTTGATGTTCATGATAAGTTTCTTTTTCTTGAGATTCAAAAGGTGTTTCAACGGGTAAATCAGGAGCGTTAGTTGTTATCGGTATATTTAATTCATTGAAAAGTCTATCAATGTCATCATCTGTAAAATGAATTTTTTTTGAATCATTTTGCTGAGTAAAATCTGGCCTATCTGAAAAATCATTCCTTTCAATTCTGCTTTGAGTAAATGATAATTTTTCTTTTTCATTATTTAAATCTTTAAATGAAACTGTTGGAACTAAATCATAACTGCTTATAGTTTTTCTTATAACTGCATTTACAAAAGAATAAATTTCTCTTTCATCGTCAAACTTTACTTCAAGTTTCGATGGGTGAACATTAACATCAACTTTTTTGGGATCGATGGTTAAAAATAAAACGAAGAATGGATAATCACCTTTGTCTAAAATATTTTCAAAAGCGGTGTAAACTGCATGATTTATAATTCTACTATTCACAAAACGATTGTTTAGAAAAAAATATTGTTCACCTTTACTTCTTTTTAAGTAGTTTGGTTTAGTCACATAACCACTTAAACTAATGTATTCAGTTGGTTCATTTACTTTTAATACAACATCTAAAATGTTATCAGCAAAAATTTGTTTCATTCGTTCATCAAGTGAACAAGCTTTCAAATCAAAAGTTAAATCGTCGTCATTGTAAAACTTAAAACTAATTTCAGGATGACTTAAAGATATTTTTTTAAATGATTCAATGATATGTTTTAATTCAGTTGAATTACTCTTTAGAAAATTTCTTCTTGCAGGTACATTATAAAATAAATTTTTAACCGAGATAGTTGTTCCTGCTTGAAGATTATCTTTCTCTTTTATGATTTCCCCTGTTTCTTCAATTTTAATAATTGTTCCAAGTTCATCATTAATTTGTTTTGTCCTTAATTCAAATTGAGAAACAGCAGCTATTGAAGCCAAAGCCTCGCCACGAAATCCAAAAGTTTTAATCGCTTCTAAATCTTCTAAAGTAGAAATTTTACTTGTTGCATGTCTTTGAATTGAAAGAATTGCATCTTCTTCACTCATTCCGGAACCATCATCAATTACTTGAATAAGTGATTTACCTGCATTTTTAACTACAACTTGAATATTTTTTGCTCCAGCATCAATTGAGTTTTCAAGCAATTCTTTCACAACAGATTCAGGACGATTTACTACCTCACCAGCTGCAATTTTATTAGCAAGATTTTCAGGCAATATTTTTATTTTTTGTGGCAATTTAATTTTTCTCAATTTTTCTTTTTCTAATATAAGTATGAACTATAAAATCATCATAATTTTTTATCCCTACCAAAGTCCAATTCGAGTTTATTTTCGGGAAAGTCTTATCGCCAATTACATTCTTTTTAAGAATACTTAAAATGATTTTATCAGCTTTTTTAATTGCATGATTATAAACTTTTTCTCCACCTATTATAAAACATTTTTCATAATTATTATGTTCACAAAACTCTAATGCTTTTTTTAGTGAGTTCAAGAAAATAACGTTTGTATTTTCATAACAAAGCTTACTTTTTGTTAAAACAATGTTTAATCTTCCTTTGAGAGGTTTTTGAAGGGATTCCCACGTAACTCTTCCCATTATTACTGGAAATCCCATTGTAGTTTTTTTGAAATGGTTTAATTCCTTTTTGTTATACCAAGGGATTTTCCCTTTACTGCCAATTACAAAATTTTTTGTTACAGCGGCTATTATGACTTTTTCCAAACTATATCTTCTTTATATAATTAAATCCACGGAGCTTTTAATCCTAAACGAGAAATTTTTTCTTCGAATTCTTTTCCTTCTCTGTTCAATTTTATTTTGCCTTCATCATTTTTAATCATTTTTAATTCAATTGCTTTTTCGATTGCTTTATTATTTTCATTTTGAATTACAAGTTTCAATACTTCTATGTCAAGAGCAGAAAGTTCCATTGAATTCATTCTATAATCTTGAAATGCTTGCCATGCAATTGGAACCCAACGCGAAACAATTTCATTTCCAATAACATTTGCATAAGAACGAATTTCAAACTGAGCATGATTATCCATTCTTAATGCAAGAAAATTCAACAAATTGTGTAAATCAATTTTCCAATAAGCTTCAGTATAAGTTGAAAGTGGTAAATCTTTTCTTGCTTGTTCACGTGCAACACCAAGATTTAATCTTTCGTTATAAATTTCACGAGCAAAGTTTTGTAGCTCTTCTTCCCTTTCAGAAAGTTTACTTCCAATTTCAATTGGGAAAAAACCTTCGCTGCCCTGTTTATTATCTTTTGATTGCATTCTCCATTCATCAATTTTTGTTCTTTGAGAAGAATCAATTGCAAGTGAATAACGAGTTGAATATTCATTTACATTTGCTGTGCGATGACGAATCCATTGACGCCAAGTATCCATTGGAACGCGAACATGAAGTTTAATCTCACACATTTCAAATGGTGTTGTGTGTCTATTTCTTAATAAGTATCTGATTAATCCACGATCCTCAGAAATTTTTTTTGTTCCTTTTCCATAAGAAACTCTTGCAGCTTGAACAATAGATTCATCTGAACCCATGTAATCAATAACACGAACAAATCCATCATCAAGAACGGGAAATTTTTTACCAAGAATTTCATCAAGTGCATCAACTTTTATTTTATCTAGTTTTTCAAATTGTTCCATAGTTCTATTTCTTTTGAGTGAATAATTTTATTATATCTTTTGCAATTCTTTTTGATGCAAGTTCAATTCCTTGAGAAATTTTTTGTATTGATTCTTCTTCAGAATTAAAATATTCAGAAAGTTCAATTACATGAAGTTTTTCAATTTCAGGCAAGTCACCTTCACTTTGACCGCAAATAAAATAAATTGGTATATCTTTCTCTTTGAATTCATTTACTACTAACATTGCACCTTTATTCATTAAAGATTTATAATCTAATTGACCTTCACCAGTAATTACTAAATTATAATTATTGTTTTGTGTGTTATGGATTTTTAAATCATCAACAATAAAATCATTTGCAAGTTTAATATTAACATCAAAGAATAATTCGAAAGCGGCAGTTAAACCACCACCAGAACCATTTAACAAATCAATTCTTTTTTCAGGAATACCAAGAACAGCCAAAACTTCTTGAAAGCCTTTATCCATTTCTTCAGCTTCATATTCTGAAGCACCTTTTTGAATTGAAAAGACTTTACTTGCACCTTGTTCACCAATTAACGGATTATCAACATCTACTATTAATTCTATTTTGAAAGGAGTTTCGACTTTTTCACCTTCGAATCCTTGAATCTTCATAAAGTTGGCTGGAATTGGTTCAATTTCATTTTCATTCTCATCAAAAAATTTCCAACCTATTGTTTTCAACATTCCTAATCCAAGATCATTAATTCCCGTTCCGCCAATTCCAATTACAATTTTATCAACTTGCATAACTTGATTTTCAATTGAATCAACAATTTGAATTAATAAATCACCAAAACCTTTAGAAGATAAATTCATTGGATCACGAAATTCAGAAGGAATTACTTTCGTTCCTAAAACTTCAGCTGATTCAATATAAAGAGTTGCTGTTTCTTCCGAGTATCCAACAGGGCAAAAAAATGTTTGTTCACTGTATGGATAGGATATTTCAAAATGAAGAATATCTAAGCCAAAATTTCTTTGACAAACTTGAAGAAAGCCATCACCGCCATCTGAAATCGGTTTCAAATCAAAATTAATTTGCTCACGAATTTCAGTTGGTAAATATCTAAATAGTGATGATTTAACATATTCAGATATTTCGACTGAATCTGCGCATTCCTTAAAACTATTTGGAGCTATTAAACAATTAAAATTTTTCTTATTCATTATTTTTTCTTTTGGTTAATTCATTAAAAGTATTAATTAAATTATTCTTAGTTATTAATAAATCTTGAGAAATAATTTTTACTTCTCCAAGAACAGGCATAAAATTAGTATCACCATTCCAACGCGGTACAATATGAAAATGAACATGCTCATCGATTCCCGCACCGGCAGCTTTGCCTAAATTTGCTCCAAAGTTATAACCTTGCGGCTTCATTGTTATTTCTAAAGCTTCCATTGAAAGCGATACAACTTCCATCATTTCATTAAGTTCTTCTTTAGATAATTGCTTCAATGATGAAACATGTTTATAAGGTATAATCATTATATGACCAGAATTGTATGGATATAAATTTAACATTACGAAACAATTATCAGATTTATAAACAATCAAACAATCATCATCATTAATATTTTTTTCTTTTGCAAAGCAAAAAACACATGATTCATTTTCTTTTTTAACTTTAAATGATTCGATATAGTTCGAACGCCATGGTGACCAAAGTTTTTCCATAATTCTTTTTGATTGTTGTTTCTAATTTATAGTGGTTGGGATTAAAAAGAAACTTTCTTATAAAAAAAATGTCACCCATCGATAAATTTCCGGGTGACATAATATTTTAGATAAATAAAGATTATTCTTCTTCAGCTTCTTTAGATTTTTGATATTCATCAATAATCTTAGATTCAACTTCTTTTGGTACTTCTTCGTAATGAGAGAAAGACATTGAAAACTGTCCACGTCCTTGAGTTAAACTACGAAGTTGAGTTGAATATTTATGTAACTCAGCAAGTGGAACTTTAGCTTTAATAATTTGGAATGGACTTTCAGAATCCATACCTTGAATTTTACCACGACGAGAAGAAATATCACCCATTACATCGCCCATGTATTCTTCAGGAATTTTTACAGTTACATCATAAATTGGTTCAAGAATAACAGGTTTTGCATCAAGGAAACCTTTTTTGAATGCTTGAGAAGCAGCAATCTTAAATGAAACTTCATCAGAATCAACATCGTGATAAGTACCATCGAACAATGTAACTTTAACATCAATTACTTTGCTTCCAGTCAAAATACCCTTTGACATAATTTCTTTCAAACCTTTTTCAACAGCAGGAATAAAACGACCTGGAACTACACCGCCAACTATAGCGTCAACAAATTCATAACCTGCACCTCGAGGAAGTGGTTCTAACTTTAAGTGAACATGTCCATATTGACCGCGACCACCAGATTGTTTTTTATGTTTATATTCTGCGTCTTCACATTTCCCTTTAATTGTTTCACGATAAGGAATTCTTGGTTCTACCAAATCAACATCTACACCATAACGATCTTTCAATAATTTGATAGCTAAATTTAATTGCAACTCACCTTGGCCGGCAACAATTGTCTGAGCAATTTCAGGATCATATTTAGATTTGAGAGTTGGTTCTTCTTCGTGGGCTGTATGAAGTGCAGCAGAAATTTTATCTTCATCACCTTTTGCTTTTGGTTTAACAGCAAAACGAATTACAGGTTCAGGATATTCCATTGGTGGAATTATGACAGAAAAGTTTTTTGAACAAAGTGTATCACCTGTGTGACTATCTTTTAATTTTACAACAGCCCCAATATCACCAGCATTTAATTTTGTAACTTCTTTTCTATTTCGTCCATTCAAAATAAATACTTGTCCGAATCTTTCAATTTTATCTCTGTTTGTATTAGTTAAATCCATTCCAGCCACAATTGAACCTGAATAAACTTTAAAGATAGAAAGTTCACCGACATGTTTTTCTGATAAAGATTTGAAAATGAAGAGAACAGGTTCACCGTTAACATTACAAGGAACATCAACAGGAGAATTTGAATCTTTCATCATTGCTTTTGCAGCTGGTAATTCTGCAGGTGATGGAAAATATTTAACAACAAAATCAAGAAAAGTATTTGAACCAACTCCTTTAGAAGCAGAAAATGGAAATACAGGAACTAAACCACCCTTAATAATAGATGCTTTAAGTCCTTTCAATAATTCATCATCATTTAAAGTACCTTCTTCAAAAAATTTATTCATCAAAGTTTCATCACTTTCAGCAACTTTTTCAATCAACTCTTCTTTTAATTTATTTGCTTTTTCTAATAGATCAGCTGGAATATCTTCTTCAGTAATTTTTTTAGTTCCAGCATCACCATAGGAAATCATTTTCATTTTAATTAGGTCAACAATAGAATTAAAATTTATACCTTCTTTTACTGGGAAAGCAACAATTGTAGCATCAGAGCTTAAACGATTTTTTACTTGTTGGAAAGTTTCAAAAAATTTAGAATGTTCATTATCAACTTTGTTAATTATAACACCGGCAGACATTTTTCTTTTTTTAACATAATCCCAAGTTTGTTCAGTACCAACTTCAATACCTTCAGCACTTTTAACAACTGAAACAGCAACATCAGCAACGTGTAAAGATGAAATAACTTGTCCAATAAAATCGGGAAAACCGGGAGTATCAAGAAAATTAATTTTAGTATTACTCCACTCTAAATGAAGTGGGGAAGTCTGAATAGAAATTTGTTTTTCAATTTCGTTCTGATTGAAATCGGAAGTAGTATTTCCTTCTTCAATTTTACCAATGCGGTTAATTTCACCGGCGGTAAATAATAAAAGTTCAGATAAAGAAGTTTTACCACTTCCGCCATGCCCAATGAACGCAATATTCCTTATAGCTTCTGCTTGATATTCTTTCAATTTGTATCTCCTTGCTTATCGAAAAAAAATTATTTTCTAAACTCTTGCCAAAAAGCAGATATGCCTTTTGAAATAGCTCTAATATTTTGAATAAAATTACGGGCGGGATATTCCTCGCCATCGTATCGTGTAACACCTGTTAATCTTGAAAATTTGTTACGCACGTTTTCAATTGAACGCTCAATTCCTTCCCAATAATCTTCTGCTGATGAGACTATTCGGTTTGCTTTAAGAGTAACATCGTTTATGTTTTTTAAAACAGGAATTGTACTATCAACAAGTTGTTTAATTTCTTTTTGTAATTCATCAATCTGAACAACAATTTTCTTTAATGTAATTACTAAATAAACACAAAGAATTGTTGCCGCAATTGAAAGAATGATTAAAAAAATATTTAGCATAATTAAGATTCCTTTTCAGATTTATAAGCATCAACTCCTGCTTTAACAGCTGATTTTAATCTTTCACTTTCACGTTCAATTTTTTCTTTACTTGTTTGAGCAAAATTGCCAGCTTTATCTTTTGCATCTGACAATATTTTTTCAGCTTCATCTAAAAGTGAATCAACTTTAACTTTAGCTTCTGCCACCAAACGTTCGGACTTTTTTTTTCCTTCGTTAATTAATTCAGTCGCTTTATCCTTAGCATTTGCAAGGTAAGTGTCAGCGTCTTCAATAAATTCCTGAGATTTATTTTTAATATCAGCACGCAACTCTTTACCTGATTTTGGGGCAAATAATAATGCTATGATTGAACCAACAGCTGCACCAGTTAAAAATCCAATTAATAATCCTTTACCAAAATTATTTTCTTCACGTGCCATTTTTTCCTCCATATTTTAGTTTTGCAGTGCCAAAATAGTGAGGTTGCGAGGTAAAATCAAGGATAGAAATGTCTAAAAGTCAGTTAATTATTTTTTGTTATGTCTGTTTTCTAAGTTTGTAACAATTTCAGTTAGTTCAATTTCTTTTTCAGAAAGTAATACAAACAAATGATAAATTAAATCTGAAACTTCATTTATAATTTCAACTTTGTCATTATTTTTTGCTGCGATTACTGTTTCAATTGCTTCTTCGCCGACTTTTTGAATTATTCTGTTTTCACCTTGATTAAACAATTTTGTTGTGTATGAATTTTCCGGCAATTCAATTTTTCTTTTTTTAATTAACTCAAAAAGTTCTTCTAAAAATTTAATTGAATCTTTTTTTACATTGAAGCAAGAATAATTTCCAGTATGACAAGTTGGTCCTTGTGGATTAGCATAAATAAGAAGTGAATCGTTGTCGCAATCAATTTTTATATCAACAAGATTTAAATAATTGCCTGATGTTTCGCCTTTTGTCCATAATGAATTTTTTGTTCTGCTGAAAAATGTAACAAGTCTTGTTTCTAAAGTTTTATTGAGTGCTTCTTTATTCATAAAACCGAGCATTACAACTTTATCGGTGGATGCATCAACAATTACAGCTGGAATTATGCCATTAAGTTTTTGGAAGTTTAATTTTTCAATATCAATCATAAACGAACCTCTATTTCATTTTGCTTTAAATATTTTTTTAAATCAATAATTTTAATTTCATCAAAGTGAAATATACCAGCGGCAAGGCAAGCATCAACTTTAGCAATTTTAAAAGCTTCAAGAAAATGATTCAAGTTACCTGCACCGCCACTTGCAATAACTGGAATTGTAACATTTTGCTGAACTACTTTAAGAAACTCAAGATCGTAGCCATTTCTTGTTCCATCATGATCCATTGATGTTAAAAGAATTTCACCAGCACCTAATTCTTCAACAGTTTTGCACCAGTTCAATGCTTCAAGTTCTGTTTCTTCTTTTCCACCTTTGATAAAAACTTTTTTCTTGTTGTCAACTTTTTTTACATCAATAGCTGCTACTATTGCTTGGTTCCCAAATTGCTTTGATGCTTCTGAAATTAATTTTGGATTTTTAACAATTGCTGAATTCAGAGATACTTTATCAGCTCCAGCTTTTAACAATGTTTCGATGTCATTTAATGTTGAAATTCCACCGCCAACTGTAAATGGAATGCGTATAACTTTTGCAACTTCTTCTACTAATTGAATCAATGTTTTTCTTTTTTCTTCTGTCGCAGTTATGTCAAGAAAAACTAATTCATCAGCAAGTTCTTTATAATATCTGAATGCTAATTGAACAGCATCTCCAGCATCTTTTAGATTTATGAAGTTTGTTCCTTTTACAACTTTGCCATCTTTAACATCAAGACAAGGAATTATTCTTTTCGCTATCAATTTTAGAAAGCTCCTTTAAATTAATTTTATTTTCATAAATTGCTTTGCCTACAACAGTTGCATATAAATTTGTTTCATTTAACTTAATAACATCGTCAATGTTTGATATTCCACCAGAAGCAATAAAATTTAATGATGGAAAATTTTTAATCAAATCTTGATATAAATTATAATTTGGTCCTGTTAAAGTTCCATCTTTTGTTATATCAGTAGTAAGGAAAAATTTTATGCCTAATGATGAACAATAATTTACGTGTTGTTCTAATTCGATTTTACTTTCTTCAAGCCATCCTTTGATTAATATCTTTTTATCTTTTGAATCGGTTGCAACAATTATTTTTTCAATTTCAATTTCATTAACAATTTTTTCAAATTCATCTTTATCAGAAATTGAAATTGAACCAATGACAATTTTATCAACTCCTAAATCAATTAACTCTTTTGCTGTTTCTAATTTTTTAATTCCACCGCCAAATTGAATTTTTAAGCTTGTTTCATTTTTAATTTGCTTAATAATTTCTTTAGTTGAAATTATTCCATTTACTGATGCTTCTAAATCAACAATGTGAATCAGTTTAAAATTATTTTCCGAAAATATTTTTGCATATTCTAAAGGTGAATTATCATAAAATTTTGCTTCATCAAATTTACCTTTGAATAATCGTGCGGTTTTATTTTTATAAATATCAATTGCTGGTATGACTAACATTTTTCTATAAAATTTTTTAATAGTTTTATTCCAGCTTCACCTGATTTTTCAGGATGAAATTGAACTCCAAAAAAATTATCTTTTTGGATCGAAGCTGTAAAATCAATTCCATAATTTGATGAAGCAGTTGTAAATTCATTCATAGGCATATAATATGAATTTGCAAAATAGAAGTATGAATCATTTCCTATATCTTCAAACAAAGGATTTTCTTTTATTACTTTTACTTTATTCCAACCCATTTGTGGAATTTTCAAAGATTCGTTTTCAAATTTTTTACATATAGTTGGAATAATTCCAAGACAAGTTGTATTCCCTTCTTCAGTTTCATCAGCAAGTAATTGCATGCCAAGACAAATACCAAGTAATGGTTTTTTTGTAATTCTTAAAAGTGTAAAAAGATTATTGAGATGTAATTTTCTTATTGCAAAAGATGCTTCGCCAACTCCCGGAAAAATAATTTTTTTAGATTTATTAATGTCAATTTCACGTGATGTTACAATGTACTCAACTTTCAATTCATCAAGAACATTTGTAACAGATTTTGTATTACCTGCTCCGTAATCAATTACTGCAATCATAGTAATCCTTTTGTTGATGGTAAATTACCTTTGTTTCGTTCATCAAATTTTAAAGCCATATTTAATGCACGTGCAAAAGATTTAAATAATGCTTCAGCTTTGTGATGATCATTTTCACCTGAACATTTTAAATGAATGTTTGCTTTCAAACCCGAAGATAAAGCTCTAAAAAATTCCACGAATAATTCAGTTGGAAATTCACCAACTTTTTCTCTTTTGAATTTACATTTAAAAGATAAATAACTTCTTCCACCTAAATCTAATGCACAGTATGAAAGCGATTCATCCATTGGCAATAAAAATCCATAACGCTCAATTCCTTTTTTATTACCAAGTGCAATATTAATTGCTTCACCAAGTGCAATTCCAACATCTTCAACAGTATGATGTTCATCTATGTGAAGATCACCTTTTGCAATTAATTCAAGATCTATATTTGAATGTTTTGCAATTTGTTCAAGCATGTGGTCAAAAAATCCAATTCCAGTTTTTATTTTCGATTTGCCTGAACCATCAAGATTTATTTTTATTTTAATATCTGTTTCTTTTGTTTTGCGTTGATGCAGTGCAGTTCTTTTCATTTTATCCTTTGAAATTTTTTAGTTGTTTAAGAAATTCATCATTTTCTTCTTTTGTACCAATTGATACTCTCAAATATCCTGAAAAATTAAATTGATTACTTCTATCACGAATTATTATTCCTTTGCTTTCTAAAAATGAAAATACTTCTTTTGGTTTCTCAACTTTAAATGAAATAAAATTTGAATCACTTGGTAAAACATTAATTACAAGCGAAATGTTTTTTAATTCATTTTCAATTCTTTTTCTTTCAGATATGATTTCATTAACAAATAAATCATGTTTGGATTTGTTATTCAAAGCTTTCAAAATAAAATTAGAAGTTAATTTATTAATGTTATATGGGGATTTAACTTTAAACAATAACTTTATGATTACTTCATTAGCAACTGCATAGCCGCAACGAATGCCAGCTAATCCCCATGCTTTAGAAAAAGTTCTTGTAACAACAAGATTAGGAATTTGTATAGCTTCTTTAATTAACCCATCATCATTTGCAAAATCGATATATGCTTCATCAACTACAACAATGGAATTTACTGAATTGGTTAGTTCAAATATTTTTTCTTTTGAAAGCAAATTACCAGTTGGATTATTTGGTGAGCAAAGAAAAACAATTTTCGTTTTTTCAGTTACAGAATTTTTTGCTGAAATTAAATCTATATCAAAATTTGAATCAAGCGGTACATTTTTAACTTCAATATCATTAATATCACAGCAAACTTTGTACATACCATAAGTTGGTTCGCATACTATTGCTTCATCTTCTCGCGGGTTGCAAAATATTTTGACTAATAACTCAATAATTTCATCTGAGCCAACCCCAAAGAATAAATTTTCTTTTGGAATTGAAATTAGTTTTGATAAACTTTCTCTTATTGCATTTTGATTTGGATCAGGATAACGATTTAATTTCAGTTCATCAAATTCGACAACACTTCCAAGTGAATTCTCGTTTGCATCAAGTAAAATTCCATTTAAGTGCGATTCTCTTGCAGAAGTGTATGGTTTTAACTTTAATATATTTTTTCTAACTAAATTTTCAATATTCATTTTAATCTCACTTTTACTGCGTTTGCATGTGCATTTAATTTTTCTTCTTCAGCCATTTTAACAACCGTTGATGAAATATTTTTCAATCCATTTTTTGTTAAAGTCTGAAATGAAATTGATTTCATGAATGATAAAATATCAACACCGCCAATTGCTTTTGCATATCCATAAGTAGGCAAAGAATGATTTGTCCCACTTGCATAATCACCAACACTTTCAGGTGAATAACCACCTAAAAATACAGAGCCAGCATTTTTTATTTTTTTAGCTAACGATTTAAAATTTTTAGTATTAATTATTAAATGTTCTGGGGCATAATTATTTGACAGTTGAATTGCATCATCTAAGTTATTAACTACAAGTATAAATGAATTAATTAAACAAGCTTCAACTATTTTTCTTCTCGGTAAATTTTTTATTTGAAGATTAATTTCACTCAAAACTTTTCGAGCGAATTCAATTTCATTTGTCAGTAAAATTACTTGAGAATCAATCCCATGTTCTGCTTGAGATAATAAATCAGCGGCAACATACTTTGGATTTGCAAATTTATCGGCTATTACAAGAACTTCACTGGGACCAGCGGGCATATCAACTGAACTACCATTGTAATCGTTACTAACTAAAGTTTTTGCTAGTGTAACATATTGATTACCAGGACCAAAAATTTTATCTACTTTTTTTACTTTTTCAGTACCATAAGCCATCATTGCAATTGCATGAGCACCACCGACAGAATAAAATTCATCTATACCGATTTTTGTTGCAACATAAGCTAAAGCTGAATTAATTTCATTTTTAACAGGTGAACAAACAACAATTCTTTTGCATCCAGCAATTTTAGCTGGAATTGCAAGCATTAATAAAGTTGAGAATAAAACTGCACTTCCCCCGGGAATATATAAACCAACATTTTCAATTGGTAAATATTTTTTTTGGCATTCAATTCCTTTCATTGTTTCTACTGAAATTGATTTTGGATATTGAAGCGAATGAAATTTATAAATGTTTTCGTAAGCTTTATCAATAGAATTTTTAAGCTCTACATTAATTTTTTCAGCTTGTTCAACCAAAATATTTTTTGATATTAAAATTGAATCGCCATTTAATCCATCATACTTTTTTGCATATTTAATAACTGATTGATGCCCATTTTTTTTAACATCATCAATAATTTTTTTCACAATGACTATAGTTGAATTATTTTTTTGAGCCGGACGTTCAAACAGCTCATTGATTTTTTTTTCATTAAGATTTTTTTGAATGAATATTTTCATAGTATCATGTTCTCAATTGGTAATAATAAAATTCCGGAAGCCCCGGCATCTTTTAAATTTTTATAAATATTCCAGAATTCATCAGCAGGAATAACAGCATGAACAGCCACCAATGATTCATCCGCTAAAGGAACAACAGTCGGACTTTTTAATGATGGTACAATATTTTTAATAATTTCTAATGAATCTTTCGGTGCATTCATCATTAAGTATTTTGAAGTTTTAGCTTTGAGTGCAGAATCAATTCTAAAAAGAAAATCCAGAAGTATATTATATTTTTCTGAGTCGTTTGGTAAATTTTTATTCATTATCAATGCAGCTTGTGAATCAAAGACATCAAAAGATTTTTTAAGCTTGTTAAGTTTTAATGTGTTGCCAGTTGAAACTAAATCACAGATATAATCTGCAACACCAAGAGATGGAGTAATTTCAACTGAGCCGCTGATTTCAATAATTTTTGCATCAATTTTGTTTTGTTGCAGAAAGTTTTTCAAAATATTAGGAAAAGAAGTTGCGATTTTTTTCCCATTTAATTCTTGAATATCATTTAATGTTTTAGATTCAGGCAGAGCAAGAGCTAAACGACATTTACCAAAACCAAGTTTTCTTAAAATTTCAACTTCTGCTTTTTTTTCAAAGATAATATCTTCGCCAACAATACCAATATCGGCAACACCATCTTGAACATATTCTGGAATATCATCATCTCTTAAAAACAAAATATCAAGTTCATAATTTCTAGCAGAAATGATTAATCTTTCTGAATAGTCTTCAATCTCTAAACCACAATTTTTTAGTAGTTGCAAAGACTTATCAGTTAATCTACCTTTTTTTTGAATTGCAAGTTTTAAATTTCCATTTAACATAAATACTCCTTAAAACGAAAAAACCCCGACAATCGCCGGGGTTTTAATAATTGAATTATAATTTTATTTAAAGCTTACCGGCGTCCTTTCGGGGAAAATTATGATGCCAATGATGTAAGCCAATTTTATTGATCATTTCTTTTCTAAATTTTTGATGCAAAGCTATTAATTGATTTTATCAAATGCAAATAATTATGCATAATTTTAAATAATTATGCATTAATTATCTTTCACCATTAAAACTTTTGCTTTCTGTGTAATAGAATTTAATTTTTCGACATAACCTGATTTTTCTTCTATTTCATTATCGGTAACAAAATGAACGTCCAGTAAACCATTTGTTCTTATCCCAGTTCTTAAATAATTCATTTCGCTTAAAGCTAAGCTCCAACCTTCGAACCATAGTTTTACTTGCTCTAAATTACATTCGTTTTTATCATAATGAACAATTAAATCAATATCACTTTTGGCTGTTGCTGTTGCATTGTTTGTACTGCCCACCAAATAAATTGCTTTTATACCAAATCTTTTAGGATCAATTTCATTTGCAATTTTTTCTGCCATTTTCATTCTCCATCGCCAATGGTCATGAATATGATAATCATTATTCGAATCTTTAATGTCCATTTCTCTTAAAGATTCATTTGTTGGATATGTAAAAATTGCTAATGCGGTTTCAATTTCTGCATTAACAAAAACTTTTAATACCATTCCATCTTTAACGTAAGGAATTTCTATTACCTTGATAATGTCTTTCAATTCTTCAAATTCTGGAATCAACTTATCAAAGATATTCTCCGAATCATTGAAAAAATTTTCATTAAAAATAATTCCTTCATCATCCGGGTATAAAGGCAGATAACGAATATTTGCTTCAACTAAATCTTGGAAAAAGTGTGTACCAAAAGATAAATCGGGCACGTAATTTCCTTTTTTGCGTGCAACTTCTATCAGCATAGCTGTATTATTAATATCAGAATAAGTTACGCTTACACCGAGTTTTATATCACCACGGCTTCCCCACCTGCCAGGTCCAATTAAAATAAATTTTCTCTTCGGTAAAATTTTATTCAGTTTACTTATTGCTTTTCCCACATCAAGCATTGTTTCTATGTCAGGTATTTCAGAATATTTTAATGGATCAACATAAACTACATGAGTAATATCTGGGACTTTGCCATTTGAAATAAATTTTTTAGCATTAAACAAAATCATTTCTTGTGGAATATCTTTTGGAATATTATCTGGACTAATATCAGCAAGATTACTCTGCGGACGACATTGAAGTAAGTAATAATCATTTCCATCATGGGCAAATTCTATATCCACAGGTGATTTAATTTTTTCTTGAAGGATCTTTGTTATAGCATGAATTTTTTTAAGAAAATCTGTTTTAGAAATTAAACCTTCAAATGTAACTACAAACTCTTTACTTGGATCATCGATATCTAACATACCAGGTTGTCTTATCATATTATTTTCAATTATTGAAAACACTTCATTAAACTTTGGAAATGAAGTTCCACATTCTTCAATCAATTTTGAAATTGGTATTGATTCAAATTCATTAGTCTCAAGATTAATTACATCCATCCTTTGAGGCGAATATCTTCTAATTTCATCAGCGGTTACATTTACTCGTAAATTTGGTTGACCTGGCGCTACTAAAATCGGATAATCATCACTTAACCTATCAACTGCGCGAGTTCCTAAACCGGGAACAATTCTTACTAAACCATCATCACGTTTTATTCTTGGCGACCAGCGGAATTCATTATTGCTGAAAGCGACACCGGCAAAAATTGGACAATAATATTTGCCGATTTTTGTACCAACAACTTCCTGAATCATAATTCCCATTTCTTCATGAAAATCTAATAATCCTTTTTCGGCGCGATATTCAATTGGGTCTGGCGAAAATGTCGAAGCATAAACTTCTGCAATTGCATCCATTAAAGCATAAAGTCTTTGTTGCTTTGAGCCTTGATTTGCTAAGAACAAACTTTTGTATTTACCAGAAAACACAGCACCTATTTGATCTTCTAATAATGAAGAACTTCTTACAATAATTGGTTTTTCACCTAAATCATCTAATGCAATTGAAAGACCTTTAACAATATCAGGAGGAAATTCCGAGTTCTTAAATAATTGAACTAAATGAGGATACTCAATTCTAACTTCTTCAAGTTCTTTATATTTCTGTTCAAGAACTTCTTCTAAATTATTGTATTGAATAAATGAAATAACTCCATCAGAAGTAATGTACCATGTTTTTGGAGTTTTAATATCACGAAGAATTTCAATGTTATCACTTTCTTTATTTAGAATATGTGATGCTAAAAATATTCCTGCACTTTTACCACCAAGTTTACCATGGCTTCCGGAAGGGAAAATCATTTTATCAATTAAGAATCTAAAATCAGTTAGTTTAACATATTCTTTAGCAACGCTAATATATTCTAATTGATCAGTAAAAAATCTTCTTAAAAGAGAAACACGTAATCCTTTATCTGTTGAAGGTTCTAATTCAAATTTTTCTGCAGCAAGGTGATAAAATTTTCTAATTGCATCTGCAATTTCTGTTAATGATGTATCTGAATTATCTACAACCTTTATCAATGAACTTGATTTATCTTCTTGAATCCATTTTTGAATTTTTGAAAGTATAATATCATCATCTAAATTTTCTTTTGCTAAATTTAGTATTGTTTCAACATAATGATCGTAATTAGCAATCTTTTTTACTTTTAAAGGTTTATTATCATCATAATTTTGATCATCTAAATTTCCTTGTCGAGATAAAGCATTTTGACGCATTAGCATTTCAGCTTCTTCAACACCTTTCCAACAAAGTAAGTGCAGCATTTTTCTCAACAAACTCATAAACAAATTTGGATCAGTTTTACGAACCATATTCAAAACAAATCGCCACTCACCTTTTTGACTGCCTTCCATTTGTTCACGTACATTATTCAATTCTTGAAATACAATTTTTAATTTTTGATGAAGTATAAAATGACCAAGTCTATCAGCAATTGTATCTAATAATTTTTTTTCGGTCTTTGAAAATGGTCCATAATGCGATTGAGGCATTTCCTGAAGATAATATACAGCAATGTTTCCAACTATTTTATCTTGGACTGAAATATCACTTCGAATAACCCATGGTGTTTCTTTAAAGTTATCTGTTTGATATACTATTTCTCCATATACTAATCTTGCTTTACAAACATTTGGAAATTGGAAACCATTTGGTAGTGCATCAATAATCGTACGAAAAGCTTCTTTCATTGTAATATCAGAGCGATTTAAACTATCTTCAATTTTATAAAGACAGTTTAATTCTTTTGCACGTTCATGTAACTCCAAGACAAGATGATCAATTGGATTATTTTTATCTGGCATTAAAAGGCTCCAAATGTTATTTATGGTTTAGAAATTCTTTTTATAAAATTAATTAATTGTATAATTAAAAGTATCTTTAAAAACAAAAAAGCCGAAAGGTAAATTCCCTTCGGCTTTTTGAAATTGAAAATAAATTAAACCCAACCGCGGTCTTTACAAGCTTGAGCAACTCTATTAATTGAAATAACATAAGCTGCATCACGCATATAAAGATTTTTCTTTTTAGCTAAATCACTAACAGCACGAAATGCGGAAGTCATTTTCGTATCAAGTTTGCTTAATACTTCATCTTTTTCCCAATAATAATTCATGTTGCTTTGAACTTGCTCAAAATAACTGCAAGTAACTCCACCAGCATTAGCAAGAAAATCTGGAATTAAGAAAATTCCTTTTTCTTGAATAATTTTATCTGCCTCTGGAGTAGTAGGACCATTTGCACCTTCAACCATAATCTTAACTTTGTTTGAAATCTTGACAGCATTATCACCACGAACTTGATTTTCAAGAGCAGCAGGAATTAAAATGTCAACTTCTTGTTCAATCCATGCATCGCCGCTTAAAACTTCATAGCCTAATTCTTTAGCTTTTGTTTTATCAATTCCGCCAAACTTATCTGTAATGTTTCTTAATTGATTTAAATTTACACCATCATTTTTCTTAAAAGTATAAGAACATTGATCTTGTTGATCCCAGCTTGCAACTGCAATAACTTTTCCACCTAATTGAGTATAAAGTTCAATTGCATATTGAGCAACATTTCCAAAACCTTGAACACTTGCAGTTGTTTCTTCAGGTTTGATATTCATGTCTTTCAAAGCTTCACGTAAAACAAAAATAACTCCATAGCCAGTAGCTTCAGTTCTGCCAAGTGAACCACCCATTCCAACTGGTTTACCTGTAATAAAACCGGGATATTTAGCACCATGAATAGTTTCATATTCATCAAGCATCCAAAGCATGTGTTGAGCATTTGTCATAACATCAGGTGCTGGTACATCATTTAATGGACCGACATTTTTTGCCATTTGACGAACCCAACCACGACAAATTTGTTCTTGTTCTTTTGCACTTAAGTGATGTGGATCGCAAATTACTCCACCTTTACCACCGCCAAGTGGAATATTTACAACAGCACATTTCCATGTCATCCACATTGCTAAAGCACGAACTGTGTCTGCAGTTTCATGTGGATGGAATCTAATTCCACCTTTTGCTGGTCCTCGTGCATCATTATGTTGAACCCTAAAACCTCTAAATACTTTTGTTGTTCCATCATCCATTTTAACTGGAATACTAAATGCATATTCACGTAATGGATCTCTTAATAATTCTCTTGTGGCACTGTCAAGATTTAATAAATCTGCAACTTTATCGAATTGTGCTTGTGCCATTTCGAAGGGATTAAATTCTTTGCTTGCCATAGCTTACCTCAGACTTAGATTTTAAATTATAAATCTAACTTGGAGAACCAATCAAAAGATTTCCCTTTGAATCTTTTATGGCTCGTTTTCCATCCAAGTCTTTTTTAATTAACATATGAAAAATAGAGAGTTCACCCATGCTAAGCAAAGAATAATAAAAACTTTTTGTTTTGGTTTTATTAATTCCTAATTCTATTTTAATATTAACCAAAACATTTAATTTGGAGTGTTTATGAAAAAAGCATTCATTTCATTTTTAATAATTACAATTAGCTTTTCAATTTCATTTTCTCAATCACTTAATTATCCAAAAGCCAAAAAAGTTGATCAAGTTGATGATTATCATGGAACCAAAGTAGCAGATCCTTATCGCTGGTTGGAAGATAATAATTCAGATGAGACTAAAGCCTGGATCGAAGCTGAGAACAAAATTACTCAAGATTATTTAAGCAAAATTCCTTACAGAGAAAAATTAAAAAAAAGATTAACTGAACTTTGGAATTATGAAAAATATTCCGCTCCTCAAAAAGTTGGTGACTATTATGTCTTTTCTAAAAATGATGGTTTACAGGAACAAAGTGTTGTTTATATTCAAAAAGGATTAAACGGAAAAGCTGAAGTTTTATTAGACCCAAATAAACTATCTAACGATGGCTCTGTAAGTTTAGCCGGATTATTCTTTTCAAATGATCATAAGTATTTAAGCTATGGAATTTCTAAAGGTGGAAGTGATTGGAGAGAATTTTATGTTATGGATATTGCTTCAAAAAAATTAACTGATGATGTTATTAAGTTTTCAAAATTCAGCGGTAACGCATGGTATAAAGATGGATTTTTCTATTCAAGATATGCTGAACCAAAAATTGGCGAAGAATTAAAACAAAAAAATGAATTTCAAAAACTTTACTATCATAAACTTGGTACTCCTCAAAATGAAGATAAATTAATTCTTGAAGATAATGATAATCCCAAAAGAGGATTTGGTGCAGAAGTTACTGATGATGAAAAATATTTAATAATTTCTGTTTGGGAAGGTTCTTCTTCCGAAAATATGATTTGGTATAAAAACCTTGAAACAAATGGTAATGTTATCAAACTTATCGATAACCCTGACGCTCGTTACAGTTTTATAGATAATTTTAATGATAAATTATTAATACTTACAAATTATAATGCACCTAATAATCGAGTTGTTTTAATTGATTTGAATAATCCTCAAAAATCAAATTGGCAAACTTTAATACCTGAGGGTAAAGATGTAATTCAAAATATTTCTCATGTTGGAGGTAAATTAATTGTTACTTATTTAAAAGATGCAACAAGCAAAGTTACAGTTTTTAGCGAAGAAGGAAATTATTTATATGACATTAAACTTCCAGGAATCGGCAATGTTAGTGGTTTCGGTGGAAAACATTCTGACCAAGAAACTTTTTACACTTTTACATCTTTCACTTATCCTCCTACAATTTATAAGTATGATGTAAAAAATAATAAATCAACTTTGTTCAGAGAGTCAAAGGTGAAATTCAGACCAAAAGATTATGAAACAAAACAAATTTTTTATGAAAGTAAAGATGGTACAAAAATTCCATTATTTATTGTTCATAAAAAAGGTTTAAAACTTAATGGAGAAAACCCAACTTTGCTTTATGCTTATGGTGGTTTTAATATTTCAATGCAACCAAATTTTTCAGCTGGCAGAATTCCACTTTTAGAAAATGGTGTAGTTTATGCAATGGCTTGTTTACGTGGCGGTGGTGAATATGGAGAAATTTGGCATCAAGCAGGAATGTTAAAAAACAAGCAAAATGTTTTTGATGATTTTATTGCAGCTGCTGAGTATTTAATTAAAAACAAATACACAAATCCAAATAAGTTAGCTATTCAAGGTGGTTCAAATGGTGGATTATTAATTGGGGCAACGATTAACCAAAGACCAGATTTATTTAAAGTTGCATTTCCTCAAGTTGGAGTAATGGATATGTTACGTTTTCATAAATTTACAATTGGTTGGGCTTGGGTTCCTGAATATGGTTCGAGTGATAATCCAGAGCAATTCAAATTTTTGTATGCTTATTCTCCTCTTCACAATATTAAGGAAGGTGTTAATTACCCGGCAATTATGGTTACAACTGCTGATCATGATGATAGAGTTTTTCCTGCACATTCATTTAAATATGCGGCAACTTTACAAGAAAAAGCAAGTGGTAAAAATCCAATCTTGATTAGAATTGAAACAAAAGTTGGTCACGGTGCAGGGACAAGTACTTCTAAATCAATTGAGCTTTTAACCGATTTGTATAGTTTTATGTTTTATAATATGGGAATTACACCAAAATTGTAATCTTTAATTTCTTACTCTTGATCTTACTCTTGCTCCTGCTCTTGCTCTTAATCATCTATTTATGATTGGGTTTAGAGTAAGATCATGAATAAGAGTAAGATTAGGATTAAGAGTAAGATTAGGATTAGGAGTAAGATTTAGATTAGGATTAAGAGTAAGATTAAGATCAGGATTAAGAGTAAGATTAAGATTAGGATTAAGAAAGATATTGAGTGTAAAAAAATTTATTTCAATTTAGGAATAGTGAATTTAAACTTACTGCCTTTCTCAAGTTCACTTTCAACCCAAATTTTACCACCATGCTTCTCAACAAATTCTTTACAAAGAATTAATCCAAGTCCAGTACCTTTTTCTTTTGAACGACCAATTTCACTATTCTTTACATCAATTCTAAAAAGTTTTTTCCTATCTTCTTCTGATAAACCAATACCTGTGTCTTCAACAGCTATTTCAATAAAGCCATCAATTATTTTACTTACAATTTTAACAGTGCCACCTTGAGGAGTAAATTTAAGTGCATTGGAAGTTAAGTTTCGAATAACTGTATCAATCATAAATTTATCAGCCATAATAATATGGGTGGAATCAACTGCGTTGATAAGTTTGATTTGCTTTTTGATTGCGTGCGCTTCTAAAAGATTAATACATTTTCCAACAAGTTGTTTTAAATGGACTGGTTCTGGATTATAATCAATTCTACCTGATTGACATCTTGCCCAATGCAATAAATCTTCTAGAAGTGTGTAAGCATTTTTTGATGATTCGCGTATTGCTTGAATAAATTCTAATCTTTCTTGGGGAGATATTTCATCAAATTCAGTTTCAAGTATTTCAGACATTGATTGAATCACAAATAAAGGGTTCTTTAAATCATGACCAATAATTGAAAAGAATTTATCTTTTGTTGCATTAGCTTCCTTGAGTTTGGCTTCAGAGATTTCTAATTGTGTATTAATTTGAACATATCTTGCGGCTTCTTCTTCAATTTGTGAACGAGAAAGGGCAAGCTCTTCTAATAATCTTTCTCTCTCATCATTTTTCTCTTTTTCTTCCCCTATGTCATAAATTGTAAAGTATAAATATTTATCATTGTTAATAAATGTTTTTTTACCAATAATATTTGCTAGGAAAAAATTCCCATCTTCTTTAAGCATTTCTATTTCAAATTCGAGAGGATTATCAGCATTTTCTACTTTAGAAATAAAGTCATTTTTATTTTCTTCAAAAACGAAATAATTAAAAATATTTTGATTTATTTCTGTTACACCATTTTCATGAAATAAAGATTTAAAGTTCAAATTGCTTTTAATTATTCTTCCATTAAAATCAGTAAAAACAAAAGCAAGGGGATATAATTCAATTAAATCAATGAAATGTTGATCTAATGAATAATTGGCTGGGCTATTTTTATTTGATGCTATTTTTAACGATCCCACTTCTCTCTTCAGAATATTAATCCTGAATTATTATCGAAGAGAAAATCGAAAAATTTAGTTTTATTCTTCTCTAAAAATTCTTGGTAATATTTTTATTAAACTTTTTATACCTTTAATTTTTAATGTTATACTATAGGAGTAAAGTAAATCTAATAAACCTTTTAAACCCATATATAAATTTTTATTAAACGGATGCCACCACAAATCCTTTTTAACAAATGGCAAAATATCATGAACAATTACTTGTGGTTGAGTCATCTCATCGAATCCTAATTTACCATGTGTTCTTCCTATCCCAGATTGCTTAAACCCACCCCAAGGTGTTTCAGCCAAACCGTGACTCATTAAATGATCATTAATTGTAACAGCACCAGCTTTTAATTGTCTTGCAATTTTTTCACCTCGCTTTTTACTTTTTGTCCAAACAGATGCTGTCAAACCTAAATAAGAATCGTTTGCAAGATTAATTGCCTCTTCATAATTAGAAAATTTCATAACTCCAACAACAGGACCAAAAGTTTCATCTTTCATCAACAGCATATCATGGTTAACATTTGTAAATACCATTGCAGGCAAAAATTGTTCTCCTTTTTCAACTTGAGAAGATTGAGCGAACAATAAAGCACCTTTGTTCAAAGCATCTTCAATGTGAATTTTCACAGTATCAACTTGATTTTTTGTAGTCATACATCCAATATCATTATTATAATTTTCACCATAACCAATTTTTAATTTTTCAATTTTACTTTTCAAAATAGACATAAACAGATCATAAATTTTTTCATGTACATAGATTCTTTCGACACCACCACAAGATTGCCCTGCATTTTGAAACCCTGCCCAAATCGCCCCCATAGCCGCACGATAAGGATCTGCATCTTCACATACAATCATAGGATCGTTTCCACCTAATTCAAGCACTAATGGTGTTAAGGTTTCACTTGCTTTTTTCATTAAGTACTTTCCAACTGCAACTGAACCTGTAAAAAACAATTTATCAATTCCATTTTCTAATAATGCATTACCGGCAATTTTACCTGGTAAGTTTATGTAATTAAAAATTCCATCTGGTAAGTTTGCTGATTCAACAGCATTTTTTATTTCTTGTCCAACTAATTGAGTTTCACTGGCAACTTTTAAGATAACAGCATTACCAGCTAATAGTGCCATAATTACTTCCGAGAAAGGAATAGCAAATGGATAATTCCATGGAGAAATTATTCCAACTACACCAAATGGAACACGAACAATTTTACTTCTTTTATTCAATAAAAATATATTCCCGGCAGAAAGGAATTCATCTCTCAAAAAATATTCTGCATTTTTACAATAATATGAAATTGCCATAGCGGCAGGTAATACTTCTGTAGCTAAAGCATCAATTTTGGTTTTGCCATTATCTTTACTAATTATTTCAGCAATCTTTTCAGAATTATTTACAAGATACTTTCTAATATTCAAAACTTTTTTTGTACGTTCTCTAACAGACATTTTTTGCCATTCAATTTGGGTTTTTCGTGCATTTGAAATCATCTGCTTTAAATCGTCAACTGAATTTGTATCACACTCGCCTAAAATTTCATTTGTAGCTGGATTCTTCATAATTGTTTTATTCATATAAACTCCAACTTTTACATTTTATTTTTATTAGTTTTACAAAAGTAAATTAACAAATTTTCAAATTGTATATAATGAAAAAATGGAAATAACCGTACAAGACAAAGGGAAATATTTAAGAGGATTGCTAATATTAATTGGAAAAGATCATTTAATCTTAGATAATGAAAAGAATTGGTTTTACAGGCTTTCTAAAATATTAGGTTATGATTTAGCATTTTTAAGAACCGCAATAAAAGAGTTGCCTGAAAATGAATATTTATCACAAGATCCACCTAAATTTTCGAACACAGAAATAGCAAAAGCTTTTATCATTGATAGTATACATTTAGCTTTTGCAGATCAGGAATTACATCCAAATGAACTTGAATGGATAAACAAAATAGCAGAAGTTAATGGAATCGACATTTTATGGGGAATGAATGAATATGAAAAATTTCGTAAAAGAAATTTCAAAAATGAAAATATATATGAATTTAAGATAGAAAAACTTTTAATAAATAACGATTCATCAGTCACAAATAATTAGATTGCGGAGAGAGAGGGATTCGAACCCTCGATACCCGTAAAGGTATACACGCTCTCCAGGCGTGCCAGTTCAACCACTCCTGCACCTCTCCGTTTATAGATTTCTTATTAAATATTTTCAAAAAGCAAAATAGCGTTGACAAATATATTAAATTCAGTTTCTAACAAAAAAATAAACTCTGTTACTATTTTTTTTTATATTTATTACACAACAAATTTTATGTGAGTTTATGAACAATAAATTATTAACATGTTTTATTTTACTTCTTTACTTTTCAACTGGTTCATTTTCTCAATCAAAAGAAGATTGGGTAAAAATTTTTGAAAATGGTAAACTTGTCTTTATTGATAAAGCAAATATAACTTCAATTGATAATGAAATTTTTGTTTGGGCTTTTGAACAATACAATGAACCGATTGATTTAAAAGAAATTGGAAAAGATATTTACTTTATAAAAACAAGATATGTCATTGATAAAGAAATTAGCAGATATAAAATTGATGATGTGATTTATTTCGATAGAGATAAAAATGTTGTGAAATCATTTCATTACAATAGTTCATACCAAGACCCGATTTATAAATACAACTTACCCATCATCGAAAACAGCGAAATGGAAATCATTTTGAAAAAATGTTTAGAATTTACAACCCATTAATAATTAATGTGATTGTTTAAAATTGAAACTCCACCAATTAAATTCATTTGCTCTATGATATGTAATTTTCTATTTGTTAAATAATTAGTAGCTCTACGTGGATCTCTTTTTTTTGGATTTGGCAAACAAGCAATTATAGCTGCACTTTGCTCGGCAGTTAGTTTACTAGAAGGTTTTTTAAAATAAATTTTTGAAGCAGCTTCAATACCATAAATATTTTCGCCCATCTCTGCAATATTTAAATATGTTTCAAGAATTCTTTCTTTACTCCAAAGTAATTCAAGTAATAAAGTATAATAAGCTTCAAAACCTTTTCTTATAAAAATTTTTGAATTGAACAAAAACAAATTTTTTGCAACTTGCATTGAAATAGTGCTAGCACCGCGAATTCTTTTTCTATGTTTATTTTCTTTCATTGCTTTTTCAATTTGTTCAAAATCAAAACCGAAATGTTCAAAAAACATTTGATCTTCACTTGCAATTGCAGCAAGCGGTGCGAATTTAGATATTTTTTTTATCGGAACAGGTTTGTAATTAATATCATTTAAGTCAAATAATCCTGTTAATGAATTTGATTCTGATTGCATAAATGCCGTAACCGGTGGGTGAATAAATCTAAAAAATAAAAGCAAAAAAATTACAAAAGCTGTATAGATCAAAAAAAGCTTAGTTACGAAATAAAATATTTTCTTTACCATTTAATTATAAAGTTTTTATGACTCTTAAAATTGGATATATGTTTAATTGATTATCAAAATATGGTGAACGCTCGTAAAAGAAGTTTAATCTTCTTCTTGGATTCTCTTTTATTTTTGGATCACTATTAACATAATTTTCAAATTCTTCTTTTAATTTAGGATTATCAACAACCATTTTTTGAGCAATTGGTTCCATTGAATATTCTTCGAAATATTCTTTTGGTTCAAAAATAGAATTAAAAAATCCCCACCTTAAGAATGAATCCGGTCCTTTGGGTTCTAATAAATGCACAATCACACCAAGTGTTCTTTGATTTGTTCTAATGAAGTAATCCCCTTTTTTACTTTTTATAGTATCCCTAAAAATTTCATAATCATAAGTCGGTTGGAAATGATTTTCAAAAGATGAAGTTGAAAATTTTACATTGTTAAACATGTATTTTTCTACAATAAAATTCTTCTCTTCATTTAATCTTTTAACTTCAATACCATGTAATTTTATCCTATTAACGATTTCTTTGTATTCCACTGGTATTATATATCCAATTGGAACTTTTACGGAATCTTTTACAAAATTATCATCATAAAATGGAATTATTTTTTCAAAAGGTTTGCCAGTGTATCGTATAACTTTTTTACCAGTAATCCAACTGTCTTCTTCTTTAGCTTCAATCCCTTTGTATAAAAATGGTTTTGATTTTTCAGAAACATCAAAAGATAATGGGAAATAATTATTGTTAATAAAATAATTTTCTACAACAAATCGATCACCTTCTTGATTTAATTTTATCAACTCATTTTTATACTGTGAACAAAATTCAATTACATTTTCAAACATTGCTTTTGTAGCAAAAACTCTATCCTTGTAAGGTTTTAACATGTGAGTTTCAATAAGCAATCCAATTCTATTTTGGACAGCAGTATAACCAGTTGAAAATCTTGGTGTAGCTGAATAATCAACAATTCCACTTTCAAAATTTCTTCCTTTGTATGAAACATAAGGAGCTATTAAAAATCCTTTATCTTCTGTTCTTTTATTGTTAAATGGAATAAATTTTTCTTTCACAAATTGTGCAGTCTTAGGTGGAAGATTTCTATACTTTTCAATTCCATAAGTGATCGTGTATTGATAATCTGCCCCATCTGTTGTATGTGAATCAACAAAAAAATCGGGCAACCATTGATTAAAAAGCTTCAACCAACTTTGTATTTCAGGCGAATCGGCTTTCATGTAATCACGATTAAGATTATAATTTTGAGCTGTTGTTCTCCATCCCATTTCTGTTGGACCATTTTGATTAATTCTATTAAAAGGGCTTCTTCGTTCATGACCATCAGCATTAAATACAGGTATAATCAATAATGTAACATTATCAATCAAATTAAATTTTTCTTTTGTGATTAAAATTTCACGAAGCAAAATCATACTTGCATCTTTACCTTCAATTTCACCTGAATGGATTCCATTTTGAATTAATATTATTGGTTTGTTAATTTTTTTTGCTTTTGCAGGTGTAAATGCTTTTTCTTTAGAAACCACACAAATGTACAAAGTCCTTTCCTGAGCTGTCTTTCCAAATGGAATTAGTTTAATATATGGTGAGTTTCTTTCTAATGCCTTAAAGTATTTTATTGTTTCATCATAATTTGGCGTTGATAAATAATTAGATTTTTCAAAATAAGTAACCCATTCATTATTTTTTTGCTGAGCAATTAGAGATAATGAAATAAGAAATATCATTATAAATTTTTTCATAGAAATCTCATTATAGAACTAATAAAATTTTTAATATGTTTTAATTGTAGTAATCAAATTAAATGAATAATTTAGATGTAAAGTTAAATTAATTTCACAAAAAAAATAAAGAGGTTATTATGATATCAGAAAAAATGCAAAAGGCATTAAACGATCAAATTAATGCTGAAATGTTTTCATCTTATTTGTATTTATCAATGGCAGCATATTTAGAATCAGAAAATTGGAATGGAATGGCCGCATGGATGAAAGCTCAATCAAGTGAAGAATATACCCATGCAATGAAACTTTATCACTACATCAACGAGGTTGAAGGCAAAGTAACTTTAGAAACTATTGAAAAACCAAAAACGACTTGGAATTCTCCTTTAGAAGTTTTTGAAGAAGCTCACAAGCATGAACTTTATATTAGTGACAGAATTAATAAATTAGTCGCACTTGCTATTCAAGAGAATGATTATGCTACTAATTTATTTTTAAATTGGTTTGTGACTGAGCAAGTTGAAGAAGTTTCAACGGTTTCTCAAATTGTTCATAAATTCAAATTAATTGGAGATAATAAAACATCATTGTTCCTTCTTGACCGTGAATTAGGAATGAGAGCTTCAAAATAATTCATTACAGATTTTTTTAGTAAAGATGTTTTTATTATTTTTGCCCACAAAAATTGAATGAGGTTAATATAAAATGGCAAGAAAATGTCAAGTTACGGGTGTTGGGCCAATTTCTGGAAATAATATTTCTCATGCGCATAATAAATCTAAGAGACGTTTTTTACCAAATTTACAGAAGAAAAAAATTTGGGTTAAAGAATTAAATAAATTTGTTACTGTAAAATTAACAGCAAGCGCATTAAGAACAATTTCTAAGAATGGGACAGCTGAAATTGCTAAATTAGTTCAACAAGGAAAAATTAAAGCTTAACTTTTTGTACAAAATTATAATTACACAAACCCGCTAAATGCGGGTTTTTTATTTGAAAGGAATAAGTATGAAAACTATTAAAACTTTTTTATTTATAACATTATTTACTTCATCTATTTTTTCTCAAATCGATAATGATAAAATTGATTCGATAATTAAATCTTCTTTAACTGAAAATAAAGGTTATAATTGGTTAAAAGAACTTTGCAATATTGGACCAAGATTAAGCGGCTCAGAAAATTCATTAAAAGCCATCAAATGGGCTGAAACTAAAATGAAATCAATTGGTTTCGATTCCGTTTGGCTGCAAAAAGTTTTTGTACCTCATTGGGAACGTGGTAAAATTGAAAAAGCTTTTGTTAGTAATTCAAAAAAGTATTTAAATAAATATTTTAAAGTAACTGCATTAGGTGGAAGCGTTGCTACACCAATCAATGGAATAACAGGTAAAATTATAGAAGTGAAATCTGTTGAGGAAGTTGCAAAGTTAAATAATGCAAAAGGTAAAATAATTTTTTATAACCGCCCTTTTGATAATTCATTAGTAAATACTATGGAAGCTTACGGAAAAGCTGTCGATCAAAGAAGTATTGGTGCTATTGAAGCGGCTAAAGTTGGGGCTATCGGAGTTATAGTAAGATCCATCCAATCCAATTATGATAACAACCCACATACAGGTGCAATGCGTTATGATGAAACAATTAATAAAATTCCAGCAGTTGCAATTTCTGTAATTGATGCCGATTTTCTTAGTAAGGCAATTAAAGAAGATGAAAATCTTGAAGTAACTTTAATTCTTGATTGTAAAAAATTTGATGATGCTTTATCATATAATGTTATCGGTGAAATTAAAGGCAGTGAGTTTCCGAATGAAATAATTGTTGCTGGAGGACATTTTGATAGCTGGGATAAAGGATGCGGCGCACATGACGACGGAGGTGGTTGCATTCAATCAATTGAAGCTGTAGAATTATTCAAGCGATTAAACATTAAACCAAAACGAACTTTAAGAACTGTACTTTTCATTAATGAAGAAAATGGTTTGAAAGGAGGAATTGAATATTCAAAGCTTGCTCAATCATTAACTGAAGAACACTTAGCTGCAATTGAATCGGATCGTGGAGTTCATTCACCACGAGGATTTTATGTTACTACAGATTCAATTACTTTTAATAAGCTACAAAATTTTTTACCATACTTGAACAAAACAAAAATTGATTGGATTAAATTTGGTGGTAGTGGTGCCGATGTTGGACAATTAAAAAATGCTAAAGCACTATTTGGATATGTACCAGATGATCAAAGATATATGGATTATCATCATTCTGAAAACGATACTTTTGATAAAGTTAATCCAAGAGAAATGGAATTAGGCACTGCATCAATTTCTATTTTGATGTATTTGTTAAGTGAAAATGGTCTCTAATATAAGTCACCCTTCGACAAGCCTGACTGCCGTCAAGCAGGCTCAGGGTGACAAAATTTATATATTCTTTTTATTTTTTTGATTATTTATATCACCATTTTTTACTGAGATAAACTCAGTACTAAGGGTGACACTTATGATAACTTTATTTTATTATCTTCTTCTATCTGAAGAACGATTAGATTCTCTTGAAGAATTTCTTTCAACATTTCCTCTACTTTCGCTTCTTCCAGAATTTCCTTCTGCTCTAAAAGTTGGTCTTTCAATATTTCTATCAGATCTTGGTTCAGCTCTTCGTTCATAATTTCTATCGAATTCTCTTTCATTTCTTGGTTGACGATACTCTCTATTTTCATAATTCCTATTATTATTTCTTTTTGATTCAATTTGAGTTGGAAAATCTTGATTTTTTCTCTCGGAATTTTCTCTATTGCTTCTGAAGGTTTCTTTTTCTCTTATATTTATATCTTCATAATTATTTCTTGAACGTTCAATTTTATCTTTATTTTCGGAACGTGTTACGGTTGGTAAAGTAATTTTATCTCTTTCAAGTGTAGTTGTTCTTTCAGCTCTTTTTACTTCAAATCTTTCATTTGAATTTCTTTCAAAATCTCTTTCGGTTGGTCTATATACAATAACTCTGTCATTATTTTCTCTTCTGAATTTTTCAAAATCATTTCTATCATTTACAGTTCTAATTTCTCTTTCGGCAATTCTGTAACCAGCTTTTCGTTCAATAAAATCTCTATCAACACCAGCATTAATAATTCTATCTCTATCAAAATAATAATTGTTTCTGTATTTAGTTTTACCGAAGATTCTTTCAATTCTTCTATTGTCAATTAAATAGTAATCAATTCTGTGATCACAAAATCTTCTGTAAGGAACAAAATTCCACCAGTAATAACTTGATGACCAACCAATTGAAAATCTAATTCCAAATGAGATATGAAAAGAAGCGTAAGGAGGAAGTGGTGCCCAACCGATATAATCATCACTATAACGCCATTCTACCCATGCTGGTCCCCATTCATAATCCGGTATCCAAATCCAACCATAATAGTCATCGAAATACCATCTGCCATAGTGGTAAACAGCCCAACCAAAAGGTTCATATGAATCCCAATACCAACCATAAGCTGTCCAAATCCATCTTCCACGGGTGTATGGTTTCCACGAATGTGATACATAAGCTGGTCGCCAAGCATATAAATCTCTATCGATTTCAATCCATTCACCATAATTTCTTAAAGATGAGTAAAAGAAACCAAAGTTTACATTAAGTTCAGGTTTTGCATTTATTTCACTTAATGCGAGTATCATTATGAAAACGATTAAACTAAATATTTTTTTCATTGTGAACCTCAGTTTGTTTTTATCTGTTAAACCAATTTACATGCCATAGAAAGTTATATTTTTTAATTTTATTTCAATGAAATATTTTTCTATGTATGAATCAATAAACAATTTTTTCATTTTATTAGACATTAAAAGGTGAATGATGAGCAATTATGAATTAATTAAAAGTAAGTTAGCACAATCAAATTCTTATTCGGAATATTTCGATCAATTTAAGAAAAAAGCCGAGTCAAACGATTTTTCAATTTTATCAGAAACTGATAAAGAACATTTTACATATATTAAATTAAATTTACAACGTAGCAGTAGAATACATAAAACATATAAACCAAGTGATGAAATAAAAAATTTTATCTCTAAAATTATTGATAATCAATTATGGATTTTAATTACGGAAGAATGGTGTGGCGATTCAGCCCAGATAGTTCCATACATTTACGAAATTTCAAAATTAAATTCGTTAATAGACTTAAAAATTTTCAAGCGAGATTCAAATTTAGATTTGATGGAATTGTATTTAACCAATGGGACACGAAGCATTCCCAAACTTATTGTTTTTGATAAAACTGGGAATGAATTATTTACTTGGGGACCAAGACCAAAAGAGGCACAAGAACTAATTAATAAGCTTAAATTAGAAGGTAAAACAAAAGATGAATTTATTGAGCAGCTTCATATTTGGTATGCAAAAGATCGTGGAAAATCTTTAGAGAAAGAAATGATTGATCGTTTATCAAATGTTATTTATTAAAGTCATAACTAAATGGGAAATTGATTAAAAATTTAGTCTCAATTGATTTCCCATTTTTCTTTGCAACTGTGAATTTTGATTTTTTTAATGATTCTTCTACTTGTTGATCGCAGCCATATCCAACGCCAGAAATAATTTTAGAATGAATAATATTCCCTTCTAAATTTACGGTTGCTTCAATAACTATCATTCCTTTAACTTTTAATACTTTTGCAACATTTGGTATCTCAATTCTTGAATAAATTGTTTGCAAATCATCAAATGGTTTTGGACATTCATCAGCATCACATATAATTGTTATATTTTCAACAAATTTGTTTTCATTTTTTATGTCAGTTGAAATTATATTTTCTTTTTTGGGGAGAGAAAATGTTAATTCAAGCTCTAATTCAGATTGTACAAATTTATCATTTAATCTTGCAGGCATAAATTTAGTTTGTTGCAAAACTCGAAGAGCTTCTTCATCACAACCCAAGCCTAAACTTTTCAAAACTTTATTATTTAAAATATTTCCCGTTTCACTGATTGTTAAAAGAATTTTCACTTTACCTTCAAGACCATATTTAATTGCATCGTCAGGGTAAATAATTTTAGATTGAATTTCCTCTATGCCGCCAATTGGGTAAGCCTCTTTAAAAATATCTTTAGATTTCTCGACAATTTTTTCTATTGTTTTAAATTTTTCTTCAGAAAATTTTTGCTCTTTAATCATAATTCCATTTTGGTAACTTAGAATGGATAATAATTGTCCTTCATTACTGTAACTTTTTTCATCTCCATCTTTAATTCCATTATTTACATAAAATTCTTTTTTTAGGTTTCCATTTTCATAAAATTCTTTCACCCAGCCGTTTAAAATTCCACGACTAAAATTTTGTTCAAGTTTTTCATTGCCATTTTCATAATAGTAAATTGATTTACCATCAAGAATATCATTGATGTATGAAATCTCACTCTTTATATTTTTGTTTGGATAATATGATTTAATTATACCAGTTTGAGAAAATGATATTTGAGTTGCTAAAAGAAAATATAATATGAAAATTTTTTTATGCATTTTATTCACCAAATATTGTAACAACAATTTTTCTATTACCACCGTAATTTCGATGTTCGCAAAGATAAATACCTTGCCAAGTACCTAAATTAAATCTGCCATTTGAAATTGGAATATTAAGTGAAGTGCCAATTAAAGTTGATTTAATATGAGAAGTCATATCGTCTAAACCTTCATAAGTATGCTCATAATATTTTGCATCACTTTCTGGAACAATTTTATTGAAGTATTTTTCCATATCAGATCGAACAGTTGGATCTGCATTTTCATTGATTGTCAAAGATGCTGATGTATGTTTAATAAAAATATTCGCAATGCCAACTTTGATTTGTTTTATTTCAGTTATATGTGAAATTATCTCATCGGTTATTAAATGAATACCACGTGATTTTGGTCTAAGAGTAATTTCTTTTTGAATAAACATAGAGTTAAAATAAAGTTAATGAACCTTTAGTAATTGATAATTCGAAATCAATCAACCATCTTTTTTTATCCAAACCTGCAGAGTAGCCAACCAACTTTCCATTTTTACCGATTACTCGATGACATGGAATAATTATAACAAAAGGGTTTTTACTATTCGCATTTGCAACTGCACGAATTTTCTTTTTGCTTCCTATCATTCCAGAAAATTTTTCGTAACTAATTAGAGAGCCAAATTGAATTTTTTGTAAACTTAACCAAACATAATTTTGAAAATCAGTACCATTTAACTTAAGCGGTAGTTCAAATGATTTTCTTTTTCCTGAAAAATATTCTTCTAATTGTTCTTTTGTTGTTTTGCATAAATCATTTTCGTTTTGTTCGCAAATGTTATCAGAAAATTTAACAGATAAGACATATTCATCATTAGCTTCGATTATTAAATTACCAATTGGTGAAGAGAAATTAGAAAAATATTTTTTTTCAGTTAAAAATCCATTCATTGTGAAAATAATTATACTTGAAAAAGATTTTTAAGCGATTCAATTATTTTTTCGCGAAGCAATGGTTTAGGAACAAAATCAGCAAATCCGGCTGAAACAAATCTTTCTTTAGCACCTGGTTGAACATAAGCAGTGGTTGCAATGATAGGAACATTTTTGTAGCCAGGCATTTTTTGGATAATTCTTAAAGCATCAAGACCATTATATTCACCTTGAAGATTAATATCCATCAAAATAAAATCAAATTTTTTGGCTTTTAGCAAAGGAACAGCAGATTCGAAACTTGATGCAAATTCTATATTTTTCAAATCTTTCATCTGAACTTTGAAAAGGACTTGTGAATCAATTTGATCTTCAAGATATAAGCAAGATAAATTGGAAATATCAAAATCGATTTTCTTTTTCTGTACTTCAGGTTCTAAATTTTCTAATGTTGGAGTCAATTTAGCTTTTCGAATTTCAGAAATTTCAACAGGTTTAACTACTTCCACCTCAGCATTAATTTTTTCAGCGACTTCAAATTTTAATGGGAAGATAAGTGCAAACTCTTTTATTTCAGCTCCTGATGTAATATTACTTTTTTTAACTGATAATAGATTAATTAATTTTTTCGCAAGCATAATTGAAAATCGTGAAAAGCCATAATTTCTTCTTGTAGCTGTTTCTTCTTCAGTGAATATTTCTAAAAATGCTTTTAATAAAAATGGAGTAATTCCATCAGTTTTATCTTTAATGCCAATTGCCGCATAATTATCATTGTAAATTGATGCAGATAAATAAATTGATTTTTCTTTCGTTATTTGAATAGCAAATTTTAAGAATAGACTTAATAGATAAATAAATTTTTGTTTATCGGTTTCTATAATTAATGAAGAAGAAATTTTTCCATATTGAATTTCAATTTTTTTTGCTTCAGCTGATTTTTTAACAGAATCTTTAACTTCTTCGAGTATTTCTACAAATTTCATTTCTTCTGTTCTGAACTTAACAATCTTTTGTTCAAGTTGAGAGTACTCAACAGCATTATCCATTATCTGTAACAAGATTTTTTGATTTTCTTTTATTATTTCAATCGCTTCTTTCTGTTCATCATTTGGATTATCAATGCTCTCTCCTAATTCTTGTGTAAATCCTAATATAACATTTAAAGGAGTTAATATTTCATGAAACATATTTGAAAGAAATGCAGTATCTATTTTTTCTGTTTCATCAATTTGAGCTGTCTTTAAATCTTTTGGAGTCTCTTCTTCAATAAATTTAATTATAAAACAAAACGATTCAATTTCACCATTGTAATTTTTAATTGGTGCAGCAATTAAGTTTGCTTTTTGAAAACCCGATTCAGGTTTTTTAATTTCTACTTCTGATGAATATGATTTTGGCAAACTTGAGTGAAAGACATTTTTATTTATTTCACCACGTTTATCATCATTTAGTAAAGAAATAAATGAAGAGTTTTCTAATTCTCTTTTTGGATAACCTAATTTTTTAATTCCATTTTCATTTATATCTTTAATAAAACCATCTTTATCAGTGATGATTAAAATATCCGATGTATTTTCATAAACTGTTTCTAATAATTGTTGTTTCTTTTTAGTTTCTATTTGGTCTGAAATATTACGAACTAAATTTAAATGTGCTTTCCTATTGTTAAATTCAACTTGCGTTCTTCTTAATTCTACGAAGACAGACTCACCATTGCTTTTTTTATGCCTCCAAGGACCGCTAAATGATTTAGATAAAGATTTACTATCAGAAGTTTCAATTAATGTTTGAATATCTTCCGGAGCATATAAATCAGTTAAATCCATATTTAAAAATTCGTTCCTCTTGTAGCCATAAAGTTTTAATGCTTGCTCATTAACTTCAAGAAATTTTAGATTTTCAATATCATAAATAAACATTGGTTCAGGTGTAAGTTCGATTAGCGCATCATACATCAAAGCTTTTTTTTCTTTTTCAATTGATTTTTCTTCAAAATCTTTAACAATAATTTGTATGAACTTGTTTTGATTTATTTCAGATTTAAGTAAAGATATTTCGGTCTTTAATTTTATCTTTTGGCTAAAGTTGAAAGAAAAGTGAACTTCAGTTTGAGTTTCCAGCTCGATAAAATTTTTGATTTTATCAACTACTTCATTTTCAAAAATTTTTTCTATGGAATCGTTAATTAAATCAACCTTTTCACCAAGAGAAAATGTTTTTAAGAATTCATTCGTGTAATATTTGATCTTTAATTCATAATCTACAATACAAACAGAAAGTGGAATGAATTTTAAAAAGTCATCACTAGTTTTTTCTATGATTTCGTTTGTAATTTTTTTGTCCAAAGAAAATCCAATTAAAGCAACTACATTTTTATCAACATCAAGTAATGGAATTTGAACAATAGAATAACTTTTAGAATTTACCAATGAAAAATTTTCAATAATTATCGGATTATTGGAAGCTTTAATGTATAAATCAACACTTTCCATTAAAGAAGATATACTTTTAGGAAGAAGATCAGATTGAATTTTATTTTCAACTTGAGAAATATTTAATCCTAAAAACTCACAAAATTTTTCATTAACTATTAGTAAGTTTCCATTTATATCTTTTATCCAGAAAAGATTTTCAATTTCATTTATGTTCTTTTGAAATTTTGCTTTTTCTATAAACGAAAAAGGGAAAGATAATTTGACTTTGTCGATTAACTTTTTGATTTGTGGAGATAATTCAAGTTCCTTTAAATTAGCTGTTGTAAGTCTAAGCTTTTTAAAATCAGAAAAGTCCTCAGATTCTTTTTTACTTTCAAAAGTTATCAAATAGTAAACATTATTTTCACTTTTAAGTTGTGAAAAATAAATTCTAATGTTTTCAGAAATTTCATCATAATAGACATTAAAAGTATCATAGACAGTAGTTCCAAGTTTTGAAATTTTGTTGAAAAGATTTTCTACTACTTGTTTTTGTTCTTCATTTAAAATATCTAAAAAATTTTGATGAGGTTTAATTTGAGGAAATATTTTCTTAATTGCAGAATTAATTGCAATAATTCTTAATGATTTATCAACAATTATTGATGAACCCTTAAAATCGAAACTAACTTCTTTTGTTTTAAAATCATTTTCCATTTTATTGAATAGTTACAACGATAGTTTTAGAATATGGTGTATAAGTATTTGTATTTGCTTGTATAACTTGACGAACTCTGTATTCGTATGTCCCACTTGGTAAATTATTATCAAAATGTTCTGTTACTCCATTTGCTTTGGTTGCAATTCTTGTAAAACTTGAACCATTGGTTACAACTCTTTTTTCAACCTCAGTTTCAAAAGATTGACTTTGTGTATTATCATAAGTCCAAACTAAACGAATTGAATTAGGACTAGTCATTGAAAATGAAAGATTTGGTGCTGGTATATTTAATGTTGATGTTGCAGCAGAAACTTCATTAGAGTAAGGACTTCTTGCAGTTGATGTGAAATATGCAATCCTATATGTATAAGTAACTCCAGCAGAAATTTGTTGTGTGTCTAAATATTCAGTTGTATTTGGAGCTACAATTGTTAATTGTTTGAATTGAGCAGTAAAGGCATCTAATCTTTCAATTATAAATCCTAATTCATTTGGGACAAAATCTGACCAAGTTAATCTAATTGTACTCATACCAATACCTTCAGCTTTTAAATTCCAAGGACCACCATTTGCAGTCATTGGTGAAACTTCATTGCTAAAATCTGAATACCCAGAGGAATTAAATGCTCTTACTTTATAATAGTAAGCTGTGAATGAAGATAAACCTATATCTGTTGTACTAATTGTATTTTCAGTTAATGTTTTTATCCTTCTGTAATCAATTGTTCCATTATTACTTATATCTTTCCTCCAAACTTCAAAACCTTTTTCATTATATGAATTATCTTTCCAAAGTAAAGTTACTGTTGTAGAATTAGTGAATGTTCCAACTAAATCACTTGGAGCAGTTGGCGGTTTATCTTTAATATAAATATTCTGTTGAACTTTACTTACTTTTAGCTTACCACTTTTGTTATAGACAATAATGTAATAACTAATAGTCCTTCCAATCATTGTCGAATCAACTGTAATATAAATAGGTGGATTTGTACCATCTGTGTTTTGAGTAAATTTCTGAACATAGATTCCATTTATAAATAATTCATAATGAGATAAACCTGTCCCTCCAGCACCATCAGCTGCTGTATAAAAAACTAAATTCTTACCTACCATAATCGTATCATTTGTTTTAGGAAAATTGATTTCAATTGAAGGAGTAGCCGATGTTTGTGTCTCAGAAATTGATTCAACGCAAGAATTTAAAGTCATTAAGACTATTATAAAAATAATTGCTGAAACGATATTTTTATTTTTTTTATTCACTTCAAAGATATTTTGTTATTTGTGTTCTAATTTAATAAAACAATTTGAGTTTACATAAACTAACTATTAAGATATAATTCAAATGATATTTTCGGCTGGTTGATTCAAAATAAAATTTATGAAGAAACATTTTCATAATCTATTATAAGAGAACGAGTTTCATGTGGGTTCATTATATCAATATAAAAATAAATTGCATCACCCGAAGGACTTAAAGTATATTTTGGAATTTTAGTGTTAATAATATCAGAAGAAACTTCAACATTTTTAACTTTTTTATTCAAATTAACTTGTATCACGATTCCCTCAGCAATTTCATCTTTAGGATTATTTAATTCTACAGCCATTCTTCTTGCACTACGAGCTTCATATCTAACTTCAACGCCGCCTCTGTGTGTCCACCAATTTTTTAATTCCTGTAAAGATGTTATCCACATTTTTTTGGATTTAGCATATTGAAAAATATCTTTAATTACAGAAGCATATTGCGGTAATAATTGATAATTAGTATGAACTTTAAATACATACAAACCACCTTCGAATAAAACACGGTCAACATCTTCTTCATAGGTATAGCGTTGAAATTCTGTGTTAGTTAAACCATAATTTCTTACAATTTCATAATCATCACGAGCTGTTTTAGTAATTATCATTATTTGTTTATTGTTTCTAATTCTTATTTCGGGTACAGATCTATCAGTTAAAGAATCTGTAACTAAAAATTCTATTCCTAATTGGGACATAGCTTGCATAGTATTGTCATCATAATAACCATTTAAGGGCATCATTGCTTTTATAGGTTGTTTAGTCAACTTTTTTAATGTATCAACTGCAAATTTTATAGTTGAAGTTTGTACTTCTTTGCTAAATAATTTATTGATAGTATCTTCAGGCGAAGATAAAAATCCAATATCCACTACAACACCAATGTCACCTTTTTTAGATATTGACCTTATCAGTTGAGGATCATTAAGAACATTATTTGGATCAATGAAAATAGTTGGGTTAACTTTAATTCCCGAGATATTAGTATTTAAATTATTGATATTATAAGATTGTTCAGTAACAGTTGGAATAAACACGAGAGCTGCATCATATTGTTCAGGCCAATCTTTTACAAATGCTGTTGGGTTATAAACAAGCCAATTTAAAGAGTTATTAAATAGTTTTTCGAAATAAATAAAATCTTTTTGAACGCCAAGAACCGAATTAATTTCAAAACCAAACCAAACGAATCTACCTTTACCATAAGTTCCGTAAGAGATTCCCGCACTTTTTTGAATTTCTTCTCTTACTAAACCAGCTTCTTTTCTAAAGTCATACCAAAAGCTAACTTGAGTAGTTCTTGGCTCAAGAACTTCAGCATAAATTGGTCTATCCCAAGTTGCAATTTTAAGAGCATAACCAGTTGGAATTTGTGCAGTTAAAGGTAAATTTCCTCTTAAAGTATGAATTTTATAAGTTTCCTCTGGTTTAATTTCGCGGTTAAATTTCATTCCAAAAACTTCAGTGAAAAAATCCCAACCACGCCATTTACCTTCATCAGAAAATGTAGCTGGACTACCTGTTACAAAAACACTCCCTCCATTTTCAATATATCTTTTAAGATTAACTATTTCTTTATCACTTAATGATTTTGAGCCTGGTAAAACAATTAATTTATATTCATAATGCTTACCTAATTCAATATCTTGATCAGAAATTAATTCATATTGAAATTTTGCATTAAAGATAAATTTTTTCCAGGTATCAATATTATCACGTAACCAAGTACTACCTGGTTCAAGCATATTTTCAGTATAACGAGAATAAAGAACGGCTACTCTTTTATTTTTCCCATCTTGTAAAATAGAAAGGTTATGTTTTGAAGGTAAAATTTGACTTAAATCATAATTTCCATAAATATTTTTTATAATCAATAAAAAAACCAAGAAAGCGACAATTAAAAGAACTAATCCGCTAAGAAAAATAATAAGATAATTAACACGTAAACCTTTGGCTGCTTCTCTTACCGCCACCTTAAATTATCCTCTTTTTTCTTTTCTTGTTTTCCTTGTTCATCATAGCCTTCATTTGTGTAACGCATGAATTTACCACGGCCAGTTTTTCTTTCACCTTCATATTGTCTTGTCTGTTCAGAAGTAGGTCTTTGATACCTTGTTTCGCTATATGTAGGTGGAGCGTTATTAATAAAAGTTGGCCTTAATTCTGGTCCGCGTGAATGTTCTTCGGACATACCAAATGATTGTTGCCGTTGATATTCATACCCAAATTCTTGTTGTGGAGATTCAAAGGTCCTTCTTTCAGTGCCAGGAACCCTTTGCTCTGTAATTAAAGGAGCTGGTGTAACAAGCTCTGCAGGCAATGTCGCTGGTTTAGGTGCAGTCGCTAATACACCTTTTCTTTCTCTTATTTTATATAAGATGTATGCACCAACTGAAAGAATAAAAGTTGAAATTGTTGCAACGAGAATTATCAAAGAAAGTATTGGAATTAATTCCATATTTACCTCAAAATAAAATTATTTTATAGTTGCACTTTGCAATGTTGAATTTCCTTTATTAACACCAGCCAAACCTGTTCGTTCAAGTTTTCCCCATGTCATTTTGAATCCTAAAAATTCTTCAATCGTAGCCATTGCTTTTGTTACATCAATCATAAGAATAAAAATTACTCTATAAATTATCGCATAAGGTACCAAACGAAACTCTTCTTTTTCTGCGGCAATACAATAAACCGCCGCCATTAAATCTAAAGTAGCAATTCCAATCCACCAAAGAAATATAAAACTTGATAATCCATAAAAAAGAGCTACAATAATAAAATATAAATTCACAAAAATATTCATTGTAGGCCAAAGCAAAGCTTCATAAAACATTTGCCATAAAATCATACTTGTATTAAAGTTTATTGTTGGATTATACAATAATCGTTTATGTTTTCTAATAGCTTGAAGAATTCCACGTGTCCAGCGATATCTTTGTTTTAATAATTGATATACAGTTATTGGTGCTTCAGTAAAAGCGATAGCATTTGGTTCATAGATAATTTTCCAACCAGCTGCTAAAATTTTTAATGTTAGATCAGCATCTTCTGCAAATGTATCACTTGAATAAAAACCAGCATCTCTAAGTGCAGATTTCCTAAAAACACCTATTGGACCAGGAATAATATTTACCATTTGTAAAAAACCTTGTGCGCTTCTTGCCATATTTAATCCTTCAAGGTATTCCAAAGCTTGAAGATCAGTTAAAATTCTTTTTCTGTTCTGAACTTTAACATTTCCGGCAACAGCACCAACAGCTGGATCAATAAAATGTCTTACTGCCATTTTTAATGTATTTTCAGAAAGTTGCGAATCACCATCCATACATAAAATGAATTGTGCCTCTGAATATTGAATACCAGCATTTAAAGCTTTCGATTTTCCACCATTGGGTTTATTTATCAATGATACTTTTACTAAACCTAATCTTCCTTTTTGATAACCTACTAAAGATTCCCCAACTTCTGCAGTATCATCAGTTGAACCATCGTTTACAATAATTATTTCATAGTTTGGATAATCTAATTCTAGTAAAGACTCAATTGAATCCTTTAAAACTTTTCCTTCATTATAAACTGGAACAATAATAGAAACAAATGGAAAGTAACCACCTTTTTCTTGAATAGTATATTTTGTTAAATAAAAGTAAGCCATGAAAAGTGTAGCAAAATATCGTATCAAAAGAATAAATAAAAATATAACTAGAGAAACAATAGAAGAATAAACAAATAAACCACTCCAACTTAAAACGGTTAACGGTAGAGTTATTAAAATGACAATAATTAACAACAAAGAAAGAACACCAGAAATAATAATTGTTCTTATTTTTTCTATTGCTTCGTTACGTTTTGGAGGTTCAATCTCTCTATTATCTAACGCAATTTGATATTTTTCATTATTAATTTTCAATGTTAACCTAATATTAACAAATTATAAGCTCAATTATAATGCCACCATAATTGATAGTTTTTAAGTAAAAAAAACATTCTTAAAATCAAATTATGTTTTATTTAAGAACATTTTTCTATAATTGCATCAATAATAAACAATTTCAAGTGGAATATAAGTTATAATTTAAATTATTGCAAGGAAATAAGTTAAATAAATGATATAAAGAAATATTATAAATAATTTCTCTAAGTCGTTAGATTTTTAAGTTCATTATTTCATTAAATTCATTAATGCATCAAAAAGAAAATTAGCTACTTTTTCACCACCGAGATATGTAAAATGTGCATAATCTTTGAGAGCCAAAGGTGGCGAAGCATTTACCCAATCATCCATTGAGTCATTACCACCTTGAACTTCCTGAAGATTCCAAAATGCAATCCCTGATCTTTCAGCTATTCTTTTTTGAGCTTCAATTAAAAAATTAACGTCTGGATTTGTTTTGAAGATTGAGCCAACTTTTTGTGTTCTATCAGCCGAGCTAATTAATAAAAAACTTGCTTCTGGAAATGCTTTTTTAAATTTTTCAATGACTTTTACCATCTTATTTTCATAGACTGTAAATATACCTTGATTGGTCGAAGAAACATTGGCACCATAATTAAAAATTATTAAGTCGTAATGCATTTCATTATTAAATTGTTTTAATGTTTCTTCTGAAATATTTGATAAAGAAGCACCCGAGTTCCCTCTCATAGGGAAATTGTCAACATAAACGCCATTATTATTAGTTTCTAAACTTACACCATAAAAAATTGGTGATTTTCCAGCTATAAATTTCATGTGAAATTTTTTCGAATTGCTTTTAAGTTTAATTTCTAATTTTTTTAATTCATCCCCTTCAGTTAGATTAACATTAATCGGAGAACCATCATCTATCGAATATTGAATTTGTGATGTTTTATCAGCATCACGATAAAATATTTTTATTAAAGAAAAACCTGCTGATGATTTATAAATAGGATTTGCTTCATATTTTACCCAACTTCCAATTTTGGGAATTGCTAATGCACCAGAAATTCCTACAGGTAAATTTTTTTGATTTCTTGTTAAGAAAGAAACATATTCCCAATCATCACTGTAAGTGTGGATTGTTGTTCTTCTCATTCGATTATCATCAGAGATAATATTCATAAATCCAACGCCTTGACCACCAAATTTTTGTTGAAATTTTTCACGTAGATATTCTGTGATTATATCTCCAAGTATAATCGAATCACCAAAATGAGCAACTCGTACTTGCTTATTCTTACTTTTATTCAAAGCTGAAATGAAATATTTCATTTGGTTGTTTCTGTCAATAATTGGTATAGGCTTTCCAATTGATTGGAAAACGTAAGTGCTTATTATTTCAGTGCTATAAAAATTACTTGCTTCTGTTTTACTGAAAACTAAATTTAAAGACAAAAGTGATATAAATAATAAATTTATGAAATGCTTCATCTTTAAACCTTTCTGTTAAAAAACAGATATATAAGCCGAAAATGAAATATTCAAACTTCTATAACCCGTTCCAAATCTGAAACTATTCGTATATCCAACTCTTCCATATAATATTACGTTCGTAACTGGATTATAGTTTACCTCTCCAAAACCTTCGCTTATAATAAAATCAATATCAGGTGAATAGCCAACTTTTCCACCGATTTTAAATTTCCAATCTTTTTTGTAAATATAATCATATTCAGCCCAAAGACTGTGAGTATCATAATTTTGCGGTGAATAATAAAGTGGTGAAATATCCTGATAATCTGAAAACATATATTCATAACCAAACACAATTAAATTTAGAAATCTTTTACCAATTCTAATTTGAAAATCATTTCCTTTGTTGTTATCGCTTAATTCAAAATAATTGTAAAAGCCATAAATTCTTAAAATATTTTTGTAATTATACCAATAGTTGAAACGGTAAACATCAGCTTTAATTCTAGTATTTAATAAATATGGTGAATAGAAAAATATACGAGGATCTGTATTATCATAAGAGAATGATAAATTTAATTCATCTGGAATTTGATATCGTATTTGAGCATCCCAAACATTGTAATTTGGTTCACCTAAAGTATTTAATCGTCCCAATGAACCAGAAACGCTAAAATGATTTGAAAAATATATTGATGCTAAACCTCTTAGTTGGATAAAGTCTTTCTGAAATAAAGTATTATCAAGCGTTGATCTTGACCATAAAACTCCCAAAGAAATAAAACCTAAAAAACCAAACTCGAATCGTGATCCATAATTCCAAAATCTTAAATTTTGATTATCTTTGTAATAAGTAGCAAATGGTGCAATGTTCATATTCATAGGTAAAAAGTAATTTATAAAACTACCAAAACCGTGTAAACCTTTTATTAATCCTGATGGTGGCAGCCAACCGATTCTTTCTTTTGCCATTCTTATTTGAGAAGTGTCTTTTGCAGTTTCTAAAACATCTTCATAAATATTTCTTGCTGAGCCGTAACTTTCATCAGAAAGGTAAGTATCAGCTAAAAATAATTTCTTTTGGTTTAAATTATAAAGTAGTGAATCATCATTAACTTTTTCTGATAAACTTTCAAGCAAATCTTCAGCTTGATCTAATTTTTTGTCTAGAACCATAAGATATGAAATATAAATTTGTCTTGAATAAATATCTTTCAGCTTTAATTGATCTTTTATTTTTTCTTCAAGTGATTTAAATTCTTTTAATGACTCTTTATAATTTTTATCAGCGGCTAATTGGTCAGCATATAAAATCATTCTTTGATCAATTTGTTCCTTTAAATTACTGTCAACTGTTGAATTATAAATTTCCTCATAAAGCTTTTTTCCCTTTTCAAATTGTTTATCATCAATTAAACTTCCAGCAAGAAAAATCATTTTTTGGTAAATATCATTTTTGGTATAAGTTGAATTTGAATCACTAAGAACTTCTCTGTATAATTTTTCAGCATCATTAAATTTTTTGATTGCCGTATATGTATCAGCCAATAACATTTTTGCATGAATATCATCTGGTTTTAATTTAGCAAGACTTTCTAATTCTGTTCTTGCTTCGGTTGTATCTCCAATAGAAAAAAGATTTTGTGCTTTTAATAATGCAGCTTTAAAGTCAAAACCAGCATTCAAAATTTCATTATAAAGATCAATTGCTTTTTGATAATTTTTAGCACAAGTAGCAATATCAGCATATTCGAATTTTTCTTCATTAGTCAAACTTTTTCTTTTCTGGAAATATTCATCATACTTTAATAAAGCACCTTGACAATCGCCATTCATGCTTAATTTTCCAGCTTCACCACGAATTTCAAAAACTTTTGCTTCTTCATTTGCTTGAAATCTCAACTCGTAAATGTTTCTAATATATATTACTTCAGGATTAACGGGATATTTTTTTTCTAATTTTTCTAAATAGATTTTAGCAGTATTAAAATCTTTTTTCCACGTATAAAGATTTACCATTGAAAGTAACGCATCAAGATTATATTCATTATCAGATAAAACATTTTTCAAGTATTGCTCGCCAAGTTCAAGATCGTTTAATGTCCAAATAGCAATTTGTCCACGCAGAAGTTGGTAATCTAAGTTATTGGGATCATACTTAAGTATATTATCTAAAATTTGTGTTGCTTCTTCAAAATCAAAATTCCAAGCTTTGTATTTGGCTAAAAGATATCGAATATCTAAATCTTTATCTTTTTCAATGTTTTGCAAATACTCTTGTAAAATTTCTATTGCGTTATCATAATAGAATAAATTCCCATAAGACTCAGCTACTTTTATTACAGCTTCTTTATCGAGAGGATTTTCTTTCAACCGTTCTGTGTACTTATTAACATTTTCATTGTATAAACTATCGCGAATATTTTTAACCGAGCTATATAACTGTTTAAATCTTTCCTCTTCTGAATGCTTTGTTTGAAGTATCTGAATTTGTTGATATGCTTCTTCATAACGATCATTACTGATCAATTCTTCAACTAAATTAAATCTTGTTTCATCATCTTCTGGGTTTTGATCAAGAACTCTAAAAAATTTATCAATTGCATACTCTTGAGCTTTAGTGTAATCTTTTCCCATATCAACAGTTAAATAACCTTGCTTTCGGGATAAATCTAAACCGTCTTCAGCTTCTTTAAAGAAAGGTTTAAACTTCAGAGAATTTTCAAAAGCGTTTTCAGCAATTTTATTTTTACCAAGCCAAAGAGTAAAATAACCGTAGCGGCTCCATAATCTCCAATCTTCAGGATAACGATCTGTGTATTTTTTTAATATTCTTTCCCCCTTAACAATTGAACGAGTTTTTGCAAGTATTTCAGTGTAACGAATTATTTCATCTGGTGATGCATTATCATCTCTTTTTAAATATTCATCATACCATCGCTCTGCAAGTTTCCATTCTTCAAGCCAACGATATGATTTCCCAATTTCCAAATAGCTAAAAGCATATTTTGGGTCTTTGGCAATATCTCTTTTATGTCCCTCGATTTTCTGATATAGTAATTTATGCCATGTTGTTGTTACTCTATTTAAATCTTCTTTAACTTTTTGATTTGATGGGTCTAATCGGTATGCTCTTCTTAAATCAAGTACTGCATTTTGAAATTGAGATCTTTGCTCTTGACAAAGCCCTCTAATATGATATCCGTCTGGAGATCTTGGGTTACCTGCTATGTATTTATTAAATTGATCGATTGCTTCTCCATACCTACCCTCTTTCATCAACATTAAACCTTCACGTTTAAATTGATTTACATTTTCTTGGGCATAATAAAATGAAGAAACAAATAAAACAATAAAAATTATTTTAAATGAATAATTCATTAACCAATATATTTGTTCAAAGGTTGATATGCAGATGTTGCTAATTCAGATGATAAAACTGTTTCCATCATCATTTCAGCATTTTCAAATCTTTCATCAACTTCAAGATTGTATATTGAAATAAAATCTAAGATTGCACTTACATAACTTGGATCTTTGCTTGGTAAATTATTTGCAACATTTGTCATAAGGTCAATTATACTTTTTAAATTTCCCCTCAAAAGTAATACAATTATTTTATTATCAACAACACAAATTTTATCCTTTTTTGAAGTAGATTGTCTAACTGCATTTTGTAATTGATTAATTGTAAGTAATCCACGCATTTGTGCTGTTGGTTCTAGTTTAATTGAAACTAAATTAAATTGTTGCCCTGTACTTTTATATAAAGCAATTTGATTATTTAGAATAAGTAAAAAATCGTTATAATTATAAATATTTGAAAATGCGTAAGGTTCATTTGGAATATCAACTTTAGTTGGTTTACTGAAGTTTCTAATTTTAGGAATCATTGGTGGTTCCTCTATTGTAATAGTTGGTCGATCTAAAGTAAATTCTGTTGTAACACCTTTGTTAGGTTCAATTCTATACTCTGATGTAAATTCCCCTTCAGTATGACCAACATTTGGTGAAATAGTAACAAATCCTCCTTGGTATCTATCTCTGCCATTGTTTGATTCTTTTTTCAAAATAATTTTTCCAGTAACATATTGTGATAAACCTTCAACAATTTCATGCGTCTTTTGTGTTGCAGGTTCACCAATAATAAACAAACTTGTAATATCTCTATCTTCAATATTTTCAATAGTTCTCAAAAATGTATGTTCTAAATAATCAAGATTTTTAAATCCAACAAATGGGGTTATTTCATCAAAAATAATTCGTGAAGGACGATAATCATCAACAACTGTAATAATGTCATTAAAATATTCAACTAAGTAATCATCAGGATTATACATTTCGTATGCTTCGATTGGTTGAGCAACACGAACTACAATAATTAGATTTTGATTCATATATGTTTGAATATCAAAATTTAATGATGCCGCTTGAATCATTAAATCTTTTGGACGCATTAAAGTAAAATACAAGCAAACATCTGAAGATTTTGCAGATTCCATTGCCATTTGTAAACCAAGTAAAGTTCTTCCGGACTTTCTTGGTCCAATTAACATATAACTGCCGCCACGATATATACCACCCCAATTTTTATCTATGAAATTAAATCCAGATGGTATTTTCCTTATTCCGTGTACCATTTTTTACCCTTGTCAAAACAAAATAACATTCAAATAAGCCAACAATAATGCCACTTTTTATCTATAATTTTTACTTAAATTCAATTTTCCTTTAATAAATTTGTCTTTTTATGAGATTCGTTCTCAAGTTGATTCAAGTTAAACCATATTTAATTTGACAAAACTCCAAATACAAAAATTGCCGTAGCATTGCCTACAATTGTTGGTTCGTTAGTAATATAATCATTTCTGTCATCACGATAGTAATTTTCTTTAGTCTGAAATCTTTCATAAGCATCATTAATTTCATAAGGAATTTTTTGTTTGTCAATAAATTCTTTTGAAGCTGGACCAGCGGCAAATCCTCCAGGTAAGTTTCCTTTCAAATATCCAATTTGATGATGAAAATTTTTTGATGTTACTTTTCCATATCCATTAATGAAACTTATTCCCCAAGGATTTCTTCCTAAAATATAATCTCTCGAAAAAACTGAAAGTGAATCATAGCTTTTCTTTGTCAAATTTTTGTATAAAATGTTTTGAAGAGTTACTCCAAGTAAAGCTACATTTATTCCCCAACTTGTTGAAACACCTTTACCAAAAACATTACCATTTTTTAATTTATTGAAATGTTCTAGATTATTTTTAATGTAATCTGCATATCGAGGAATTATTTTTGCTAATTTATAATGAGCGAGAGAATTAATATCTCCCCAACTCCACCAATAATCAGATTTTGCTGAATCTGCAAAAGTAGTAGCATCATTCAAATAATTTGGTTTCAAAGTAGATAAATATAACTCAATAGCACCAAGAGAAAGTTTTCCCCAAAAATTTTTATCAATATAAACACCTGTACCACTGCTATCAACATCTTTAACTTGTTTATGAATTGAATAAATTTTTTGAGCATCATTTAAACATTGATTTGCAAATTCCGGATAATTCAATTTTTCCTTCCAAATTCTGTATGCCAAAGACATTGTAGCAGAATAAATTCCAATCAAGTTTTTCCCAATGCCGACAAAAGCAGGACGATCAAAAGCGAGAGGATCATTTTCAGGTAACCGCCAACCAACATCATGATCATGCATAGCCTGAACTTGTGATATTAATTTGTATTTATCGAAATATGCTCTATGTAACCAATCTAATCCAATTTTAGCTTCTTCTAAAATATCAGGTACGTTATTTTTATTTTTATCAAAAGAAAATTTTTCGGGGGCAAATTCATATGCAAAAAGTAAAAGATAGGTAGAAAAAGCTGTAGTGTTTAAATTTTTTATATAATCACCGGCATCGTGCCAACCACCTGTTACATCAATTGTTTTATTAATCGTTCTTCCATTTTCAATTAAACTTGTTGCATCTGCAATGTGACATACTTCGTGCATGAATGGTGATGTATATCCACATCTTTGTACCTTGAAGAAATCTAAAAGTGATTCAGCTAATCCATTATATATTTTATCATCAATCTTAAAACTAAAAGATCTTTGATTCCCAAATTGAAAATAATATTCACCATTCTTGTTTAATGATGTAAAATCTAAAATATAACTAAATAGAAACTTTCCATATTGCCCTTTGCTTTGATTAAATTTCAATGACAATACTTTTTCATTCTTTTTATTAAAGAGAAAAATTTCTTTACCATTTAAATTACTATTTGATAGTACAACTGCAGTTTTAATATCAGATGGCAAAAATCCTAATTGATTGAATCTTATAAAAATTTCAGGTTCATTTTTAACGCTTGTTTGACAATTAGAAGCCCCGAATAAAAAAAACAATATTAGAATTAAATTTATCTTATTCAATTTCATTTTCATATATCAGAATTATTTTTCTTCATTAAAATCTGTTCCAAAAACATAATCCCACACTGGTTGACTTACACCAAAACCAAGTTCAGGATTTTGATAATGGTGCTTTGCATGATGATTTTTTATTGCTAACCAAAACTTGCTATGTAAATTAAAATGATGAATTGCATAATGTGTAATATCATAAAATAAATATCCTGTTAAAAAGCCAGCAAAAAAAGGTGATATAATGATATATCCCAAAATTTTAAGATATAAAATAAAGAATAATGAAGCTAAAGGTAAACTAACTGAAGGAGGCATAACTAATCTTTTTGAATCTTTTGGATAAGCATGATGAACACCATGCATTAAAAAGTGAAGCCGATTTCCAAATTCACTTTTGGGTTGATAATGGAAAACAAATCTGTGTAAAAAATACTCCGTGAATGTCCAAACAACAATTCCAATTAAAAACCAAATGGTTATTGTTGAAAAAGTTAAGCCAAAAAGAAAAATAGCCCTATATAAGAAATATGAAATTATCGGTACAAAAATCAACAAAGGGACAGACCAATGAACTCTTGATAAAGTTTCGAGAAAATCATTTTCAAATAATCTAACCGTTTCATCTTTATTGGAGATATAATTCTTTGCCATAAAAAATTTCCCTAAATCAAGTTTAAATATATAACCTAATCATCATAATACTCAACATTATAAAAAAGTTTAAAGAAAAAGGGTGACATGTGATTTTGTCACCCTTTAATTTTTGAAACATATTTAAATAATCTTTTTACTATGAAAAATAAGTTACATGGCAAGCATAGAGAGCTAATCCAATAGCTGCCAGAACTAAGAAGATCATAACTGTTGCTCCAAATTTTCTCATATTCTTTTTCCTTATCTCTCTATGTTAATAATTATTTAATTAATAGCATTTTTCTAACAGCAGTGAAATCACCAGCTGTTATTCTGTAAATATAAGCACCTGTTGATACTTTGTTACCAAAGTTATCATCACCATTCCATTGAACTGAATAATTTCCTGCTGCACTCTCATTGCTTACCAATGTTTTAATTTCATTGCCTAACATGTCATAAATCTTAATAGTTACATAAGCGTTCTTTGGTAATGAATATTTAATTAAAGTAGATGGATTGAATGGATTTGGATAATTTTGTTCCAAAGTAAATTCAGTTGGAATTTTTTCATTTTCAACATCTGTAACTTTTGCTATTGTAGTAAATTGAGCAACGCTTGAATAATTAGATGAAGTATTTCCAGCATTTGATTTTACACGCCAGTAATATGTTGAATTATCTTTTAATCCACTTACTGTATAATAATTTTGTTTTAAATCATTAATAACTTTAGAATTTGCAAAATTATTATTATCAGCATATTCTAATGTATATGTTAGGCTGGCTTTTGTTTGTGCTGGAATTGCCCATGAAAGTGTGGCAGCGGTTGTTTTTAATTGAACATTATTAATTGGACTTCCTACTAATGGAACAACAGAACTTGAACCCGGATCAATTACAAATGAACCTGTTGTTGATGTACTGCTGCCTCCACCTGTATAATGAACTGTTACTTTCCAATATATTGTTGCACCAGCATTAGCAGAATTTGATGGTAATGTATAAAAATTATCTGTTAATCCTGTAACAGTAGTTGTATATGCTGGTGAAGGACCCGATACGAATCCTGAAGTATTGCTATAAGTTAAATCGTAAGAAGAAATTCCAGAAATTGCACCTGTAGCATACCAATATAATGTTGGCGTTAAGGTAAACACAGTAACACCACCAATTGGAGCTGATAAATAAACATTAACAGCAGTTGTAGAACTTGAAATTGTAAATGAACCTTGTGACCAAGAAGTAATTCGTGTACCTCCGTTATAACCAGCAATTGCCCAGTAATATTTTGAACCCGCTGTTAAGTTTGATGGAATATCATAACTAGTAGAATTCAAATCCGAAATATTAACATCAGTTGTTCCAACTTCTGCATCCCAATCTGATGGAGCTGTATTTGTTTGTTTATATTTTATAACAAATTTTGTTAATCCAGTTGTTGAACCATACATATACCAATATAATGTTGGAGTTAAACTATAAACATAAGGATTACCAACAGGCCATGATGCAATTGGTGAACCAGTTCCAATACTTGAACTTACAACAAATGTTCCTGTACTTGATGTAATATTACCATTAGAACCTTGAGCAACTACATACCAATTATAGGTACTTCCTGCCGATAATGTGAATGGATTTAATAAAGTTCCAGCTAAATCAAGATACAAATTAGTTGTATTGTCAGCTATTTGTGTATAACCACCAGATGTTGACAGTTTTATGTAAACATCAAAAAAAACACCAGCAGTTGACGCACCTGTGTACCAATATAAAATTGGTGTTGTTGTATATATTGTTATTCCGCCAGTTGGATAAGCTAAATATGGCGTTGTTGCAAAACCACTACCTTGTGGTGTAAATGAAGAATAACTTGATGACAATACTTGCTGCTCACCAGCTACCCCTTTTTTATACCAGCATAATACTTTCCAATAATAAGTTGTACCTGGAGTGAATGGTGTTCCAGTCCAATCATACTGAAGTGCATTAATATTTACTACAGAATCCACACCAGTAGTGAATGTATTATTTGTAGCAACAATTAATGTAAAATTAAGATTAGTTAAATCACTCGTACCAATATACCAATAAAAAGATGGACTATTTGTATAAACTGACATTCCACCTGTTGGATATGAAAGATATGGTTTATATGCACCAGACTTTGTTGTGAAATAATAATTACCTGAATAACTAATAATTTCACTTGAAGAATTTTTTACCACAACTCTCCAATAATATTTTTTATTTGCTTTCAAAGTCTGTGGATAAGGTAGTTGTGAAAGTAAATTAGTTATCGTAATCGTATTAGCACCAGCCCACTCAGCAAAAGTTGGGACTGTATTTTTCTCAACATATTGAATTACATAAGTTAATGTACCATTTCCATTTAATGATTGAAATGAAAAATATGTTGGATTAAATTCAACATTTGTTGAAGCATTAATTGGACTTATTGGTAAAATTGTTACTACTGGTATAGTGTTAAAGCTATATGTAGTTGACCATGAAGAATTATTAGAACCTTGAATAGCTCTTACTCTCCAATAATATGTTGTGTTATTTAATAATTTTCTTGCTTCAACTAAACTAACAGTTGTAGCAGTTGCAAAAGTTGAATCAAAAACTGTTGTTCCAAAAGCATTACTTGTAGAAACTTGAATTTGATATTGAACGCTTCCGCTACCACTCCATGTCCATGTAAATGTTGGTTGAATATTTACACCAGTTAATGTATTTGCTGGTGAGGTTAAAGATGGGGCTGGTATTGTTTGGGTAGTAAACGTAAATTGTTGCCATGTGCCATCTCCGCCTGATCCATCTATATCAGTATCTCTAACTCTCCATGAATATGTTGTGTTATAAAGTAAAGGAGTTGTTAAAGATAAAGATAATCCAACTTGCCCTGTAGAACTTGTTACTAATGTTCCACCAAAACCACCTGTATAAACTTCAACATCATAAGGTCCGTTACCAAAACCACCTTCGTCAAACCCCGTCCAAAAAACTTGGGTTGTAGTATTTACATCTTGATTAGTTGCACCATTTGATGGATTCGGTGTTGGTGAGTTAACCACTATAAACGAAGTTGGGGTACTAGAGTTTGAGCCACTATCTGTTATAAACCAATTTACACTATCTCCAGAATTTAATCCAGATAATGTATATGGTGATGTAACACCACCCATTATAGTTGGTGCTCCACCATTAATTGTATATGTAATACTAAATGGACCTGTTCCTCCAGACCAATTTAGTTGAACACTACCACCAACTAAAATAACATTTGAGCTATTTATTGGAGAATCGTTGGTTGGTTGTGCAAAATTGATATTAAATCCTATTATCAATATCAGTATTGCAAATATTGTTAGTTTCTTTTTCATAAGCATCCCTTTCGCTTGTTTTAAATATTTATATTAACTCGGCTGGAGTAATTTAATAATCTTTGAATACTTTAATGGTTTTTAACCATTATTAGTCAAATTCGGCTGGAATCGGTATGTAAACTAAATAAGATACATTTAATTGTCAAGAAAAATTTTTGTTAATTATTTTTTATGAAGAATTTTTTATCTCATTTTATACATTTTTCGTATTTGTAAATGAAACTGCTTAAAAAAATTTAAGATAGTCATGGTGAGCAAAGTCGAACCATGACTCTGTTGAAATTATCACACTTCGATTATGTTCAGTGTGACAATGTGTGATTTAACAACAATATTTCAGATAACTCAAATAAATATTTGGTAACTTTTAGAATAAAGTAAAAAAATTTTTCAACACTTAATTTTAGATTACAAAATTTATAATCAATCTTAATGAGTTTTATATTTTGAATAATTACCTTTAATTCAAAGCATTCCTTGACATTTAGTTCAAGTGAACCTATTTTTTCGAGCCAAATTTGAGGGCGAGGTTAATTAAAATGAAATTGAGCGATACAGACATAAAAGAAATTGAAATGGTAAAAGCAAAAGGAAATATTCCTGAGCATATTGCTATTATTATGGATGGTAATGGAAGATGGGCTAAAAAAAGAAATCTTCCAAGAGTTGCAGGACATCATCAAGGTGTTGAATCGGTTCGTCAAATTGTTGAGACATGTGTGAATCTTGGTGTAAAAATTTTAACACTTTATACATTCTCAACAGAAAATTGGAAAAGACCTAAAGAAGAAGTTTCTACTTTAATGCGATTAATGGTAAAAAGTTTAAAAGATGAAACTGATGAATTGCATAAAAATAAAATAAAACTTATTGCAATTGGTGATTTAAATTCTTTACCAAATATTGTTAGAGAAGAATTAACTCAGGCAATGGGAAAAACTTGTAACAATGATAAAATGATTTTAAATCTTGCATTAAGTTACAGTGGTAGATGGGAACTTGTTGAAGCAATTAAAAATATAAGCAAACAAGTTCTTGAAAATAAACTCAATCCAAATGAAATAAACGAAGAGATTATTTCAAAAAATTTATTAACAGCAGGGATGAAAGATCCTGATTTGTTAATTAGAACGAGCGGCGAATTTAGAATTAGTAATTTCTTACTTTGGCAATTAGCTTATACAGAAATTTTTATTTCAGATGTTTTTTGGCCAGATTTTCGTTGTGCAAATTTATTAGAAGCAGTTAAAAATTATCAAAAACGTGAAAGAAGATTTGGCTTAGTAAGTGAACAATTATCCAATAACTCAAATAGTGTAAATGATGTTAACATTCACTCCAAACAAGCAGTTTAAAGCATTACTGACATTAATTTTTATTTTATCTTTTTCTTTATTTGCTCAAGTTCAAAAAGAAACTTATAAAATTTTAGGAATATCCGTCGTTGGGAATAAGTCAGCTGACGCAACTACTATAATTGCAAACACTGGTTTAAGAATTAATGATGAATTAGTTATTCCCAGTGACCAAATTAATAATGCAATTAAAAGATTATGGAATTTAGGAATTTTTGAAGATGTTCAACTTTTAATTGATAAAAAAATTGATAATGGAATTTTTCTTCTAATCAAAGTTTCGGAATATCCTCGTTTAGAAAAACTTGTGTTCGAAGGTTATGATGAACTAAGCGAAGATAAATTAAATAAAATGGTTTCTATTGTTCGCGGTCAAACTTTAAAACCTAATGAAATATCAAGAACAATTATTAAAATTAAAAAAGCTTATGAAGAAGAAGGTTATTTAAATGCTAAAATTATACCCGAATACTTTCGATTCTTTCAAGCTGATACTAATGATAATGAAGTAACAGTAACTTGGCGTAATGAAAAAGATCTTTCTAAAGAATATAAAACAGATTTCAAGCTTGGTGTTAATTCATCAATGAATAATGTTGCCAAAATGAAAGATCGTGTTATAGTAATTATGAAGATTGATGAAGGCAAAGAAGTAATTATTAGAAATATTTATTTTAAAGGTAATTTAGCTTTTGAAGATTCAAAACTTAAAAGTCAATTTGATGAAACAAGTGAAAAACGTTGGTGGAAATTTTGGAGCTGGCCAAAATTCAAAAGAGATAAATTTGAAAAAGATAAAGAGCTATTAACGAAATTTTACAGAAAAAATGGTTACAGAGATTTTACAGTTTTAAAAGATTCAATTGTAATTTATAATAATAACCAAGATCTTGATTTATATGTTTATATTTACGAAGGCAAACAATTCAAAATTAGAAATATTATTTGGGAAGGAAGTAAAGTATATCCCGAAGATGAATTAAATGCACGTCTCGATATGCAAAAAGGTGATGTATTTGATTATGAAAAGTTTGAACAAAATTTACGCTTTAATGAAAAACAATCTGACGTTTCTTCCCTTTATCAAGATAATGGCTATTTGACTGCTCAAATTGAACCGAAAGAAATTAAAGTTGCTGAAGACTCTGTTGATATTGAAATTAAAATTAATGAAGGAAATCGTTTTAAAATTGGTAAAGTGGAAATTCAAGGTAACGACAAAACAAAAGATAAAGTTATCAGGCGCGAGCTTTATACAATTCCCGGAAGTTATTTTAGTCGTAGTTTTATAATGAGAAGCATTCAACAACTTTCAAATCTTCAATACTTTAATGTTGAACAACTTTATAAAAGTGGTGTAGATTACAAGCCAGCTAATGATAGTACAGTTAATTTAATTTATAAAGTTGAAGAAAAATCAAGTGATTATTTAAATGCTTCTGTTGGTTACAGCGGAGCTTTTGGTTTTAGCGGTTCTGTAGGTTTTACTTTAACAAACTTTTCTATAACTGAACCATTTAAAATGGGTGGCGGACAAATTCTTAATTTCAATTGGCAATTTGGTGTTGGTAATTATTACAGAACTTTTTCACTTGGATTTACAGAACCATGGTTTTTGGATACACCAACATCTGTTGGTTTTGATTTATCTGACACAAGACAAAGATATGTTTACGATTTACGTCAATCTGGAATTACTTTACGTGCTGGCAGAAGATTAACTTGGCCAGATGATTATTTTTACATCCAAGGAATTTTACGTTTTCAATACAATGATGTTATAGATGGTCAAAATATTTACAGAGAAGGATTAACAAGACAATATACCGTTGGTTTTGGAATTACAAGAACTGACATTGATAATCCAATTTTTCCTTCTCGCGGTTCAAAGTTTGCATTAAACACAGAACTTTCTGGCGGACCACTTTTGCCAGGGAACGTTGATTATTATAAGATAGATTTTAAAACAGAATGGTATAAAGCATTATTCAATACAAACAAAATTGTTCTTTACACTTCATCTGAATTAGGTTACATAGGTGAATTAATTCCAAATACACCAATTCAACCATTTGAATATTATTATATGGGTGGAAGCGGATTAATAATTGCCACTACTCCACTACGTGGTTATGAAGATAGAAGTTTAGGTTTGCGTGATATTAAATCAAATAATATTATTGGAAGTAAAGTTCAGGCAAAATTTACAACTGAATTACGTTTTGCTTTATCAATGGAACCAATTCCAATTTATTTGCTTGCATTTGCAGAAGCTGGAAATGTTTATCCAAACATTAAGCAAACAAATTTTTATGACTTAAAACGTTCAGTTGGTGTTGGTGCAAGAATTTTATTAAATCCAATTGGATTAATTGGATTTGATTATGGATATGGCTTTGACCGTATGAGCGTTGATGGTAAATCACCACAATGGATGTTCCATTTTCAATTTGGGAAAGGTTTTTAATTATTCATTAAAAATATAAGAGGTATACGTGAAAAAACTAATTGCAATTTCTTTCATTTTATTTACAGCAAATATATTTGCTCAACAAACAAATCAACCAGTTTCAATAAAAATTGGATACGTTGATTCAGAAGTTATTTTAGCACAATTCCCTGAAGCAATAAAAGCAAAAAGTGATCTCGAAGGAATGGTTGCAAAATGGAGAAAAGATTTAGATAGCATGCAAACAGAGTTACAAAAAGATTATGCTACCTATCAAAAAGTTTCTCAAGATGCAAAAGCAAAACAAGATGATTTACAAAAACTTCAAAAAAATATTGTTGAAAAAGAACAACGTGCTCAACAATTTCAACAATCAAAATTTGCCCAACCAAATGGTGAATATTTTATTAAACAAGATCAGTTAATGAAACCGATTAAAGAAAAAATCTTTAAAGCTATAGACGAAATCAGCAAAGAAGAAAATATGCAATTTGTTTTCGATAAAGCTGGCGATGTTGTTTTGTTGAAAGCTGATCCTCAATTTGATATTACTTTTAAAGTCCTTGATTTATTAAAACGTGGTAAAAAATAAATTGGATTAAAAATGAAAAAATTTGGAATAATTTTTTCCGCATTAATTTTTCTTATTGCTGCTCAAACATTTGCTCAACCTAAAATTGGTTATGTCGATAGCGATGCAATAATGAAACAACTGCCCGATTATCAAGATACTCAAAAAAAACTTGATGCTATCATCAAAGAATGGCAGGAAGAACTTTCCAAACTTGAAAAAGATTGGAAAACAAAATATGATGATTACGAAAAAAGAAAGCTGATTTTAAGTGAACAAAAAAGAGTTGAAATTGAGAAAGAACTTGTCGAGCTTGAAAATCAAGTTTCAAAATATCGCCAGGATAAATTTGGTGTTCGCGGTGAATTATTCCAAAAGCAAGAGGAATTAATGAAGCCACTTAATAACCGTGTCTTCAACGCAATTCAACAAGTTGCAAAAGAAAATGATTACGATTTTATTTTTGATAGAAGTGGAGATATAATTTTTCTCTATGCAAAAGAACAATATGATGTAACTAATTTAGTTCTTGAAAAACTTAAATGAGTTTTTATGAAAATTAAATTAAAAGAAGCCGCCGACTTAGTCGGCGGTGTTGTTTTTGGAAATCCTGATTTAGAGTTTTTTAATGTTGCAAAATTAGAAGACGCTAAAGATGGGGATTTGTCTTTTCTCTATTTAGATAAATATGAACATCAACTATTAACTACTAAAGCTACCGCAGTTTTAATTTCACCCAAATTCAAAAAAATTAGAGATGATATTTCTTACATTGAAGTTAAAGATCCCAATGTTGCTTTTAATATCATTATCAAAAAATATTTTAACCCAAAAATAAATTTTGATGGAATTGATTCTTCTGCTTCAATTCATAAAAATTCATCAATCGATTCAACTTCTGTTATTGGCAAAAATGTCGTTATTTCTTCTGGATGCAAAATTGGCAAAAACACTTTTATACTTCACAACACAGTTTTAATGGATAATGTTGAAGTTGGTGATAATTGCATTATTTATCCAAATGTTTCAATACGTGAAAATTGCAAACTTGGGAACAATGTAATCATTCATTCAAATACTTGTATTGGTTCAGATGGATTTGGGTTTATTCCAAATGAAAAAGGTGAATACATTAAAGTTCCACAAATTGGAAATGTTGTAATAGAAGATGATGTTGAAATTGGATCAAATGTTTCTATTGACCGCGCAGCACTTGGTTCAACAATAATTAAAAAAGGAACAAAGATTGATAACTTAGTACAAATTGCTCATAATGTTTCAATCGGTGAAAATTCAATTATTATTTCACAAAGTGGAATTGCTGGTTCAACAAAGATTGGTAAAAATTGTATTCTTGCCGGGCAAGTTGGTGTTGTTGGTCATATTGAAATTACGGACAATGTAACAGTTACAGCTCAATCAGGTGTTTCAAAATCAATTGACAAAGCTGGCAAATATCGAGGTACACCTGCCCTTCCATTGAACGAAGCACTTCGACAAGAAGCATCAGTTAGAAATATACCTTCACTTCAAGAAAAAATTAAAAAGTTAGAAGAAAAAATTGCATTTTTGGAAAGCAAATTTTTAGAAATAAGTAAAAAGGATTCTTAATGATAGAACAACAAAAGACAATTTCTAAAGAAGTATCAATCTCTGGAATTGGTCTTCACACCGGCACACAATGCACAATGACTTTCAAACCAGCACCTGATAATTATGGAATTAGATTCGTGAGAGTAGATCTTGGCGGCAATCCTGAAATTCCTGCAAATGTAGATTATGTTGTTGATATTTCAAGAGGAACAACACTTGGTCTTGGCGATGCTCGTGTTTATACAGTTGAACATGTTTTATCTGCTGTTTATGGTTTAAAGATAGATAATTTAATTATTGAACTTGATGGAATTGAACCTCCCGTTGGCGATGGAAGTGCAATGCCTTATGTTGAAAAACTTCTTGAAGCTGGTATAATTGAGCAAGATACTCCAAAAGATTATTTGGTAATTGATAAAACTGTAATGTATCACGATGAAGAAAATAAAATTGATATCGTTGCACTTCCACTTGACGATTACAGAATTACAATTATGGTTGATTATGAAAATCCTGCTCTCGGAAGTCAACATACAGGTTTATTCGATTTAGAAAAAGAATATGTAACTGAATTTGCTCCTGCAAGAACTTTTTGTTTTTTGAGTGAAGTTGAATCTCTTGCTGATCAAGGTTTAATAAAAGGTGGAAATATTGATAATGCTGTAGTAATAGTTGATCATGAAATAAATAATGACGATTTAAAGAGATTAAAAAAGAAATTAAATCTTAACCATGATTTAACTATTATTAATGGATTTTTAGATAAAAATCAATTACGATTTAAAAATGAACCGGTTCGTCATAAACTGCTTGATATGATTGGAGATTTAGCATTAATTGGCGTTCCAATCAAAGCACAAATTTTAGCTGCGCGTCCTGGACACAAAGCAAATGTCGAGTTTGCAAAAAAGATACGTCAATTATATCAGCAAAAAAAATTAGTAAAAAAATTTCAATTTGTTAAAAAAGAAGGAATTGTATTTGATATAAATGCAATTCAAAGAATTCTTCCTCATCGTTATCCATTTCTTTTAGTTGATAAAATTATTCATCTTGAAATGGACAAAAAAGTTGTTGGAATTAAAAATGTAACTATTAATGAACCATTTTTTAATGGTCATTTCCCCGGTCAACCAGTAATGCCCGGTGTTTTAATTGTAGAAGCTCTTGCACAAGTTAGTGGGATTTTACTTTTAAATACATTTACAGATCCGGAAAATCATCTTGTATATTTTATGAGTATCAACAATGCTAAATTCAGAAAACCAGTTTCACCGGGTGATCAATTAACACTTGAAGCAGATTTAGTAAACATAAAAGGGGGAAAATATTTTTCACTTAAAGGTGCTGCTTTTGTGGATGGCAATTTAGTTGCAGAAGCTGAATTTATGGCGGCAATGGTTCCAAAAGAAGATAAACTTCAACAATATTAATAAATTCTATGACTGAAATTCATCCAACCGCAATTGTAAGTACAAAAGCAAAAATTGGTAACAATGTTAAAATTGGTGCTTATTCGATTATCCATGATGATGTAGAAATTGGAGATGATACAATTATTCATTCGCATGTTGTTTTATATGATGGAGCTCGAATTGGTAATCGTGTAAAAATTTATCAAGGTGCTTCCGTTGCTAATGTACCTCAAGATTTAAAGTTCGGAAATGAAATATCATATTTTTATGTTGGAGACGATACTCAAATAAGAGAGTATGTTACTCTTCATCGCGGAACTCATGCAACTGGCAAATCGAGTATAGGTAAAAATTGTTTGCTTATGGCTTATGTTCACGTTGCACATGATTGTACATTAGGTGATAATTTGATTTTAGCAAACACTGTTCAAGTTGCAGGCCATGTTGAAATTGAAGATAATGTTATAATTGGCGGGATAACAGGAATTCACCAGTTTTCAAAAATTGGTGCTTATGCGATGATTGGCTCTAATTCTAAAATTAATAGTGATGTCCCACCATTTACTTTGGTTCAAGGTGCGCCAGCAAGATTTGAAGGAATAAACAAAATTGGATTGAGAAGGAAAGGATTTACCACAGAACAAATCAATTCTATAAAAGAAGCTTACAGAATTTTATATCTCTCAGGTAATTTATTTTCTGAAGCTAAAGAAAAAATAAAAAATGAATTTGGCGATAAAGAAGTAGTTCAGCAAATTTTAACTTTCATCGAAAAATCCAATCGTGGTATTATTCGTAAATGAAATGGCATTTAATAGATTCTGGTTTTAATACCGGTAATTACAATATGCAATTCGATTTAGATCTTGCTAATAATTGCAAAAATGATGAAGCATTTTTCCGTTTGTATAGATGGCAGCCATTTTGCATTTCTCTTGGAGCTAATCAATCATTTGATGATATAAATTTACAAAAAGCAAAAGATGATGGAATTGATGTTGTAAAAAGACCAACAGGTGGTCGTGCTATTTTGCATGCAGAAGAATGGACTTATTCTTTTATTTATCCGATGAATTATGAATACTCACCGAAAGAAATTTATTTCAAAGTATCGCAAGCATTAATAAAAGGATTACAACTTTACAATCCGATATTTTCAAATTCTGAATTAGAAAAAGCTCAACCAAATTTTCCGCAATTGCTCGAAGAACCAAGTGGAGTTTTATGTTTTGCAAGCACAGCTAAAAATGAAGTTAAGTTTAACAATAAAAAATTAATAGGTAGTGCCCAAAGAAAATTGAATAATTCAATTTTACAACATGGTTCAATTTTATGTGGAACTTATCATCAAAAATTAGCTGACTATCTTAATGTTGATGAACGTACAAAAAATATTTTGCACTCAGAACTAATTGAAAAGACTACAGAAATAGAAACGATACTCAATGAAAAAGTTGATTACGAAAAACTAAAAAATTGTTTAATCGAAGGATTTGAAATTGAGTGGGAAATAAATTTTGATAAATAAAAAAGCCGCAGCGATGAAGTTTGTTAAGTTCAGCATTAATCACTAAAAAATCCATTCAAAGCCAAGTTGAAAAGCATATTTATAATTAGTTAATCTTATAATATCTGATTTAAATTTATCTTCGACAAAAGTTTTCTTAAATCCAAGAGCTAATTTAATTTCACAACTAATTTCAAAGTAAGCTGTGTTATCTATTTCTCCGCTAGAAACCGCTGGAATTGGATTTGTTACTCCGCAACTTATTCCGTTTATAGTATCAATATTATACCTAAAATTTAAGTTCTAAATTTTCAACCAAGAATCAGTATTAAAATGAACTCCAACACTTTGGTTTATTTTGTTTTTATAAATTTTACTTTCGACTTTATTAAGTTCAGGTATATAATCGTTATAATATTGGTCAGTATTAATAAAGTCCGTTTCTACTTTCAGCGAATTATCAAAATAATTTGGAGAGAAGATTGACATAAATGGAATTATTCCATAACTAAGTGTTACAATTAAAAATATAATTTCAGAAAACTACATATTAACCTCCATAATCTATCCCTTAGTTGAGTTATGTTCTATTTATAGCACTATAAATTAAATTCCACGCCCGCTTTAATTTGTAAAATTGAATAAAAGTAAGTTTCTATAGGGGAATTAAGACTTTGTGTTTTTTTATAATAAAAAGAATTTGTCGTTTTATTCAAACTCATTAAAAATGAAATATTTTTGGAAATGCTTTTCCCTAATTGCAAACTTAAAAATATTGGAAATTGAACTGGATCATCATGACCACTACCTCCAACATGTAACTCTGTTATTATTCCCGTAGAAGCGAACAAATCACTAATAAAAAAATATCTTAAAAATATACCTGATTGAATAACTCTAAATACATCACTTGAAAGAATAAATCCAGGGCGTATTTCAATTTGTGTTTTATTATTTATATCCCATTTGGCACTATAAAATGCACCTAACCCACCTATTAACAAATTTTTCCTTGTAATGTTTATTTCTGTTTCGTAACCATTATTACTATTATAATTTGTTTTAATGTTTCTATTTTCAATTCTTGTTAGATTACCAACTGATTCAAAAATAAAGCTTGTATTAAAATTTTGAGATAGCACAATGTTATTAATAATTAAAAAAATAATAACCACTATTAACTTTTTCATTTTTTACTCCTATCTTTTATAAAATTCGTTAGTGGGTACGATATCTATTAATACCCAATTAGATTCATTTTCATCAGAGCATGGATTCATGCTACCAATATAATTGTACACCCAATAATATTTTCTGTCAGTTCTGTATAAATATTGATTTTGCCAAGCAACTAAACTAAATGTATAAATTGTATTAACATCCGGACAATATAACCAAAAACTTGATTTATCATGATCTTTACCCCATTGTATTAAAGAATACAACTCATTTATATCTTCATTGTATATCCAAAGTTTATCAAACTTACTATTGAAAGAATTATTAAAATCTAACCATGCATCACGTTGATCTTCTTCAGCCCAAAAGTATTCTTTGGGAAAGGGACCAAAATAATGGTAATCAGTCCAGTGAGTAAAATTTACATAATCAGCTAAATGATAATTATAATTCATTAATCTTTCATTTCTATCACCAATAACAATAATAGAATTATTTCCAAATTTCATTTTAAAATAATTCTTTACAATTAATAACAAATTAGTGCTTTCAACTACATCATGATTTTCAGTTGGTTCATCAATATAACAACCAGCTAATGATCCTTTGTCCCAATTATTAATACAATTAAGAATTGAACTAATATCATCGAAATCAAATCCTATAAAAATTTCAGAATTTTTAAAAGGACCATCGTTATCTAAATTATTTCTAATTGACATTTCAGGTAAAATTATATTTGAAATCCCATAAGTGTTTTTCAACCATGAAAAATAATTCAGATCAAATTGATACTCTGAGCTTGGTAAAACACCTAAATTTCCGTTTCTTGGTTCATATTTTTCAAGACCCCACATTTCAACATATATTGGGTTACATTGTTGTTGTTGTATTGTTTTTTCTTTTATGTTTTTTATTGTATTTACAACTTTTCCACTTTTTCTTTTAACAAAAAATTCTCTTAATGCCTCTTCTGGTTTTTTTAATAAAACATATGGCTTTAATAATTTTTCTTTCAACTTCAAAAATTTTTCTTTTGATGATTTTTTATCTTCATCAACAACTGAAGTTGTTATTTTTTCATCAACCAACATTTTGCTGTTTAATTTTTCTGTTGATGTCTTTGGTTCTACCGGTTTTTCTTTACACGATGTGTTTAGTATTAGTATTACTATTATAAATGAAATATGAATGAATTGACTTGCTTTTAGTTTCAATGTGAAACCCTCCTTTTATTTTTAGCCTCACTTCAAACTAAATAATATTTTTCTTTTTAACAATATAATTTTTTATCCCTCATTTATAGCTTATTTTTGTAACTGTATTTGAATTCTTTTATTGAATTTGTCGTTTTATAAATGACTAAAGAAAGGTTCATGATGATTAAAAAAATGGAATTAATGTCACCTGCCGGAAATTTTGAAAATTTAATGGCTGCAATTAAAGCCGGTTGCAATTCAGTCTATTTTGGGGTTGAGCAATTAAACATGCGTGCAGTTTCTTCTGCTAATTTTACTTTAAATGATTTATCCAAAATTTCAGAAATTGCTAAAGAAAATAATATTAAAACATATATCACATTAAACACAATAGTTTACGACCATGATTTAAAATTAATGAAAGATATTATCAACGAAGCAAAAGCAAATTCAATTGATGCAATCATTGCTTCGGATCAAGCTGTGTTAAATTATTGCCGTAAAATTGGAATGCCAGTACACATTTCAACTCAATGCAATGTTACTAATATTGAAACCGTAGAATTTTATTCACCATTTGCTGATGTAATTGTTTTATCACGGGAATTAAGTTTGCAGCAAGTTGCAAGTATTGTTAAAGAAATTGAACGAAGAGAAATTACAGGTCCATCTGGCAATTTAATACGCATCGAAATTTTTGGACATGGTGCTTTGTGCATGGCTGTTTCAGGAAAATGTTACTTGAGTTTACACACTTACAATGCATCTGCAAATCGTGGTGCCTGTTTTCAAAATTGCAGAAGATCTTACATTGTTACCGATAAAGAAGATGGTTACGAATTAGAAATTGATAACGAATATATCATGTCTGCAAAAGATTTATTAACAATTGACTTTCTTGATAAAATCGTTGAAGCAGGAGTTAGTGTTTTAAAAATTGAAGGACGAGCGCGCTCTGCTGATTATGTTTTTGAAACTACAAAATGTTATCGTGAAGCAATTGATAGTGTTTATGATAATTCATACACAAAAGAAAAAATTGAAGATTGGAAAAATCGTTTGGCAACAGTTTACAATCGCGGATTCTGGGATGGTTATTACTTAGGAAGAAAACTTGGTGAATGGAGCAATCAATATGGTTCTGTTGCAACAAAGAAAAAAATATTTTTAGGTTCTGGAAGAAAATATTATGATAAAATTAAAGTCGGCGAATTTATAATTGAAACTCATTCATTAAAAGTCGGCGATGAAATAATTGTTACCGGTCCAACAACTGGATATGTGAAATCAATTGTTGAAGAAATTCGTGTTGATGATAAACCAGTTGAAGAAGTTAAAAAAGGGGAAATTTTTTCAATTAAGATTGCAGAAAAAATTCGACCATCAGATAAACTTTATAAACTTGTAAATTCCTGACGCTGATGAAAAATCAATTTAAGATCATTCATTTGCGAAACAAATGTATTGGTTGTAATGCTTGTGTTGAATCTGCTCCACACAGATGGCGAATTTCAAAAAAAGATGGTAAAAGTGTTTTAATTGGTGGTAAAGAGAAAAAAGGAATTTTCATAGCAACCATTAATAACGATGAATATAATGAAAACCTTGAAGCAGCAAATAATTGCCCTGTCAACATAATAAGAATAGATAAATCTTAATTATCTTTCCAATCAAAAATTGGTGAATTTAAGTTGAATAATTTTTTGAAAATATCGTGCTTAGTTTACTTTCTGTTACTCTTTCCTTTCTTATTAAATGCTCAACAAGATGATGTTGAATTTTTATTAAAAGATATTGTAATTACTAAAATTACAAGTGATGGAGAAAATCTTTGGATTGCTACAAATGGAAATGGAATTTTTGAGTATAATTTATCAACAAAAAAATTTACTGAACATTCATCTCGCACAGAAAATTTACAGATTGACTTTTTCCATTCAATAGCTGCTAATAAAGATTTTGTGTGGGCTGGTTCAACAGATGGACTTTTTATTTATGATAAAAAAAATAAAAACTGGTCGCGCAGAAAATTTAGTCTCGGTGGAATTTATGCCAACTGGATTCGTGCTTTAACTTACGATGATAAAAATAATGTTTTATGGATTGGCAGATTTCAATATTTAACTAAGTATGATTTATCCTCACGAAAATATACAGATATTGATTTAACGATTAGAAACAGCACAAGAACAAATAACATAAAATCATTACTCATTGATGAGAATTATTTGTGGATTGGAACTGAAGCTGGTTTACACAGATACGATACATTTAAAAAAATAAATGAACCCGGTGCAAGAATTTTTTTTGATACAAAAAATAATTCATTCAATAGCGATGGTGAACTGGCCTCAATTTCATCATTGTTAAATGATAGAGAATTTATTTGGGTTGGACTTGATGAATTCGTAACCGAAGAAAGACCAGAATTTAATGTAGGCGGATTATTTCGTTTCGATAAAAAAAGTGATTGGCTTTTATTCGACGGTACAAAAGGTTTAACTGGTAACGGTGTTTTTTCACTTGAAAGAACCGGGAATTATATTTGGGCTTCACTATATCAATTTGGAAAATCAACTAAAGAAATTTTTGGTCGTGGAATTGTTTTGATTAATAGAATTAACAATCAGGTTATTCCAATTCGTGATGAAAATATTCCTCGTTTAGTTTATTCATTTTTTTTTGATGGAACAAATCTTTGGCTTGGAACAGAAAAAGGTTTGATTAAAATAAATTTCTTCAATAAGCTTGCAATGTGGAAATAAAAGGACTAATTATGATTGACACAACTATTGCAAAATTAAATAAGTTAAAAAAGTCATTTCTCGGTAAAAAAATAGCCATTATTGGCGATTTAATGCTCGATAGTTATTTCTGGGGAAAAGTAAGCAGAATTTCTCCCGAAGCTCCAGTTCCAATTGTAGCAATTGATGATGAGTTTTATCGTTTCGGCGGTGCTGCTAATGTTGCATTAAATATTAAAACTCTTGGAGGCTTTCCAATTCCTGTTGGTGTAATTGGCGATGACAATGATGGAAAACTTTTGAGAAATCTTTTTAAAGAATCTACTATTACTGATATCGGAATTTTAGTTGATAAAACTCGTCCAACTACAACTAAATCTAGAGTAATTGCAAACAATCAACATGTTGTAAGAATTGATAAAGAGAAAGTAAATTCAATTCCGCCAATCATCGAAAAAAAAATAATTAATCTTCTCAAAAAAGAAATTAAAAACATTGACGCAATAATTTTAGAAGATTATAACAAAGGTGTTTTAACTTCAACTTTAATTGATGAAGTTATTAATCTTGCAAATAACAATAACAAAATTGTTACTGTCGATCCAAAGTTTAATAATTTCTTTAGCTATAAAAATGTTACAGTATTCAAACCAAACAGAAAAGAAACAGAAGATGCTTTAGGAATAAGATTGGGTGCAAAAGAAGATATATCAAATGCTGGTAAAATTCTATTAGATAAATTAAATGCAAAATTTATTTTAATTACACTTGGCGAAGATGGAATAGCTCTATTTGAAAAAAATAAAACTGAAAAAAGAATTCCAACCAAAGCAAGAAAAGTTGCTGATGTTTCTGGAGCTGGTGATACTGTGATTTCGACTTTAACAATGGCATTATGCGCTGGTGCTGATATTTATGATGCAACTTATTTAGCCAATTTCGCTGGTGGATTAGTTTGCCAGGAAGTTGGAATTGTGCCTATAAATCTTGATTACTTATTTGATTCCGTTAAGGAAGAACTTTTATGAGCTTAGTCTTAAATATCATTGAATTAATCAAAGTAAGAAATGAACTCAAAAAGCAAAACAAAAAAGTTGTTTTTACAAATGGTGTGTTCGATATTTTGCACGCAGGGCATGTTGATTATTTAATCAAAGCTAAAAAACTTGGAGATGTTTTAATAGTCGCAGTTAATTCAGATTCATCTGTAAAAAAGATTAAAGGTGATTTGCGTCCCGTTGTTCCTCAAAATGAAAGGGCATTTATTATTTCTCAACTTAAACCTGTTGATTATGTAACAATTTTTGATGAAGAAACTCCTTATGAAGTAATTAAAAAATTAATTCCTGATGTTTTGGTAAAAGGAGCGGATTGGTCAAAAGATAAAATTGTTGGCGCTGATATTGTTGAAAGCAATGGCGGTAAAGTTGAAACAATTAAATTTGTTAATAACACTTCAACAACAAATATTATAAAAACGGTTTTAGAAAAGTTCAAAAAAGAATGAACGAAGAAGATTTAAATAAAGAGAAAGAGCAAGAAAAAGATCAAGAGCATGAGCAAGATCAAGAGCATGAGCAAGATCAAGAGCATGAGCAAGATCAAGAGTATGAGCAAGATCAAGAGTATGATCAAGATAATGAGTATGATCAAGATAATGAGTATGATCAAGATAATGAGTATGATCAAGATAATGAGTATGATCAAGAACAAGATCAAGAGAAGACTTTAGATTCATCAGTAACTAATAATGAATTAAAAGATACTAAATCTGCTCTGATTGATAACTTTCAAAATTCTTCAGATACAAAAACAAAAAAAGTAAAAAGAAGTTTATTCAGAAAAACAATTAATGCATTTATACTTTCTTTTCTTTTTTTAATTACTATTACACTAATCTTAATAGGATTTACTCAAACTAAAACTTTTAGAAATTTTTTACGTGATAAAGTTGTTGAATTAGTTAATAAAGAAATAAATGGTAAACTAAATATTGAAAGAATTGACGGGACAATTATTACTTCCATTTTTTTACATAACACAACGCTTACTTTAGACAAAGATACAGTAGCCTTTGCAAAACAAATAGAATTGAAAATAAGTCCAATACAACTATTAGTAAAAAAAATTTTTATAAGAAAATTTTCACTTCAGGATATTAAGATTAATCTACTACAAGATGAAAATAAAAAATGGAATTATGAAAAGTTGATTAAGCCAAAACCTGAAGACACAACAAAAATTACTTTTGATTTTGTAATACAAGCCCCGGATATTGAATTAAAAAACATCTCTCTTAAAAGAAAAACTTTTGAAAATTTAAATACTGATAAAGTTTATCAGAATGTCAATTTTGATGACTTAAGAATTGATGAATTATTCTTCAATGCTCAAGCTTTCGCTGATATAGAAAACAATAATTATTTATTGATTCTGAAAGAACTTTCTTTTAAACCAAATTTAACTCGATTTAATTTAAGGTATATCTCTGGTGAATTTGCAATCACTCCCGAATTTGCAAGCATAAATAATTTTTACTTTTTAACTGACAGCAGTGAAATTAAAATTAATGCTCGTATTGATAGCCTAAATTTATTTAGCAATACTAAACTAAAAGATTTCAGAGATTATCCACTTTCAATTGATATAAAAGCTTCCCCATTTAATTTTGATGATCTTTCATCATTTATAACAAGTACAGAGATTTTAAAAGGGAATCCATCGTTTGAATTAAAAGCCAAAGGTAAGTTTGGAGCTTTTAATATTGAAAAAGCAAAACTTGATTATCGAAATACTCACTTCGATTTAAGTGGACAAATTCTAAATCTTAATGACCCTCAAAAACTTTTTATCAAAGCAAAAATTGTAAATACCGATATAGATTATAAAGATATAAACTACTTAATGCCTTCATTAACTCTACCAAATTATGCAAAAATGGTTTTAACAAATGTCAATGTTGAGTATGAGGGTGAACCAACAAATTTCAAAACAAAATTTTCTGGTAATATAGATGATGGGAAACTTGAAGGCGAAGGTTCAATGAACTTGAAATTAAATCCTATTACTTATGATGTAAAACTTTCTACTCAGGATCTAAATTTCATTGCATTGACTGGCTTTCCAACAAAAGTAACATCGACATTAAGCTTAGTTGGCCGCGGTACTTCGCCAATGGATTTATTTACAGATATAAAATTTAATGTTGAAAATTCTATTGTTAATAATATTGCAATAAATAAAATAGATATTAACGGGAAAGCAGAAAACAAAAAAGTTGATTTAACAATTACTGGCAATGTAGAAGATGCCATTTCTTACATTTCTACCAAACTTGAATGGGATAACGATACTATTCCTTACTATTCAATTGTTGGTGATATAAAAAATTTAAAGACTGAAAAATTTATAAAGACAGAACAACAAAAGAGCAACTTAAATCTATATTTTTCACTTGATGGTAAAAGTTTCGATATCAATGAAATGAATTCTACTTTTTCTTTTGGTATTGATTCATCCTTCGTCGGTAATAAAAAAATTAATTCTTCAATTGCAGAAATAAAAATTTTAAAGAAAGAAAATTCGCGCGAGATTATACTAACATCTGATTTTGTTGATTTCAAAATAAATGGTGAATTTTCACTTTCAAAAGCATTAGAAGTTTTATCATATGAATCAAAATCAATCTCTCAAATTATAGCAAACAAAGTTTCAGAATTAAACCCACTCAACGTTATTGATCAAAAGCAAATAGTTGATTCAATAAAAATTGAAAGACCAAAATCTATTGACGAGTATTTAAAGTTTAATTATGAATTCAAGTTCAAAGACTTTGAATTAATTTCGAACTTAATTGGAAATGAAAAACTTGATATAGCAGGAAGCGGCAAAGGTTTTGTAGAGAATAATATACCCAACTTCAACATTTCAACGGAACTTGATATTGAATATTTAGTTCTAATGAACAAAGGTAAAATGACTTACCTTTCAAATTTTGGTGTTGATTTTAATTTTTCACGAAACAACTCTTCAGATTCATTCGATAATATTTTTGGAACTCTTTCTTTAACAGGAAAAAGATTTTACTCTGGAAGCAACATAAAAAAAATTCATGCTGATTTAGTTTTCAATCAAAGTAAGATTTTTATAAATGCAGGGGCAAATTTTGATGACTTATTTTCACTCGAAGGCGATGGAAAAATTTTAATGACACCAAACGAGCAGCAATTTATCTTTGATGATTTACTTTTTACTTATGATGGTATTGAATGGTCTAATGATGAACAAATAATCGCTTCTTTTAATCCAAATTATTTTAAAATTGATAAGTGTGTACTTAAGAATGATACTACTTACGTTACTGCAAATGGAATTATTCAAAGCAACGGCGAACAAGACTTATCAATCAATGCAAAAAGTATTACTGGGGAAATTTTAGAAAAATATTTATTTGGAATTAAAAACTCTTCGCTAATTGCAAATGGAATTGCTAAAGCAAAAATAAATGGTAAATTTGATAATCCATTAATGAATATTTCTTTTGAGGCAGGCGATCTTAAAGTTGGGAAAGATTATCTTGGTAATATCAAAGGCTATTTAAAATATTCCGATAAAAAACTTGTAACTAACTTCTCGTTTTTAGATAATATTAAAGATGAAACTAAACCTCTTTTTCTTTTCGATGGTATATTCCCGATTGATTTAACTTTTGCATCTGTAGAAGAAAGATTTTTAAGTAATAAACCTCTTTCAATGGAATTAAAATCAGATAATTTTAATCTTCGTCAAGTTGGAAATATAATCCCTTTTATTTCAAATCAATCAGGTAACTTAAAAGCAAATATAAAAGTATCTGGAACTTTTGATAATCCAGTATTTAATGGATATGCTTACCTAACAAATGGATTTTTCAAAGCAACATCAACAAATTTAGATTACAAACTTGGAGCTAAAATTAGTTTTGAAAAGAAAGGAATTTTAGTAGATAGTTTAAGTTTAGCAAACGCCGGTGGAACAAATTATCCTGGAGAAATTAAAGGTTTAGGCTCTATAGTTTTTGATGGATTCAATATGAAAGATGTCAATCTTAGATTTTTTGGCGATATTGCATTGATGTCACAGCAAACACAAAATGTTAGTCCTTTCTTTTATGGTGATTTAAAAATTTCCACCGATGGCGATTGGCTTTTAACAAAACAAGGTGATAAATTTTTCTTCAAAGCAAATATGTTAATGGATAAAACTGATTTATATTACACAACAGGAAGAAACGAAGCTGCAAGCACAAATAAAAATTTTGATTTTGTATTTATTGTTGATTCTTCTAAAATTGATAAAGAACAAATTCGATTTCAAAATGTTTTGTCTTTAGAAAACTCACAAAAGAAAATCCTAAACTATTCTAACGATAATTTTAACTTGGATTATGAAATCGGTTTGCGTTCGGGTAAAGATGGAAGATTAACTTTTATACTTGGACAAGCATTAAATCAAAAATTAATTGTAAATTTAAGCGGTTCGATGCGATATGAAAATATTAATAATGTTTCGCGTGCTCAAGGTATTTTTGAATTGTTAGAAGGAAGTAAACTTGAATTCTTTAAAACTTTTGACGCTGTTGGCTTCTTAAGATTTGAAGGAGATATTACTAATCCATATTTAGATATTACTTCTACTTACACTTCGAATTACATAAATCCACGTGATGAAAAACAAGAGCTTCAAGACGTTGCAATAAAAATAAATATTAAAGGACCTCTTTCTGATCTCGGTAAAAATTTATCGAGTGACAAAAATGCTTTAAGTGTTTATGTCGGTGCAAGAAATATCCAAAATAATGTACGCGATACAAAATATGATTACGCTGATGCTTTTTCTTTTATTTTAATTGGAAAATTTAAAGATGATTTAACAGCACAAGATAAAGCTATTGTTGCTGGACAAACTCAAAATGCAATTGGCAGCACTGCAACTTCTTTTCTTGGGACTGTACTCACAAACTTTGTTAATTCTCAAGTTGGAGATTTAATTAATAATATTTCAATAAATTCTTCCGGTGATCAAACTAAATTTAGTCTTTCCGGCAGGATTGAAAATTTCAGTTACACAATTGGTGGAACTACAGAAACTTTTACAAATCTTAGCAAAGCAAACCTTATGTTAGAGTATCGTTTTTATCCAACTAACTTGAAAGCTCGTTTTGAAAGAAAAGACCCAATTATAAAAACATTTGGCTTAGACGATAAAATTTTAGAAATGGCATTAAAATATAAATTCGAGTTCTAATGAAAAAAGAAATTAAAGCATTGTTTAAAGACAAACCGGGTTTAAAACTAAAATCCAAAGAGATTGCAAAAAAACTTGGTTTAACAGATGAACATCAAATAGCTGAATTAAAACATTTTCTTTATAAGCTAACTGAAGAAAATTATTTAGAAAAAAACGGCAAACGTTATCAATTGAAATTAGATGATTCAGAAAAACTAATTGGAACATTACAAATTATAAATCAAGGTGATTTTGGTTTTGTTACACTTAAAGAAAAAGCCATTAAAGATATTTTTATTGCAGGTAAAAATTTAGCGAATGCTCTCGATGGAGATCTTGTTGAAGTTGAATTAACTAAAACACAGCGTGGAAAAAATTTAGAAGGCAAAATTATTTCCGTAATTGAACGGGGTAAAACTGAAATAATTGGGACACTTAAAAAAAATGGCCAATATTATTTTGTTATTCCTGACGATGATAAAATTCATCATGATATTTTTATTCATTCTAAATATTTAAATGGAGCAAAATCAAATGACAAAGTTGTTGTAAGCTCAATCATTTGGGAAAGTAACCAACCAAACCCCGAAGGTAAAATTATTGAAGTGCTTGGCAAATCGGGAAACTATGATACAGAAATTGCAACCATTGCTCGTGAGTTCAGCATTCCATTTAAGTTCAGCAAAAAAACTTTAAATGAAGCTGAAGAAATTCCAGAAAAAATTTCTAAAGAAGAAATTAAAAAAAGACTCGACTTAAGAAATCAAATTATTTTCACTATTGACCCAGAAGATGCAAAAGATTTTGATGATGCTGTTTCAGTTGAAATTTTAAATAACGGCAATTACAAAGTTGGGATTCATATTGCAGATGTTAGTCATTACGTTAGAAAAGAAACAAATTTATTTGAAGAAGCTTTACAACGAGGAACCAGTGTTTATCTTGTTGGTAAAGTTATTCCAATGCTACCTGAAAAGTTATCGAATAAAATTTGTTCACTCGTTCCAAATGAAGATCGCCTGACATATTCTGTTATCGCTGAGCTAACAGCACGTGGGAAAGTTGTTTCTTATGAAATAAAAAAATCAATAATCAATAGCAAACGAAGATTTACTTATGAAGAGGTACAACAAATTATCGAAACTGGTGTAGGGGATTTTTCTTTTGAAATTTTGCTTCTTAATAAAATTTCAAAAACACTTCGTGCAAATAGAATGAAAAAAGGAAGCATAAACTTTTTTTCTCCTGAAGTTGTCTTTAAGTTAGATAAAAACGGTGTTCCAATAGATATCAAAATAAAAGAAATACGTGAAAGCCATAATCTAATTGAAGAACTTATGTTACTCGCAAACCAAATTGTAGCTGAACATGTAAAACCGAAAAAGAATGAATTAGAATTTCCTTTTGTTTACCGTATACATGATTTACCTGATAAAGAAAAAATTACTGAGTTTGCAAGATTTGTCAAATCATTAGGATATAGTTTCGATCCAAATGCGGCAAATAAATCAAAACAATTTCAAATGCTTTTAGAGCAAGTTAAAGGAACTGAAGAAGAAGCTGTTGTAAATGAAATTGCTATTCGTTCAATGGCAAAAGCAATTTATTCAACAGAAAATATTGGTCACTATGGTTTAGGATTTAAATATTATACTCATTTTACTTCACCAATTAGAAGATTTCCTGATTTAATCGTTCATCAGTTAATTTACGATTACATTGAAAAAGATAAATTCAAAAATTTTACTCACGAAGAGCTTGACGAAATTTGCAACCACGCATCTGCCAAAGAAAGAAATGCAATTAACGCTGAAAGATACTCTGTTAAATTGAAACAAATTGAATATTTGAAAGGTAAAGTTGGTCAGAATTTTCATGGTGTTATTTCAGGCATAATGCACTTTGGAATTTTTGTTGAGTTGAGCTCAACTTTGGCTGAAGGCTTAATTCGATTTAAAGATTTGGATGATGACTATTATACATTTGATGAAAAAAATTATTCAGTAGTTGGGAAAAGGACAAAAAGAAGATTCCGACTTGGCGATAAAATTAATGTTAAACTTGTTCGTGTTGACGAAGAAAGACACGAAATTGATTTTATTCTTAGCGAATAAAAAAAGGTGAATTATGAAAAACATGATAATTAAAATATTTTTATACACACTTAGTATTGTTGTTTTAATTAGCAATTTCACTTTTGCACAATTTGGACAAAATAAAGTAAACTATAAAAACTATGACTGGTATTTCATTCAAACAAAACATTTTGATATTTACTTTACAAAAGGTGGAGAAAAAGCTGCCGAGTTCACTGCTTTTGAAGCGGAAAAAGCTTTAAGCAATCTTCAAAAAGTTTTGAATTATGAAATCAGCAATAGAATTTCATTAATTGTTTATAACTCACATAATGATTTTCAAGAAACTAATGTTACAGATGAATATTTATCTCGTGGTACTGGTGGATTTACAGAACCATTTAAAAATCGTGTGGTCTTTCCTTTCGAAGGTTCATATAAAAAATTTCAACATGTAATTGCACATGAACTCGTCCATGCAGTAATACGTGATCTTTATTATGGCGGAACTATTCAAAATATTTTATCGCGTGGAATTACACTGCAACTACCAATTTGGTTTTGGGAAGGAACAGCAGAATATCTTTCACAAGGTTGGGAAACCAACAGCGACATGTTTATTCGAAATGCGATCATGAGCGATGCTCTACCAGATATTCCTCAACTTGATGGTTATTTGGCTTATCGTGGTGGACAATCACTCTTTAAATTTATTGCTGATACTTATGGCCGTGAAAAAATTGGTGAATTAATTAATAAAATTCAAAATCTCAATGGTTTTGAACAAGCATTAAAATCTTCAATTGGAATTGACTTAGAAGAATTAAATGAACGTTGGAAGAAAAGTGTCAAGAAAGAATATTGGCCTGACATTAAAGACTATGTTGACCCGGATGTTTTTGCAAAACGATTAACCAATAATAGAAAAGATGGTGGATTTTATAATGCAAGCCCTTCAATTTCTCCTCAAGGTGATAAAATTGCTTTTATTTCAGATAGAGATATTTACCTCAATGTTTACATTATGGATGCAACAGATGGCAAAGTAATTAAAAAAATTGTCGAAAGTGGAAGAACTACTGACTTCGAAGAATTGAGCGTATTGCATCCATCTTTAACTTGGGCACCAGATAACAAACGAGTTGCCCTTTCACTTAAATCCGGTGGTTATGATGTTATTACTGTAATTAATACAGAAACGGATGAACAAACTGAATTACCGTTCGAACTTCCCGGAATTGAATCTGTTAATTGGTCAAGAGATGGAAAAAAAATTGCCCTTGTTGGACAAACTAATAGCCAATCTGATATTTTTATTTATGACTTTGAAACAAAAGAATTAACAGACCTAACAAGTGATCTCTTTAGCGACACAGATCCAGTATGGTCACCAGATAATAATTACATTTACTTTTCATCAGATCGTGGAAGTTTCACAGATAAAATTGATAATAATTTTGAAATTTATAAACATAACTATAAACAACTCGACATATATTCAATCCATTTATCAGATAAAAAAATTCAAAGAATAACAAATTGGGAAAATAGTGATGAAAGATATGCCGCTATTTCATCAGATGGGAAAGATTTAATTTTTGTTTCGGATTATAATGGAATAAATAACATTTACCGTATGAAAATTGAAAATGGTTCGGCATTTTCAAAACCAATTCCAATAACAAATTCTCTAAGCGAAATAAATCAAATTTCAATTTCAGCCAATGATAAAAAGTTAGTCTTTTCTTCACTATATAATCTCGGTTATAATATTTTTATGTTGACCAATCCTTTCGAAATGAAAGTCGAAAGCGATACATTAAAACTCACTAACTATATGTCATCAATCCTGCATCCTAAAAATTTAATTAAAAAAGAAGCCAAACCAACTTTAGTTAAAAATGAAAAAGAAATTACGTCTCATGATTCAACTTCAGTTGCTATTATAGATTCAACAACAAACACTAAAATTTTTATTGGACAATATATTAGTAAAAAAGATGCTAAAGTTGATTCTGTAACTTCTAATTATAAAAGATATGTTTTTACAAATAACAAATCCGAAACCGACAGTGCAAGAATTGAAAAACGAAATAAACTTTTTACAGAAAAACTTGATGATGAAGGAAATTTTCTTGTAAACAAATACAAAGTAAATTTTTCTCCCGATCTAGTTTATGCCAATGCTGGTTATTCAACATTGTACGGTTTACTTGGAACAACTATTCTTTCATTTAGCGATGTTCTTGGAAATCATAGATTGATAGGTCAAACTAGTTTACAGATTGATGTTAAAAATAGTGACTATGGATTAGCATATTTTTATCTTAAAGAAAGATTAGACCTTGGTTTTCAAGCATTTCACACTGCTAGATTTTTATATCGTTCAACAATATTTGGAGATGAATTATATCGTTTTAGAAATTTTGGATTTATAGCTACTGCAAGTTATCCTTTCGATAGATTTTATAGAATGGATTTTGGATTAAGTTTATTAAAGGTTTCTTCAGAAAATCTCGATAACTACTTTGTCCCTACTGAATCTACAACATTTTTATTACCAAGTTTAAGTTTTGTTCACGACAATGTTTTATGGGGTTACACTTCTCCAATTGAAGGAACAAGGTATAACATCACTGCATTTACAGATCCTGGAATTGTAAAATCTAATCAAAGTTTCTTTTCATTAACATTTGATTACCGAAAATATTTCAGATTCTGGTTTGATAATAGTTTTGTTATAAGACTTACTGGAGGTGCATCTTTAGGTGGAAATGCACAGAGATTTTTTGTCGGTGGAACAGAAAATTGGATTAACAGAACATTTAAAACTGGTGGAATTCCAATTTCATCAGCTTCAGATTTTGCATTCCTAACTCCAGCTTTACCACTGCGCGGTTACGACTACGCTGAACAAATGGGTACGAAATATGGATTAATAAATTTAGAACTTAGAGTTCCAATTATAAGATACCTATTAACTGGTGGATTACCATTATTCTTCCAAAATATTTTAGGAGTAGCATATTTAGATGCTGGCTCTGCCTGGGACAACACAGGTAAATTAAAATTTATAGGGACAAATGAATTTGGTAATACTGTTACTAAAGATTTACTCTTAGGTACTGGTGTTGGATTTAGAGTTTATATGCTTTTCTTATGGCGAATTGATATTGCCTGGAAATATGACTTGGATAAATTTTCAAAACCAAGATATTATTTTTCTATTGGACTAGACTTTTAGTTTACAGCTGACCATATTATTGAAAATAATATGGTCAGCTAAAATTAATCTTTTTTGTTTGAAGTTGAATTCGATGATTTAGAAGAACCACCATTATCTTTATAATCTGTTTGATAAAAACCACTACCTTTAAAGATTGGACCAGCACCAGTTCCAATCAATCTTTTCAATGCTCCTTTGCAATTTGGACAAACTGAAAGTGGTTCATCATTAATACTTTGGAAATATTCAAATGTGTTGCCACAATCTAAACATTTGTAATCATAAGTTGGCATAATATCCTCTCTTTTCTTAAAATATTGGATGCAAAAATACATTTGTTAGATTCATATTTCAAAAATTCTATTTTTATTAATTCAATATTTTGCATATTTGCGTACAAAAAATTCGGTTAATATGAAATCTAAATTTTTACTAATACCTATCTTATTATTTATATCAAATGCTTGCTTAGATTACACACAAATAACAACAATTAAAACTGATGGTTCTGGCAACATGTTCATTCATTATTTTATGAAATGGACTAATCCAAAAGATTCAACAATTATAGAACAATTAGGAATTTTCAATAAGGACTCTGTTTATAAGGAATTTTCATCTCAGTATAGCAATATAACTAATGTAGAAGTTTACCAAAATCCGGGTGATAGTACTTTGCATGCAAAAGTTGAATTAAATTTTTCTACTTTAGATTCTTTAAACCTAACACCTGCTTTCAGGAAATCGCAATTAACGGTTAAAGATGGTGAAAAAAATATTAAAATATTTTCTCAATTCATTCCACCAATAGCCACTGGTTTTGGTTTTGAAAATAAAAATTTTTCATTAACATTCATTTATTATTTGCCTGGTGAAATATTAAGCCACAATGCAGTTGAACAATACCGTAATCGACTAACTTGGAAATATTCATTATCAGAAATTGGAATGGGAAAATTTATTACTGCAACGTATCGCCCATTCAAACTAAAAGAGACACCTATTTGGATTTACATTATTGCACTTTTTGTTTTATCAGTCGTATTAGTTTATCTTTTTAGTAAAAGAATAAAATAGGGTAAATAATTAATGTCAAATCATTTTATTGACAGACCGATGTCATTTCTTTATATTTGGCGACCAAAATTTAAAATAGTTACGAAGATTAGGCATTGACACAACAACCATTAATCTTTTCAGGTACTTCTAATCCAGAGTTAACAAAAAAAATCTGTGATTATTTAAATTTAGTACCGGGAAAAGTAGACATAAAAAGATTCAGCGATGGAGAAATTTGGGTAAAATTTCAAGATAACATTCGCGGAAGAGATGTTTATATAGTTCAGTCAACTATGCCTCCTGCTGAAAATTTAATGGAACTTTTAATAATGATAGATGCAGCTAAAAGAGCTTCAGCATCTAGAGTTACTGCTGTTCTTCCATATTTTGGCTATGCAAGGCAAGATAGGAAAGATCAACCACGAGTTGCAATTACAGCAAAATTAATAGCTAATTTAATTACAACTGCTGGTGCTGATAGGGTGATTACAATGGATTTACACGCTTCTCAAATCCAGGGATTTTTTGATATTCCATTTGATCACTTATATGCTTCTCCTGTCTTTTCTAATATTTTGAAAGGTAAAATTGAAAATTTAGTTCTTGTTTCACCCGATATTGGTGGAATTAAACTTGCACGTTCTTATGCAAAAAGATTAAATGCAAGTTTAGTTGTTATAGATAAAAGGAGACAGAAACCTAATGAAGTAGAAGCAATGGAAATCATTGGTGATGTTAAAGATAAAAATGTTCTTCTTGTTGATGATTTAATTGATACAGGTGGCACTTTTGTAAGTGCTGTAAAAGCATTAAAAAATAAAGGGGCAAAAGATATTTACGGTGCAGTTACTCATCCTCTTTTATCTGGAGAAGCCATTAATAAAATAATTAATTGCGATATTAAAAAATTATATGTTACCGATACTATTCCATTAAATTTTGAAAATGATAAAATAGTTGTTAGAACTGCTTCTGGTTTATTTGCTGAGGCAATTATTCGTTCTCATAGAAATGAATCAATAAGTTCACTTTTTGAGATTGATAAAGATAAAAATTGAAAATTATTATTTGGGAGTAAATAAAAATGTCTGAGATAACAGTACAAGCACAAAAAAGACAAATAACAACAAAAAGTGCTATAACACAAATGAGAAAAAAAGGGAATGTTCCTGGTATTTTTTATTCAAAAGGTGTTGAGCCAATTCCAATAGAATTATCTGAAATTTCATTAAAACCATTAGTTTATACTTCAGAAACTCATATTGTTAATTTAAAAATTGAAGATCAAGAAGTTAAATCTATTTTAAAAGGTGTTCAGTTCGATCCTGTTTCAGATAGAATAATTCATTGTGATTTTCAAGGCATTTCTGCTGATCAAGAAATCGAAATTGAAGTCCCTATTGTGCTCGAAGGTCAAGCAAAAGGTATTAAAGAAGGTGGAATACTTCAACAATCAATCCATAAACTTACAGTTTCATGTTTACCTTCTTACATCCCTGAACATATTACAATTAACATTTCAGATCTTAGTTTAGGAAAAGCAATTCATGTTAAAGATATTAATATTCCAAATGTTAAATTACTTCAAAATGAAGATGTAATAATTGTATCAGTAGTTTCACCAAAGGCACAAGCTGAAACAACCGCTCTACCAGGTGAAGAAATAAAAGAACCTGAAGTAATTGCAAAAGGTAAACAAACTGAAGAAGAGGAATAAATAAAAATTGCGAGCTGTAATTGGGTTAGGTAATCCGGGCAAGAAATACGAATTTACCCGACACAATGTTGGTTTTCTTGTTATAGATAAAATGGCAGAAAAGTACAATCTGAATTTTAAAACAACTGCCTTTTATTATCAATTTGCTGAAGGTCAATTAGAAGATTCTTCTAAATTTGTACTTGTAAAACCAACCACATTTATGAATATGAGCGGTTTGGCTGTTAAAGATTTTTTAGATACTTATAAGTTAAACCTTGATGAAATTATTATAATTTTCGACGATTTGAATATTGAAGCTGGTCGAATAAAAATTAGAAAATGTGGTGGCGATGGTGGCCATAATGGAATTCGTTCTATTATTTCAAGTTTGAATTCAGACCAATTTCCAAGAATAAGATTTGGAATTGGTAATAAATTTGAAAAAGGTAGAATGATTGATTATGTTCTTACAGAATTTAGCGACAAAGAATTATTATTAATAGCACCAATGGTAAGTATGACTATTGATGTAGCTGAAAAATTTATTTCGAGCGGAGTTCAACCAATGTTGGATTATTATAGCAAAATTTCAAATCCAGATAATAAAACAAAAATTTAGTTCTTAAATAAAACATAATTTATTAACCCTGCTTCTGAATATCAGAGGCCAAAAGTCCAAAGGGAGGTGAAACATCTCATGAAGCAACGCACTTATGAAAGTGTTGTTCTTATCAACGCTGCACTTGAAGATGACCAAATTGAGGTCATTCTTAACAAAATCCAAGATACAATTACTAGTCATGGTGGCTCCATTATCGAAATAGATAAATGGGGACGAAAAAGATTAGCATATCCAATCAAAAAAACTAAAAGTGGATACTATGCTATTTTTCGTTTTACAGCTACACCAGATTTAATTGCAACTCTCGAGCGTAACTATCGTCTCGAAGAAAACATCTATCGTTACTTAACGATTGTGCTTGACAAATTTGCTTTAGAAGCAATTGCTAAACTAAAAGAAACTTCTAGCAATACTGTTGCTGAAGAATTAACTAATCAATCAACAGATAGCCAGAATAATTAATAAGTGTAGGAGGAAACGATGGCTGAATTAAAGATGCCTGAACTAAATAGTGTTATTGTTGCAGGTAATTTAACAAAAGATCCTGTATTCAGACAAACTTCAAACGGTACACCTGTTGTTAATTTTCATATTGCAGCTAATAGAAGATATAAAGACAGCACAAATCAATGGCAAGAAGATGTTTGCTATGTTGGTATTGTTGCTTGGAATAAATTAGCTGATAGTTGCAAAGATAGACTTAAAAAAGGTAGTGCTGTTTTAATTGATGGTGAATTACAAAGCAGAACATTCAAAACTGAAGATGGAAAAAACAGAACTATTGTTGAAATTAAAGCTAAAAGGATTCAATTCTTAAATAAAGCTGCTAAATCCACTAACGGTGAAGATGTTGTAGTAGAATCTGATGAAGCAGATTATGAAGATAATTCGTTTGATAAATTTCTTACCGATGAAGAATCGGATTTAATGAAGGATAAGTCATGAGGAATAATATGAAGAACGCAACACCTACAAAAAAAATAAAAAGAGTAATCGACGGTTACATAGATTACAAAGACTCAAAAACTCTTCAGAAATTCCTAACTGATCAGGGCAAAATTATTCCTCGCAGAATTACTGGTTTAACTGCAAAACAACACAGAGAATTAGTAACTGCTATTAAACGTGCCCGTCATTTGGCTATTTTACCATTTGTATCTGAAGCAGTTAAATAGGAGTTTATGATGAAAGTAATATTAAGAAAAAATTTCGATCAACTTGGCAAAGTTGGCGATGTTGTCAATGTTAAAGATGGTTATGCAAGAAATTTTCTTATCCCACGTCAAATTGCGTATCAAGCAACTGTTGGCAATATTCGCGCTTTAGAAGAAGAAAAAAAACAAATCCAAAAACGTGAAGCAAAGGAATTAGAAGAAGCTCAAAAATTAGCTGTAGAATTGGAAAAAGTTTCTGTTACTATTCCTGTTAAAGTTGGTGAAGAAGATAAAATATTCGGTACTGTTACAAACCAAATGATTGCCGATGCTCTCAAAGAAAAAGGATTTGATATTGATAAACGTAAAATTGAAATTACCGAACAAATTAAATCTCTTGGAATTTACACTGTTGCGGTCAAACTTCATTCTAATGTTACCGCTTCTGTAAAAACCTGGGTTGTTCGTGAATAGTTAACTAATTTGTTAAGTCCTTCTTTCAAAGAAGGACTTTAATAAAATTTTAAAACTAAATTTAAGAACTGTGATGAAAGAACTAAGATTTAGATTAATATTAGTATTAGTGTTTGTTGGATTAAGCCTTTACCTTCTCTACCCTACTTTACAAGATTATCTCAACTCAAAAGAAGTTAGTAAAGATCTAACTAAAATTGAAAAAGAAATTAAAGCTAAAAATCCAACAATTCCTGCTAATAAATTAAAAGATATAATAACATCAAAAAAAGATAGTATTCTTTCAAATCATCCAGATTACAGAGACGCTCGCGAAAAAAGAATTAAACTAGGTCTTGACCTTCAAGGTGGAATGTATCTGGTTATGGAAGTTAATACTGCAAAACTTCTTGAAAAACTAGCTAAAGATCCCGATCAAATTTTTATGGGAATTTTAAAAGAAGCTGAAGCTGAATCTAAAATTTCTGATGAAAATGTTGTTACGATTCTAGCTAGAAAAATGAAAGAAAAAAATATCAGAATGAGTCGTTACTTTGGTTCTATCAGGGAAGATGACGATAGAATAATACAAAAGCTGCAAGAACAAGAAACAGATGCTGTTACCCGCGCAATTGAAATCATCAGAAATCGTGTAGATCAATATGGTGTTTCTGAACCAAGTATTCAAAAGCAAGGCTCAAGAAGAATTGTTGTTGAATTACCAGGAATAGCAAGAGAAGAAGAAGCACGTAGATTATTACAAGGAAGAGCTTTACTTGAATTCAAATTGGTTAAAGATGCATCCTTCGCAATTCCAATCATGAATAGAATTGATGAAATTCTTGCTGGCAAAATTAAAGATTCAACTTCATCACAAAAAGAAGCTACTGCGAAAAAAGATACTTCAAAACAAAAAAATCAAACAGAAGAACAATTTGCAAAAGATCATCCATTTTTCGCAATTGCTCGTTTGATTGATCCACAAGGCAGAATTGCTGATGCCTATGTAAAAGAAACTGATAAAGCTAAGTTAAATGAATTATTACAAAGAGAAGATATAAAACAAGTAATTCCTGATAATGTAGAATTTATATTTGATGCAAAACCAGTAGTTGGGCCTGATGGTGTAAATTTTTACCGTTTATATATGGTAAATAAAGAACCAGAATTAACTGGTGGTGTTATTACAGATGCACGAGCAGAGATCGATCAAGCAACTGGTTCTCCTGAAGTTACAATGCAAATGAATGCTGATGGTGCAAGAGAATGGTCAAGAATTACAGGTGCTAATATTGACAAACGTTGTGCAATAGTTCTTGATGGCGTTGTCTATTCTGCTCCAACTATTATTAATAAAATTCCCACTGGCAGTTCCAGAATTACTGGTAGTGCCAACATGGATGAAGCAAAGTTATTAGAAATTGTTTTAAAAGCTGGTGCCCTTCCTGCACCTGTTGATATTCTTGAAGAAAGAACTGTTGGCCCATCACTTGGTCAGGATTCAATTTCACAAGGTATTAATTCTGCTTTATTTGGTTACCTTTTGGTAGCTATCTTTATGATATTCTATTACAAAACAGCAGGTAGCTTCGCAGATTTTGCACTATTCACAACAATACTTTTAATTCTTGGTGTTTTGGCTGGCTTTAAAGGTACATTAACACTTCCTGGTATAGCTGGTATCGTATTGACAATGGGTATGGCTGTAGACGCGAATGTTATCATTTTCGAAAGAATTAGAGAAGAACTAAAAACCGGAAAAACTATAAAAGCTGCTGTTGATATGGGATTCAAAAATTCTTATTCAGCAATTATTGACTCGAATATAACTACATTCTTCACTGGAATAATTCTTTATCAATTTGGTAGCGGTCCTATTCAAGGTTTTGCTTTAACGTTAATGATTGGAATTGTAACAAGCTTATTTTCACAATTAATAATTGTAAGATTATTAATGGATTTCATGAATCTTAAAGGCTATAAAATTAATGTTGGTTAATTAAGGAGACTAAAAATAGATGCGACTTTTTGAAAATATAAATATCGATTTCATGGGCAAAAGAACATACTTTTATTTTGTCTCTGGTTTTATTTTGCTCATAGGTCTGTTAAGCATCTTGATTAAAGGATTGGAATTCGGAATTGACTTTAAGGGAGGTTCCGAAGTAGCAATTCAATTTGAAAAGCCGGTTGATATTTCTTATTTAAGAAATGTTGTAAATAAAATTGGCTTGGGAGAAGTTGAAGTTAAAACTTTTGGTGGTTCTACTGGAGTTTTAATTAGAACAACTTTACAAGAAATTCCCAAAAATGTTTTACCGGTTGTTAAATCAAGAATTGAAAAAATAATTAATGATAATTTTCCCAATATTGAAAAACAAGAGCTGGAATCCACATCGAACTCGATAACATATTCATTTAGTAATGATTCAACTGCGGAAGCTGTTGCAAATAAATTATTTGAAAATGGCTTTACTTCCACTAAAACCTCTGAAGAAATTTCTAAAACTGGAATCGTTGTTAAATTAGGTATTTCTGATTGGATTAAAGATAATCTTTCTGAAAAAATTAAAGAGAATAAGTTTAATGTTTTAAAAGAAGATAAAGTCGGTCCAAAAGTTGGGGGTGAATTAAAACGTGATGCTGTAATTGCAATAATTCTTTCTCTTATTGTAATTATGATCTATCTAGCTTTTCGTTTTAAATTTGCTTTTGCTTTAGGTGCGGTTATTGCTCTCTTTCATGATGTGTTAATTACATTGGGTGTATTTGTAGTACTTTATGGTGTGATACCTGGTTTCAATTTGGAAATTTCGATATCGGTAGTTGCCGCTTTCTTAACTCTTGTTGGATATTCAATTAACGATACTGTAATTGTTTTTGACCGCGTACGTGAACAAATAAAAATTCATAAAACTATCCCACTTGAAGAAAACATGAACCTTGCAATTAATAAAACATTAAGTAGAACTTTAATAACTGTTTTTACCACTTTATTGACTATTATAGTTCTTTTAATTTTTGGTGGCGATGTCTTAAGAGGATTTGCGTTTGCTTTATTAATTGGTATGATAACTGGAACTTATTCGTCTGTTTTCGTTGCAAGTGCATTTGTTCTTGAGTACGCTAATAGAACAAATAGCAAAGTAACTTTTTAATTTCTTATTTTAATTAATATTACAAAAACCCCGAAAAATTTCGGGGTTTTTTATTTAATAACTTTTATGATTAGTGAAGTTATGTCGTCAGATTGTTCCGCCCCCTCAGTAAAATTATTTATTTCATCTTGAATTCTTATAAGTAAATTTTTTGCAGAAAGTAAATTATTATCAGTTACAATTTTTTCTAATCTTTCATCGCTAAATTCTTCCCAATTTTTATTCATTGCTTCAGTAATTCCATCTGTGAATAAAACTATTAAATCATTTGCTTTCATTTCAATTGTTTCTAATTGATATGGAACGATAGTTTGCATAACGCCTAAAATCATTCCACCTTTTTTAAGTTTTATAATTTCTTTATTTCTAATTAGTAATGGTGGATTGTGTCCAGCATTTACATAAGTTAATGTTTTATTTTTTTCATCTAATATCCCCCAAAAGAAAGTGATGAAGCTTCCGTTAGAAGTATTTTCAGCAACTAAGTCATTAAGTAAATTTGTAGATTCATCAAGGGGCAAATTCATTTTACAAATTGATTTTAAAAAAGCTTGAATATTTGCCATTAACAAAGCGGCCGGAACACCTTTACCAGAAACATCAGCAATAGCAAAAAGAATTTTTTCATTATTTAGTTTAATTATATCATAATAATCGCCGCCCACCATCTTTGCACTTTTGTTGAATGCAACAATTTCAAAAATTTCAGAAGTTGGAATTTTATTGGGCAATAAATTTTTTTGAATGTTGCGGGCAGTTTCTAAATCCTTTTCGAGTTTTTGTTTTTCTAAAGTTTCATTAAATAATCTTGCATTTTCAATTGATATTATTGCAAGACTTCCTAACGAACTGATAAATTCAATATCAGAATTATTATAATCTAAATGATTATTTCTTTTACCAAGAACGATTAATCCTTTTGTTTCCCCTTTTAATTGCATTGGAACAATTATTTCTACACCAACATTTATTAAATCTTGAAATGTTTTAGCTAACTCTTCATTTACTAATGGTCTTTCAATTTTTTTAATATCATTTTGACTAAAAATTTTTATTAGTATTTCCTTATCAAAATTGTTTTCTAAAAATATCGATTTTTCATTTTCACTAATAATTATGGAATATTTTGAAACTAACATTTGTCCTATTAAGGATAAAACTAAAAGCTTGGCAATTTGTTCTGTTTTTAATAATCCGCTGAATTCTTTGCTTAAATCAAAAAGTGAGCTAAGTTGATTTACTTTTGAATCTAACTGGCGGTTTATTTTTTTTAGTTTATCAACAATTAAAGAATTTTCAATTGCAGTTGCCCCAACGTTAAGTATCGTTCTTAGAAAATTTATATCTTCTTTATCATATTCTTGGTTGGTTAATTTTTTACCTAAAAGAATTAATCCTTTTAACCCTTCAGTAGATTTTATTTCTTGATAGACTTGAAAATTGTTTTTTGTTAAATATTCAGAAAATTTTTCATCTATATCATAATTGAATGAAAATATAGCGGGGAATTCATCTATAATTTTTTGACTAATACCTTTGGATGCTTTTACAATAAATTTATTTTCTTCATTTAGTAAAGCAATCATTCCTTTAGTTGTATGGAATTTACCCAAACAAGTTAAAAGAATATTATTAAGAGTAAAATTTAAGTCCAAACTTGAGTTAATTAAATTGCTGAAATCTACAAGTGCAGAAAAATTTCGTAATGCTGAATTATTTTGATATGATGACATTTTATGAAAGATATTTAACTAAAGTTACTTGATTAAAATTTCCTGAAGAAGTTGAATAAATTACTTCGTCCATCAATTTTTTCATGAGATACATTCCAAGTCCACCCGACTTCTTTTGTTTATAAAATTCTTTTATATCTGGTTCAGGAATTTTATATGGTTCAAAATGATTACCATTATCTAAAATTGAAATTGATAATTTATTTTTTTCAAATGTAAAAGAAATTAAAATATCACCATCAGGAGAATTTTTATAAGCGTGTTTAATTATGTTAGTGCAAGCTTCATCAACGGCAAGAATAATTTTATTTATAATATCATCAGAAAAACCAACATGGCGAGCAAATCTTTCAGTAAATTCTCTAACTTCAGAAAGCTTTTCTGTCCTACTTTTAATACTTAATTGTTCTTTCAATATATTATTAGAAGTGTTCAAATTTTAAGATTCCAAAAATTTTTTAATTGCGTCTTCTTCATTTTTAAAGAATTCATATAGTAATGGAAACCCTAACAAATCGAAAATATTGTAAACATTTTCTTTCATGTTAGAGAATTTAATATCCCCATTATTTTCTCGCATAGTTTCAATATAAGCCATAAAAACACCAAGTCCCGCACTGCTTATGTATTTCAAGTCATCGAAGTTAACAACAACTTTGTATTGTTTTTCATCAATTAACTTATTAAAAACATTTTCGAGTTCCGGGGCTGTGTGAGCATCGAGGTATCCTTTTACATCAATTACACTTACAGATTCTTTATTCCGTAAGTTTACATTGAAATTTGCCATTCATTGCTCCATTCTAATTATTTTTCCATTTAAATATTATTAATGTTATATCATCATGTTGAGATTTATCTTTTGTAAAAAGACTAATCTCTTTCATTATTTCATTTGCAATAAGATCTGTGTTTTTTTCTGAAAAGTTTTTTATTATCTCTTCTAATCTTTGGTAACCAAAGTCTTCATAATTAGCATTTTTAGCTTCTGTAATTCCATCAGAATAACACATCAAAATATCATCATTATCAAGATAAAATTCCATTTCTTCTAATGAATTAGAAAATTTTTCACTTATGTCTAAACCTAAGCCAATACCTTTGGGTTTAAGTTGTGAAATTTGATTATTACTAAAGTGTAATAAAGGTGTATGTCCTGCTCTTGAAAAAGTTACTTTTTTTGTTGCTGTATCAATTACTCCGTAAATAGCAGTTACAAAATTTTTTCTTTCTAAATTTTTAAATAATATTTCATTTACTTTTATCAATATTTCTTTTGGAGAATGAATCATTTTTGATAATGATTCAAAAATACCTTCAACTTCAGCCATTATAAAAGCGGCAGAAATTCCCTTCCCTGAAACGTCTGCAATTACAAATCCAAGTTTATTATTACCAAGTTCAAAAAAATCGTAGTAATCACCACCGACTTCAAATGCAGGGACAAACAATGAAGATATTTCAAGATTTTTTAAAGATGGTGTTTTTAACGGTAATATTTTTCTTTGAATATCACGAGCAACATCAAGTTCTTTTTCCAATCTTTCTTTTTCAATTGATTGTTTAATAAGCATTGCATTTTCTAATGCAACAGCGGCATAATTTGCAAATGTTTCTACAGATTTTATTTCATCTTCTTCAAAAGAATTTTCTTTTATTCTTGCTGTAAATAAATATCCATAAATTTTATCATATACTTTTAATGGTGCAATTGCAACTGAGTTATAATTTTGTTCAAAATATGAGATTGAATTTTTATTACCTGTATTATTATGAATAAATATCTCATCAATATTGTTAAATTCCAAAAGAGTGTTGCTTATCTTATCAGCATCTACAAAACCTATTTTATAAACTGAATTTAAAATAATTTTGTCCTTTTCTTTTGTTACTAACCATGCTGAATCGGAATTACATATTTCAGTTGTCATCTCTGTTATTGTATCTGCTAATTCTTTAAAGTCAAAAACTTGGGTCATTAATTTTGTAATATCCATTAATGAAGAAACTTGTTGTGCTTTTTTATCAAAAACTTCTGCGGTGGGTAAATGAAATAAAGTTGTAAAAAATATTACTACAAAATAAATCGCACCATAAATCATTACTAAGCTAAAAAGTGTATGCATCCCGGGTGAAAAAGTATAAATAATTTTTTTCACAACATTTGAATCCATCAATAAAGAAAAAGTTATACTATAAATTACAACAAGAACTACAGAAAGAATTAACAAGTATTTTTTTTGCTTTTTATTTAAAAATGCAATCCAAGCGACACGAACTGAATTAATTGAAATTAACAATATTGAAACAATAAAAAATGAATCTCGGGGGAAATCTAAAGTAGGATCAAAAAACAAAAGCATGTTTGATAAAAAACTTAAAGCAATAAAGAAAAGCATTGTGTCATAGTAAGTTGTAAAATCTTTCTTTTGACGTATAAATGAAAGCACCTTGAATGTTGTAAAAATAAAAACAATTGACCCAATGAAAATAAATATTACAACTACCGACAAAAGTGAATTAAAAAAGTTAAATGATATTGTTCCGTCAGTATTTAAACTATAGCTAGAGTTTGTTAATGATAAAATAAAGAACAATATAGCTGCTAATATTCCAGAATTTAGAATTAATGTTAATGGAACGGAAGATTTATTTTGGAGTTTACTAGATAAATTTTTGTAGAGTAATAAAAATACAATAAAAACAAGTACTTCATTTATAAGGAACAAAATTCCAGATGTGTGATATGGGAAAATAAGATTAAACAAAAAAAGTATTGCAGAGATTGCAATAACATTTTCAAAATTATTCGTATTAATTGCATTCAGAAATTTTTTCATTATTTAATTTTAATAGTATCTAAATTGAGTCTTTTAAGTTTTTTATTTGCTTTTCTAATTTCTTCATGCATCTTTTTAATCTTTATTGAATCATTAACTAAATTGAAATAAGACGAATCTTTCCTTAAAGCTTCATTAACTTTATTTGAAATATTCAATTCACGAACTAAGTTTATTGTTGCATTTGCAATTTCATTTGGATTGGAAAATTTCACTAATTCTTTTGTGGATTGTAAATTTTTGATAGCTCTATCATTTGCAAATAATTGTATTATCTTGGTAATATTTTCATCAAGCACTTTTCTTAAACTATCATTAAGATTTTTATTTATCATTTCCTTATTTAAAGTAATTTTTACATCATTAGCATCAATCTTAAACTGATTAATATTTTTCATGCGAGTATTATCATCAAAAACTAATTTAATTTTAGCAATAGGTTTATCTATCTCACTTATTAGGTTTAATCCATCTTTATCAGCTTCAATTATTTGTTTCTGTAATTTCTTTTTATCAAATGAGAATTTAGTTACATAAACAGTATCTTTTGTAATAAGTAGAAATTCCATTTTATTTTTTAAATGATTTTCATAGATCATCTTCTTCAAACTTTTGAAATTATCAAGAGAAAATAATTCTCTTGCTTTATTCTTATCTATCTTCTGTGATATTGATAATAAGTCTGTTATTAAGTTCTCTCTTAATAAAATAATTTCCGGATTAACAGCATAAGAATCATCTCCAATAAAAATATTTTGATAAATACTAGTCCGATAAAAATTCAATAAAGAATCAATCTTATTTTTATCTTTATCATTTGATGCTAAGAAATTGAGATAAGAATTTAAGTTTTGAGTTTTTTTGATTGGCAAATTTTTAATTTCGATAATATCTTCGCCATTATTGTTATTGATTAACAATACTTTGCCTTCTTCTCTATCAAGAGGTAAAGATTTATAAAAAGCAAAATTAAAAATGTCTTCGTTTGTAATATTCGTTTTGGTAAAAATTGGTTTTAGATTTTTAATATATGACGATATTTTTTCTTTAGCCTCACCATAAAAATTTTGTAAGTTTTTTTTATGCTTAAAATTAATCATCAAAACAGTACTAAGAACCAACAAAAAGAAAAAGAACAAATATTTTTTCCAATTATGTGATATGACTTCCTTCATATTTAAATTAAAGTTCTTTTTGATATGGTTCTAAAATTATTTTCAAAGTTTCTCTTGCTCTAAATATCCTTGATTTAATTGTACCAACTTCAGTCCCAAGCTCATCTGCAATTTCTTTATAACTATAACCATCAATATCTCTCATCACAAGTGGAACTCTTAACTTTTCAGGTAATTTCTCAATCGCACTTCTTACCAAATTTGGGATATCAATATTTTCTGAAAAAGGTTTTGTTCCATAAATACGATCATTATCTTCAATCGAAACAAAAATGCTTCTTACTTTTTTCTTTCTTAGATAGTCTTTGCATTTGTTGATTGTAATTCTATAAAGCCAAGTTGTAAACTTTGACTCAAATCGAAATTCATTTAATTTGTGATAAACACTTATAAAAACATCCTGAGAAATATCATCTACATAATCAACATCACCTAATGTTAAGTAAACAAGATTCCTAACTTTTTCTTTATGTTTAACTAACAAGATTTTAAAAGTTGATTGATCACCTTTTATAAATTTTCTAATTAACTCAAAATCCTCTTCGCGATCATCAATATTATTATTTACATCAAAATTATCATTAGCTTTAATAAAATCCATTTTTTTAGACGTTTTTAAATTTTTAATGTTTCAAAAAATTATTTAATTAAATCGATTTAATTACTTTATTTTTAATCTTTCTTTGAATAACTTTGACAAGTAATATAAATATTTATAAAGAAATTATTCTATACATAGTCAAATCCACGAAAACAAATATTCAATCTATTTTAAGGAGAGAAATATGAAAATAAAGTATGAAGAAAAGTATAATGCGGTAGTAATAACTCTTTCAGGAAACATTATGGGGGGGCAAGAAGCTCAGGAATTCAGTAATTTACTACACAAACTTATTGATGAAAATAAAAAAAATGTTGTTATTGATTTGTCAGAAACAACCTTTATGAATAGCTCTGGTCTTGGAATGTTAATTAGTGGATATACAACTATAAAAAATGGTGGCGGATCATTCAAATTAGCTGGTGCTACTGAAAAAATTGAAAGCCTTTTAGTCATTACAAAACTTATTACAATTTTTGAAAACTACTCATCAGTTGAAGAAGCAATTAATAGTTTTAAAAATTAAATAGATTAATAAAATTTATTTTTCAACTCCGGAGTAACCGGAGTTTTTTTTGCAAATCATTTTAGGAATTTCCATGAGTGTAAGTATAATTGTCGGAAGCCAGTGGGGGGATGAAGGCAAAGGTAAAATAGTTGATTTGTTAAGTGAAAATTTTCAAATAGTTGCCCGTTATCAAGGTGGTGCGAATGCAGGTCATACCGTTGAAATCGGAGATAAAAAATTCATATTACATTTAATTCCCTCCGGAATTTTAAGAGAAAATGTAACTTGTGTTATTGGCAATGGAGTAGTAATTGACCCTCAAGCTCTTCTTGAAGAAATTAAAATGTTAGAAGAACTTGGAATAAAAATTAATGATCGATTATTAATTAGCCATAAAGCACATTTAATTATGCCATATCATAAAATAATCGATTCATTAAATGAAAGCAGTGCATCGAAAATTGGTACTACCGGAAGAGGTATTGGTCCTTGTTATATTGATAAATACGCCAGAACAGGTATAAGAATAGTTGATTTACTTGATAGAAAAATTCTAAGTGAAAAAATTAAATGTAACATAAGTGAAAAAAATAATTTGTTAAAAAAAATTTATAATCAAGATGAATTGAATGTAGATGAAATAGTTGAAACATATTTAAAGTTTGATGATCAAATTGATAAGTATATTACTGACACCACGACATTTTTAAATAATTCAATCAAAGAAGGAAAATCAATATTACTTGAAGGTGCGCAAGGCGCTTTGCTTGATATTGATCATGGTACTTATCCTTATGTAACTTCATCAAATCCTACTTCAGGTGGTGCTTGTACTGGTACTGGAATTCCTCCAACTAAAATAGATGATGTAATTGGTATTGTGAAAGCATATACAACAAGAGTTGGTTTAGGCCCATTTCCAACAGAATTAAATGATGAAACTGGTGAAAAGTTAAGAAAGATCGGATTTGAATATGGAGCAACAACAGGAAGACCAAGAAGATGCGGCTGGTATGATGCATTTCTTGTCAACTATTCATCAATGGTAAATGGAATTACAAAAGCAGCTATAACAAAATTAGATGTTCTTAGTAACTTTGAAAAAATCAATGTTTGTGTTGGTTATGAAATAAATGGTAAAAAACTAAAATACTTCCCATCAAGTATTTACGAACTTGAAAATTCAAAACCTATTTATGAAACATTAGATGGTTGGAATGAAGATATTTCATCAATAAAAAATTATGAAAGTTTACCAACTAAGGCTAAAGAATATTTAGAGTTTATTGCAAAACAAAGTGGATTTAAAATTAGCATTGTATCTGTTGGACCTAAAAGAGATCAAACAATCGAAGTAGAAAATTAAATGAATTTTGCATTTACTATTTCTTCCTTAAAAATAAAACTCTCTCTTGTTATTTTAGGAGCATTAATTGCTTTTTCCACTTTATATTATACTCAACACATAGTTAAAAAACTTCAGCAAAGAGAAAAAGAAATAGTTCAACTATTTGCAAGTGGTTTAGAATATGCAGCAAATCCAAACGCTGAAACTGGCGATTTAAATTTCATTTTTAATAATATCATCAACCGAATAGATTTCCCATTAATACTAACCGATAAAAACGATAAAATTATTTCTACAGAAGTTGGGTTTGGATATAAAAATATTTCATTAGATTCAAATCTTACAAAACAACAAATTAAATCTTTATTGCAGGGAAAAGTAAAAGAATTAGCCATAGAACATCAACCTATTCTTGTAACAACAAAAGAAGGCGTTATCCTTCAAAAAATATATTATGGGGATTCAGAAATTATTAACAGATTAAAATATTACCCATATCTGCAAATATTTTTCGCAATTTTATTTATTCTGATTTCATATTTGAGTTTTAGCTATATAAAACGAAGTGAACAATCAAACATTTGGGTTGGAATGTCTAAAGAAACTGCTCATCAACTCGGAACACCAATTTCAAGTTTGATGGGTTGGAATGAAATATTAAAATTAAATTATAACAATCCAGATAAAGTTTTAGATACAGCTGAAGAAATTGAAAATGATTTAACCAGATTAAACAAAATAACCAGAAGATTTTCAAAAATTGGGTCAAAACCGGAATTAGTTGAAAACTCACCATATATTATTATAGAAAAAGTCGTAAATTATTTTCAAAGAAGATTACCTCAACTTGGTAAAAACGTAACTATCGAAGTCAAAGGCGATCATAACTGCAAAACAAAATTAAATTCAGAACTATTTGAATGGGTAATAGAAAACTTGATTAAAAATTCATTAGATGCCATAGAAAATAAAAATGGACTTATTTTATTTGAAGTATTTAATTATAAAAATAAAATTGAGATAGAAATTTCTGATAATGGTAAAGGAATTGAGCCTGGCAGAAAAAAAGATATTTTTCGCCCAGGTTTTAGCACCAAAAAACGCGGCTGGGGTCTAGGTTTAAGTCTTTCAAAAAGAATAATTGAAGATTATCATAAAGGTAAAATTTTTGTTAAAAGTTCAATAGTTAATGAAGGTACTATTTTTAAAATAATTATTCCAAAATAAAAATAGTACTTGATTTATTAAATAAAATTATTATTTTTGTGTTGTGGAAAGTTAATCTTTTCACACTGGATATCAGTAACCCCTCCTTAAATTACTGATCGAGCTGCTAAGGACCGCCCTCATCCTTAGCAGTTTTTTTTTATCCATTATTAATAATTATTCTATAATTTTGTAAAAAAAATATTTTAATATGCGAAAGAAAAAAAGTAAAAGACCTTCATGGGATGAATATTTCTTAAAAGTAGCAATGTTAGTTTCTGAAAGAGCTACTTGTCCAAGAATGCACTGTGGTTGTGTTCTCGTTCGTGATAAAAGAATTCTTTCAACCGGTTATAATGGATCAATTCCTGGTGATGGGCATTGCGAAGATGAAGGGTGCTGGATTGTTGATAACCATTGTGTTAGAACAATTCATGCTGAAATGAATGCTTTACTCCAATGCTCTATACATGGAGTTAGTACTAAAGATGCAACGGCATATATTACAAACATGCCTTGTACAAATTGTGCAAAAGCATTAATAGCCGCTGGTATAAAAGAAATAGTAATTTTTTCAGATTATCATGATACTATGGCTGAAAAATTTTTTGATATTGCTAATGTAAAGATTAAAAGATTACCAATGCCTGATAAAAATATTAATTATGATTTAAAGAATTATTCTAGTGCAAAAAAATTTAACAAATAAGTCAAATGGATTTGAAATGAAATTGTCCAAAGAAGTTTTATCTAAATACTTGAGATCAGAATTTTTCTTTAATAGAGATTTAAGTTGGTTAGAATTTAACAGAAAAGTTTTACAAGAAGCTACAAATCCCAATTTACCATTACTTGATAGAATTAAATTTATCTCTATATTTTTTTCTAACCTTGATGAATTTTATATGATTCGTGTTGCTGGTATTAAAGAACAAATCAGAGCTAAAGTTATAGATACTTCTTTTGATGGTTTAACACCTACCGAGCAACTAAAGCAAATTGAAAATCTTTTACAGCCAATGCTAAAGGAAATTTATGAATATTGGCAAAATGTGATAATTCCCGAGTTAAGAGAAAATAAAATATACATTTATGATTTCAATAAATTATCCAAAGATGAAAAAGAAATTCTTAATGAATATTTTTTAAAAGAAATTTATCCTGTTTTAACTCCACTTGCTTTCGATCCCGGAAGACCATTCCCCTACATTTCTAATTTAAGTATAAGTTTAGCCGTAAGGATTAAAAAACCAAATGGTGAAAAAAATTTTGCAAGGATAAAAGTACCATCAAATCTTCCTCGTTTACTTCAAATAGATAAAATTATTCGTTCCAAAGGTAAAAATGGTAGTAATTTATCACTAAAATTTATTTGGATTGGAGATTTAATAAAAGCAAATCTTCAATATTTATTTCCCGGATTAGAAGTTATTGAATCTTACAAATTCAGAATAACCCGAGATACTGATTTAGAAATTCAAGAAGATGAAGCAGATGATTTACTTCAAGTAATCGAAGAAAATATTAAGCAAAGAAAATTTGGAAGCGTTGTTCGTCTAGAAGTTGAAAAACAAATGCCCGAATATATGCTTGATATTCTGATTGAAAATTTAGAATTAACAAGAAATGATGTTCATATCATTGATGGAAAACTTGGGCTGAGTGATTTAATGTTGCTTTACAATTTACCTTTCCCAAATTTAAAAGAAAAACCATTTCATCCATACGTAGATGAAATATTCGAAGAAGAAAATTTCTTTTCATTGATTCAGAAAAAAGATATTTTACTTTATCATCCTTATGATTCATTTAATCCAGTAATAGATTTTATTAAAAAAGCTGCGCGAGATCCAGACGTTCTTGCAATAAAACAAACTTTGTACAGAGTCGGTCAGAATTCACCTATTGTAAAATATTTAATTGAAGCTGCAGAAAGAAAAAAACAAGTTGCTGTTCTTGTAGAATTAAAAGCTCGGTTTGATGAAGAAAATAATATTTTTTGGGCACGTGAACTTGAAAAAGCTGGAGTTCATGTTGTTTACGGTCTTGTAGGATTAAAAACTCATGCTAAGATGACTTTAGTTGTTCGTAAAGAAATTGATGGTGTAAAAAGATATGTACATTTAAGCACGGGTAACTATAACACAACTACTGCTAAAATTTATACTGATGTTGGGTTCTTTACTAATGATGAAGATATCTGTGCAGATATTTCAGAAATTTTTAATTATTTAACCGGTTATTCAGAACAAAAAATTTATAGAAAAATTTCTGTTGCTCCAATTAATAAACGAGAAAAATTTTTAGAACTTATCGAAAGAGAAATTAATAATCACAAAGCAAAAAAGAATGGAAGATTAATCTTTAAATTAAACTCATTAGTAGATCCAGTTTTAATTGCTTCATTGTATGAGGCATCAAAACAAGGAGTAAAAATTGATTTAATTGTAAGAGGTGTTTGCTGTCTCATACCACAAGTTCAAGGATTAAGCGAAAACATTAGAGTTACTTCAATTGTTGGAAGATTTTTAGAACATAGTAGAATCTATTATTTCTATAATAATGGTAAAGAAGAAATATATTGTAGCTCTGCAGATATAATGCAAAGAAATTTAGACCGAAGAGTCGAAATTACTTTTCCTATTGAAGATGAGGATTGGAAAAATTTTATAAAAAATAATTTGTTAAATACATTACTTAAAGACAATCAAAAAGCAAGAGTTTTATTACCTACAGGTAAATATGTTTTTAATTATCCTGTTTATAATGAAGAAATCATCAATCATCAAGAATGGATGATGGAAAATATTAATAGAAAAAATAAGAAAGCTAAGTAAAATTTTTTAGTGTATTACAATGCTCTCCAAAAAGTTGCAACCAAAAAACAAATTGTAAATCCCATTAAAATTGGCAGAAGTGTAGAAATCATAGTCCACTTCAAACTTCTTGTTTCTTTATAAATTGAATAAATAGTTGTTGAACAAGGATTGTGCAGTAAACTGAAAAGCATAAGATTTACACCAGTTAACAACGTCCAACCTCCTGCTCTTAATAAATATTCAGTTTGTTGAATAGAATCTAATTCAAACATTACTCCAGCACCACTACCATAACCAGATAATTTATTTGTCAAAACGGTTAACATTAAAACTGTTGGAATAACAATTTCATTAGCAGGAATTGCAATTATGTAAGCCAATAAAATTACGCCATTTAGCCCAATAAAAAATCCAAAAGGATTTGTCCAATTAATAAAATATTCTGCAAGTGAAATATTATTAATTGTAATATTTGACACTAACCAAATAACAATTCCAGCGGGAGCGGCGAAAACGATAGCACGCCATAAGACAATTAATGTCCTATCAATTAGTGAAGTATAAATAGTTTGAAGAATTCTTGGCGGTCTGTATGGTGGTAACTCTAAAGCAAATGATGATGCTTCACCTTTTAAAACTGTATTAGATAAGAAATAAGAAACAATTAAACTAAAAGTTACACCAAGTAAAGCAATGAAAACTACAGCAGCAGATGATGCAATTCCAGCTAAATAATTAGGTACAGCACCACCAATAAAAATTGTCGCTATAAGAATTTGTGTTGGCCATCTTCCATTACAAAGTGAAAAATTATTTGTAATTATAGCAAGTAACCTTTCACGAGGACTATCAATAATTCTTGTTGCTACCACACCTGCAGCATTACAACCAAAACCCATAGTCATAGTTAATGCTTGTTTACCATGCGCTCCAACTTTTTTATAAAGAAAATCCATGTTAAAAGCCACACGAGGTAAATATCCAAAATCTTCTAACAATGTGAATAATGGAAAAAATATTGCCATCGGTGGAAGCATAACACTTACAACCCAAGCTGTTGCAAGGTAAGCACCATCTATTGATAATCCAACAATCCAGTTTGGAAAAGATAATGACAAAGCTAATGATTTTAAATAAGGATGAATATTATCAATCAAAATCCATGATAAAAATTTTGACGGATAATTTGCACCGGAAATTGTAATCCAAAAAACAATTGCTAACATTACAAACATTATTGGAAAACCAGTCAGTTTTCCTGTAACAATTTTATCAATCCATTTATCCCAATTGAATTTAGACTTTTCACCTATTTTGTTTACAACTTTACTTGTTATATTAGATGCGCTTGAATAAATTGATTCCAAAATAGCATCATGAATATTCTCGCCAATTTCCCATCTATATTTGTTAGCAATTTCAATTATTTTCTCTCTGTTTTCCATTTAATTCTCGTTTTCTGGGATTGTCAAATTTCCAATTTCTCCTGTTTTAATTGCATCTATAATGCTTTGATCTCCTTCTAGTAATCTTAATGCAATCCATCTTGTATTTGATAACTTTGGGAATTCTTTTTTTAGTCGGTCATTTAAATCTTCAACGGCTTTTGAGATATTTTTAGTTGTATTAGTCATACGATAAGGTTTGCAAATGAATTCACGGTTTGCAACTTGATGTATGCTTTTAAGTAATTCAGGTATCCCAATTCCTTGTCTTGCCGCACAAGGTATAACAGGAATTCCTAATTCTTTTGAAAGTAATCTATCATCAATTTTAAGATTGTGTCTTTCCGCTTCATCAATTAGATTCAAACATAGAACAGCTCTATCTGTAATTTCAAGAACTTGTAAAGTTAAATTTAAGTTTCTTTCTAAAGTGCTTGCATCAACAACAATTATAGTGACATCAGGTTGACCAAACAAAATAAAATCACGTGCAATTTCTTCATCAACACTTGTTGATAATAAAGAATATGTGCCGGGAAGATCAACAATTTTATATCTCTTATTGTTGTACATAAATGCACCCTCTGCTCTTCCAACAGTTTTACCCGGCCAATTTCCTGTATGTTGTTTTAATCCAGTCAATGCATTAAATACAGTACTTTTACCGACATTAGGATTTCCAGCTAATGCAACAACAAAATCAAAATTTTTCATATCAACACCAAGTTTTACAAGATTGTTGATGTTGTGAGCTGGACAATTAACACAATCTTTATTTATATCTTTCATACTTCTTTCTTTTTAATGAATATCAAATCGGATTGATTTTTTCTTAAAGCAATTAAAGTACCTCTAACTTCATATGCAGTTGGGTCATTATTGATACTTTTCATTCTTGCTGTTATTTCAGTATTTGGAAGAATTCCGAAATCTAACAATCTTCTTCTCTGTTGACCTCTTATGCCATTAGAAATAAATGAAATTATTCCCGATTCATCAATATTTAATGATGTCAATGGAATTACATCTTCACTAATAAAATCTGTTACATAAGAAACATTAATATTATCTGCTTCAACAATAGACAATGAAATTTCTTTACCGTTTAGTTCCAAAAAAATTTTTTCATCGCTTTTCTTTTTAACCAATAAAATTGAACCGACAAAAATTCCATAACCAAAAATTCTTTGATAAATTTCTTTTGGTTCATCTTCAATATGCTCCACTTTTACGAAATTATTTTCTTTTACTTCATTTAGAGAAACAGTTTCCTGAAATATTAATTCTCCCTTTTCATTTGGGATTGGATCACCGTGAGGATCAACAAACGGATTACCAAGTTGAGCGGCAATTTTATTAGCATTTTCAATTGAAGTTTTATGTTCCTCTATTTCAGCAATTTTATGCCAATCATATTCCTGAACACTTGTATTCTCCGCCAAGAATTTTTCCCACAATCTATGAATTCTAATTACTTGAAGTGCATAATTTTTCCCCTCATCAGTCAAAGATAATTTGTTACCCGATGTTTTAATTAAATGTTTTTGAAGCATTGATTGAATTAACTTAGTAGTTTTTTCTTTTGATAATGATAAACTACCAGAAAGACTTAAACTTGTTGAATCAATTTTTTTATGTTCACAATCGTAGATGTGTTTAAGTGAATCTTCAACTAATCTTTTTTGATAGTTTTTGTTCCTATTTTTAATAAATGAAGATTGTTGCAGCAAAACGATTGCCATTAGAATTATAATTAAAAGAAAAATATAAATCATTTTTTACCTATTTAAGTCTTTAATAAGTTATAGTTTTATGAACTTATATGCAATTTAACAATTTAATGTTTCTAAAAATTCACACTTGAACGTTAAAATCAAAAACATTGTTTAGGTATATATAAGCAAATAAGTTATTTTTGCAATCAAATTTTTGGAGTATAAATGTCAATAAGTAATGAATTAATATTAAACGCATTACGAAAAGTAAATGATCCGGATTTACATAAAGATCTTGTTACATTAAACATGATAAAAGAAATAAACATTAATAATAATGATGTTTCAGTAGTTGTAGAACTTACAACACCTGCTTGCCCTTTAAAAGGTAAGATTGAGGAAGATTGTGTTGCAGCAATTAAAAATGAAATACCAGATGTTGGGAAAGTGCAAGTTACAATGTCTGCTAAAGTTCAACCAAGTTTAACACAAAAAATGAATCAATTATTACCAGGTGTAAAAAATACAATTGCAGTTGCAAGTGGTAAAGGTGGAGTTGGTAAAAGCACTGTTGCAGTTAACTTAGCAGTAGCATTAGCTCTCGATGGTGCAAAAGTTGGTTTAATTGATGCCGATATTTATGGACCAAGTATTCCGACAATGTTAGGAATTAACAATAAACCAAGAATATATCAAGATCCAGTAACTCAAAAAATGTTACCACTTGAAAACTATGGAATAAAAGTAATTTCAATCGGATTTTTAATTGATGATGATGCACCTGTAATTTGGCGTGGACCAATGGCAAGTGGAGCTATAAAACAATTTATGAGTGATGTTCATTGGGATGAACTTGATTATTTAATTTTTGATTTACCTCCAGGAACAGGAGATATTCAATTAACACTTGTACAAACCATTCCATTAACTGGTGCTGTTGTTGTTACAACTCCACAAGAAGTTTCAATTGTCGATGTTAAAAAAGCAGTTTCAATGTTTAAGAGAGTGAATGTTCCTGTGCTTGGTATTGTTGAAAATATGAGCTATTTTATTGCACCAGATACAGGAAAACGTTACGACATTTTTGGAACTGATGGTGGTAAAAAGCTTGCTGAAGAATTTTCTTTGAAATTACTTGGTCAATTACCAATAAATCAAAAAGTAAGAGAAGGCGGTGATAATGGTAAACCAATTGTTTTTTCTCAACCAGATAGTGAACAAGCAAATAAGTTTATGGAGATTAGCAGAAATCTTGCTGCTGAAATAAGTAAAAACAATTACAATTTATCAGCTCCAAAAATTGAAATTTCAATGGGAGATTAGAATAATGGATAGTACATTAAATGAAAGAGTTCTGCAAGCACTTGAAACTATTAGACCATATTTAAAAGCTGATGGCGGTGATGTAGAACTTGTTAAAGTAACTCCAGAAGGAATTGTTGAAGTTCGCTTAACAGGCGCTTGTTCAAATTGTCCAATGTCTCAAATGACTTTACGTGCCGGTGTTGAAAGAGCGCTAATTCGTGAAGTCCCAGGTATAAGAAGAGTTGAAGCAGTTTAAATTTTTAAATATAAATTGAGGATAAAGATGCGAAAAAAAATTATTGCTGGTAATTGGAAAATGAATAATGACATTTCCGCAACTATAAGTTTAATTACAGAACTTAAAAAAGGTATTACAGAAAATACTAAAGCAACCGTAATTGTCTGCCCTCCCTTTACTTCTTTAGAAACAACCCAAACTTTATTGAAAGATAGCATAATAAAATTTGGCGCACAAAATATGTATTATGAAGATAGCGGTGCTTTTACAGGCGAAATTTCTCCATTAATGCTGAAAAGCGTTGGCTGCGAATATGTAATTTTAGGTCATTCTGAAAGAAGAACAATATTCCAAGAAAGTGATTCATTAATAAATAAAAAAATTAAAACAGCAATTAAACATGAATTAAAACCAATTTTTTGTATTGGCGAAACATTAGAACAAAGAGAAAAAGGAATAACATTTGAAGTTTGTGAACGTCAAGTTAAAAATGGTTTAGAAGGAATTTCTGAAAGTGAACTTAGCCATCTAATAATTGCATACGAACCTGTCTGGGCAATTGGAACAGGTAAAACTGCTACAAGCGAACAAGCTGAAGAGGTACATAGTTTTGTTAGAAAGTTAATCGAAAAAATGTATTCCAAAAATTTAGCTGAGAAAATTGTTATTCAATATGGAGGAAGTGTAAAACCAGAAAATGCAAAAGAACTTCTATCGCAACCAAATATTGATGGTGCTTTAGTCGGTGGAGCTTGTTTAAAAGCAGATTCATTTCTAAAAATTATAGATGCAGCTAATTAATTTTCAAAACCTCATTTTTTAATCAAAAAAGGCTCTTATAAGAGCCTTTTATTTTAATATTTTATTGATACCCCCCTATTCAATTTTGTATATTTGCATGATTTTTTCAAAATTCTTTGGTAAAAATGGATAAACTTTTCAAGACAATTTCTCTCTTTTTTTTACTTATAGTTACAAGTTACTCACAAATTAAAGTTACCTCTTTATTTTCAAATGAAAATATTTCAAACAATTACCTTTTTGGGATTTCTGAAACAAGAAACGTTTCCTTAATAAATGATAATTGGAAAGTTTATCAGGAAAATTCATATAATTTTTCAACGATAAAATTACCAGCAATTTTTTCGGGCGATGACCAACTTACATTTGAAAGAAAAATAGATTTAACCCAAAATCAAATTGATAATCAAATTATAAAAATTGGATTTTTAGGAATTAACAATTTTGCCGAAATTTATTTGAATGGGAATAACATTTATAACCACAATAATGGCATTTTACCTTTTGAAGTAATTCTACCAAAAGATTTTTTAAGATCAGATAAATCGAATAAAATTGTTGTAAAAGTTAAATACAAGATTGACTCCGAAAACACAATTCCAGTAAAGCAAAGGTTTTTATTCCCTGAAATTCAACAAGGAATAATTCGTGATGTTTATTTAAAATTCCTCCCAAAAATTTTTATTTCACAAATTGATTTTGCTAATACACTAAATTCAAATGCAACTAATGGTAAAATAAATTTTAACATTAAACTTGAGAACTATTTACCAAAACCAAAGTTTGGACAAACCAACGATGTATTAATTAGTGTAAATATTTTTTCACCAACTCAGCAACTCACTCAAATAAGTATTACACAAGCACTTGGTACAAAAGAAATTATTGATTCTAAATTTGAAGTAAATCTTTCTAATATTATTCCTTGGTCACCTGATATTCCAAACAATTATAATTGTGTTATTAGCATAATCAAAGATGGAATAGTTTTAGATAAACAAGCAAAGACAATCTCTTTTTTCAACTTACAAAAAAGTGACAACTCATTGTTGCTGAATGGAAATCCTTTCAGCATTAAAGGAACTACATATTTACTAAACGAAACAAAAAATCCAAATGAAAATATTTATGCAAGAATTAAAAATGATTTGCAATTAATAAAACAAACAGGTTTCAATTCTGTAAGATTTTCTAAAAGTTTTCCGCATCCATATGCTTTGCAGGTATGTAATGAAATTGGTTTACTTGCTTTAATAGAAGTTCCTTTAAATTCAATTCCTGAAAGATTCTTTAAAGACAACAATTACAAATTAAAAATTGCATCATTCGAAAATGAATTTTTAACAAGCTATTCAAATTTTTCTAATACATTTTTATTTGGAATTGGAAGTGGTTTCTTACCAAATTCTATTTTAACTGAAAATTATATTTCTTTTATTATTAAAGGATTAAAAAAGAGTGATGTTATTTGTTATGCTTCATTTTCGGGTTTACAAAATAATTTAATTAATAGTTTAGATTTTTATGGACTTGAATTATTCTCTCCAAATTTAGAATCAATTAAAAATGCATTTGAGAAGTTGAATCCTGAAATTAAAAATTCATTGTTAATAACAGAGTTGACCTATCCTAATTATAAAGGATTATCCAACGGATATTTAGTAAATAATTCATTAGAGGCTCAAGCAAAATATTTTGATGATGTACTTAATTTGTTGGAAGATTATAATATTAACAGATTTTTTATTAATACATTTTTTAATTATTCATCTTTCTTTGAATCATTTTATGCAGGCTATACTGGCGATCAAACTGTTAAAATAAGTGTTCTCTCGAAGTATAGAAATACAAATAATATTGTTTATAAAACATTATATTCAAAATTAAATAATGGTAGTAAAGTTGCAATTCCCATTGGAATTAAAAAAGAAGATAATCCAATTGAGTTTATTTTAATCGCGCTAGTTCTTGCTTTGTTTATGGCTGTTCTTGTTAACTCAAAAAGAAAATTTAGAGAAGATGCAACTCGAGCTTTATTGAAATCATATAATTTTTTTCAGGACATACGAGATCATAGAATAACTTCATTATTTCATACTTCCCTATTGTTGCTACTAATATCAGCAACATTTTCTTTACTTGTTACGATCATTATTTTTTATTTCAGAAATAATTTATTACTTGAATTTTTCATTTCATCATTTGCTAGTAGAAAAATTTCAACAACAGTTAGTTTTTTAGCATGGAATCCAAAATCAGCATTTGTAATACTCTTTTTATTTATTACAATTAAATTTTTATTACTGACACTCATTATTAAAATAGCATCCTTTTTTGTTAAGACAAGAGTTTCAACAACAAATATTTTTTACATTCTTGTTTGGGCATATTTCCCTGTTACATTGTTATTACCATTGGAATTAATTCTTCATAAAATTTTGTTAATGAACATCGCCAATCCAACAATATTAGTTCTATTAATTTTAACAATAGCTTGGTTATTTTTCAGATTGCTAAAAGGAATTTCCATCATTTTTGATGTTTCACCTTTTTATGTTTATTTATATTCATTCACACTAATATTAACTTTTATTGGTGTTTTATTGCTCAAATATCAGATAACTCATTCAATAATTTATTATTTCGAAAACGCCGTCAAACAATATAATTCATTGATTTAATAAGAGGCATATTTGTTTTTATCTAAATTAGAAATACTTGGATTTAAATCCTTTGCAAATAAAACTACCATTAATTTCAATCGAGGAATAACAGGAATTGTAGGTCCAAACGGTTGTGGTAAAACAAATATTGTTGATGCTATACGCTGGGTTTTAGGTGAACAAAAAACCACCACGTTAAGAATGGACAAAATGGAAAATGTTATTTTCAATGGTACGCGCCAAAAAAAACCAATGGGTATGGCTGAAGTTTCAATGACAATTGTGAATGATAGAAATATTTTACCGACAGAATACTCAGAAGTAACAATCACTCGTAGAATATTTAGATCAGGTGAAAGTGAATATTTATTGAATAAAAATATTTGCCGCTTAAAAGACATAACCAATCTTTTCATGGATACTGGAATTGGAACTAATGCTTATTCAGTTATTGAATTAAAAATGATAGAAGTAATTTTAAGCAGTAAAACTGAAGAAAGAAGAAGACTATTTGAAGAAGCAGCTGGTGTTAACAAATATAAATTAAGAAGAAGATTATCACTTAAAAAACTGGATGAAGTTAAAGCTGATCTAACTCGTGTTAATGATATAGTTTCTGAAGTTGAAAAAACAGTTCGTTCGTTAGAAAGACAAGCTAAAAAAGCAGATCAGTACACTCAAATTCAATCAGTCTTAAAAGAAAAAGAAATGGAATTAAGTGAAAGAGAATTTGCTTTATTCCATCGTAAAAAATCTGAATTCAAAAATGAAATTGCTGAATTACTGCAAAGTAAAGATTCAATTGATAATGAAATAAGAAATATTGAATTAGAATTAATCAATTTAAGAAGTAAGATTAATGAAGTAGATTCTGAACTTCAAAAGAAAAGAAATGAGTTGGCAAAAAACTCAGAGGAATTATTTAATTCACAAAAAAATATTTCAGTTTCAGAAGAAAGGTTAAAATCACTTAAAAGTAATCATACAAGAATTGAACAGGAAATAAATGACTTCAATTCGCAACTTGAAGACAATCAATCTTCAATAGATGAAAGTAAAATTGAAATTGAAAAGTTAAAAACTCTCCTGCTCCAAAAAGAAAATGAAATAAATGCTTTTAATGAGGAAACAGAAATTAAAAGAAATGATTTAGAATTTTTCCGTACTGAGTTAAAAAAATCTAACGAAGAAAAATTTGAACTAATAAAATTACTTAATGATAAAGAAAACTTAATCAGCAACCTCAAGAAAGAAGTTGAAAATAATCAAGCTAATATTGAAAAATTAAATGCAAAAATTCTTAATACAACAAACTCTATTGCTAAAACAGTTGGTTACATTGATAACTTAGTAATTGAAAAAGAGGAAGCAGAAAAAAAATTACGAGAGAATAATCTTCAAATTAATTTACGCGAAAAAGAAAAAGCTGAACTTGAAGAAACAATAAGCAAGTTAAAATCTCAGGAACTTGATAAACGAACTTTCATAGCTGGATTAAAAGAAAAAATTAATTTTTTACAAACTTTAATATCTAATCTTGAAGGTATTTCTAAAGGTGCTCGTGTTTTATTAGAAAATAACGAGTGGACAAAAAAGAATAAAAATATTTTTGCTGACCTTGGCGATACGCAAGAACAATTCAGATTTGCATTAGAAGCAGCATTAAAATCAGTATTGAATAATTTATTGATCGATAATATTGAAGACCTCCAAAACGCAATTTCATATTTAAAAAATAATGATTTGGGCAAAGCCTCATTTTATTTGTTAAAAAACAAAAATTCAAAAAAATCTTTTTTGGATTCAATAATTTCATTTAGTACAAAAAGAAAGATTAAGAAAATTTCTTCTGATAAAAATTTTGTTGGATGGGCAAAAGATTTCGTAGAGACTGAAAGTAAATTCAAACCATTCTTCGAACAAATTCTAAATAAAATTGCTGTAGTCAAAAATCTTGAAAGTGCAATATCATTATCAAAAATGTTTGATGATTTTAGTTTTACAACTTTAGAAGGTGATTTAGTCCAAAGCAATGGAATAGTGGAAGCTGGCTCGTTACCAAAAGAAGATGAAACATTATTTGGCAGAAAACAACTTTTGGAAAATCTCAAAAAAGAGTTTCCAAATCATGAACATGAATTAGAAAAGTTAGTTTCAGAAATTAATTCACTTGAATTAAAATTATCTGAAATAGATTTAAGAAAACTTACTGAGCATGAAAAATTAATTTCAAATGATATTGCAAATATTGAAAAACAAATTTCGCAACTTGAATTCGAAAAGAAAAAAGCTGATGAAGAAATTGAAAATGCTCAAAATGAAATCCAAGAACTTGCTTCAAAAACAAAAGTAATTGAAGCTCAACTTGAAGAAATTGATATTGAATATCAAAAACTAATTACAACCAAAAATGAAATTGAATTAAATGTTCAGGAAAAAGAAAACCATCTTAAAATATTCGAAGAGGAATTTAATCATAAAACCACTGAACATAACCAAAGAAAAATTGAACTTGAAAGAATTAAAGGACAAATCATTAATCTTGAAAATGGTATAAATCGTTCCTTGCAAAATATTGATACAATTAATTCTGGGGTTGAGAAACGTAAAAATGATTTAATTAAAAACGAGGAAGAAACTAATTCAATTTTAGAAATTCTTGATGAAACAAAATATAAACTTGATGAAATTACTTTAACTAGAAATAAACTAATTGAAGAAGAGAAAATCATTTCTGATGAATTGTCAAAAATCAAATCCGAAGCTCAAAAGTTTGAAAATCAATTGAATGAATTAAGAAATCAAAGACAAATTGTATCTGATAAAATTTATTCGCTTGAACTAAAAGAAAATGAAATCAATTTTAAAATTGAAAACATAATTCAACATATAAAAGAAAATTACAATGCTGAAATTGAGCTCAAAGAATTTGACGATTTAGATACATTTAACTTTGAAGAAGTAGCACAAGAAGTTCAGCGCAGTAAAGAAAAGATTAAAAATCTTGGTCCTGTAAATTTACTTGCATATTCCGAGTATGAAGAGGAAAAACAAAGGTTAGAATTTTTGTTAAAACAAAGAAATGATTTAATTGATTCTGAAAAAGATTTAATTAAAACAATAAATGAAATAAATGATACTGCACAAAAGCTATTTATGGATACTTTTGAAATGATAAGACAAAATTTCATCAAAATTTTCCAAACACTTTTTAATCCCGGTGATGAAGCTGATTTAATGCTCGAAGAAAATGTTGATCCGTTAGAAGCTAAAATTGAAATCATGGCAAAACCAAAAGGCAAAAGACCCACAACAATTGAATTACTTTCTGGTGGTGAAAAAACATTAACAGCTACAGCTTTACTTTTTGCTATATATTTAGTTAAACCTTCTCCATTTTGTGTTCTTGATGAAGTTGATGCTCCTCTTGATGATGCGAATATTGACCGCTTTACAAAATTAATTAAAGAATTCAGTAGTAATACTCAATTTATAATTGTAACTCATAACAAAAGAACAATGGAAGCTGCTGAAACTATGTACGGTGTTACAATGCAGGAAGAAGGTATTTCTAAACTTGTTGGTGTTCGTTTTGAAGAAATTCCGGAGTATAATGAACCACAATAATTTTAAAATATTCGTTGACTTCGACGGGACAATATCAAAAGAAGATGTTGGTGAAAAACTTTTTATCGAATTTGGAAATCCAGATTATGCTAAAAAATTAATCGATGATTGGAACAATGATTTAGTTGATCCAAAATATGGCTGGCTTTCATTATGTGAATCTGTAAAGTACGTTGATGAAAATAAACTAATTGACTTTTTATCAAACATTGAAATCGATTCAACTTTTGCTGATTTCATAAAATATTGCGATACAAATAATTTCGATGTCAAAATAGTTAGCGATGGTTTTGATTTTTACATAAATAAAATTTTAGAGAAAGAGAATATTTATAATATTGAAGTTTCATCTAATAAATTAGAAATAATTGAGAACAAGTTTTATCCATCTTTTCCAAATTCTGCAAGCGATTGTTCTTGCAGTGCAAATTGTAAAAGAAACTTTATAATTACTAACAGCAGTGATGATGATTACTCTGTTTACATTGGTGATGGCGTTTCCGATAGATGCCCTGTTCAATATTGTGATTTCATTTTTGCTAAAAATACTTTACTAAAGTATTGTGAAGTAAATAGAATTACCTACTTCCCTTTTAATGATTTTAATGATATAACAAAAAAACTTGATGAACTAAAAAATAAAAAGAGACTTAAAAAACGTCATCAAGCTCAAATAAAAAGAAATGAAGTTTATATGAAAGAGGCATAATGAAAAATTTTTCTTTAAAAGTTTTTAAATACAGAAGTTATACTCCAATTCCATTTTTACTTTTGATGTTAATATTTCAAAATTCTACAACATATTCATTGATTTTTGGATTTATAATTGCGGCTATCGGTGAGTTTTTTAGATTCTGGGGAGTCATATATGCTGGTAGTGAAACTAGAAGAACAGGTGAAGTCGGAGCTACATATTTAGTTGTTTCTGGTGCATTTGCTCATGTTCGTAATCCACTTTATTTGGGAAATATGCTAATGTATTTTGGAGTTAGCATAATGTCTTTTGCTCTTGTTCCTTATTTGCAAATTGCAGTTATTGTTTTCTTCTTTTTACAATACTATATAATCATAAGTGAAGAAGAAAAATTCTTGAAAGAAACATATAAGAAAGATTATGATAATTATCTTTCTCAGGTCCCTAAATTAATACCAGCATTAAAAAAATATATTAATCCTGGTTTAGTACAACCACCAAGAAATTTAAAAGCTGGATTAAAATCTGAAATGAGAACATTACAAGCATCATTATTAATAATAATCTTAATAACAATAAGACATTTTTTACATTGACAAAAAAATTAATGATAATAGCTGGCGAAGCCTCTGGTGATCTTCATGGTGCAAGTTTAATAAAAGAGTTGAAAAAACTTGATGGCAATTTACAATTTGTAGGAATTGGTGGCGATAAAATGATTGAACAAGGATTGAAAGCTATCTATCATATTAAACAAATGGCTTTTCTCGGATTTGTTGAAGTAATTAAACATTTACCTTTCATTAACAAAGTAAAAAACGATTTATTAAATATTGTCCAAGAAGAAAAAATTAAAAATGTAATCCTTATCGATTATCCCGGATTTAATCTAAACATTGCAAAAAAATTTAGTCAGTTAGGAATTAACAATTACTATTACATTTCACCTCAAGTTTGGGCTTGGGGTAAAAGCAGAATTAATAGCATTCAAAAATTTGTAAAAAAAATGTTTGTCATTTTTCCATTTGAAGAAACATTTTATAAAAAACATAATGTTGATGTTAAATTTGTTGGTCATCCTATAATTGAACATATAGCAAATTATAATTTTTTTACAAAAGATGAACTTTATAATAAATTTAATCTCGACAAAGAAAAAGAAATTTTACTTGTACTACCAGGCAGCAGAAAGCAAGAAATTAAAAAGCTATTTTCAAAAGCTATTAAAGCTGCAACTATTATATCAGATAAATTTAATTTGCAAATTGTAGTTGCTTGTTCAGAAAATATAGATGAAAATATTTTTAAAAGTTACCACGAAGGTAATTATAAAGTTATTAAAGGTTACACTTATGATTTATTAAAACACTCTTACTTTGGAATAATTAAATCCGGAACATCAACCTTAGAAGCTGGATATTTTCAATTACCTTTTATCGTTATTTATGTTACAAATTTTATTACCTATTTCATAGGTAAATTTTTGGCAAAAATTAAAAATATTGCAATGCCAAATATTCTTTTAGAAGAAAATGTTGTTCCTGAATTAATTCAATATGATGCTTCAGTTGAAAATATTGTATTAACTGCAACTAAAATTTTAAATGATTCTGAAAAATTTAATTCAATTAAAAATAAATTAGGCAAAATCAAAGAAAGATTAGGTAATACAAAAGCTTCTGAAACAGCAGCTGGTATTATCTATTTACAATTAAATGAAACTTAACAATACACAAAAAAATTTTTTACGTTTTGCTGGAATTAAATTTTCAAGCTTTTTAATTGATGTTCTTTTAAAGACTGTACGCATTAAAGTTCACAACTTTGAGGTTATTAAAAATCTAGAAAAAGTAAATAAAAATTACATAGTTGCATTTTGGCACGGATCGATGTTAATTGGTTGGTATCTACAAAAAAATAAAAAATTTGCTGCACTTGTAAGTAAAAGTAAAGATGGTGATATATTAACCTCAATTTTAAAAAAATGGAATTTTTATGTTGTTCGTGGTTCAAGTAGTAAAGGTGGTCATGATGCTCTTGATGAAATGATTAAATTAATTCAAAATAATTATAATTTGGCAATTACACCGGATGGACCTACTGGACCAATTTATAAAATGAAACCCGGTGCTGTTATTGTTTCTCATAGGATTCAAGTACCTTTAATTTTACTTGGTATTGGAATTAAAAACAAATGGCAGCTCAAAAGTTGGGATCAATTTGAAATTCCCAAACCATTTTCTAAAGTAGAGGTTATTTATTCTGATCCGATTTTTATAAACAAAGATTCAAACCGTGAAGATATAAGTATTATAATTAATGAATGTGAAGTAAAACTAAATGAATTACAAAACCAAGCTAATAAATTATGCTAAAATTTTTTAGAATAATATTATCACCATTAGTTTTTCTATATGCATTTATAGTTAAAGCTCGCAACTTTTTATTTGATAAAAACATTTTTAAATCAAAAAAAGTAAATGCAAAAGTTATTTCTGTTGGAAATATTACAGTCGGTGGTTCTGGTAAAACTCCAATGGTTTTATTAATCGGTGAAATGTTAAAAAAATTAAATAAAAGAGTTTCTGTTTTAAGTAGAGGATATGGCAGACAAAGTTCCGGATATATTTATGTTAGCGACGGTAATGAAATTTTTTCGTCTGTAGAAAAATCGGGAGACGAAATTATATTAGTGTCAAATGAATTAAGAATACCTTCTGCAGTTTGCGAGAACAGAGTTAAAGGTGCAATGAATTTGATAAAAGACTCGAACACAGATGTCATTATTCTTGATGATGCATTTCAACATCGTTGGATTTATAGAGATTTAGATATTGTTCTAATTGATCAAAGATTTTTAAATAAAAAAGATTTCATCGAACAAAAACTGTTACCTCTTGGAATAATGAGAGAAAGCTTTAGTTCACTTAAACGTGCGGATGCAATTGTTATAAATAGAAAGTTTTCTGAAAAAAATGATATCCCCAATAACTTATTAAAATACTTTTCAGGTAAAAATGTTTTTCATGGCTATTATGTTGCAAAAGGAATTTATGATGTTAAATCTCATAAGTTTTTTGAAGTAAATGAATTCGTTGGCCAAAAAAGTTTAGTTGTGTGTGGAATTGCAAAACCATTTTCATTCTTAAATATCTTGGAAAATAATGGTATTGATATTTCTAACAAACTAATTTATCCCGACCATGCTAATTATACAATTGCAGAAATTCAGGAAATCAGAAAAAGTTTTTATGATACTAATTCACATTCAGTTTTAACAACACATAAAGATGCCGTTAAACTTACAAACTTCAGCAAAGAACTTGATGATATTGATATTTACTATTTGAAAATTGAACTTGAAATTGAAGAACAAAAGGATTTCGAAAATTTAATTATTAAAACGATTTCAAAAACAAACACAATAAATTAACAAACTATAATTGGAGGATTGTTAAATGGCAAAAGCAAAAAAGAAATATGTTTACTTCTTTGGCGGTAAACGTGCAGAAGGTAGAGCTGATATGAAAGAACTTCTCGGCGGTAAAGGTGCCAATCTTGCTGAAATGGTTAATATCGGATTACCTGTTCCAGCAGGATTCACAATTACTACAGAAGTTTGTACAGCTTACTACAAAAACAATAAAAAATATCCAAAAGAATTAGAACCACAAGTAAAACAAGCTTTAGCAAAAGTTGAAAAAATAATGGGTGCTAAATTCGGAGATAAGAAAAATCCATTATTAGTTTCTGTTCGTTCTGGTGCTCGCGCTTCTATGCCAGGTATGATGGAAACAATTCTTAATGTTGGATTAAATAATGAAACAAGAGAAGCTTTAATTCAAAAAACTGGCAACCCAAGATTTGTTTATGATTCTCATCGCAGATTAATTCAAATGTATTCTGATGTTGTTATGGAAAAAGCTGCTGGAATAGAACCAGAAGAAGGAAAAGGTGTTCGTCAACAATTAGAAAAAGAACTCCATAAAATGAAAGAAGCTCGTGGTTATAAATCTGATACAGATTTAACCGCAGAAGATTTAAAAGAATTAATTGAAATCTATAAAGAAAAAGTAAAAGAAGTTCTTGGCAAACCTTTCCCAGAAAATCCAATGGATCAACTTTGGGGTGCAATTGGTGCAGTTTTCCAAAGCTGGATGGGTAAACGTGCAATTTCATACAGAAGAATTGAAGGTATTCCAGATGATTGGGGTACTGCTGTAAATGTTCAATCAATGGTATTCGGTAATATGGGTGATACATCTGCAACTGGAGTTGCATTCACACGTAACCCTGCAACTGGTGAAAATTATTTCTACGGTGAATGGTTACCAAATGCACAAGGCGAAGATGTTGTGGCTGGTATCAGAACTCCAAACCCAATTAACGAAGTTGGTAAATCTGAACATACTAAAGATCAGGTTTCTCTAGAAAAAGGAATGCCTAAAACTTATGCTCAACTTCATAAGATTCAAAGATTGTTAGAAAAACATTATAAAGATATGCTTGATATTGAATTTACAATTCAAGAAGGCAATCTTTATATGTTGCAATGCCGTGTTGGTAAAAGAAATGGACCAGCAGCTGTTAAAATGGCTCTTGATATGTATAAAGAAAAATTAATTACAAAAGAAGAAGCTGTTATGCGTGTACAGCCATCACAACTTGATGAATTGTTACATCCAATCATCGATCCAAAAGCTGAATTAACTGCAAATGTTATGGTAAAAGGATTACCAGCTGGACCGGGTGGTGCTGCTGGTCAAATCGTATTTACAGCTAATGATGCAGTAGCTTGGGCAAAAGAAGGTAAACGTGTAATACTTGTTCGCGAAGAAACTAATCCAGAAGATATCGAAGGAATGAGAGCAGCTCAAGCTATTTTAACTGCTCGTGGTGGAATGACTTCTCACGCTGCTTTAGTTGCTCGTGGCTGGGGCAAATGTTGTATTGTTGGTGCTGGCGCTATTAAAATTAATTTAGAAGAAAAAACTTTAACCGTTGGTGATATAACTCTTAAAGAAGGAGATTGGATTACTCTTAATGGTACTAAAGGAAACGTCTATGTTGGTGAATTACCAATGATTAAAGCTGCAGAAGAAAATCCTGATTTCCAAGCTTTCATGAAACTTTGCGATGATGTTAGAAAATTAAAAGTTAGAACAAATGCTGATACTCCAGAAGATGCATTACGCGCTCGTGCTTTTGGTGCTGAAGGTATTGGTCTTTTCAGAACAGAACATATGTTCTACGGAAAAAATTCTGAAGAGCCATTATTTATTCTTCGTAAAATGATCCATTCAAAAACAAAAGATGAAAGAATTAATGCACTTAATGAATTATTCCCTTATGTTCTTCGCGATGTTAAAGGTACATTAGAAGCAATGGATGGATTCCCAGTTACATTTAGAACACTCGATCCACCACTTCATGAATTTGTTCCTAATAGACAAGATGAAAGAGAAAAACTTGCACAAGCATTAGGAATTTCAATCGAGGAATTAAATGAACGTGCAGATTCATTACATGAAAATAATCCTATGATGGGACATCGTGGTGTTCGCCTTGGAATTACTTATCCTGAAATTACTGAAATGCAAGTTCGCGCTATCTTTCAAGCTACAGCTGAATTAATGAAAGAAGGGAAAAAACCTTATCCCGAAATTATGATTCCGGTTACTTGTCATGTAAATGAAATAAAACATCAATATCAATTAGTTTCAAAAATTCATGATGAAGTTGCTTCACAATTTGGCTTGAAGAAAATTCCTCATTTAACTGGAACAATGATTGAAATTCCAAGAGCAGCATTGACAGCAGATAAAATTGCTGAAGCTGCTCAATTCTTCTCTTTTGGTACAAATGATTTAACACAAATGGGCTTTGGTTTTTCACGTGATGATATTGGTGGATTTTTACCAGAATATCTTGAAAAGAAAATTTTACCAGAAGATCCATTCCAATCAATTGATCAAGAAGGTGTTGGCAAATTAATGAAAATAGCAGTTGAAGGTGGAAGAGCTACAAGACCAGATTTAAAAATTGGAATTTGCGGCGAACATGGCGGCGAACCAAAATCTGTTGAATTCTGTCATAAAATTGGTTTGAACTATGTTAGTTGTTCACCATTTAGAGTTCCAATTGCAAGATTAGCTGCTGCTCAAGCTGCTGTTAAAGATGCAAAGTCAAAAAAGACAGTTAAAAAAACTTCAAAGAAAAAATAAATAATTAATAAAGTGGAGTGATATAAAATTATCACTTCACTTTTATTTTATTGCCGTTATCGGACGGTTTATAGAATTAACAAAGAGGAGTGTAAATGAAGTTATCCGATTTCAAATATAATTTACCAAAAAATGCTATTGCTAAATTTCCTGTGGAACCGCGCGACAAAGCTAAATTAATGGTGCTTAACCGTGCAGAACAATCAATTGTAGATAAAAAATTTTCTGATTTAACTGACTATGTTAAAAAAGGTGATGTTATTGTTGTAAATAAAAGTAAAGTAATGCAAGCACGTCTGTTTGGTAAAAAAGAAAGGACTAATGCCAAAATAGAAGTATTTGTTTTACGCGAATTAAATAAAGAAGAAAATATTTGGGATGTTATTGTAGACCCTGCTCGAAAAGTTAGAATTGGAAATAGAATTTATTTTACAGATAATCTTTGGTGCGAAGTAATTGACAACACAACATCACGTGGAAGAACTGTTCGTTTTAATAACGATGCTGGTGATATCTTTAAAGCTATCGAAAAAATTGGGCATACTCCTCTGCCTCCTTATATAAAACGTGAACCCGTTCCCAAAGATCGAGAAGATTATCAAACTATATTTGCTGAAACAGATGGTTCTGTTGCAGCTCCAACTGCTGGTTTGCATTTTACTCCACAACTTGTAAAAAAATTAGAAAAAATAGGAGTTAAAATTGTACCAGTTATTCTTCATATTGGTTTAGGAACATTTAGACCAGTTGAAGTAGAAGATTTAACTAAGCATAGAATGGATTCAGAATATTTTGAAGTTCCTCAAGAAACTGCTGATGTAATTAATACTGCATTGAAAAATAAACATAATATCTTTGTTGTTGGTACTAGTGCTTGTCGTGCACTAGAAAGCAGTACTACTGCTGAAGGTTTTGCTAAAGCCAATTTTGGTTGGACAGATAAATTTATATTTCCACCATATGATTTTAAAGTTACAAAAAAACTTATAACTAATTTTCACGCACCGGAATCTACTCTTTTAATGTTAGTTGCAGCTTTTGCCGGTTTTGATTTTACTATGAAAGCTTATAAAAAAGCATTAAAAGATGATTACCGATTTTTAAGTTATGGCGATGCAATGTTAATCTTATAACAATGAAAACTTACGCTATAATTCCATCTGGTGGTTTGGGTAAGCGGGCAAATTTTCCGCTTCCCAAACAATATCTAAAATTCAACAACAAAGAATTAATAGCATACACACTTCAAGTTCTACAATCATCTAACTTAATTGATGAAATTGTTGTTGCGGCACAAAATACTTTTTTTGAACTTCTTGAAATAATTAAAAAAAATTTCGGAATATCTAAATTAAATTTATTAGTTGAGGGTGGCGAAGAAAGACAAATTTCAGTTTTTAATGCTTTAAGAGCAATCAATCCTGAAGATGATGATTTAGTTTTAATTCATGACGCAGTACGTCCACTCATAACTAAAGAAATTATTTACGATGCCATTCAAAATGCAAAAGAATTTGGAGCGGCTGTTGTTGCAATAAAAGCTAAAGATACTTTATTAAAAGGCAACGATTTTGTAAATGAATATTTAGAACGTTCTGAAATTTTTTATGTTCAAACTCCTCAAGTTTTTAAATATCATATATTGAAAAAAGCTTTTTTAAAAGCTAAGGAAGATAATTTCATAGGAACCGATGAATCAATGTTGGTTCATAGAATTGGATATAAAATTAAAATTGTAAATGGTTCATCTTTGAATTTCAAAATAACCACTGATGAAGATATAAGATTATTATCGATGATTTTAAAATCTTTTAAATAGTAAAATATTATTGTTTATAAAAAAGCTTTTGTATAATTTTTATCATAAAATTATGGTAATAATATGTTTAATCTAATTTTTGTTATTATTCTTTCTTACTTAGTTGGTTCAATTCCAAATAGTATTATAATAAGTAAACTAGTTAAAGGAATAGATATCAGGGAATTTGGAAGCGGAAATGCCGGCGGGACAAATGTTTTCAGAGTTCTCGGTTGGAAGTGGGGAATCCTAACAATTTTACTCGATGCATTAAAAGGTGCAATTGCAGTTATTGTTGTTGCAAGATTATACTTAGATAATTTTCCTTTCAATAATATTACTCCATTCGACGATTTTACATTAGTTCAAATTATTTGTGGAGTTGCAGCTGTTATTGGTCATGTGTTTACTGTTTTTGCTGGCTTCAAAGGTGGTAAAGGCATTGCAACTGGTTTAGGTGTTTTAATAATGATAGTTACTGTTGATATGGCTTTAGCTCTTGCAGTTTTCTTCATAGTAGTTGGATTATCAAGATATATTTCACTTGGTTCACTTGCTGCTGCTATTGCAGTACCTTTAATTATGATTATTAGAGAAAATATATTCGGGGTCGATATTCAAGGTTACCATACAATTTTACCTTTTGTTATCGTATTAGCTTTATTTGTTATATATACTCATCGTTCAAATATCTTAAGAATAATTAATGGTAATGAAAGAAAAATTTCTTTTTCAAAAAAATAAAAATGGACAATGAGAATATCTGTTTTAGGAGCTGGTGGTTGGGGTACGACTCTTGCAATCTTATTACATTACAATGGCCATGATGTTACACTTTGGGAATATAAAAGTAATTATGCAAAAATTTTAGATAAGACACGTGAAAATAAAATTTACCTTCCAGGCATTAAAATCCCAGATGAAATAATTATCACCCACTCATTAAAAAAAAGCTGTGAAAATCAACATATGATTGTGATTGCTATACCATCACAATTTATAAGAAGTGTTTTACATGAATTAAACAATTATGATTTTCATGACACAACTTTTGTCAGTGTATCTAAAGGAATAGAAAAAGTTACTCTCAAAACTGTTTCGCAAATTATTCATGATGTACTGAAAAAAATTTCACCATCACAAGTTGGTGTATTATCTGGACCTTCACATGCAGAAGAAGTCAGCAGAAAAATACCAACAGCTGTTGTTGCAGCATCAAAAGATGAATTTACTGCTAAACAAATTCAAAATGCATTTATTACATCGTACTTTCGTGTTTATTCTTCAACTGATATTCTTGGTGTTGAATATGGAGGAGCTACTAAAAATGTAATTGCAATAGGTGCCGGTATAATTGATGGTGCTAAATTTGGTGATAATACAAAAGCTGCTATTATGACCCGTGGCATTGCTGAAATTTCAAGATTAGGAATTGCATTAGGTGCAAGACCTGAAACTTTCAGTGGTCTTTCTGGTATGGGTGATTTAATTGTAACTTGTATGAGTAAACATAGCAGAAATAGATATGTTGGAGAACAAATAGGTGCGGGGAAAAAATTAAAAGATGTTTTAAAATCAATGCAAATGGTTGCAGAAGGCGTTGAAACTTGTAAATCAGTTCGTGAACTTGCAATCAAGCATAAAGTTTCAACTCCCATTGTTAATTCAGTTTATCAAATTTTATTCGAAGAGAGAGATCCAATTAAAGTTACTTATGAACTAATGACAAGAGATATGAAAGCAGAGAGGGAATAATTTTACTACTCGCATTTCTTTTTATATATTAGTAAAAATTTTTTCATATAAATGTCATCTGAACTTTTAAAGTCGATTCAATATATAAAGACAATTGGACCAAAGCGAGCCGAATCATTTGCTAAAATTGGAATTCATACAATAAAAGACTTACTCTATTACTTCCCTTCCAGATATTTAGATAGGACAAATACATTAAAATCTATTGAAGTATTAAAATATGTTATAAATGGTTACGATGGTGAGATTACAATTATCGGAAAAGTTGTTGACACAGAATTAATTCATGTTAATAAAAAAGAAATATTTAAAGCTAAACTAAAAGATAGTACAGGTTTTTTTGAATGCATCTGGTTTCAAGGCACAAAATACTTTAAAGATATTTTCAAAGAAGGGGATTACTTCGCGGTTTCATCAAAACCAGTTTTAACACGATATGGTCATTTGCAGTTTGTTCATCCTGATTTCGATAAAGTTACAGAAGATGAATCAAATGAATTTTTGAACACAGGTAAAATTATTCCGTTTTATAGATTGCCAAAACAACTTAGGCAAACTAACATTGGAGATTTTAGTCTAAGAAGAATAATACAAATAGCTTTAAAAGATTATTCTAAATATTTAGAAGAAACGTTACCAAGTTTTCTCATCAGTAAAAACAATTTTCTTTCAATAACTGATACTATAAAAAATTTACACTTCCCTACTAATTATAACGAGCTTGAAACTGCAAGAAAAAGAATTAAATATGAAGAAATATTTTATTTCGAATGCTTAGTTGCACAAAAAAAATATTTTAGAGTTGCAAACGATGTTAATACTCCTTTTAAAATAAAAACATCACTAGTCAAAGATTTTTTATCAACTTTAAATTTTGAACTGACTAAATCACAATTAAAAGTTTTACATGAAATAAGACTAGATTTAGAAAACTCTAAACCAATGAATAGATTATTGCAAGGCGATGTTGGTAGCGGAAAAACAATTGTAGCTTTAATAAGTATGTTAATTGCCATTGATAACCATTCACAATGTGCTTTCCTTGTCCCTACAGAAATTCTCGCAGATCAACACTTTAAAACATTTTCAAAATTGCTAAATAGCTTTAACATTAAAATAGATTTATTAATAAGCAGCGTAAAAAAATCTGAAAAAGATAAAATTATTAATTCTATTAAAAAAGGTGATACAAAAATTTTAATCGGTACACATGCAATAATTGAAGATAATATTGAATTTAATAATCTTGGATTAGTCGTGATTGATGAACAACATCGTTTTGGTGTTATTCAAAGATATAAACTAGTTTCAAAAGGAAGATTGCCAAATACTTTAGTAATGACTGCTACTCCAATACCAAGAACATTATCAATGACTTTATATGGCGATTTAGATGTTTCAATAATTGATGAAATGCCTAAAAACAGAAAACCTGTTAAAACAGTTTTACGAAGTGAAAATAAACTAAATGAAATTTATAATTTCATACTGCAAAAAAATAAAGAAGGCTATCAGACATTTATTGTCTTTCCACTTGTTGAAGAGTCTGAAAAACTTGAATTGAAAGCAGCAACAAAATATTATGAAGAAATTAAAAATAAAAACTTGCCATCGTTAAGAATTGGTTTAATACATGGTAAATTATCTTGGCAAGAAAAAGAAAAAATAATGTTTGATTTTGCCAATAAAAATTATGATGTATTAGTTTCAACAACAGTTATTGAAGTTGGTATTGATATACCTGATGCTAATATAATTGTAATTAATGATGCAGAGAGATTTGGGTTATCACAATTACATCAATTACGAGGGAGAGTTGGAAGAAGTGAAAAGCAAGCATATTGTATTCTTGTAACAAAAAATGAATTAGCACTAAAAAGTAATAATGTGAATTTCAATTTCGAATATTTATCATCAACTGAAATTGAAAAACACAAAGCAGCAATAAGATTAAATGCTATGATAAAGTATAACAATGGATTTGAACTAGCTGAAATAGATTTCAAGTTACGTGGCCCTGGAAATATTTTTGGGACTGAACAAAGTGGTTTACCAAATTTTAGATACATAAATATTGTAGAAGATTATGAAATTATTTCCAATGCAAAAGAAGATGCATTCCTGATTATCAATAACGATCCCAACTTAACTAACATTTCAAATCATACAATCAAAAAAAATTTAGAAGAACATTTTTCATCTCAAAAAATTTTTTCATCGATTGCTTAAAAAATATTTTAAAAAATTTTTTTAAAAATCAAAAGTTTCATTGCAAAAAATTTTTTATGTGTTATATTTCGTTCAGAAATTTTTAAAATATTTAAAGGAATTTGTTATTAGTTCTTATCTACCAAATAAAAAATTAAAAGTTGCCCTAACATATAATGTAAAGCCAGAAGAAAATATCTTCGGTGAACGAACTCCTCTCTCTAATAATTCCAACACATTAAAAAATTTCAATGACGCTTTTGCTGAATGGGATTCAGTTGAAACAATCAATGCAATAAAAAATTCACTTGAACTCTTTCATGATGTAATAATGATTGAAGCTAATGAAAATGCATTCGAAAATTTCAGAAAACATGAAATTGACATTGTGTTTAATGTTGCTGAATGTGCTAATGGTGCAAGTCGTGAAGCACAAATACCAGCAATGCTTGATATGTTACAAATTCCTTACACTGGTTCTGATCCATTAACTCTTACAACTTGTTTAGATAAAGCAAGGACTAAAGAAATTCTATCCTATTACAAAATTCCAACTTCAAAATTCTTATTAGTACAATCAATAAGTGATTTAATAAAATTTAACTTAGAGTTTCCCGTTATCATAAAACCAGTTGCTGAAGGATCAAGTAAAGGTATTTTTAATTCATCATTTATAAAAAATTATAAAGACTTAGAAGAAAAACTTTCACAATTAATTAAAGAATATAATCAACCATTTCTCGTTGAAGAATTTTTACCAGGTAGAGAATTTACAGTTGCATTAATTGGAAATGATGATGAGCTTGAAGTACTTCCTATTATTGAACTCAATTTAAATGAATTGCCCAAAGATTTAGCTCCAATTTATTCATACGAAGCAAAATGGGTTGTTGATACAAAAGACAATCCCTTAAATATTTTTTCTTGTCCCGCAAATATTACTTCTAAATTAGAAAAAGAAATCTCTGAAATTGCTAAAGAAACTTTTCATGTTTTAAGATGCAAAGATTGGTGCCGAATTGATATTCGACTTGATGAAAATGAAATACCGAATGTAATTGAAGTAAATCCTTTACCTGGAATATTACCGGATCCTAATGACAATTCTTGTTTTCCTAAAGCTGCTAGAACTGCTGGTATGAATTACGATGAAATGATTAATAGAGTTTTATTAACAGCTATAAAACGTCATAATCTTTTATGAAGTACGATAAAAAAATATTAATCTGTTACAATGAACCAACAAGATATTATAATAACTATCTTGGTAAAGATGATATTGAATATGACCAACAAAATGATCTTTCTGAAAGAGAATTTTTAAAACAAATCGACAACATTAGAAGTATTTTATTAAAAAGATTTACTTATGTCGAAACTCTTGCTGTTAACAGAAATATTAAAAATGCCATTAATCAATTAATAAATTTTAACCCTGATGCTATTTTTAATTTTGTTGAATCAATTGAAGGGAATACTAACCTTGAAGTCTATTTCGCTGGTTTATATGATTTACTCGGATTTGAATACACTGGAAATACACCTATAACATTAGGAAATTGTTTGGTGAAATCAAGAACCAAACAAATATTGGAATCATTTAGAATAAAAACACCTAAACATTTTACCTGTGAGCTAAATTATATACCATCACGCTCAGAATTAAAATTAAAATTTCCTCTTATTCTTAAATTATTAAGAGAAGATGCAAGCATTGGAATTTCTGAATTTTCAGTTGTAAGAACTTACAAACAACTTGTTGAAAGATTAAAATATTTATATAATTCATTCAATCAAGAAGTATTAATTGAAGAATACATTGATGGCAGAGAATTAAATGTTGCAATTTTAGGAAATAAAATTTTGCCAATTTCAGAAATAAGCTTTGACACTTTACCCGAAAATTTACCAAAGATAATCACATACGAAGCAAAATGGTCTGAAGAAAGTGTATATTTCAAAAATACAATCCCCAAATGCCCAACAAACTTGGATGCCAAAGTAGAAGAAAAAGTTAGAGAAGTAGCATTGAAAGCATACGAAGCTCTTGAATGTCGTGATTATGCTAGAGTTGATATAAGACTTAACAAAAAAAATATTCCTTATGTAATAGAAGTAAATCCCAATCCTGATATATCACCAGATACTGGTTTTGTTCGTAGTGCAAAAGCTGCCAACATTAACTACGAACAACTTTTATATACAATAATTTCATTTGCAATTGAAAGAAGCAATTATGATACGCAAGCTGCAATCTAAAGATAGAAAAGAAATTGAAAAAATTATTTATCAGATTGAAAATTTCACTGATGAAGAAAAATCTGTTGCTTTGGAATTAATTGATGAAGCTCTAAATAAACCTGAGCAAAACTATTATAACATTTTTGTTTATGAAGAAGATGGAAAAATTTTAGGTTACCATTGTGTTGGCAAAAGAGCTTTAACAGATGGTGTTTTCGATCTTTACTGGATTGTTGTTGCCCCATTTGCCCAAGACAAAGGGATTGGAAAAGTTTTACTTGAGCATTGTGAAAATTTTGTAAAAGAAAATAAAGGAAGATGGTTATTCGCTGAAACATCTTCTAAAGATTCATACATTGCTACAAGAAATTTCTATATGCGAAATAATTATTCCATTGTAACCCAAATCAAAGATTTTTATAGAGTTGGGGACAGCTTAATAGTTTTTGGAAAATACTTTAAAACATAAGGGTAAAAAAATATAAAGGGCATCTAATATGGAACTTTGGCAGCAAATGGTAAGAGATAGTATTCATTCAGTCGATCAATTAGTCGAAAAATTTGGGATTGACAAAAAAGTGGCTGAACGTTTGGATAAATTTTTCCAAGCAAGAATAAATCCTTATTATCTTTCATTGATTCGTTATCCTGGAGATCCAATTTGGAAACAATGTGTTCCAGATAAAGCTGAGCTTGAAGATATGGATGGTTTTGAAGATCCGCTTCAAGAAGATGCTATGAGTCCAGTGCCAAATATTACTCATCGTTATCCTGACCGCGTTTTATTTTTAACTACAAGTCAATGTGGAATGTATTGCAGATTTTGCACAAGAAAAAGAAAAGTAGGAAACTCAGATAAAATTTCAATGAAAGAACTTGAATCTGCTTTCAAGTATCTTGAAAAACATACAGAAGTAAGGGATGTTGTTCTTTCTGGTGGCGACCCACTTATGCTAACAGATACTATGCTAGAAAAAATCTTGAAAAGATTACGACAAATTCCACATATTGAAATAATACGCATTGGTTCAAAGATGCCTTGTGTTCTACCGCATCGTATTACACCAAAACTAGTGGAAATGATTAAAAAATATCATCCTATTTATGTTAATACACATTTTAATCATCCATGGGAAATAACACCTGAAAGCTCCAAAGCTTGTGAACTTCTTGCAAATGCTGGTATTCCTGTGAGTAATCAAGCTGTTTTAATGAAAGGCGTGAATGATGATGCAGATGTTATGAAAGAACTTTTTCATAAATTATTAAAAATTAGAGTTAGACCTTATTACTTATATATGGCTGATGAAACAAGAGGAGCAAATCATTTCAGAACTTCTCTTGATAAAGGATTAGAAATAATGTTTAAGTTACGTGGACATACAAGTGGTTTAGCTATTCCACACTTTGTTATTGATGCCCCTGGCGGCGGCGGTAAAATTCCAATATTACCACAATATGTTTTGCATCGTGATAATGATAGAATTGTAATGAGAAATTATAAAAATGAAATTTTCGTTTATCGTGATTCTCATTCTGATAAGTTACATGAAAATAAAATTCAGATAGAAATTGTAAAGAAAAATGGCAACAATGGAAATGGCACTTCCAAAAAGCCAAAAAATTATAAAGAGAAAATTGAAGTGCCTGATTTAATTACTCTAGGTAAAAATTAATTTAATGCCTCATCCTATTATTTAATTGGTTGAGGCATTTTTATTTTAAAAATATTTCTAATATATCTTCTTCCAGTTTTTGCTTTGGTGTTTCGATTATTCTCCCAATTTCTTTTCCATCTTTTTCAAAGATAAAAGTAGGAACATATTTTATTTCATAATTTGATATATCATAATTATGAACCTCTCTTTTTCTATCAACACATATTAATTGAATTTTATTTTCATCATAATTTATTGTTTTAATAATTTTATAAAAGCGAGGCACTTCTCTTTTACTATCGCTACACCAAGTACCCATTATTACAATAATATTTGGTTTAATATCAACAGATTTGAGCTTTTCAATTACAGTTGAATCGGGTTCATAATTATTATATTCCGATTCAAACCACCATGAATAATTAGAATCAGCAAAAACAGAAAAATCGCACAACCCCACGATCATTTCTTTTCCTGATTTTTCATCAACTACTTTGGAATATTTTCCTTGAGCAACAACAATTATATTAATTAAGAAAATTATTAAAATAATTTTTTCCATTTTATCCTCTTTCAATTTGATTTTCTAATATCTATTCCCCAATAAAGTTTACTTCTTAAAATTTCATAGTAATTGTTTTTACTTAAATGCACAAGCTTAATTGGTTTGTTACTTTTTTCAATTAATATTTTGGCAGGTGGTTTAAAATAACTAACTCTTTGACCATCAGAACTAATTTGTATTTTTTCAAATGGAGAATGAGCAATTATATTAATTTTTTGTTTACTTGAAATCACTAATGGCCTCATAGTTAATGTATGAGGAGCAATAGGACTTAAAGTAATTACATCTGCATTAGGATTCACAATAGGTCCGCCTGTAGAAAGTGAATATCCAGTTGATCCAGTTGGTGTTGCAATTATAATTCCATCTGCCATGAAAGAAGTTACATATTCATCATCAATAAAAATTTCAAGTTCAATCATTTTTTGCCATGGACCTTTATCAATAACAATATCATTGATTGCAAACAATTCTTCATTGCTATTTTCACATTTTGCAATTAATGCTATTCTATCTTCTACTACATACTTTTTTTCTGCAACTTCATTAAGAAATATTTTTAACGAATCTAAATCGAACTCAGCTAAAAAACCGAGTTTACCAAAATTTACACCCAATAAAGGAATGTTTGAATTTCTTACTAGATATGCGGAACTTAACATAGTTCCATCTCCGCCAATTGAAATTAAAATATCACATTGATTAATAATTTCCTCACGTTTAACAAATTTTAAGTTGTCTGATGAATTATAGTTCGTTTTAATAATTTCTTTTAATTCATTAGAAAGAACAGATTGGAAATTATGACTGGATATTTCTTTAATAATTAAATTAATAATATCCTCAACATCTTTCTTCAGAGTATTTGCTACTATTCCAAACTTCATTTTTTATAAAATTCCCATAATTTTACATATTTAGTAAAAACATAAAAAGAAGAAAAAGAAGCCAAGAGAAAACCATGAAAGCCATCCAGAAAGCCTAAACGTAAAATAAACATCTTAACAAAGATAAATAATGGACGAAGAAAAATATCATTTAAACTAGTTTTTTTGTTTTTGTTATATAACTCTTCAGCAGCCAACGAAGTGTAATTATTTAGTTTTTCTAAGTAATGAAAAATATTTGGATCTGTGTAATGATTTAAATCGTGTTTAAGATGTCCAATCTTACCATTAACGATTAATCCTTCATGAACATCTTTATCATCAAAAAATATTTTTGATTTATTGAATAATCTTTTAATTCTATTTGGATACCAACCACTATGTTTAATCCACTTGTTAAGAAAATATGCACGACGAGCCACGTCATAGCAATCATATTCTGGTTCATTGATCTTAAATTCTTTCAATTCATTTTGTAATTGTGGTGTTAATTCCTCGTCTGCATCAATCCATAAAACCCAATCATATTTAGTTTTTGAAAGAGCATAAATTTTGGTTTTAGAGTATCCCTTCCATTCAATTACTTCAGAATTTACGAATGAAAATGTTTTTGATATTTCAAAAGTTTTATCTTTTGTACGTGAATCTATAATGACTACTGCATCGTCAATAATATTATCTAAACTTGATAAACATCTTAAAATATTATTCTCTTCATCTTTAGCAATAATAATAGCTGATAATTTAATCATCTATTTTTTCTCCGATACAATTTTATATAAAGCAAGATTTAAGCCCAATAAAAACCATAACACAGTCATAATCTCCTGATCTCCAAAATTATATTCACCTATACCAGAAAATGTAAATGCAACGAATGATGCAATTGTTCCAATAATAAATGATGAAATTATTTCTTCATTTTTGTTGCTTCTATAAAATTTAATCAAAAATAAAAATATTCTAATAAAAACATATAAAATTAGAATTGTCCCAACTAAACCATATACAACTAACCAATTGACAAAGTTATTATGTAAATGTCCGAAATTTTCTTTTAAGTGTGGATCTTTAAATATCTGATAAACCTTTTGTAGATCAATATCACCTACTCCATAAATTGGACTTGATAGAAATATTTTTATTCCTGTTTTCCAAATATTGAATCTTTCAAAGTTTGTTATATGATATTTGTCGAAAACAGAAGTAATCCTATTCCTATAATAACTAGTTATAACTAAGTTATTGTTCTTTACATCAAAACTTGTTATTGTTTTTTTGAAATCATATAGTTCTTTTATTTTTAATTTGCCGTCAAAATTTTCTGCTAGATATAACTTACCATTTATAGAAATCAAATAAATCAATGAGTCATTTTCGACTGATTTAAAGCAGCCACTAATTTTTGTTACTTGTTCTTTAATAAATTTATTCGAGATTATCTTATATATGATTAATTCTTTTTCAGTTTGTAACAGTATTTGATCATTAAATCTGAAAATATTTTCTATGGAAGAATTGAATTTAATAGAATCCATATTAACAAAATATTTATTATCAATAAGTTTTTTTAACAACAAAGATTGCTTCTCTCTGTTATAAATAATAATAATTGAATCCATTACAGCAAACTTTGATATGCCTTTATATTTAATAAAATTACCACGTAAACGAATTGGATTGTTAAAAATCGTTAATCCACTATCCTCATCTGCGACATAAAATTTATTATCAAATAATTTAAAGTCAACAGTTTTCCCTTTTGTGTAGAATGAATCTAAAACCGTTATCGCTTCATTCTTAAACTTTAGAAGAAAGAATCTCTGATCCAATGTATAAGCCACAAACAATGAATCGTTCCACATATTAACGTTTGTAATTGGGACTGAAAATTTGTTATGAAAAATTATATTGTCATTCTTTAATAAAATTACGCCGTTTTCATAATCAGCTACTAATTTTTTATTGTCATTTGCTATTATAATATCATTTGCTCTTCCATTCGTATTCAAAGTCAAAATATGATTTAATTTATTATTTTCAATTTTGTACAATCCAACTTTGCTTTCATTATTAAAAAGGAATATAAATGAAAATAATATTATCAGAAATGAAATTAAAATTTTCCATTTTTTTTTGATAATTATAATTGTAATAAGTCCAAATATTGTTCCTAACCATGCTGCTCTTGTGTAACTAGCAATTACAGAAACGATAGAAACAGTAAAAGATATGAACAATAATGCTTTAATTTTTTGTGATACTTTTTCATTCAAAAAATAAGAGAAGAAAAACAATGCTGTAAAACTCATCAATCCGCCGGCTGTCATTACATATTGAAATGGTGATGGTCCTCTTTTTTCAAGAGAATATAAATGATATATGTAATGATAGGATGAAAATAACAAATAAAGTATGTTTGTAATTAATGCAGCGACTAAATATGTTTTTATGATATTTCCTGCTTTTGCTCTTTCATCTACAAAATAAATTAATGAATAAACAATTGGTATTAGTAATATTTTTTTTATTGAACGAATTAATGCTTCTTCTTTGTAAGGAGATAAAATTGCAGTAAGCAAAAACACTACTATCAATATTAAAAATACTTGGTTTAATTTATTTCCCTTAATAGGGTTTTCTTTTAAATAATATGCTTTTATGATTATTAAAATATAAACCGAAAAAAAACCAATTTGATTTAGAAAAATAGAGTTGTTTAATGTTGCCGCAAATAAAACTAAGAATGAAAATATTAATCGATCAATATTTTTTATTTTTAAATTAGAATCTGTCATAACTCCCTGAATTGTAATTCATAAAGTTTTTTATAAATTCCATTTTCATCAGACAACAATTCATCATGTTTTCCATCTTGAACAATTTTTCCTTTATCTAGCACAATGATTCTATCGGCATTTCTGATTGTACTTAATCTGTGTGCTATTACAAAAGTAGTTCTTTCATTCATTAATCTTTCGATTGCTTCTTGAACCAGTGCTTCTGATTCATTATCAAGTGCTGAGGTTGCTTCGTCAAAAATCATTATTGGTGGATTTTTTAATAAAGCCCGAGCAATTGCGATACGTTGTCTTTGTCCTCCTGAAAGTTTTGTACCTTTCTCACCAACTACTGTATTGTAACCATTTGGAAGTTCTAAAATAAAATTATGAGCATTTGCAGCTATTGATGCATTAATTATATCATCATCTGTACAATTTTGAATACCATAAGAGATATTATTTTTTACTGTATCATTAAATAAAATGGTTTCTTGCGTAACAATTCCCATCATTGCTCTTAAATCTTCAATTGTAATATTTTTTAAATCAATACCATCAACTAAAATTTTCCCAGATGTTGGATCATAAAATCTTGGGATTAAATCGACTAACGTTGTTTTTCCCGATCCACTACTTCCAACAATTGCAATTATACTTCCTTTTTTAACTTCAATATTAATTGAATCGAGTATAAGTTCTTCGCTATCATCATAATGAAATGAAACATTATCAAATATTATTTTATCATCAAATGATTTTTTACTTATTGAATCTTTTGAATTTTTTATTTTTGGTTCAGTATCTAATATTTCAAAAACTCTATCAGCAGCAGCACTAGATTCCTGAATTCTGTTATTGACACTACTTAATTCTTTAATTGGTGGCATCATCTGAAATATTGAAAATAAAAAACCTAAAAATTCACTTGCCTTTAAACTTTTTTCAACTAGTACTAATTGACCACCATAGTAAATTAAAATTACCCCAACAAATACACTGAGAACTTCAGTAATATGAGGTGAGCTGTTTCTAATTCTAGTAATTTTTAATACAAGCTTAAAAAACTTTTTTGTTTGTTCAGAGAATTTTTTATTCTCATAACTTTCCATACCAAATGCTTTGACTATTTTGACACCGGTTATAGTTTCATGAAGTATAGTTGTAATTTCAGAAAGTTTTTCTTGTAAAATTGCACTTTGTTTTCTAAGTAGTAATCCAATCCAACTTATTATCCCAATTGAAACTGGTAATACAAGTAATGAAAACAATGTCAGTTGCCAGCTAATTGAAACAGCAATGAACAAAAAAACAAGAATGGATAATGGTTCTCTTATTAGATTAAGAAATATTGCTGAAATACTATTTTGCACTACCTGAACATCATTTGTAATTCTTGAAATTAAGTTTCCAGTTTTTTCATTCTTAAAAAAGCTCATAGGAAGCTTATGAAGATGAAAATAAGCTTCGTTTCTTAAATCTTTAATCATTCCTTGTTCAACAAAGGCGAGAAAATATGATTGTAAATAGCCGAAAATATTTTTAGCGAGAAATGCAAAGAGTACTAAAAAACAAATTCTTAATAATATCTGATTAATATCTCCTTCAAAAACAAATGAATTAAAAGTTGTAGAAATTTTTTCTTCTAATCCATTTAACCAATTTGTAGCACCGGTATTAAGTTTTTTAGTAATGACAGTTTTTGCATTTACTCCATGTTGATTAAATAAGGTTTCTAATAAAGGGATTGTCAAATAAACTGATAAGCCATTTAGTAATGAGTAAAATATTGTAAATATCATCGAGGCAATTAAATGTGCTTTATATGGCTTAATATACTTCAATACACGAAAATAAGTTTTCATTTTAAGACCTTAGGATAATTAAATAAGTTGCAACCGCCATATGAATTTATTAAATCATAGTCTGCTTGCTCTTTTAAGTTAAACACATGAATGCAGTTTATTTTATTTTTTAATTCATCAAAAAATAGGAAGTTTCCTCTTACTAATAAATTATTAAATTCAGTTCCAATAAATTTTTTCATTATAGTTTTATTTGTAGTATTTATGACAAACAATTCATCATTTTTACTTTCATTTGTCTCTGGTTTTGTAATTATAAATACAAATTTATTATCGTTGCTCCATTTCAGGTTGTAAATAGTATTTGAAGTTACTGCAATGAATGTTTCAGACTTGTTTTCATAATCTTGTAAATAAATATTTTTATAATTTCCATCTGTTTTAATCTTGATTTGTAATTTATTGTTCGGTGAAAAATATTCAATCCTCTTTTTATTTATAGCAGGAAACCCTTCCATTAATAAATCATATTCTTTTTGCTTAATATATTTTACATTCCCATCAGAATCCCATGCATAAATTATTTGTAATATTTTTCTTGGGCTTTTATCATCTATTTTTATAAAATTAGTTTTAAAGGTATCTAGATTATCCCAATATGTATAAATAGTATTTATATTCTTTAGATTTAATAAATTTTTTAATTCCTCGTTATTTCGAGTTAATAAATGTAAATAAACATTTTTAATTTGTTTTTCATTGTTAAATTTTTCGATTGATATTATAAATAACTTGTCAGATTTCTTTGTTAAACTAAATGAAGCTACTTCTCTATTTTCAAAATTTAATAACAGTTCTTTTACTTTTGTATTAAGATTGTAATTAAAGATAGAAGATTTCCCTAAATAGAAAGAAACGAATGGTACATTAATAAATTCATCTAAAACATTTTGTCCATCTTTAACGATTTCATATTTATTAATTTTTTTTTCAAGATATAATTTGAAGGCATCTTCTCCTGCATCATAAGAACTTTCATAGTTTCCAATTAATACTCTATATTTTTTTGAACTAATTAATTCATATCTAATTTTAGCTCTTATTTCATTTGAGAATTGAAATCTATATTCAGATGCTTGATTATAATTTTTAAATGTTCCTAAAGAAATCGCATAATGTAAATTTATTTTTTTACCACTTTTTTCTTGATTACATGAAAATAAAATCAATCCAAATAAAGCAAAAACAGATAGAATGATTTTTTGCAAAATCAACCTCGTGGATGATGATCACGATGGACTTGTTTAATATAGTTTCTATCAATGTGAGTATAAATTTGAGTAGTTGAAATATCTGAATGTCCAAGCATTTCTTGTACTGCTCTTAAATCAGCTCCACCTTCTAAAAGGTGAGTTGCAAATGAATGCCTGAAAATATGTGGATGAACTTCTTTCTGAATTCCTGCTTGCTTTGAATATTTATCAACAATTTGCCAAATAAACATTCTACTTAACTTAGTACCTCTTCTATTTAAAAATAAAAAATTCTGGCTCCTTATTTTATTCTCAAGAAAAGGTCTTGAATTAATTAAATATTTCTTAATCCAATTAATTGCACTACTTCCCATTGGGACAACTCTTTCTTTGGAACCTTTTCCAAAGACTCTAATAATTTCCTCTTCGAAAAAAAGATCATTTATTTTCAAATTGATTAATTCGCTTACTCGCAAGCCTGATGAATAAAGTAATTCTAAAATTGCTTTGTCTCTTAACCCTGCTATTTCATCAACGTTTGGCATATTTAAAATTTTATCAACTTCTTCAAAACTTAAAACATCAGGTAATTTTCTTGATATTTTAACATTAGTCAAAACTAATGTTGGATTTCTATGTATATAATTATTGTCTTCTAAATACTGAAAAAAATTTTTAATAGAGCTCATATAACGAGAAGTTGTTGACATTGAAATATTTTCTTTTCTCTGATTTTCAAAAAATTGAGAAATTAATTTCGCATCTACTTTATCAAAGTCATTTACATTATTTTCAATAAGAAAGGAAATAAATTTTATTAAATCATTTTTGTAAGATGCTGTAGTATTTTCAGATAGATTTTTTTCGTAACGTAAAATAGTAATGAACTCATTAACGAATTGTTCCATTTAAAGTTTTTCCTCACCTTTCGTTTCCATCTCATCTTGATTTGGATATCTTATTCTTCTATGATGAAGACCAATTAAAATATTAAAGAATGATTCTTTAATTTTTTTAATATCATTAAAAGTCAATGGAGATTCATCAAGCTGACCATCTTCAATCCTGCTATTGATTAAATTATTTATAACATTCTCTATAACTTGAGTATCAGTTTCTTCGATTGAACGAATAGTTGATTCACATGCATCAGCTAACATTACAAGAGCTGTTTCTTTTGTTTTAGGTTTTGGTCCTGGATAGCGATATTCATCAATGTTGACATTTGTTTCACCATAAAGATTTTTCGCTTTTTCATAAAAATATGTTAGAACCATAGTACCGTGATGCATTGGTATAAAATCAATTATTTCATTTGGTAATTTGTATTTTTGGCCAAGTTCAATTCCTTTTTCAACATGAGCTACAATAATATCTCTACTTTTTTCCGGAGAAATATTTTCATGAATATTATGAGTATCAATTTGGTTTTCAACAAATATTCCTGGTTCGATCATCTTGCCAATGTCATGATAATAAGCACCAACTCTTGCTAATATTGGATTTGCACCAATAGCTTCTGCAGTAGTTTCAACTAAAGTTCCCATTGCAATTGAATGGCTAAATGTTCCTGGTGCATTTTTAGCAAGGTCTTTTAACAATGGACTGTTTAAATCTGTAAGTTCAAGTAATGTCAAATCTGTTGTTGTATTAAATATTTTTTCAAAGAATATTATTAATCCATATGTAATAACAGGACTAAGTAATGCATTTGTTGACGAAAATGCCAAGCTATAAATTATTTCAGAGATTGATTGATATCTTTCAAAACCAAATGCCATTATACTCAAAGCATATCCAATAAAAATATATAAGAAAGAACGAAATATTTGAGTCCTATTTTTAATATCTCTCACAGTATATGCGGCTAACCCACCAGTTATAATATTTGTAGCAGCAAATGTATAGTCGTTACCTCTTAATGCACCAACAATCAATGATAATACTACATTTGAGTAAAACCCAACCCGAGAATCAAACAGAATAGTTAAAAGCATTGATGAGACCGGGACAAAAATTAAATATTCAATTGGCAATGAAGTTTTGATTGAGTTTATGAGAAATGTTAAATAACTAATTAAAATAAAATTAATAGCTATAAGAGTAATCTTTAAATTGTCCTCAAAGATTTTCTTTCTGAATAAATAAATATAAATTATAAAGGGTAATACTAGTAATAAAAGGTGTAAATAAATACCTATGATTTGAAGTAAATCAACGAAGAATGTTCTTTCATCACCTTTAGCAATTCTATATGAATCTATTTTTAATTTTGCTTCTGGAGTAATTCTATCATGCTTAGCAATAATCCTTTCATTTTCATTTATAATACCGATATTTCGGGGAATTTTTTGTTTTGCAAGATTTTTATAATCTTCAGTTAATCCGAGACTAAAAACAATATTTGGTTTAATGAATAAAGAAATATATTCTTTTAAAGCATTTTCAATTTCAGTATCGCTTATAACTTCGGCTCTAATTTTATAAATTAAATATTCATTGATTTTATCATACTCAATAAAGTTATCAATTGGAACAGCTCTTTGAATATTTTTTAATCTAAGTTGAATAGAATCTTTTTTAATTTCTTTTCTTGTAACATCTAAAATTCCTTTGTCATAAATATCCTTTAAAATAATTTTAGATAAATCGAGTAATTTTATAATGTTATTCTTTTTTGATTTTAGTTTCAAGAATATCTGAAAAGATTTATCACTCAAATTAGTTTTATTTATGATTGAATTAGAATAAATATTTTCCAATAAAATTTTATTGTAATTACTTAATGAATCAATCATTAGTTTTTCTAGAGAGGTGTTCCTAAGAAATACAGGTAGAATTTTTAACTCTGCATTCTTTTTTTCATTTTCATACTGAACAGGATCTTTTAATACTTCAAAAGTTTTTGATGCGATTAAATCATCTTGAACCCATATTTCTCCTACTTTAACTTCTGATTCAATAGATTCACCTTTGGGAATAAAAAAAGTAATTACGAGAATGGTTAACAAAACAATTAATACTTTAATTCTTCTGCTGGTTTTAAGATTTGATTTTAATTTTGATGAAATCATTTTACTTTTTGGCTTGAAGAATCATTTTTAGAAATTCAGCAACACCATCTTCATTATTAGTTTTCTTTAAAACATAATCTGCCATACGTTTAATTTCGGGAACAGCATTTCCAATTGCAATTTTAATGCTATCATTTTCGAATAATGATTTGTCGTTATACCAATCACCAATAACAGCTGTATTTTTCATTTTTATTCTTAAATGCTTTTGAAGTTTTTTAAGTCCATCACCTTTACTAGAACCTAATTTCCTTATTTCAATCAGATATATTCCACCTTCTCTATTTGTTTTGTAATAACTTGACCTTAATCCAAATGTATAAGGAAAACTCATTTTATTTGCAACATATTTTATGTTCGGTTGATAATCACTTGCTAATACAACTTCTAATGTGTTTTCTATAAAATTATCATATGAATAAACCTGTTTATATTTTGCACCAAATTTTTCAATCATTTGAGGGAAGATAGAATTTTCTTCAGTGTAATAAATTGCATTTGCATGACAAAGTGCTACTTTTAATAAATATTTATCTGCCAAATGCAAAGCTCTCTTTACATATTTTGGCTTAACATGCGAAACATATACACTTTTTTCATTTGGGTGTCTTTGAATTAAAGTTCCATCAAGTGTAATTAAAGGAATTTTAATATCAAGTTCATCAGCAATTTGTGTAGTTGCACTTAATAATCTTCCCGTAGCAATTGAAAATAAAACACCCTTTTGAGATAATTCTTTAATTAAAGTTTTAGATTCTTCGCCTACATTGCCATTTTCATCAAGTAAGGTTCCATCCAGATCAAAAACTACGAGTTTTAAATCTTTTAAAATATCTTTGTCAATCATTTATAGAATATATTAATAAAATTTGAAATTAACTTTTATCGTTTAAATCCTTTAATGCTTCTTCAACAGAATTGCAAACTGTCAAAACACGATCTAGTTGAGATATTTCAATAAGTGTTTTTACATTTTTAGTTGGTGAGGCAATTCTAATTTGTCCCTCATTAGATTGAAGAATTCTAAAAGCCAAAAGAATTGCACTTAGACCTGAACTATCACAATATTCTACTTCTGAAAGATCTAAAATTAATTTTTTAACATCTTCAGTATGCAGTAAAATTGTAAATTCTCCTTTTACAAATCCTGCAATTGAAGCATCAAATCTTTTTTCATTCAATTTGAAAATTGCTGTATCAGCGATTTTCTTTAATTCATAATTAAAATTTTCTGCCATATAAATTCTTCTTTTTTTCTTTTTAAATGTAATAATTAGGTTAAATAAACCCAATAAAATTCAAAACATTTTAATAGCATTTAAAAGGTTATTGAAGCAGGTTTTGGGATCATTTGAAGTATTTTCAACTAATAAGTTATAATATAATTCAGAATTATTTTTTTTGAATCCAATTCTAATTATAGAATTGACAATGTTAGCTAAAGAACTCATAAAAATATCTTCATCTCGGTTAAAATCAATAACAATATCAAAATGCATTTCAGATAATTTATTTCTAAAATTTTTATTAGGTAAAAATAATTTCGTCTTGCTTTGTTCATGGAAAGAAATAACTGTTGCATTTTCATATTTACCCACAGTATGCCTAAACTGGTAAGGCAGAAAAAAGGTAATGTTTTTATCTTTAGTTAAAAGATAATCTGCAATGATTAACGAATAAAAAATTTCTTCTTCTGTTTGTGGTAAAATCAAAAAATAGTTCTTTGAGATTTTAATTTCCTGGTTGAAATTAATCGGCGTATTAATTGGCTTTAAAAATTTTTTTCTAGCTATCCGATGAGCCAGTTTTATTCTAAGTTTTTCAAGCATTATTAATTAACTCCATAAATTTATCTTCATCCAAAATTGTAATACCTAATTTTAATGCTTTATCATACTTAGAACCGGGTTTATCACCAACAACAACATATGAAGTATTCTTACTAACGGATGATGTTACTATTCCACCGAGATTTTCAATTTTCCTTTGAGCTTCATCTCTTGTCAGGGATGAAAGAGTTCCGGTTAAAACAAATGATTTTCCTTTAAGTTTAGAATATTCTTTTTCAGTATTTGTTTCACTAAAAGAAAATTTCAGACCAAAATCTTTTAATTTTTTGATAAGAATTAAATTATGTTCATCGCTGAAAAATCTTTGAATACTTCCAGAAATACTTTCACCAATTTCATGAATTGATTCAATTTCTTCTTTTGAAGCGTTTATTAGTTTATCAATTGACTTAAAATGATGAGCAATTTTTTTTGCTGCACCTGCACCAACATATCTTATTCCTAAAGCAAATAAAACTTTGTCAAATTCTTTCTCTTTACTTTTTTCAATAGAAGCTAAGAGATTATCAACACTTTTTTCACCTAATCTTTCTATTTTAATTAGTTCGTCTCTTTTCTCATTTAGAGTGTAAATATCCGTGTAAGTTTTTAAGAATTCTTTTTCAACAAATAAATTAATTAGTTGTTCGCCTAAACCTTCAATATCCATAGCTGATCTTGAAGCAAAGTGAGCTAATCTTGCTTTAATTTGTGCCGGGCATTCATTGTTTTCACAATAAATTGCAACTTCATTTTCAGGTTGAAAAAGTTTGTGTCCACAAACAGGACAATTTTCAGGCGGAATTGTTTCTCTAGAATTTATATTTCTTTGTGATAAATCAACAGCAACAATTTTAGGAATTACATCTCCCCCTTTTTCAATTAAAACAATATCACCTTCACGAATGTCTTTTCTTTTTATTTCGTCAATGTTATGAAGTGTTGCCCTACTGATTGTTGAACCAGCAAGTAAAACTGGTTCTAATTCAGCAACAGGTGTAAGAGCTCCGGTTCTTCCAACTTGCCAGGTAATTTTTAGTAGTTTTGTTTTTGTTTGTTTAGCTGGAAATTTAAAAGCAACAGCCCATCTTGGAGATCGTGCAATACTTCCAAGAATTTTTTGTTGTTTAATGGAATTAACTTTTACAACAACTCCATCGATTTCATAAGGAAGATTATCTCTTTCTTTTTCCCACTTTTTACAATATTCAAGAACCTCATTTATGTTTTTACATAACTGAAAATTTGGATTAACTCTAAATCCAAGTTCAATCATTTTATTTAGATTTACAAATTGAGATTCAAGTTCAATATTATCAGTCAATAAATAATAAAGAAATATTTGTAAGGGTCTTTTAGCTACCTCATTAGGGTCGAGCAATTTTATTGTACCTGAAGCTGTGTTTCTTGGATTGGCAAAAGTTTTTTCTCCTTTTAATTCTCTTTCTGCATTCCATTTTAAGAATGCTTCTTTCTCAATATAAATTTCACCTCTTACTTCAAAATCTATCTCTTTAAATTTTTCGTCATATATGGATAAAGGAACAGCTCTAATTGTTTTTACATTATTTGTAATATCTTCACCTGTTGTTCCATCACCTCTAGTTGCTGCATATAAAAATTTCCCATTTGCATATTTTAAGCTAACACTTACACCATCAATCTTAAGTTCACAAACATATTCGGGGATTTCATTTTTGGGTAGTCCTTCTTTACATCTTCTATCAAAATCTAACAATTCATCTTCGCTGTATGTATTTGCAAGACTAAGCATTGGAACTTCATGCTTAATTTGTTTGAATTCATTTGTAATATCTGAACCAACGCGCTGTGTAGGTGAATCTGAGGTAATAAATTCTGGATATTCTTTTTCAAGCACTAACAATTGATTAAAAATTTGATCATATTCGTAATCACTAATAGAGGGTTTGTTTAAAACGTAATATTCATAATCGTATTTATTTATTAGTTTACGAAGTTCATCAATTCTATTTTTAATTTGATTTTTTGTCATTTCTTTTAATTGTTAGAAATTTTATTGTATCAGGTGTGATTGTAACATTTCTAATTTCACCATACTTACCTAAGTTTTTAATTTCATTATCATTGTAAAAAATTTTAACTACTCCTGCATTTCCAACACTAACACTGAATTTATCTTTAGCTTTGAATTGTAATTTAGAATCTTTCGGTGTCATTTTTTGATGCACATTTTTACCATCTTTAATTACTTTTACCCATACATCTGCATTCGTTTGAATTAACAATTTTAATGAATCATCTTTATAAAAATTTTGAATATCATTCCCCTGGTTTAATGAATTTTGTTTTTCAACTTCAAATCTTTCTGTTGACTTATTTTCTGATTGATTATTTACAGTTATAATTTCTTTTTCAGGAGTATAAATAATACTGTAGTATAAAATAGAAAGTGCTGATAATAAAATTAAAGTACCAATAACGTAATTAATCTTGATGGAAAATTGAATTTTATTATTATTTATACCAACTTTTGGGGAATCAATTTTATTTGAATCAATTATATCTGATTCAATTTTAGTGGGCTTAGATTCATTTTCTGCTATAGTTGATTCATTTTTTGTTTCTTCAAAAACATCTGAATTTAGCTTTTTATTTTCACGTCCAACTTTTGCTTTTTCATACTTTTTAATTGTTTCATTTGGATTAAGATTAATACATCCTGCATATTCTTTTATAAAAGCTTTAACATAAATTTCGGGAAGGATATCAAAATTTCCATCTTCAATGGATCTTAAAAATTTTAAATCGATTTTAGTACTTTGTGAAATTTGTTGAAGAGTAATCCCAGTCTTTTCACGTTGTTCTTTCAATTCGTTTGAAAAATTTTTTAATTCTTCAGAAGCCATTTTATATTATTCTTTTAATTTTTGCAGCAAAAGATCCATCAATTCCATGAATATGTGGTAAAGTTGCAATACATCCATTTTCATCTATAACAGCTCTGTTAATATGTGGATGATCTTTAATTAATTCAAAATTTGGATTTTCTTCTAAAAATTTTTTAACTACATCAAAATTTTCTTCCGGTTCAATTGTGCAGGTACTATAAACCAAGTAGCCACCACTTTTAACTAATGTAGCAGCTTTTTTTAATAAATCAAATTGAATATTAGAAATTTTTCTAACATCACCAAGATCTTTTTTCCATTTTAAATCTGGTTTTTTAGTTAATGTACCAAGACCACTGCAAGGAGCATCAACTAAAACTCTATCAAAACCTTCACTATCTTCATAATCCAAAGCATCAATTGCAAATGTTTTAACATTTGTTACTTTTAATCTATTAAGATTTTTATTCAAAACATTCAATCTACTTTCAAATTTATCTAAAGCAACTATTTCACCTGTGTTTTTCATTTCATCGGCAATAAATGCAGTTTTTCCACCTGGTGCAGCACATAAGTCCAATACTCTTTGATTTTGATCGAGATCTAATAATTTAATTGGAAAACCTGTGCTTTCATCTTGAACAGAAAAATATCCTTTCGCAAAATATTCCCAATCGGTTATGTTAGTTAAAATGTTAATTCTAAGAAATTCTTTTAGGAATTTTCCATCAGTAAATTTTAATTCAACTTTATTAAGTAAAGATTTTAATTCATCAATATTAGTAACAAGATTATTTACACGAATCATTAAAGATGGTTTGCTGTTATTAGCCAAAAATAATTTCTCGGCTTCATCTTTACCGAATCTATTAATCCATCTTTTTACTAACCAGGTTGGATGTGAAAAGTATGCACTGTAATAGTTAATTAAATCTTCTTCTGGATTTGGATAACGAATTGATTCTTTATTCCTAATAATGTTTCTTAAAATTGCATTTGTTAAATCCGCTGCAGTTTGACCTTGTAATTTTTTAACAAACTCAACTGCTTCATTCACTGCAGCATAATCTGGAACTTTATCAAGAAATAAAATCTGATACAAAGCAACTCGTAATGCATTTTTAACATTTGGGATTGCTTTAGAGAATTGGCCTTTATAAAATCCAGTAAGAATCCAATCAATTCTACCTTGCCATCTTGTAACACCATGAACAATTTCAAAGAGAAGTGATTTATCTACACCAGATAATTGTGAATTTTTAATTTCAATTTCAAGAAGTTTATCTAAATATGCATCAGTTCTATCAACACGGTTAAGAATTTTAACAGCAAGTCCACGAACGCCTTGATATAAATTTAGACTTAAATTTTCAAAAGAGTTTTCCATATCAATCAAGAATAAAAGGTTCTTAGAGGTTGTTATTTAAAACACAAAAGGGCTGCTGAACAGCCCTAAACTTGGAGCAAAGTAAAACTATGCTTTTTTCATACCATATTTTTTATTAAATCTATCAACTCTACCAGTTGAATCAACCATTTTTTGTTTACCTGTAAAAAATGGATGGCAATTTGAGCAAATTTCTAACTTAATGCTACTTACGGTAGAACGGGTAATAAAATGATTTCCACATACACACGTAACTTCGCATTTTTGATAAGTTGGATGAATTCCCTTTTTCATATTAACATCACTTCCTAAAATTTTGGGTTCAAATTTACTTAGCTTAAAGTAAATATCCAAATAAGAATAAACTAAAAATCCTTTATTTTTGAGCCTTTTTTAATGAATCAAGCTTAAGTTGAGCTTTTCTTAACGAATCTAATGCATTTCTATATTTCTCAATTGTCTTTTTGTCAGTTTGCTTTTCTACAAAAAAACCGTCAACTATCGGTTCTTCCCCACTTTTCACTACATTACTTCTTTGTATCGCTTTATTTGTAACCGTTGCACCTGATAAATAATCATCTACTGAAATTGATCTTTGATTTAATAACTCTTGAATTTTACTTGATTTTTCTTCTTGAACCGTGTTTTGATTAGAAATATCTTTTTTAATCATTTTAGGCTTAAATTCATTTTTTGAAATTAATTGTTCACCAACTTTATTATCGTTACTTAAATTACTTACTAATGATTGTGTATCTGCTACTGATTGATGTTTAATAACTTGATTCTGAATTTCATTTTTTTGCGGGTATAAAAGAAAGAATAAAAGTATAACCGTAACAACAATAGCCGAAGGAGCTAAGAATTTATAAATACTAAAATTAATTTTAGGATTTTTATTATCTCCGAAATTTTTGTTTTGAATTCTTGTCATTAAGTTGAATTCAAAATTTTCGGGAGTATTAATTTTGGGTAGGTTTTTTAAATCATTTAATAAGTTGGAATATTTTTTTTCATTATCATTGTAGAAATTTTTCATAGACTACTCTTTATAAATATTCTTTAATAATTTTTGTAATTGAGCTCTGCCACGATTTATTTTTGATTTAACAGTTCCAATTGGTAATCCAGTTATTTCTGAAATTTCTTCATAAGACAAATCTTGAATATCTCTTAAAATTACAACCTCTCGATAAACAGGTTTAACTTTTAATAGTGCTTTCTGAATTATTTCATTTTTAATTTCACTATCAGTTGCTCTATCTGGTTGTAAAAACATTTTATCTTCTATTTGTAAAGATTTTTCATCATCATTATTGTCAATTGAAAAGATTGTTCTTCTTTTTCTTCTTTTCAATTCATTCTTAGCAAGATTTGCCGCGATAGTGTAAATCCAGGTTGAAAATTTTGCGAAAGAACGATAAGAATCTTTATTCAAATAAAATTTTATCATTGTTTCTTGTACTACATCAGTACATGAATCTTTATCACCAAGATACCTATAAACAAAATTCATTAAAGGATCTTTGTAACGTTTAACCAGAATTTCATAGGCTTTTAAAGTATTATTATCCTGAAATTCTTTTATTAATTCTTCGTCTGTAAGTTCAGTTAATTGCCTATTCAACTGGTTTTTTACCTCTTTTAAAGAAAAAAGTTTCAATAATTTATAGCGATTTTAGAAATAGTTAAAAATAAAATCAAATTAAGTTTCAAATGGATTTTTACTTACGTTTGTTAAAAGCTCAGTGATCAAAACTTGTAAAATTGTTTTTGAATCCATCGAAGTTGATTTTATTGATAAATCAGCATTTAATAAAGCTCGAGAAGCATTTTCAAGTTTATCTGCATTTAAGAAAAATTTAGCTTCCTTACATTTTTGATAAAAATATTCACTCATTTCAATTTTCTTTGCTGCTTCTTTATCAGAAACTTTTTGACTTCTAAATTCCATTGAGTAAGCAATAGTCAAAATGAATTTAGAAATCATGTTTAATATTGCAATTATGTCAATTCCATTATCAAGTAAGTTATTTGCAATTAAAAGGCTTTTAGGTTTATCACCTTTTCCAAGTGAATTTAATAAATCAAAAACTGAATATTGTTTTGTTTGTGATGATAATTTAATTAATTCATTCAGGGATAATTTTTTACCTTGCGAAAATGTAATAAATTTTTGAAGATGCATTTCAAGTAAAGATTTTTCTTCACCTACAATTTCAATTATTGTTCTTGCATTTTCTTGAGATATTTCAAAGTTATTTTTTTTTGCAAGTGTTACAAACCATAGTACTAATTCTTCACCTTTTAATACTTTAGCTTCAAAAAGAAAACCATTTTTTAATAAACTAACGTAAGGTTCTTTTGATAAATCATTTCTTGATAAACTTCCATTATAAATTATAACAAGAATAGAAAAATTTGAATAATTGTTTATGTAATCAACAAGTGGTTTTTTGTCTTTTATTACTTCAAAATTTTTAATAATTATTAATTTTTTCCCTCCGCCAAATGGGAAAGAGTAAAGCAAATCAATAATATTATTCAATTCAGTTGTTTTTTCAGCATTAATTAACTCTTTATCAAAAGCAGATAAAATAAGATGCTCAATTTTCTTTTGTAAAATAGATAGAGCTGATTCAACAGAAAAATTATCATCGCCAAATAAAAAATAAATTGGAAGTAAATTTTTTTCTTCTAAATATTTAACGATATCATTAATTGACTGAACTGAAGTTTGTGCCATTTTAGTATATTCTTTTTTCTATGTCAATTTTTTTCATGTAAATCTTTGAAATAGGGAATGCATTTTCATCAGTCGGTTGCATAGAAATTTTGTTCACAACTTCTAATCCATCTATTACTTTTCCAAAAACTGTATGTCTTCCATCTAAATCCGGGAGAGCAGCAAGTGTAATAAAAAATTGACTTGTATTTGTATTAGGTCCACGATTAGCCATCGAAACAATACCTGGTGAATCATGTCTTAATTTTCTTGTAAACTCATCTTCAAAAGGTTGGCCATAAATACTTTTACCACCTTTGCCAGTACCTGTTGAATCACCGCCTTGAATTACAAATCCTTTTACAACTCTATGAAAAGTTAATCCATTGTAATAACCTTCAAGAGATAATCCCACAAAATTTTGAACTGTTCTAGGTGTCTCATGTGGAAATAATTCTATCTCAATATTTCCAAAATCTGTTTGGATTACAGCAATTAAATGTTCGTTGTCTTTAATATCAATTATTTCTTCAAGAGATTTTTTTGAGTTCAATTCATCTTTTAGATTAACTGATTTATAATTTTTTGAACAGCTCAACAATAACAATAATGATATAAATATTAAAAAGTGAATTTTCATTTATCACCTATGGTTTAATTATTCCAGTAAAAATGAAAATTAGAATAGTAACACCGATTAATATTCGATAAGCAACAAAAATCCACATTGATTTTGTTCTTAAGTATTTTAATAAAAATCCAATTGATAAATATCCAATAAAACCAGAAACAACAGTAGAAATTATCATTACGATTAGACCATGTTGATCTAAATACTTTAATGATTGGTAAAATTGTAAAAGTCCACTAGCTGCAACTGCTGGAATGCTCATTAAAAAAGAAAAACGAGCTGCCGTTTCCCGATTCAATCCTAAAAATAATCCTGCGGTAATTGTTGTTCCAGAGCGTGATGAGCCTGGAATTAACGCTAAGGCCTGTGCAAAACCTATAATTATTGCATCAAACCAATTCAAATCATTTATTGTTTTTGAAAACTTACTGACTTTCTCAGCAACTGCTAATATTATTGCCAGTAAAATCAAACTTGAGGAAATCACATATAAATTTTTGGTAAAAATACCTTCAATGAAATCTTTAAAAGCTAACCCAATTACAACAACAGGAATCGTAGAAATGATAATATACCATCCAACTTTTGAATCAGTTGATTGATTGGAAAATTTTACCCGATTAAACCAATTTTCTTCCAAAAACTTTTTTATAATTAAAATCAAATCCTTCCAAAAATAAATTAACACAGAGAGTAATGTTCCTATCTGTATGACAGCAATAAAAGCTGTCCATTTCTCTGGATTAGAATCTGAAATTAAATTCATTAACTTACCTGCAAATGTTAAATGTGCAGTTGAACTTATAGGTAAAAATTCTGTTAATCCTTGAATTATGCCTAAGATAATTGCTTCAAAAAAATTCAATTTACCTCCTAAAATGTGTAAGTAATACCCAAATAAATTCCAAATGAAATTGAGTTCATATTTAAATTTTCTTTTGTGTTTCTATTAACAATAAATTTCCCATTGTTTTCTACATCTCCAATTTTATCAATTCTTAAATTTCCGCCAATCAAAGCATAAAAGTTTTGAGATAATAATGTATTACCTTCAGCTTTAAGCAAAAAACCATAACCAGATGATTTATAATTTATTTCTGTTAAAATTCTTTCTGAAAGGCTGACAAATCTTAAACCCAAACCAACACCAAATTTAAATTGATAACCAGCACCCGGAATAATATAGTAACCAATTAATGTTGGTCTTTGAATTTCATAAGCTAATTCATAAACTCCACCGACACCAAATTGAGCGTTGTATGAATCAATTAGAATACTATGTTCAATGCCAATTGCATAATTTTCATCCAATTTATAGTCAGCAGTCGCATTAAAAGTTACTGCACTTTTAAATGAAGGCAGTTGATTTGACATTGCAAAGCTTGTATTAATGTAATCTCTGTAACTTGAAGCATATTTAAAATCTAATCCCATTGATGCAGAAACATCAATTTGTGCCAATGTAATTGTTTTAGTTACAAGGATTAATAAAAATATTTTTTTCATCATTTAATCTTTAAATACTGAGATAAAATTTTCTTTGGGTAACCCTTTGTTATTTCTCTGACGATTAAAAAAATAAATTATCAATAACGTAGAAGTTACAAAAGCAAAATACGATAAAAAGTGAGTAAGAATTGCATATGCAGCACCAACATCATAACTAAAATGATAAATTCGAGTTAAAACAAAAATTGCTATTGCATGATATGAACCAGTACCACCTGGAGTTGGAATTAAAACACCAAATGAACTTATCGTCATAAAAATCCATGCAGAAATGAAATTAATATCTTTTTGATCATGCATATCAAACATATAAAATCCAACATATGTATTTAGAGCATATAAAAAAATTATTATAAAAGACCATAATATTACTGCAATAAAGTGTTTACTTTTTTTAATACTTGAAAATCCTTCAATCAAAGTATCAAATAACATGTTTAATTTATTTGCTAATTTTGGACTAATTTTATTGCTAAAAAATATAATCCATTTTCTAAATCTTTCCTGATTTTGGATGAGGATTATTAAAAAAACTATGGTAAAGAAAATAAATGCAAAACCAATGATAAGTGATGTTTTAAGCCAAGTTATTTCTTTGTATAAATTTCCTGTGTAAAGAGAAACGCTAACAAGAGATGCAAATGCAAAAATTGTAATATCTATAATTCTTTCAACTACTATAGTCCCTAAAACTGTAGAACGAGAAATATTTTCCCATTTACCTAAAAACAAAGCTCGATAAATTTCACCGGCACGAGGAATAATACAACTTACACCATAACTAACCATAACCGAACCAAACAAATGATTTAATGAAACATCTTTCTTGATGGAAAGCAACATATATTTCCATCTAATAGCACGAGCAAAATGAGATATAAAAAACACAACTAAATAAAATAAAACACCTACTAAACTTGTTTGGGAAATTAATTGCAATGATTTCTTTAAATCAACATTACGAAATGCAATGAATAAAAAAACTACAGTCAACAACAAAGTAAAAAATAAACTGACAAACTTTGTTAATTGATTATTATTTATTTTATCTGAGGTCAATAACTTGAGTTCCTTGCGGTATTTGAAATTCAAATTTAGAATCCTGTAAATCTTGATTTATTTTAATATCACTAAAGCTAAAAGAATATTTGAGATCACCAATATCAACTAATTCCATTTTGGAAATTAGATTATCAGCGGTTTTCCAAATCTTTACTCGTTTAAATTGTAAATCGTTATCTTTTGGAGTTAATAATAAAGCACCATTTTCATCTTTAAGAATTTCAGCTTTACACAATTGTGGATATGCAAAAATAAATTTTTCCAATGAAAAAGAAGTTGGATCATCGTTGAAATTGCTAATGACAACTCTTTTAAATCTTTTGTCGTAATTCCAAACAGTATTTCCATTTGATGAAATAATATTATTACTCAACTCTACTAAAAATTTATTTTTCTTTTTATAATAAAAATTACCATTAGCTTTACCACCTTCAGTTCCATGAGCTGTATAAAAAGTTTGACTGAATTTTGCAGTAAAATTAGAAATTGAGTTGAATTTAGACTGTACTTTATTTATAAAATCTTTTGGATTTTGTGCAAATAAAAATCCTGAAATTAAAATGAAAAAGATTAATTTAGTTTTCATGACAAAGACCTTAAAATAGTTTCTAATTGTTCTTCACTTTCAACAATCACTTCGCGAGCTTTGCTTCCTTCTGATGGTCCAACAATTCCAGCCTGTTCAAGTTGATCAACTATTCTTGCCGCCCGCGAATATCCGAGTTTTAATTTTCTTTGTAATAAAGAAACAGAACCTTGTTGATGCTTAACTATAACACGTGCTGCTTCTTCAAACATTGGGTCTAAATCTGATAATAAATTGTTTGCAGTTTCTTTTCTTTTATCATATAAAGAAGGTAAGAAAAATCTTTTTGAATAACCTTTTTGCACATAAATAAAATTAGTAATCCTTTCAACTTCTTCAGTTGAAATAAAAGCATTTTGAATTCGAATTGGCTTTGGCATTCCAGCTGGCAAAAACAACATATCGCCTTGACCTAAAAGTTGTTCAGCTCCATTCATATCCAAAATAGTTCTTGAATCAATTTTAGTTGCTACCTGATAAGCAATTCTTGCACTGAAATTAGCTTTAATTACACCAGTCAAAACATTTACCGATGGTCTTTGTGTTGCAAGAATTAAATGAATACCCACAGCACGAGCTAATTGTGCCAAACGTGCAATCGGTTCTTCAACTTCTTTACCTGATGTAATCATCAAATCAGCAAGTTCATCAATAATAACAATAATGTATGGCATTTTATAATGTTTCATTTCATCGGTATCTTTTGGTCGAGATTTAGGATTAAGAACTTTTTTATTATAATCAACAATATTTCTCACACCAATTTTAGCCAGTTTATCATATCTCTTTTCCATCTCATATTCAACAGCTTTTAATGCAAGCAATGCATTAGATGGACTGGTAATTATTTCTTCATCTAAATCTGGGGAAACGGCAAGGAAATGTTTATTTAATTTTTTATAAAATGATAATTCAATTTTTTTAGGATCAATAATTACAAACTTAAGATCTGATGGATGTTTTGAATAAATCAAGCTATTGATAATCATATTTATACCAACACTTTTACCTGAACCAGTAGAACCAGCAATCAACATGTGAGGCATTTTGGCTAAATCAGTAATATAAACATCACCGGAAATTGTTTTCCCTAAAGCAAGTGGTAATTCTTCTTTTACATCTTTCAATTTTGCTATTACAGAACGAGCACGAACAATAGCAGCTTTTGCATTTGGAATTTCAACGCCTATCGCACTTTTGCCTGGAATTGGTGCAATTATTCTAATACCACGTGCCGCTAATGCAAGTGCAATGTCATGTTCAAGTGAAACTATTCTTGAAATTTTTACACCTGGCGATGGAACAATTTCATACAAAGTTACAACTGGTCCCGGTGTTACAGTAATATCATCAATTTGAATATCAAATAGAGCAAGTTTTTCTTTTAATAATTCAGCGTTTCTTTTCAATTCACTTTCATGAACTTTTACTTCTTCATCTTCAGGCTGAATTAACAAATCAAGTGTTGGAGGTTCATATTGAATTTCTTCTTCCCATTGATTTGGTAACGCTGTTTCTTTTTCTTTATCAATGAAGTCAATATCTTCAGATTCTTCACTGGATTTTTTTGATTCAGATTTTTTAAAATCTATTTTTTTTGTTTTTGATTCTTCTTTTGGATTTTCTAAAATTGATTGTATTGGTTTTTCATCTTCATCTTTTTTAACAATTGTAATTTTTGTTTCGGGTTCAGTTTTTTCTTGAATTTCATCTTCTTCATTTTTCTTAGAATTTTTCTCTTCTCTTAACTTTTTAATTTTATTTAGATTTTCTTCAATCAAATCTTTTTTACTTTGATCATCTTTTTCATCTTCTTCTTTTCCCCCAAAAATATTTTTAATAAAAGTTAGAATTGATTCCAATTTGAAATCAAACACAATTATTAAGGTAATAAGCATTGAAGTTACTAAAACAATTAAACTGCCTAAACCACCTAAAAGATGACTCAATAATTTCCCAAAGAAAAATCCCAAATTTCCAGAAAGTTCATAATAATCTTTTAATAATGATATTTCTGGAGTGTATTGAAGTACTCCAAAAAAAGTTGCAACTAATGTTGCACTGATAATTAAAAAGTTTGATAAATAAATTGATACTTTATAAAATTTTTCTTTCTTAAGGACAGTGTAACCCCAAATAAAAATTATTATTGGGAAAACAATTGAAAAGTAACCGAGAGTTGAAACAACAAAAAAATGAGAAACATAAGCTCCGAATATTCCCAACCAATTGTGAGTTGCAGAGGCATTTTCTTTAACTTCATCTTGAGATAATACATTTAACTGATCGCTGAAATTATATGAAAAATATGACTCATCGTATCTTGAATATGAAATAATACTTAGAAAAATCAATAAGGAAATAACTATTAATAACAAACCAACTAATTTTACTTTTTTTTCAGGAGAGATTATAAAAAAGTTATCACCAATTGGTGAGTCTACTTTTTCTTTTATTTTAATTTTCTTTGCCATTCTATGAATTTTCAGATTCAGTATTATTATTCAAATTATCTAACTTTTTAATCGAGCCAGAAATGTAATATGGAATAACATCTGTAACATTATATTGTGCACAATCTTTTAAATCATCAGCAAATCCATTTTCAATTAGCAGTTTACCATGTTCAGTTTCTTTTAACATTTTTAGTAATGACTTTCCGCTAGATTTTGCAATTATTAAGCTGGCTTTTGAAGAATCGTTAAGTTCAATTTCCGGATAGAGATTTTTAATTTCCTGCACTAACTTTCCAGCACATACTGAATCTTCATAATTAAAACTGCCATTAGTTCCACCGCAAACAATTTCAACATCCTTATTAAGTTCAATCAAATGTTTAGCAACAGCTGGCAAATTTTTGAAGCATGCGGCAAAAAGATTTTCAGAGAATTTAGCTTTAACAAAAGCTTTGCTTCCATTTGTTGTAAATAAAATTATTGACTTTCCAGCAATTGTATCAGAAGTATATTCAAGAGGAGAATTTCCTAAAACAAAACCTTCAATTTTTTTTGTGTTTCTTTCACCGCATAACAAAGTCTGTCCACCAAAAGCATTACCTGAAATCTTCATTGCAAAATCTACTGTATTTACGGGTATAACTTCTTTAGCTCCATTAGCAATGGCTGTTACAATTACTGTCGATGCTCTTAAAACATCAATTATAACAGTAGTTCTTGATGTAAAGTATAATTCATCTAAATGCGATATTGAAAAATGTACGTTTAATTTCATTTTTTACTTTTTTATAAATGGTAATTTAGTTACGAAAGCAGGTATTTCTTTACCACGAATCAAGAAATTAACTTGAGTGCCTTCTTTTGAAAACTCAGATTCAACATATCCAAGTGCAATTGCTTTTTCTAAAACTGGACTGACGGTACCGCTTGTAATTACTCCAACTTTATTACCATTAACACTTAAATCATAACCATGACGCGGAAAACTTTTTTCACTAGAAATCAATCCAACTAATTTTCTTTTTGGTCCATTTTCTTTTGTTTTAACTAAAACATCTTTCCCAATAAAATTTTCTTTTTTCAATTTTGTTATCCAACCTAAACCAGCTTCTATTGGATTTGTAGTTTGGTCAATATCATTACCATAAAGACAAAAACCCATTTCTAATCTCAATGAATCGCGAGCTCCCAAACCTACTGGTTGAATATTAAATTCTTTTCCAGCATTAAACAATTCATTCCAAATTTTTTCAGCAGTAATTTCATCACCTTTGAAATAAAGTTCGTAACCAAGCTCACCAGTGTAACCTGTTCTCGAAACTAACATATCTATGCCAGCGACTTTTGCAAAGAAAAAATGATAATATTCTAAGTCTAAATTTTTATCGCAAATTTTTTGAATGGTTGCTTTGGAATTCGGCCCTTGAACAGCAAGCAAAGAATATTCATCACTTTCGTCAATAATATCAACATTAAAAATGTTGTTCTTTTTCATCCATTCAAAATCTTTATCTTTGTTGGAAGCATTTACTACCAACATAAATTTATTTTGATTAATTCGATAAACTAAAAGATCATCAACAATGCCACCATCTTCATAACACATTGCTGAATATTGAACGCGTCCATCTATTAGTATAGATGCATCGTTGACAGTAATGTAATTAACAAATTCTAAAGCTTTTTCACCGCTTATAAAAATTTCTCCCATGTGGGAAACATCAAAAACACCGACACTATTTCTTACAGATTTGTGTTCTGCAATAATAGATGAATATTGAATTGGCATTTGGTATCCAGCAAATTCAACAATTTTTGCATTTAATTTTTCATGCACCGAATAAAATTTTGTCTTTTTCATAATTATTGATTTAATTTTTTCCAATCGTTTAAGAAATTCTCCAAACCTTTTTGGGTTAGAGGGTGATTAAATAATTTTTCAATTACATCAAAAGGCATTGTGCAAACATCTGCACCTATCAAAGCAGCTTCAACAACATGCAATGGATGACGAATACTTGCAACAAGCACTTCTGTTTTAAAGTTATAATTTTTATAAATAGTTACAATTTGTTTGATTAATTCCATTCCATTTGTACTGATATCGTCTAATCTTCCTACAAATGGTGAAATATAACTTGCCCCAGCTTTTGCTGCTAATAAAGCTTGGGTTGGAGAAAAGCAAAGTGTTACATTAGTTTTAATTCCTTTTGAAGATAAAGTTTTTACAGCTTTTATACCTTCTTTAATTAAGGGAACTTTAATTACAATATTTTTATGAATTTTAGAAAGCTCTTCAGCTTCTTTTAAAATTCCATTGTAATCTGTTGAAACAACTTCAGCACTAATTGGACCATCTACAATTTGAACTATTTCATTCAATAAGTCGTAAAAATTTTTACCTTCTTTAGCTACTAATGAGGGATTTGTAGTTACACCATCAAGCAAACCCATAGAAGCAGCTTCTTTAATCTGGTTGATATTTGCAGTATCAATAAAAAATTTCATTAAATTCCCTCTCGAATTTTGTTATTCAAAATTAATAATTTTTATTTAATCATAACGTGATTAAGAAATTTCATCTGTTATATCTTCACCTGTTTTTGAAATTGAAAATTGAAATTTCTGTGGACTAATTTTTTCAACTTCAACTAATTTTATTCTCACAAAATATTTTAATTGGAATTTGGTTAAAATAGAAATAAATCCTTGTTTAAGCTTTTCGCCTAATGAAGGATGAACCTTAAGAGTTAAGAAATTATGTTTACCTTGAAGTTTATATCTTTTTAACCAATGCTCAATTTCATGAATCAGGTTTGATTTTTTAGTTAGTAAGCCAGTCCCTAAACAATAAGGGCAAACTTCCGTCATAGACTGAACAATATTTTCACGAATACGTTCACGAGTAATTTGCATTAAACCAAATTCAGTCATCGGAAGCAATGCTGTTTTTGCTCTATCTTTTTTAAATTCTTTTTTTAGTTCATCATAAATCTTTTTCCGATTTTTTTCATCTTCAAGATCAATGAAATCAACTACAATTAAACCACCAATATCACGTAAACGTAATTGACGAGCAATTTCTCGTGAAGCTTCTAAATCTGTTTTTAATGAGTTTAATTCTTGTTCTTTTTTTGCAGCATATCTTCCACTATTAACATCAATTACAACCATTGCTTCAGTGTGTTCAATTATAATATGACCACCACTTGGTAAAGGTACTTTTCTTCCCATCAAAGTTTTAATTTGTTCTTCAATTCTAAATGCTTCAAAAATTGGCACTTCCTCTTTGTATAATTCAATTCTATCAACAAGTTCTGGCTGAATAAATTCGAGATAATTTTTTATTTCTTTCCACAACTTTTTTGAATCGACAAAAACTTTTGAAACATCTGGAGTAAATAAATCGCGAATTACTGAAATTGTTGTGCTAAGATCTTTGTAAAGCAATGCTGGTGGAGTACTTTTTTTGGCAATGTTTTGAATTTCATTCCAACTTTTTACTAAATATTTTAAATCACCACTGAGTGCTTCTTCAGTTTGGTCTTTTGCTGCGGTACGAATTATTAATCCACAATCTTTAGGAATAATACCACGAGCAATTTTTCTTAATCTTTTTCTTTCTTTGTAATCGTTTATTTTTTTGGAGACTCCAATTTTATTATCCATCGGAAGAAGTACACAAAATCTACCAGGCAATGAAATTGATGAAGTTACACGAACACCTTTGTCCTTTACTGGTTCTTTTATGATTTGAATTAATAACTCTTCCCCTTTTTTTAATCTTGGTATTGATTTTTCTTTTAAGTCATTTTCTTTAGGTAAATCTGGACGAGCAATTTCAAGTGTTGAAGTAGGAGATAAATTTTCATCCAATTGATTTTGAGTTTGTCCATTTTCAATTTCGTCATCAACTTCATCATCGTCATCAAAAATTCCTTGAAGAGCTTCAGTTCTTTCACCGATATCAGAAAAGTGCAGAAAAGCATCATGCTTTAATCCTATATCAATAAATGCAGCTCTTATTCCGGGTAAAACTCTTGCAACTTTACCAAGATAAATATCACCAACCATTCTTTGTTTTTCTGGGTGATCAACAAAAAAGTCAACTAAGTTGCCATCTTCTGTTATAGCAACTCGATTTTGTGAAGCAGACGAATTAATAATAATTTCTTTATTCATTAAAAAACCTTTTACTTATCCATACATTTTTTCGCTTTCATCGGAAAGCCAAAATAAAACTCTTTTATTAAAGTAATTTGAAATCTTTTTATTATCGTTATTTCTAAACTTATTCAATGTAATATTTCTAGCATGGTTTGAAATTACATTTTTTAATTCAATTATACTCTTTGTTTTCAAAACTAATTCAACTAATTCATTTATTCCCAATTGATCTTTGAAATACCAAAGAGAATGTTTTTTGGCTTTATCTAAAGCTAAAAACTCACCAAATTCTCTTTCAAGTAAATCTATATGTTTAATTGCAGTTGATAAAATTAATTCTAAATCAACATTAAAATAATTATGATTATTCACAAATGAATTATACTGAGAAAATATAAATGGGTTGCCCAAAGCTCCACGAGCAATTAAAACCGAATCGCATGCTGTTTCATTTTTCATTTCGACTGCATCTAAAAAAGTTAAAACAGAACCATTTCCAATAACCGGAATTTTTATATTTTCTTTCACCTTTTTAATCCAATGCCACTCTGAATTATCTTCATATTTATCATTTCTTGTTCTGGCATGAACAATAATTACAGAAGCTCCACTATCTTCAATTGCTTTTGCAGTTTCTAAAACATTAATATGATTTTTATCTTTGCCAAGTCTAATTTTTGTTGAGATTGGAATTCCATCCGAATTATCAACCATTTTCGAAATTAATTTAGCAAGAGCTTTTGGATCATCAAGTAATGATGCCCCCATTTTATTAGAAACAACTTTATCAACTGGACAACCGGCGTTTATATCAATTAAATCTGGTTTTAATTTTGAAATTTCTTTTGTTGCTTCGCCAATTATTTCAGGATCATTACCAAGTAATTGAACTGCTATAGGTTTTTCGGATTTATTAAATGTGAGATATTTTAATGTATGAAAATTATTTTTGATAACACCTTCAGCACTTACCATTTGTGTGAATGTGAGTCCAGCACCAAATTCCTTACATATTTTTCTAAATGATGAATCAGTAATCTCCGCCATTGGAGCAAGTACTAATTTATCACCAATATCAAGATTACCAATTTTCATCAATATTTATTATTTGTTTTACATTGAAATCAGTATATAAAAATAATGCTGAGCTTACAGCCCAGCATTGTTCTCATCATTAGTTTCCTGATTTGATTCTTTTTCTTTTAATAATACTTTTCTTGAAAGTGAATATTTACCATTTTCAATTGCAATTAATTTTACTTTAACAATATCACCTTCTTTTAATACGTCAGTTACTTTACCAACTTTTTTGTTATCAATCTGTGATATATGAAGCAAACCTTGTATTCCTGGAATGAATTCGACAAATGCGCCAAATTCTTTTATACTAATTACTTTACCGTTATAATTTTTGCCAACTTCAGGTTCGGCGGTCATCCATCGAATATATTCTTTTGCCTCTTTAGCAAGTTTGGAATCTTGTCCAGCGATATTTACTGTTCCATCTTCATCAACAGAAATTTCAACATTAAAATCTTTTTGAATTTTCTGAATGATTTTTCCACCTGGACCAATTAAAGCACCAATTTTATCAATTGGAATTTTTGTTGATAAAATACTTGGAGCGTATTGAGAAATATTTTGTCTTGGTGAAGATAATGCTTCATTCATAATTCCAAGAATGTGCATTCTACCTTCTTTAGCCTGAGCTAAAGCATTTTCCATAATTTCATATGAAATTCCTTGAATCTTAATATCCATTTGAAATCCGGTTATACCATTAACAGTTCCTGCAACTTTAAAATCCATATCGCCAAGATGATCTTCATTACCCAAAATATCAGTAAGGATTGCGTATTTATCACCTTCTTTAATCAAGCCCATAGCAATACCAGCAACAGCTGTTTTGATTGGAACACCACCATCCATCATTGCAAGTGAACCAGCACAAACAGTTGCCATTGAAGATGAACCATTAGATTCAAGGATATCAGAATTTACACGAATTGTGTAAGGGAATTTATTTTCAGGTGGTACAACATTTTTAAGTGAGCGTTCAGCTAAATTTCCATGGCCTACTTCGCGACGACCAACACCGCTGAATTTTCCAATTTCACCTACGCTAAATGGTGGAAAATTGTAATGAAGTATAAATCGTTTTTTAAATTCTTCTTGTAAACCATCAATAATTTGTTCATCCTGTTTTGTACCTAAAGTTAAAGTAGTTAAACTTTGAGTTTCACCACGCGTAAACAAAGCTGAACCATGAACTCTTGGCAGTAAACTTAATTCAATTGATATTGGTCGAATTTGCTTTGTATTTCTTCCATCCAAACGTATTCCTTCTTCAAGAATTCTTTTTCTCATCAATTCTTTTTCCATATCGTGAAGAATTTCTTTGATTACTTTTTCTTGTTCAGGATACTTTTCTGCCAAAGCATTTTTAACTTCTTCAAATAAATCGTTATTAGCTTTAGATCTTTCTTCTTTTGCAAGAACTGAAGAAACAATAGTCTTAAATTTTTCGTATGCTAAATCATTAACATCTTTAACTAAATTTTCGTCAATAATTTTTGGTTCGACAACCATTTTAGGTTTACCACAAGCTTCACGTAATTCATTTTGAATTGCTACAATTTTTTTAATTTCGTTGTGAGCAAATTTTAGAGCATTGAGCATATCATCTTCGCTGACTTCTTTAGCCTCACCTTCAACCATCATTATTGAGCTTTCAGTCCCGGCAACAACTAATTCGATATCGCTTTGTTCAACTTCTTCAAAAGTTGGGTTGATTATAAATTCACCATTAACTCTTCCAACTCTAACTTCTCCGATAGGTTCTAAAAAAGGAATATCTGAAATGACTAAAGCAGCAGAAGCGGCACAAGCTGCAATAACATCAGGATCATTTTCATTATCGAAGGAATAAACAAAAGCAGCAACTTGAGTATCATTTTTATAATGCTCATTAAATAATGGACGAATAGGACGGTCAATTAATCGAGCACTTAAAACCTCTCGGTCAGTTGGTTTTCCTTCTCTTTTGAAGAATCCACCAGGAATTTTTCCTGCAGCAAACGATTTTTCTCGGTATTCAACATTTAATGGAAAGAAATCAATATCATCTCTTAAAGCTCCGGCTACAGCAGTTACTAAAACCATTGTATCACCGTAACGAGCCATTATAGCACCATTTGCCTGCTTAGCTAATTTACCGGTTTCAAAAATTAATTTATGTTTTCCAATCTGCACTTCTTTAGTTACAAACATTTAATTCCTCTTATTTTCTAATATTTAATTCTTTAATTATTCTACGATATCTTTCAATATCTTTTGACATTAGATAATCAAGTAGTCTTCTTCTTTTACCAACAAGTTGTAAAAGGCCACGGCGTGAAGCATGATCTTTTTTATGTTGTTCGAAGTGAGAAGTTAGCTCATTGATTCTTGCTGTTATAATAGCAATTTGAACTTCTGCAGTTCCGCTATCTTTTTCGTTTTTACCATATTTTTTGATTATCTCAAGTTTTTGTTCGCTTGATAAAGACATTTTACTACTCCTTTTTTTGTTTTACGATGCATTCGTAGATTTAACCACGAATGATTATTTAGTTAATTAAAAATTTGTGAAGCTATTTTCTCAGCTTCTCGTTTATCTTTTTCTATTTGATTGATTAATTCATCTTTTGAATTAAATTTTATTTCATCTCTTAATCTTTTAATAAAATCTACTCTTATTTTTTCACCATATATATCGCGGTTAAAATCAAGAATATAAACTTCTGGTACTAATTCCTGTTTATTTTCAAAAGTTGGTCTGTACCCAATATTCATTACACCAAATTTAACTTCATCTTTCAAAAAACACCTTGTAACATAAACACCAACTTTTGGAAAAGCTTTTTTAACATCATCTATTTGAACATTTGCAGTTGGAAAACCAAGAGTACGACCGCGCTGAGCTCCTTTAACAACAATTCCGCAAATAGAATAATATCTATCTAAATATAAATTTGCTTTGTCAAGTTCACCATTAATTAAAAATCTTCTGATTTTTGTTGAACTTATAATTTCATCATCAATGCATTCAGGTTGAACTGATGAAACTGTAAATCCAAGTTTCAAACCAAGTTCTCTTAATTTATTTTCATCGCCTAATCGATCTTTACCAAATTTATGATCATGACCAATTACAATATGAGAAGCATTTAACTTTTCGATTAAAAAATTTTGAATAAACTCTTCTGATGATAATTGAGAAAATTCCCGGGTAAAATGTATTACATAAAGATTTTCAACATCGAGTTTATCAAGAATCATTTTCTTTTCATCGAGTGATGTTAAAATGCTTACTTCAGAATATTTAGAAAGAACACTTCGTGGATGTGGATCAAATGTTACAAGAACGCTGGTTCCATTATTTTTTTTAGCAGTAGAAATAAGTTCTTTAATAATTTTAATATGGCCACGATGCAAACCATCAAAAGAACCAACAGTAACAACAGATTTTTTTTCAAATTTTATTTCAGAACGATCAGTAAATATATTCATTAATTAATCGCAATCTTTTTTAATGATTCAATAAATTCATTTATTGTTATAGCATCGTTAACTGAGAATTCACCTATTTTTGTTCTTCTAAGGGAACTTAAATGAGCACCGCATCCTAATTCTTTACCAAATTCATTTGCAATAACACGAATGTATGTGCCCTTAGAACAATTTATTTCAAAGAAAATATCTGGCAAATCAATTTTTTTTATTTCAAAACTTTTAATAAAAACTTCTCTTTCATTTCTTTCAACTTCTTTTCCTTTACGAGCAAATTCATAAAGAGGTTTACCATTTTTTTTAACTGCAGAATACATTGGTGGAGTTTGTTTTTGAACTCCAACAAATTTTTCTTTTACTTGATAAATTAAATTATCATCAACAAAATCAAAATCGTAAACTGCATCAAATTCTGTTTCAAGATCAAATGAAGGAGTAGTTTTTCCTATTGTTATTGTTCCTTCATATGTCTTTTCAAAGTTCTGAAAATTGTGAATTTCTTTTGTCATTTTGCCTGTACAAACAATTACTAAACCTGTTGCCATAGGATCTAAAGTTCCAGCATGGCCAACTTTCTTCACGCCAGTGTATTTTCTTACTTTATGAACAATGTCAAATGAAGTCTTTCTAAATTGTTTATCAATTAGTATAGCTTCACCATTTTGAAAATCAATTGTACTATCAATCCTCGTGTTTTTCGTTATCATGAATTTCTTTAAACAATTTTTCTATTTTTTCAACATAATCAAGAGTATCATCAATAAAGAAAAATAACTCAGGTACATATCTTAATTGGATTTTATGTGCAAGTTCAGTTCTAATTAATCCTTTTAATTCATTTACTTTTGATAATAATTCTGCTCTTAATTCTTTTTCAAAAACGGACAAATAAATTTTAGCTTCACGTAAATCTGGAGTAACTTTAACATTTGTTACAGTAATTAATCCAAATTTTTTATCTTGAACTTTGTGTAAAAAAATTAAACTTAGTTCATCTTTAATTTGATGTGAAACTCTTTCTAATCTATGCGATGCCATTTTATAATTTCTTTTTTGTTTCTATTACTTTATAAGCTTCAATTATGTCACCGACTTTAATATCGTTAAAGTTCGCTATGCCGATACCACATTCAAAACCTTTTTCAACTTCACGAACATCATCTTTAAATCTTTTCAATGATGATAATTCACCTTCATAAATTGCAATACCATCACGGAATAATCTAATTTTATTTTTGCGATCGATTTTTCCATCTTGAACATAACAGCCAGCAATTGTACCAACTTTAGGTACTTTGAAAACTTCACGAACTTCAACAGTAGCAACAACCTCTTCACTTAAAACAGGAGAAAGCATTCCTTCAAGAGCAGATTTAACTTCGTTAATTGCATCATAGATAATGTTGTATAATCTTATATCAACTTTTTCTGTTTCAGCAAGTTTACGAGCATTAACATTTGGGCGAACATGGAAACCAATGATAATAGCTTTTGAAGCTGCAGCTAAAAGAACATCACCTTCGCTAATCGCACCAACACCTTTATGAATAACTTTAACTTGTACTTCCTGATTTGATAGTTTCATCAAAGCATCTGATAAAGCTTCAATTGAACCATCAACATCACCTTTAACAATAATAGGCAATTCTTTTACCCCACCAATTGAAATTTGATTAGCAATTTCATCAAGTGTAATATGATGAACTTGGCGATGATCCTGTTCACGTTTAACTTGTAATCTTTTAATGCTAATTTCACGAGCTTCACGTTCTGATTCAACAGCTACAAATGTATCACCAGCTTGAGGTGCACTTTCAAATCCTAAAACCAAAACAGGTGTAGAAGGAGGAGCTTCGCTTACTTTCTTACCACGTTCATCAAACATAGCACGAACACGTCCATGAGTTACGCCAGCAATAAAAGGATCTCCAATTTTTAAAGTTCCTTTTTGAACAAGTACTGTAGCGGTAATTCCTCTTCCTTTATCTAATTGTGATTCAATTATTGTTCCTCTTGCTTTGCGATCTGGATTAGCTTTCAGATCAAGTAATTCAGCTTCAAGAAGAATTTTTTCTAAAAGAAGATCAACATTTTTACCAAGTTTAGCTGAAACTTCAACGCATTGATATTTACCGCCCCAATCTTCAACTAATATATTTCTTTCAGCTAATTGTTGTTTAATTTTTTCAATGTTTGAATTTGGTTTATCAATTTTATTAATAGCAACAATAATTGGAACATTTGCAGCTTGTGCGTGATTTATTGCTTCGACTGTTTGAGGCATTACAGCATCATCAGCGGCAACAATCAAAACTACTATATCTGTAACTTTAGCACCGCGGGCACGCATTGCTGTAAATGCTTCGTGACCAGGTGTATCTAAAAATGTAATTTCTTTTCCACCATCAATTGAAACTTTGTAAGCACCAATATGTTGTGTAATACCACCAGCTTCACCGGCAACAACATTTGCGCTACGAATAAAATCGAGTAATGATGTTTTTCCATGATCTACATGTCCCATGATTGTAACAACAGGTGGTCTTGGTTTTAATGTTTCTTCTGGATCAGGTATATCAGCATCAACATCTGTTTGAAATTCTTCAACAAGTTCAATTTCAAATCCAAAATCATCAGCAATTAAGGTGATTGTTTCAACATCAAGTCTTTGATTAATTGAAACCATTAATCCTAATGATATACATTTTGAAATTACTTCACTAACTGAAACACCCATCAGATTAGCTAATTCGTTTACGGCAATGTATTCGGTTACTTTAATTTTCTTTTTTTCAAGTTCTTTTTCTTCGAGAATTCTTTCTTGCAATTCAGCTTTTTCTTTTCTTTTCTTCTTTCTAATTACAGCACGATCACCAATTCCAGAATCATCCATAGCTAAAAGAGTTTTACGAATAGCGACTTCAACTTCATGTTTATCAATTTCAAATTTTTTCATCTTTTTCTTTTTCTTAGCGGGTATTAATTCATCTGAAGTCTCATCGCCTTGTTTATTTTTTTTCTTTGCTTTTAATACTTTCTTTTTCTTTTTGTGTTCGGCATCTTTTTCTTCAGTTTTGACTTCACTTACTGCAGGTTTAATTACAATTGGCTGCTGTGATTCTTTTTGCTGTTGAGGCTGCTGTTTTTCTTCTTGAGTTTTTTCTTTTTGTTTTTCTTTTGGTTCTTGTTTTTTCTTTTTCCTGCCCAAATCTATTTTACCAACAATAGTTAACCCTTTTTTCTGAGCGGCTAATTGTTTTTCTGTTTCTGTAATGTATGTTTTAGTTTCTTCTTGAGTAATTTCAATGTTTTGATCTTCGAGTTGTAATTCAACTTTTTCTTCTTTTAATTCAGGTTGAATTACTTCTTCAGTTTTTTCTTCTTTTTGTTCAATAACTTGTGGTTCTTCTTCAACAATAATTTCTGATTTTTGTTCTTCATTTGTCTCTTGTACTTCTACTTGTACGGGTTCTTCAACTTTTACTTCTTCAGCGATTGGTTGTTTTTCTTTTGTTTCAACTTGTTCAACATAATCGACTCTTTTCTTTTGGAATTCTTCAACTTTCTTTTGATGTTTTTCAGCTTTCTCAATATCTTTTTTAAAATGAGTCTTAATATCATTCATCATTTCTTCGGTTATGATAGTATTGATTGTTTTAACTTCGTAACCTTTCTTTTGAAGAAATTCCATTAAACTTTCTGAAGATAAGTTAATTTCAGCTGCTACTTTATAAAGTCTTATTTTTTGTGCTTTTGGTTCGGACATTAGGAAATCCCAAGTTTATATTAAAATTTATTCTTCTTCTTCAAATTGATTTTCAAGAATTTCAATTATTTCTTTTGCTTTTGCTTCATCAATTCCTTGAATTTCTTTTAATTTATCAACGCCAGCTCTTAATACTTCAACAGCTGTTTCAAAATTATTTTCAATCAAGATATCAACAATATCGCTACCTAATTCTTCTCTCAATTCAGGCAATTCTACATCTTCTTCATATTCTTCAAGTTGTTTTTCAAGACGAATTACTTCTATATTATAACCTGTTAATTTCATAGCAAGACGAATGTTAACACCGTTACGACCTACTATTAATGAAATTTGATCGCTATCAGCAGTAACAATACATTTTTTTTCTTCTTCATCAATTTCAATTTGTTTTAATTTTGCTGGAGCCAAACAGCGTTGAATAAAAATAACCGGGTCATCAGAATAATTAATAACATCAATATTTTCATTATTCAATTCACGAACAATAGCATGAATGCGAACACCTTTCATACCAACGCAAGCACCAACAGCATCAATCCTTGAATCGTTTGATTCAACTGCAACTTTAGCTCTTTCACCGGGTTCACGTGCAATACCTTTAATTTCAATAACTCCGTCATAGATTTCTGGTATTTCAATTTCAAAGAGTCTTCTTAAGAATAAATTATCAGCACGAGAAATTATAATTAAAGGATCTCCATTTTGATTTTGTTTTACTTCTTTAATAACTGCACGAATTGTATCGCCTTTACGATATTTTTCGCGAGGGATTTGTTCATCACGCGGTAAAAGTAATTCATTTTTATTATGATTTATAAGAACATCATTTCTTCTTACTTGATAAATATCGCCAACGACAATTTCACCAATCATTTCATTGTATTCACGGTAAATCAATTCTTTTTCAATTTCACGAATTTTTTGATTTAAATTTTGACGGGCAAGATTTACTAATCTTCTTCCGAAATCTTTGAGCTCAAGTTTTTCTACGTAATCTTCACCTACCTCAAGTTCATCTGGATTTCCTTTTTCATTTACTTCATCAATGCTGATTTCAGTAGCTGGATCTTCAACATTTTCAACAATTGTTCTTTCAAGGAATATTTCTATATCGCCTTTATCCATATTCACTACAATTTCAAACTTAGCTTTTTCACCATATTTTTTCTTTACCATAAGTCCAAAGATTTTTTGAATGATATCGACAAGAACATCTTTGTCGATACTTTTTTCGCGAACCATTTGCGAAAAGGATTCTACTATTTCACTATTCATTTATTTTTCTCCTATCAGAAACTAATTAAAACTTTTGCATTAATTATGTTTTGAAAATTGATCTTTATTTCTTCATTCTTTTCAGAAAAGTAAAGATTATCATCTTTAATTTTTAACAGCTTACCGATCAATTTCTTTGTTTCATTTTCAATTTTATAAGTTACTTCAAATTTTCTATTGATGTGTTTTTGATATTGAACTAAATATTTTAATGGTCTATCGATTCCGGGAGAAGAAACATCAAGTCTATAATTTGAATTAATTAATTCATCTTCTTCAATTTTTTCAGTTAAAGCACGGCTTATTAAAACACAATCGTCAGTGGTAATACCTTTTTCGTTATCAATGAAGACTTCAATTATTTTTAAACGATTATCACCACGTAAATTTAAATCAATTAACAGGTAACCATTAGAAGTTACAATTTCTTCAAATATTTGCAATAAATTAGCTTTTTCCATAGTGCACAAATAAAAATCGCCCACGAGGGGCGAAAATGACTACGCAAAAGTATAAAGATTAACTTGATTTTCCAAATTAAGGTATTGTTAAGAATCCTTTTTAGCGTATAGAGTTTTAGCTTTTTCGGCAGAGGTTACAATTCCTTTTATAAGTGAAGAACTAAAACCAGCATGTTCCATTTGATTTAGACCGGAAATAGTAATTCCCATTGGTGTTGTTACTTTATCAACTTCTCCTTCGGGATGATTTTCAGTTTTTAAAAGAAGTGATGCGGCACCTTTTGCAGTTTGAGAAGCCATAAATAATGCATCTTCAGCATGAAATCCAATTTCAATTCCACCTTGAGATGCGGCACGAATTGCTCGTAAGAAAAATGCTATTCCAGATGCACAAAGTGCTGTTGCTGGAACCATCAATTCTTCATGTATAATAATTGTCTTTCCGAGTTGATTAAAAATATATTTTGCAATATCAAGTGAATCCTTGTCTTCTTCAAGCGAAGCGATACATGTCATAGATTCTTGTATTGCAATTGCAGTATTTGGCATTACTCTTATAACTGGAATTTTTTTAGTTATTTGTTTTTTAATTTGATTAATTGTCGCTCCAGTTACAATTGAAAGAATTATATGTTTATTTTCTTTTAATTCAGAATCAATTTCTTTTAAAAGATCATCAAGCTGCTGTGGTGTAACAGCTATAATAATTATCTCTGAATTTTTTACGGCTTCTAAATTATTAGTTGATGTTTGAAAACCTTCTTTAGAAAACTTTTCTAAAAGTTCTTCAGATTTTCTTGTAACAAAAATTTGTGATGATTTATAAAGTTTACTGTTAACAAGACCTTTTGCAATTGCAGAGCCAATATTTCCACATCCAAGAATTGCAATTTTTTTTCTATTCATATTTTCTCCTATTTAATTTCGAAAGAAGCAGAAACAACTGCTGTAATTTCTTTTTCAATTGAAGTTACATCATTCATTCCATAGTCTGAAATAACATTAGAATTTTTTGGTGTAATTTGCAATACACCCATTTTAGCACTTCTTAAAGGACCAAGATTTCGTCCAGTTGATTCAGCAATTTTTTCAGCACGTTCCATAGCATTTTTTGCCGCTTCAGCTTGTATGGATATCTTTAGATCGTCAAGTTTTGTGAAAAAATATTCGGGCATATCAGTACTTATATCAAGACCTTTTTCAACTAAAGATGAAAGTGTAACTGACAAATCTTTAATCTTTAAAACATCATTTGAACGAACTTCAAATCTTTGATTATATGTGTAATATAAAATTTTTGATGTTTGAACACCTGATGAGTTTATTTCATAAACAGGATACCCGTTAATTGCAAAAACTTCTATTTGATCAGTGGTGAATCCTTTTTCTTTTAAGAATTGTAATACAACTGGCATTTGTTGTTGAACAATCTGATAAGCAGTTTTTCTTTCGGTGCTTGTTGCTTGTAATGTTCCGCGTTGAATTCCTAAATCTGATTTAATAAACTTTTTTGCTGACCCTGTAACAACAATTGTTTGGTCTGCGTTTTTGGTTGCCTTCCATGTTAATGAGAAAATAAGAACAGCAATTATAAATGAAGCACCTAAAATTGTTGCCGTTAAATAATATGTGTTTTTATTTTCCATTTTAATTAGCCTTTAATAATTATTCTTCTTTCTATAAAAATTTAGAAATTATTTCATCGCAAAGTGCATAACCTTTTGGTGTGAAAATTAATTTATCATTTTGCTTTATTATTAAATTGTTTGAAATAAGATAATCAATTATACTTTTATTTTTATTCAGCCACTCATTACCAAATTTTTTTTCAAGTTCAATTATATTCAAACCTGAAGAACGAAAAGCAAGCATTATATATTCATTTAGCATTTCTTCTTTAGTTAATGTTTCTTCTCCAATTATTGCATTATCTTTTTTGTTTATACTTTCAATATAAAACTTTGTACTTGAATAATTCCACCAGCGTTTACCATTTACAAATGAATGAGCTGAGGTTCCGAATCCAAAATAATCTTTGTAATGCCAGTATGAATTGTTGTGAATGCACTCATAGGTTTCTTTTGCAAAATTTGATATTTCATATTGATGAAAATTATTTAGAGATAAAAAATCTATAGTCGTTTCATATAAATCTGCATCATGCTCTTCATCTTGAATTTTAACTTTACCTTCCAAAACCATTTTATTTAGGATTGTGCCTCTTTCTAAAATTAAACTGTATGCTGAAATATGTTTAATTGGAAGAGAAGTTGCAATCTCCAAATTTCTTTTCCACTTTTCTTTTGTTTGATTTGGCAAATTAAAAATTAAATCAAGACTAATATTTTCAAAACCAACTTCTTTTGCTTCAAGAATAGTTTGAATGGCAGTTTTTGAATCGTGAATTCTTGTTAAAAATTTTAAATCATTATTATCAAAGGACTGAATACCAACGCTTAATCTGTTTATTCCAATTGAAAGAAATTTTTCCAGTTTTGATTTTTCAACTGTGCCTGGATTAGTTTCAAGTGTAATTTCTGCATTCGGTAAAATGTTAAAATTACTTTTTAATGATATTATGATTTCATTTATATATTCTACTTCCATTAAAGAAGGAGTTCCACCGCCAAAGAAAATTGAAATAATTTTTCTCTCATCATTATAAAGCTTAGAGAAAAATTCAATTTCTTTTTTTAATGCAGTTAAATAATTGAATGTATTCTCATAGTTGATGATTGAATAAAAATCACAATAAATACATTTGTGGTCGCAAAAAGGTATATGAATATAAATTGAGGTCTCTTTCATTTTTAATTTGGAAAAATGTCAGCCTTTATATCAATTCTTAAATTCTACTGAGGCTGACATTTTTTAGATAAAACTATAAACCTAAAGATAGTCCAACGCTTGCAGTTTTTGTTTTAGACATTTTATAATCAGCATTAATATTTACAGCGGCAAGATGAACTTTGAATCCAACAACTACACCAGTTTTATTTTCACCTTCTAATTCAAAATTAATTTTTACAGGTTGGACTGGAACACCATTTATTGTCTGGTTAGATTGATAATCATAAGTTACTGTTGTTTTACTTTGTTCGCTGATGATTCCAGCATAAGGTGTAAAAGAAATAATTATTCCAAAAGTTTTACTTACATAAAGTCCAAATTGAGATGCTGAACTTTCAAGAATATCACCAACTTTCATTTTCTGAGTAAAGTAACCAATTCCAAAATCAACAGGTAAAGGATTTGGAAACAAAGCTCCGATATTATGAATTGCACCAACTCCAAAAAAAGTAAATTTGCCTAAATCTTTTAAATCAACATCAGGTAAATATCTAAAAGAAACATTAGTACCCATAAAAGTTCCAACAGTTAATTGCGGTGACACAGTTGGAAATATTGGAATTTCATCTAACAAGCCAGTTACTTCTTTTAATAAAAATGTAGTGGTTGCTAAATTTACTCCTTGAACATTCTTTCCAGGAAAAATAATTTTCAAATATTCATTTTTACTTCCTGCTATAGTTGGACCAGAAAAATTAACACTTTGTTCAGTGCTTGTTAAATTATTTTTTATTGTATAATACTGTGGATTTGTAACAGACACGCCAGAGTTTTGTAAAATTTGATCTGCCTGCGAAGAAGTAAAATAAAAATTGCCAGTTGTTGAAAAGGTTTTGCTTTCATTCGAGAAGAGTGAACCCATAGCAACAACTTTAACATCTATATGAAAACCAAATTTTGTAGGAGAAGGTAAAGCTGAAACCCAACCAGAATTTAAGTTAGAACCAAATGCAGTAATAACAGGCGCAACGTATGCCTTTCCAGCTGTGGAAGATAATTTGGAAAGTGTTTCGTCTAAGTTTTGAGCGTTTGTTGTCATAGAGAAAATTGTAAATATTACTAATAAAGATTTTATTTTCATTTATCTCCTTTCTTGATAAAATTCTGTTTTTAATTTAAATAACAAAATATTGAGTACAAAATTAAATCTGGACTAAAATTCATACATTCTGATGTTTTAATGGTTAATATTTTTTGAGCTATTTAATTTTAGCAAAGGAAATTTTTAAGTTCTTTATTATCTATTGATATTTGTGTCAATCTGTGAAATCTATAGAGAAAAAATCAAACTTATAGATAGGACATATAAATTCAGATTACAAAATTTATTTTAAATAACTTGCACCTTTAATTTGCATTCTTAATATTAGTAACAAACTAATTGTTGGTCTATATGTTAAAATCTCTCTTCATAAAAGATTATGCATTAATTGAAACTACTGAAATTCAGTTTGGTAAAGGTTTAAATATTATTACTGGTGAAACTGGTGCTGGTAAATCAATATTGGTCGATGCAATGAGTTTACTTTTAGGCGAAAGAGCATCAAGTGATGTTATAAGAAAAGGTGCTGAAAAATCTATTGTTGAAGGAATTTTTGATGTTACTAATAATAAAAACATCGAAATATATTGTAATCAAAATGAAATTGATTTTGGTAATGAGTTAATTGTTCGCAGAGAAATCTCTCTCAAAGGAACAAACAGATGTTTTATAAATGATTCACCTGTTCCTTTATCTCAAATTAAAGAAATCGGGGATTTACTTGTTGATTTACATGGCCAGCATGAGCATCAATCATTGCTAAAAGTTGAAACTCACATTGATTTTTTAGATCAAGTAACTGACAATTCTAATTTATTAAATGATTACCAAATCAAATACAAAGTATTACTAGGCAAATTAAAAGACTATTATGAACTGATGCACAATGAAAAATTAATTAAAGAAAAAAAGGACTTGTATAAATTTCAGATTAATGAAATTGATGAAGTTAATCCTCAATTAGATGAAGAAGATAAATTAGAAGAAGAACTAGTTCTATTAGAAAATGCTGAAAAGCTATTAAATATTTCAAATGATATTTATAATTCTCTTTATGAAAATGAAAATTCAATCACTGATAATCTTGGTTTTGTAAAAAATAAATTATCAGAATTATTCAGTATTGATAAATCAATTGAAGATACAGTTAAAGATTTTGAAAATTCTTTTGCATTATTAAAAGATGTTTCTCATACAATAAGGAGTTATAAAGATAAAATTAATTTGGATCCAGAAAGACTAAATGAAGTAAGAGAAAGACTTGGAGCATTGGCACTTTTAAAGAAAAAATATGGCGGAACTTTAAAATCATTAATTGAATATCGTGAAAAAATTGGTAATGAATTTGAATTAGCTGAAAATTTTACTCATAGAATTTCAGAGTTAGGAAATGAAATTGAAACATTACGAAAAGAACTTGGTGAAATAGCAAATTCAATTTTTAGCAAAAGAATAAATTCATCAAGAAAAATTAAAAAAGAAGTTGAATCAGTATTAAAAGTTTTAGGCATACCAGATACAAAATTCGAAGTAAAAATTTCACATCAAATTGAAGATAACAATTCAAATAATTTTGTAATCGTTGATAATAAAAAATATAAATGCAATGAAAAAGGATTTGACTTCGTTGAATTTTTTATTTCAACAAATGTAGGTGAAGATTTAAAACCATTAACAAAAGTAGCAAGCGGTGGTGAAATTTCAAGAATAATGCTTGCATTAAAATCTGTTTTAGCCAAAACTGATAAATTACCAATTTTAATTTTCGATGAAATTGATACAGGGATAAGTGGACGCATAGCTCAAAAAGTTGGACAAGTTTTATATGAACTAGCACAAAACCATCAAATAATTGCAATAACACATTTACCACAAATAGCCGGCTTTGGCGATTTTCATTTTTCAGTTGAAAAAACAAAAATAAATGATCGAGTTGTAAGCAGCATAAAACTCTTAAAAGAAAATGAACGAGTAAATGAAATAGCCAAACTTATTTCTGGCGAAGATGTAACAGAGACATCAATCAATAATGCATTAGAGCTACTAAAAAATAAAGAGAGTTAATCTTCAATGACATCTTTTAATTTAATGATGAAATTAGTCCCAATATTTTTTTCCGAATTAATAAAAAGTTCAGCATTAATTAATTTCGAATACTTTTTAACTAAAGCTAATCCTATTCCATTACCTTCATAAGCACGATTATAACCTTTCTGTTCCTGTGAAAAATCATCAAAAACTTTAGGTAAAAATTCTTCCGAAATACCAATACCATTATCAGAAACTTGAAATTCCAAATCTTTTTTATTTCTTATGACTTTTAAATTTATAATACCATTACTTGTAAACTTAATAGCATTATCGACAACGTTATTAATTATTTGATAAAGGCAATGTTTGTCTGTTGTAATAATAATTTCATTAAAATTTTTTTCTATAACAAATTTATTGTTTCTGGACTGACAATATTTATTTTGCTCAATATACAAAGGTGAAATTATATCTTGAAAAATTTTAACAGGTTCATATTTCAAGTAATATTGATTAGAATTCAGCACCGCCATTTCACTCAATAAGTTAACTATTTTTTTAATTCTTTCACTAGCTAAACCAGCACTATTATAAATTTTTTGAGTATCCGGGTCTAAATTATTTTCCTTATCCATAAAAATATAATCGATAAGGTTAATAAGAATATTTAATGGATTTCTTAATTCATAAGATAGTTGAATTAAAAATTCTGTTTTTATTTTATTTGCTTTTTCAGATTCAATTTTCGATAACTCTAGTTGCCTTATTAATTCTTTTTTATCGGTAATATCTTCAGAAATAATAACAAAATATTTAATAGTCCCAAATTCATCTTTGATGGATGCAATAGATAAAGATTGCCATATCAGTTCATCATTTTTCTTTTTAGTGAGCAATTCATTTGACCAATTTTGTCCAGATAATATTGTTTGCCACATTTCTTTATAATTAAAATCATCAGTATTTATAGGGTAAAGAAATTTTGGCGATTTATTATGAACTTCACTGAATTCATAACCGTATATTTTTGTAAAAGCTTCATTTATATAAATTATTTTACCATAATTATTTGTAATAATAATAGATAAAGGACTTTGATTAAATACAGTTTTAAAAATTTCAACTTCCTTAGCGTAATTAATTTTTTCTGTTACGTCATTTATTACGCTAAATATTAACTCTTTACCTCTTAAGTTGATTTTTCCCGCAGATATCTGAACTTCTTTTATTGAACCTTCTTTTGTTATATGTCTCGCAAAGAAAATGTTGTGTCCTTTAATTGCAGCAATTTTATAATCTTTTAAACTGCTAATCGATTTATCATAATTAAAATCATAAATGTATGTATTGTTGATAAATGTTTCTCTATTAATTCCATAGAATTTTTCAGCGGCTTCATTTACATCAATTATTTTCCCCGTCTCAGGATGGATAATAAGCATTACAGAATGTTTATTGAAAAATATATTTACGAATTTTTCATTTATAATTTCATACTTTTCTTTTAATGATTTCAGTTCCGTTAAATCTGTAATACAAAATAAACAAAGTTGGTTGTTGCCAAATTTTATTTTTGAAATTGTTTCTTCAACATATTTAATCGATTCATATTTAGTTTTATGAATAGAATTTATTGTTATTGAATTATTATCAAGACTTTCAAAGATTATTTTTAACTCATTTTGATTTTTAATTGAGTTATCGAAATCATAAATTTTTATGTTTTTAAACTCTTCGCTTGAATATTCTAAATGGTTTAAGAATTTTGCTGAATGGTAAATTATTTTTCCGCTTTCATTGACAATATAAACATTTTGCTGAGTTAAATTTAGAAGCCTAAAAAAATCATTTGTAATAGAAAAATTATTTGCTTTTTGTAATTGAAGATAATCGACTTTCTTTTTTATATATAGCAAAGTAAGTTCATTAATTAAAATATAATCATAAAAGTTATTATTGAAATATTCATTGTATACTGAGTCTTCATACTTTTCAGAAAGTAAAATAATTTTACTTGAATATTTATATAGTTCATTGAATTTACTTAGCTTAGAATCTACATTATAAATAATTAAATCATAATTATCATAGTTAATATTATCATTTTCACCAATATAAATTTCCCAAAAATCTGAATTATTATATTGGTCTAATAATTCCTTATTATTTAACAAAGATGTTTGGAATAATATTTTAACTTTCATATTCATATAATTATGCTTTTACAAATACTTTAACTTGTTGTGGCAATTGTCTTACTTGTGATACTGTAATTAATTTATGAATGTAAATATCACTTAAGACAGTTCCTTTCGGAAGAAGTAAATAATTATTAGAATCACTTAAATTTTCGGCCAAAATCATTCCTTCTTTTAATTCATTCAATTGTTTGGGCAAAGTAATATAACCTTGTTTAGCACCTTTAATTTCTGCTTCTAAAGCACCAAGAATTAAAGCATCATATAGATAGCTTTCTTCATTTAAGTAATTAATAACTTTTTCATGATCAATTCCTCTTTCGGCAATCCAAAAAAAATCATTTAATAACCGAAGCAGTTTTGCAATAAATAAAACATTAGATTCAATAAAGTTGTGTTCAGCAGAATCAATTACTTCTGATGATTTAAATTGAAGAGAAATAGCCTGTGAAATTTTTTCTAATCTTGGAATATTTTTTAAAAGCATTGAACCAATTTCTGCATGAGAATAATAAATCTCTTCTTCTTTAGCGTCTAATGGAATACCTTTAATTCTTTTTTCTACAATTTCCGAAGGTATTCCCACACACCCAATTTGGGATAATAAAATAGCAATATCAATTTCCCAAGTTTCAGTAATGGATAATCTTTTAATAATTCTTTTTGCTAAATCCCTCATAAGAGATGCACGATTAAAAACTGCAGGATTTGATACAGACAGAATATCAATTAAAACTTTTACACTACCACGCAATGTTTTTTCTAATAATTCTTTTTCTGCTGTGATTAATTTAAATTGATTTATACCTTGTTTTATGGCTCCAATTAAATTTTCAGATTCACAAGGTTTAGTTAAAAACCGAAATATATAACCTTCATTTATTGCATTAATTACTAATTGTAAATCTGCATAACCAGTTAAAAGTATTTTAACAGTATCAGGATTTATTTCATGAAACTTTTTCAGAAACTCTAACCCTTTCATACCCGGCATGTTGAAATCTGATACGACAACTGAATATTCTTTATCATCTTTCAATGAATTTAAAGCATTAATTGGGTCATTAAAAAGTTTCATAACAAATTGACCGCGTATATTTCTTCTATATGCGTTCAATACATTTTCTTCATCATCTACGAGCATTATTTTTAACATAAATCACCATTGGACTTTTGAAAATTTTGTTTGAATTTTTCAAATAATTTTTGGTTATTGAAATTAGAATCAAGATCAGTAAAATCATTATTAGCTATTTTATTAGCATAATAAAGTAAAGATGAAAGAGATTTTTCATTAAAAAATTGCATTTCATGATGTGATGAAATTGCCTCTACAACCATTGCTGGTAAATTCCATAATTGTAATAAATATGCACCGACATTTGCATGTGAAAAATTTAACAATTCTATTTCTTCTGTATGATTAGGAAGTCTATTCATTTCTTTAATTATTTGCTGATACTTTTTATGTTTTAATAAAATAATTTTACCAATATCATGTAGTAATGTAGTTGCATATATTTCTTGAGCAACAAACTTTGAAATATCAATTTCTTTAACTATTGTTTTAGCAATTTCAGAAGTTTTTAAACTATGGCTCCATATTTCTTCAAGATATTTTTCGTTTATTTTTTCTTTAGTTAGATAACTGCTAAGATTTAAATAAATAATTAATGATTTTACAACATTTATTCCTAGAATATTTAATGCAGTTTTTATATCTGTAGTTTTTACCGCTGTTGCAAAGTATGATGAATTTGATAATTGTAATATTTTAGCTGTTAAACTAATATCTTTTTTTATAATGTTTTCGATTTTTAATAATGATATCTCTTCATTATTTAGTTCTTCTTCTAATTCAAAATAAATATTTGGCAATGATGGTAAATTTTCAATTCCATTTATGATATCAATTAGTTCATTTGAATTGATCAATTCTCTACTTTTCAAACAATTGTCAATCACAGTAATTAATTCATCAGAATTAATTGGTTTGGCTAAAAACTGATGTGAAGTTTTTACTGTTTTTAGTATTAACTCATAATCAGAGTAACCAGATAATATTATTCTAATTGTATGGGGAAAGTTCTTATGAAAATTATCCAATAATTCTGCACCATTCATTATTGGCATTCTCATATCAGTAATAATTACATCAATCTTATTATTTAAAGCAATTTCTATAGCATCATTTCCATTAGTAACAAAAAACATATCCCATTTTGTACGTTGAAATGCCAACATTCTTTTTAATCCATCTAAAATATACTTCTCGTCATCGACAAATAATATTTTAATTCTTTCACTCATTTGATTTTCCTTTTATTGGTAACTTTATTGTAAAAGTTGTGCCAAGTCCTAATTCACTTTTAACATTGATAAACCCTTTATGTTTATTTACAATAATATCATGTGCGATAGATAATCCTTGTCCTGTACCCTTTCCAACTTCTTTTGTTGTAAAAAATGGATCATAAATTCTATTAATTATATTTGGATTAATCCCAGTCCCATTATCAGAAATATTTATCACAGCATAATTTTCTTCTTGTGTTGTTGATATTTTTATTAATCCTAATTTTTCTTTTGAGTCTTTATATTTTTCTTGAATAGCATGAGATGAGTTAATAATCATGTTTAATATTACTTGATTTATTTCATCAATTAAACAATATACCAGTGGCAAATTTGGATCCAATTCTAAATTTAAATCCGAATAGTACTTCCATTCATTTTTTGATATTGTTGCAGTAACTTCAATGCCTCTGTTTATATCTGCATAAGCCATTTGTTTATCGCCAGGATGAGCAAAATCTTTCATTGCTTTAATTATTGTTGTTACTCTTTTTATACCTTCTTCTGATTGTTTTAACGCAAGAGGAGTTTCTTCAAGCAAAAATTCAATATCAAATTTTTCCTTGAGAGCTTTAATTTTTGCAGTAACGTCTTCACATAAATTAGATCGACTTTCTAATTCATTTAACAATTCTTTAATAAATAAATTTAGATTACTAAGTGATGTTTCAACAAATTTATTATTATCTCCAATATATTGCATAGGTGTATTAATTTCATGCGCAATACCAGCAGCAAGCTGCCCAATTGATTCAAGTTTTTGAGAAACTTCACGTCTTGTATCGGCAATTATTTTTTCTGTTATATCTTCAATTAAAACAAGATAATTTGTTATCTCGTCATGAAAATTTTTAATCGGTGATATTGATAATTGTCCCCAGTAGCTATTTCCATCGTTTTTTTTACCTTGGAAAATAGCATTAGCTGGCAATCCTTTCCTTAAACTTGGTATAACATCTTTCACATTCCATTTGATGTTTATTTCATTAGTAAGAAATGTTGGATATTGCCCAAGTAATTCCTCAAATGGTAGCCCTGTAATTGATGTATATATATTATTTACATATTCAATTTTTAAATTATTATCTAAAATTAATATTGCATCATTGCTTTGATTTACAGCCCTTAAAAGTTTTAACATTTCCTCTTCGGCTTCAATTCGATATTTTTCAGCTTCATTATTACTAAATGAATTACTTATAATCTCTGAAAGAATATTAATCATATTTGGAAAATCTTTTCCCCATGTATTTCCTTGCAAGGATAAATGAATGACGATAAATCCAGTGAACGTTGAGAAATTAAAAAGTGGAATTAAATAAAGTTTATGTACTTTATTTTTTTCAAAATAATCTTTTTCATTTTCTGAAATATCGTTTTTGTCTTCGAAAATAAATTCACCTTTTGATAATTTATCATACCATTTTTTATAATAAGATATATTATTCAAATTTATTTTAATTGGTGTTACTGGATATTCGGATATTTTTTCATATATATTTTCTTTCTCATTTAATTGATAAACTGCAATATAAAATGCATTAAAAAAATTATATATTTCTTTTAGAACGTTCACTAATACTTTATTAAAATTAGAATAAGTATTTTTTAAAAATATAGTTGAAACATTTGAAATTAATTTTTGAAAATTTATTAATCGCTCATTTTCAATTTCAATGTTCTTTTGATTGGTTATATCTTTTGAAATAGAAAATAGTCCAATAACATTATTTTTTTCATTAAGAATTGGAAACTTTGAAGTTAAATACCAGTGATGCTCGCCATTTTTCATTAAAACTTTTTCTATTTTATTAAAAATTATTTTTTTATTATTTAATACTTCAGAATCTTCAATCATTGACTCATTTAAGTTGGAATAACTTATTAAATCAACTGGAGATTTATTTAATATATCATTTTCATTTAGCTCAATTTTAGAACAATAATTTTTATTAACTAAAACATAAATACCATTTTTATCTTTAAAATAAATTGCATCAGACGTTAGTCTTAATAGATTATCAAATAATATTTTTTCTTTTTGAAGAAACTTAATTTCGCTAAGTAAACCAGTTTCATCTAACAGAAAGTGAACCGAATAATTTTTATATGGTTCTTTAACAAAGCAATTAAAAGCAAAATCTCGGAATTTGTATTTTTTTATTTCGGGGTTTATAAATTCAACAATTTTAAATGTTAATTCCTCTGAATGATTTTTTTTATTTACTTTTACTTTTATTTCAGAAAAGTGAAAAAGATCATCAATTTTAAATTGTTTTTCATTACTACTGACATTAAAAAAATTGATAAAAGAATTATTTATAAAATTAACATAATTATTTTCATCTTCTACATAAACAGGTGTCTCGAAGAGATTAATAAAATTCATTAATTCTTTCAATGATGCAAATATTTTACCCATAATTATTAAAAACCTATTTCTACAATTTATTATCGAATTAATTCTTTAGAATTTAATATGAAGACCATTTTTTTAATGTATAGTGTAGAATGTAAAATGTAAAAAAGTAATTTCATAAATAAGATTTACAATTTTAAT
>JARGDL010000010.1 GCA_029210465.1 Stygiobacter electus
TGTTTTTGATGTAGAAAAATTTTAAAAGTCATTAATTGAATGGTAAAATAACTTGTGCCCGGAACAGGACTCGAACCTGCACTGGCTATTGCCAACTAGCTCCTGAAACTAGCGTGTCTACCAATTCCACCATCCGGGCTAAAAATTATCAATTAAATTTAATATTTATCATTTATATTTATTAACATTTGTATTAGTTGAATCAACAAATTTATAAGGATCAAATTTTGGTTCATTATCAAGCATTGCATCATAAGGTGGCGGAATATCTTTTTTATTAATTATATCAGTAATCCCACCTGTTTTGCAATCATTTGAAATTAATCTTGGTTGACCTAATTCATAAATTGATTCTCGACAAAAAGTAACTGGAACTACATTTCCGCTTGCTGGTTCAGTAAAATCTTCCAAAGGTAAATTTAGTTGCTCATAAACATCATGCATAAAAATTGCCCAAATTGGCAAAGCAGCAGAAGCTCCTTGTCCAAAACTTCCACCAAATTTTATTCGATGATCATCAAATCCAACCCAAACACCTGCCGTAATTTGTGGTGTAAACCCAATGAACCAAGCATCTGAGAATTCTTGTGTAGTCCCTGTTTTACCTGCAGCAGGTCTTCTAAAATTATAAACACTCCTTGATGCTGCACCTGTTCCTTGATCCACGACAGTTTTCATCATATCTGTTACAATATAAGCTGTTTCTTCAGGTATTGCTTCATGCGAAATGTTAGTAAATTTATCAATTAACACTCCATCTTTATCTTCAATTCTTAAAATTGAAATTGGTTCATTGTAAATTCCTTTGTTGCCTAAAGTTGCATATGCAGAAATAATTTCAATAGGAGAAACTACAGAAGAACCAAGAGCAATTGATGGAACTAAATCAAGTTTTGTTTTAATACCCATTCGCTCAGCAAATCTTCCAATTTTCCAAAGTGGTGCATAGTCTTCGATTATTAATCTTGCCGCAATAATATTAATTGATTCTGCTAATCCCCATCTTAAAGTTGTATATCCGCCTGTTTTGCCGTCAAAATTTTGTGGACTCCACAGTTTTGCTGAGCCATCATTGTAACTAAATCTTTGATTGAGAATTGGATATGCTGGATATAAACCATTATCAATTGCAACTGCATAAACAAATGGTTTAAAAGCTGATCCGGGTTGTCTTTTTATTTGAGTAACATGATTTAATCCATACATAAATTTTTGATCTTTTCCACCAACCATTGCACGAATTTCACCTGTTTTAGTATCAATTGCTAAAAAACCAACTTCAATAGTTTTTTCGTCATTTTTAATCGAATCTATAAAAGCTTTATTGTTAATTAATTTTTGATAAATAGATTGTTTTTCTTGAGGAGTAGATGCTGACTTATATTCAATAGAATTTTTTATTGTTCTATCAACTGTTTCATTTAAAATATCCTTATATTTTTCCCAACGCCATGCAGCATCAAATCTCTTTTGAAAATTTGATAAATGAGTTTGAACAGCTTTGACAGCAATTTTTTGCATACGGCTATCGAGTGTAGTGTAAATATTTAATCCATCTTCGTATAAATCGTAACCATATTTATCAGAAAGTTTTTCTAATTGCTGACGAACATATTCCAAAAAGTGTGGAGCTAAAGAACCACTAATCCCCTCTTCAATTTTTTTATAAGATAATTTTATTGGTTCTAATTTATATTTTTCATATTGTTCTTCAGTTATATATTCATCATCTAACATGTTTTGCATGACTAAATTTCTTCTTTTCATAGAGTTTTCATAACGCTCGAAAGGATCATATCCACGAGGATTTTTTAATAGAGAAACTAATACACCAGCATCAGGTATAGTTAGCTGATTAACACTTTTATTAAAATATATTTTAGAGGCCATGTATATTCCATATGCACCGTGACCGAAATATGAAATATTAAAATACATCTCAAGAATTTCTTTCTTTGTATATGTTTTTTCAATTTGAACAGCGGTAATCCATTCACGTAGTTTTCGAACGATTGTACCAAAAGTATTTTCTTTTTTCCCTTTGAGTTCGTATAGATTTTTTGCAAGCTGTTGTGTTATTGTACTTGCACCTTCTCTTTTAAATAAGAAAATATTTTTGATCATTGCTTTTAAAAACCTTTGTAAATCAACACCCCAATGAGAGTAAAAATTTTTATCTTCAGTTGCAATCAAAGCATTTATAACATGAGGTGGAATGCTGTCTATACTAACTTCAACTCTATTCTGTTTGAAATATTGACCAATCAACTCACCATCAATACTATAAACATTACTTGCTAATTGAGTTTTTGGACTTTCAAGTTGTTGCAAAGAAGGTAAGCCTTCAATTATATAAAGCATGAATAATGTAAACGAAATAAGAACTGCTGATGTTATTATAATCCATAATTTTTTCATTGAATTTTTATTTTTCTTTCCATTCATATTATTTCCCAATCATTTATCTCGAAGTTGTTTATAAATTTTCCATAGCATGGTTTTTCAAGCCATGTTCCTAAATTAATGTAAAAACCATAATTATACTTTTCAAATGCTTTTTTGTGTGAATGACCGAATATAACATAATCGTAACCCAAATCTATTTTCTTTTTTGCAGTTTCAAAAAGAGCATCTGTTTCGCCATATTTTTTTTTGCTTGTATAATCTCTACTTGCTCTGCTTGATTTACTTGCAATTGATATCCCTAAATCGGGATGAATTAAAGAATAAATTTTTTGAATAAATTTATTTCTTAAAACTTTCTTTAGAATTTTATAACCAATGTCATTTTTTATTAGTCCATCACCATGTGCAATAAAAAATTTTTTATTATTTAATTCTACTGCTAATTCATTGAAGTAAAGTTTTACACCAATTTCCTTTTCAAAAAAATCCTTGTGTAAAAAATCATGATTACCAATAATGTAATGGATTTGTTTCCCTTTGTCGGCATATTCAGCCAATGCACCTAATGTTCTAATAAATTCTTTTTGAATTACTTTTTTATATTCGAACCAATAGTCAAATAAATCACCAACTATTATTAATTCATCTGAATTTTCTTTAGCATATTTTATGAACTGAACAAGTTTTTTTTCTTTTTCTTTTTCAATTTCTTTTGAATGAAGACCTAAATGTATATCTGAAATAAAGAAATATGTTTTAAATTTATTCATCGTTTCTTGACTCGTATTTTGCTAGTAAACATTTATTTGGATCCAATTCAATTTTTTGGGGTGTTTCATTTATATCTATATTAATCCTCTGAGATTTTTTATCAATATAAACATTCTTGAAAATTCTTTTACCATTTCCAAAATCAATTGCAATATCTATAGGAAACTTATAAATCTCAAATCCTTTTTGTTGTTGTTCGAAATTAATTACTAATTTTTTATTAGCTGAATCATAATTCCAGTCGTATGCTAAATTAATTATTCCTTCTCCTTTATAAATCCACTGATCAAAAAAATAATCGAGCTTTTTACCAGAAATTTTTTCACAAACTAGTTGAAAATCTTTTGTTGATGCATTTGAATATTTATAAGTATTAAAATATAATTTAAGTGATTCAAAAAATTTTGAATCACCAATTTCTTTTCTAAGCATGTGAAGAACCCAAGCACTTTTATCATAAATCAAACGAGTAAAAAGTTCACCTGCAGGGTTATACAATGTACCTGTGTCAAAACTACTAAATTTACTTTGAAGTGTAGATTTTAATGCATCATAACCAGCTTTTCTTTCCCAATATAAAGCTTCAGAATAAGTTGCAAAACCTTCATTCAGCCAAATATCTTTCCAAGATTTTGGAGAGACAGCGTCTCCCCACCAATGATGCGCTAATTCATGAATTAACATATCGGAAAAGAATTTTTTCCCAGTAATAAAATTAGAACCAATTCCAGTAATTGTTTGATGTTCCATCGCACCATCTTGCCATAAAAATTCAGCTACAGAATATTTTTCTTTGGTGAATGGATATGGAGCAAATAATTTTTCAAATGTATTTATATAATCTGGATGATCAGCAAAATCTGTTAAACCTTTTTCATAATCTGAAGGGAAGAGATAGTATGATAAATTTATTTCATCATTAGTTATTGAATTAGTTTTAACTTCCTTTGAAATATATTTCCCAGAATAAATTGCAATCAAATAAGTTGATATTGGATAAAATGTTTTCCATGTAAAAGTTTTTTTATTTCCCCTTTTTATAACTGAAATCAATTTCCCATTTGAAAGTGAGGTTAAAGCTGAATCATTAGTTATTTTAATTTGCATTAATGCCTTATCATTTGGTCTATCAACACAAGGCAACCAAGTTAATGCAAACACAGGTTCATTCATCGTATAAACTAATGGATATTTTTCTTTTTCTGTAAAAACAAAAGAACCAAAACCAAGATTTTTAGGTGTACCTCTATATTTAATTTCAACAATAGCAGTATCTATTTTATTTTCTAAAAGTAAATAAATCAATTTGTCTTCACGTTTATATTTTACATCTTTTTTATTCACTTTAATTGAATCTATAATTAAATTATTATAAAAGTTCAATGGAATGGTTGTTAAATTTTCATCATTTAATTTAATAGTAATTATAGTTTTTGCTTTAATCTTTTTTTCTTGTGGGTTTAATTCAATATCAATATCATAATCAAGCACATCTAATTTTTGTTGAATATCAGGATTATATTCATATACATATTTTTCTTCATAATTTTTGGCATTGACCACAAAAGCAATTGGATTATAGTCAGCAGTATAAACTAAATTGTAAGTAAATTGTTTATAGAGATAAAAACCGCTAACAATTAGAGTTGCAATTATGATTGAAACAAAAAGGAATAAAAAATTATTTTTTCTCATACACAAAGATAAAATGAAATTTTATTTTAGAATAATAATCAAAAATTTGCCAATGTAATTCAAATTGGATATATTTTAATCGTAACTGCAAAAGGTATATTTATGGCATACACAGGTTCAACCTCACTAAGAAAGACTATCACAATGATACTCGCTGGCGGTCAAGGTGAAAGATTATTTCCTCTTACAAAAGAGAGAACAAAACCATCAGTTCCATTTGGTGGTAAATATAGAATAATTGATTTTACATTATCGAACTGTTTAAACTCAGGATTAAGAAGAATTTTTGTTATAACACAATACAAATCTGATTCATTAAGTCGGCATCTTTATGAAGCATGGAATATTTTTAATCCTGATTTAGGTGAATTTATTTATTCAATTCCTCCTCAACTAAAAACAAGTAATAATTGGTACTTAGGTACAGCTAATGCAGTTCATCAAAATATGAATTTGATTGAAGATGGTAATTACGAAAATCTATTATTACTCTCTGGCGATCACATTTACAAAATGGATTACTTAAAAATGATTCAGTACCATAAAGAAAAAAATGCTGAATTAACCATTGCAAGTATAGAAATTCCATCTTCACAGGCAAATAGATTTGGTGTTATTGATATCGATGAAAACTATCGTGTAAAATCATTTATTGAAAAGCCCAAAAATCCACCTGAAATACCAAATAAACCGGGATTATCTTTCGTTAATATGGGTATTTATGTTTTTTCAACATCAGTGATTAATGAGGTATTTAAAAAAATGGATGATGAAAAAATTCCAAGCTATGATTTTGGTAAAGATGTAATTCCTTATATGATTAAACATGGTCATCATGTTCAAGCATACCGTTTTGTTGATGAAAATAAAAAAGCAGAACCATATTGGGTTGATGTGGGAACAATTGATAGTTATTACGCTGCGAGTATGGATTTAATTAATGTAACTCCTCACTTTAATTTATATGATAACGATTGGCCTTTACGAACAAGACAGTTACAATTTCCGCCAGCAAAAACAATATCACACGAAGGAGAAAGAGTTGGTCGTGCAATCAATTCTTTAATCACTGATGGAACAATTATTTCAGGAGGTTTAGTTGAACGATCAATTTTGGGTTATAATGTTCGTGTTAATAGTTACTCTTACATTACTGACTCTATAATTTATGATAATTGCAATATTGGAAGACACGCAAGGATTAGAAGAACAATTATTGATAAAAATGTTGTAATACCCGAAGGTATGGAAATTGGATTTGATGCAGAGACAGATAAAAAGCGTTTTACAGTTTCTGAAACCGGTATTGTTGTTATTCCTAAAAATTATAAATTCAAATAAAAATTATAAATGATAATTAAATATTTTTAAAGTAACTGCATAGTTTTGTGCAGTTATTTTTTATTTAAACCATTTAATTGATTATGAACGATAATCTTAAAGATAAATTAGAAAACATTCCCACATTACCTGGTGTATATCAGTTTATTAATGAAAAAGGAAAAATTATTTATGTAGGGAAAGCAAAAAATTTAAGAAATCGCATTCGTTCTTATTTTCAAAAAAATTTAGATTCACCAAAAACAATTGCTCTAGTTAACAAAATAAATGACATTGAAGTAATTGTAACTGATTCTGAAATTGAAGCACTCGTTTTAGAAAATAATCTTATAAAAGAATTTAAACCTAGATATAACATTAATCTAAAAGATGACAAATCTTTTCCATACATTAAAGTTACAAATGAATTATTCCCTCAAGTATTTGCAACAAGAAATATTGAAAAAGATGGAAGTAAATATTTTGGTCCTTACACAGATGTTAAAAACATGAAATCATCTTTAAGGTTAATCAATAAAATATTCAAAATAAGAAGTTGTAAATATGATTTGACTAAAGATTCGATTGAAAAGAAAAAATTCAAAGTTTGTCTTGATTATCATATAAAAAAATGTGAAGGTCCATGCGAAGGATTAGTTTCTCCAGAACGATATAATTTATACGTCAACCAAGTAATAAAAGTGTTACGTGGTAAAACAGATGAACTGATTAATGAATTAGAACAACAAATGATAGATGCATCTTCCAATCTTGAATTCGAAAAAGCCGCAGAAATTCGTGATAGAATTGAACAGCTATATGTTTACACTTCAAGACAAAAAGTTGTGTCAACTGATTTATCAGAAAAAGATATTATTAGTGCCGCTTATGAAGCCAAAGATGTCTCAGCTACAATACTAAATATTCGTAATGGTAAATTAGTAGGTAAAAAACAATTCTTTTTAACGATTGAAGAAGGAACAGAAGAAGATAAAATATATTCATCAATTATTAAGTTTTACTACAATGAGTTTGTTGAAATACCGAAAGAAATAATTATTGAAGTTGAACCAGATGAAAAAGAAACACTTTTAGATTGGTTAAACAGCAAAGCTCTTAATAAATGTCAATTTATTATACCACAAAAACAAAGTGAAGCCAAGTCATTATTAAACATGTGCAAACAAAATGCACAATTAGCTTTGAAAGAACTTCAACTTCAAAAAATGAAAAAAGAAGGTAATATTCCTTTTGTACTTTCAGCATTGAAAAGAGATTTACATTTAAATAATATTCCAAAAACAATTGAATGCTTTGACAATAGTAATTTGCAAGGAAGTGATGCTGTTGCAAGTATGGTTGTCTTTGTTGATGGAAAACCTAAAAAAAGTTTATATCGAAAATTTATAATTAAAAGTGTGATAGGACCTGATGATTTTGCAAGCATGAAAGAAATAATTACGAGAAGATATTCAAAAGTTATAGAAGAAAATCAACCACTGCCAGATTTAATTATGGTTGATGGTGGTAAAGGACAGCTTTCTAGTGCAATCGAAGCATTGAATGAATTAGGATTAAAAAAATTTGAAATTATTGGATTGGCTAAAAGATTGGAAGAAGTTTTTTTACCAAATCAATCTGAACCGATTAATATTCCCAAAACTTCATCGAGTTTAAAATTATTACAACATATAAGAGATGAAGCTCATCGTTTTGCAATAACTTTTCATCGTGAAAGAAGAAGTAAAAGAATTATAAACACTGAATTAACTTCAATCAAAGGAATTGGTAATAGTTTAGCACAAAAATTAATTTCAACAATTGGCAGTTTAGAAAAAATTAAATCGTCAACTTTAGAAGAATTACAAAAAGTTGTTGGCAAATCAAAAGCTCAAATAATTTATAATCATTTCAATAAAGAATAAAAAAGCCAGACTTCAAATCACCCAAGTTAGATACTGACCGTTGCTTCCTTCCGGACCTAGCGGGGTTGGGTATCAACTTGCCGATTAAAGCCTGGCAAAATTTTGCGTGCAAATATAACAAAGTTAATTCAGAAAACTAATCGCTTGTTCATATACCGTTTCTGCATTAATTCCACTATCACCTTTATAATTACATTTTTTTGGATCGACTGGACATTTTGTTCTGCAATAATCTTCTTTTGGTAAAAGTATTCTACTTTCATTTCCTAATGGTCCCCAAAGTTTTGGTGAACATGCTGTTAAAGGACAAAATAGTGATAGTGTTTTGACTTTTAATGCTGAACAAATATGCATTGGTCCTGTGCTTGATGAAATTAACAAATCAAGAATTGAGAATATTAAGATGTCATTTCTTAATGATGTCATTGGATATATTACATTTGGCAAGTTTTTAATACTATCATCTGGATTAATATCTGTAATTACAACTTTTATTCTTTTTTCATTTGATAGTTTAAGAATTAATCTTTTGTATTCCTCCAAAGGTAAATTTGGAGCTGAATTACCACTTGATGTATTTATACCAATAAGTTTCTGATCATTATTAACTAAAGTTCTTTTTATTTCCTTTGCCTTGATTTTTTCATTGTCAGATAAAAATATTTCTGGATCAGTTGATGTTGGTTCAATGCCTATTTTTCTAATTAAGTCAAGCGAATAATCTGCTTCGTGTCGCAAAGGATTATATTTTTTCCTATCTACAAATTTTGTAAATGTAATGAACTGATATAATTTATGACCAACTCCTATTCTAAATGGTATTCCTGCAAAGAAAAGTAAATAATTAATCTTTTCATTTGGTAACAACATTAAAGCATGAGTGAATTTATATTTTTTTATTTTTTTGACATCCTCTAAAAAATTTTTTAAACCTTTTTTTGTTTCATCATAAATAATAATTTCATCAACATATGGATTATGAAGGTAGATATCTTTTGTATAATTTCTAACCATTACAGCAACAAATGAATTCGGATAAACTTTTTTTATCTCTCTAGGCAATGGGGTTGATAACACAACATCACCAATTCTATCTTGTCTAACAATTAATATTCTCAATTGTCTTTTCAAATTATACTCATAATTTCTTTTTGAAGAATTTTGTATTCCTTCTGCCAGTTTAATTCTTTTGCTGCAGCCTCACAATTTTTCTTAAACTCAATAAGTTGATTTTCGTTATTAATCATTTCTTGAATGGTTTGGACTACTTCATTTTCATTTTCTAAATTAATAACTTTTCCCACCTTATATTTTTCAACAATATTTTTCATTTGAGGTAAATTACAAGAAATAACTGGCACTTTAGCCATTATATACTCAAACAATTTGTTTGGCAATGCATGATAATAGCTAATACTAATATTCTCTATTAACGCTAATCCAATATCTGCAGAAGATGTATAATTTATTAATTCATTTTGTGAAATTGAACCAGCAAAAAATACTTTATCATTTACATTTAATTTCTTTGCAAGATTTATATACTTTACTTTTTCTGAACCATCACCCAGTAAAATAAAAACAGCATTTTGAATTTTTTGCAAAGCTCTAATAACAATTGCTATTCCTCTTCCATCAATTAAAATTCCTTGATATAATAAAATCTTCTTTTCATTTGGGATATTATACTTTTTTCTAAAATCAAAATTAAAAGTTGGTGATTGATATAATGGAATATTTCGAACAGTAATTACATTATTCAGATGATAAAAATTTTTTAAAAACTCTGTATCCATTTCTCCGGTTGTCAATACTAAATCAACTTTTTGAATAAAATATTTTTCAATTGATGTTATAAATTTTTGAAGAATTGGACGATTCCTTAAGCCACCAATAAAAGCATAAATTTCACGACTGTTATAAAATATTTTTGCTTTTCTTAATTTACCCCAAAAAACTATCAAAGGAAGAGTGTAAATATCTTCAGCAAAATAAATGTCTGCATTCGTTTTAGAAATAGAAAAAAACAACTTTAAAATAAATGACAAATAAAAAAATAAGCTCCCCTGTTTCCTGCTTATTTCATGTACGATATATTTTTTCTCATTCGTAATTTCTTCTGAAAACCAATTAAAAGAAATTACAGTAACATCATATCCATCTTCAACCAATGAGTTGTAAAGATTTGTTACACGTGAATCGTGATAAGGATTTCCAAGAAATGCGATACAAATTTTCTTTTTAGTATGCATTCAACAACTAAAGTTTTAGGTTTAATGTATTTCTCATAATAGTTTTTGCATCGAACTTTTCTTTGAAATCAATAAGACTGATACTTGGCGTCATAGGATTTTCAGCTTTTGTATCCTGAGAAACACCGATATCAACATATTGATAATCATTTTCAGTACAATATTTTACTACTTCATACATTACTCTTTGAATTGGTTTGTATTGAGCATATTCATAATAAAGCATATTGTAAAAACAAATTGCAACTGTTCTGTTTGCAAAAAACATTAATGAGCCAGCAATTGGTTTTTCATCTTTATAAACCATAAATAATTTTAAATTATCAGGTAATAATTCAGTTAGCTTGATTAAATCATCGTATGTATGAGTTGGCTTTACACCATGACGTGCTTTATTATCCAATAATATTGGATAGAATTGATCATATCTATCGTTTATTTCTATTTTGAGATTAAAATCTGTAAATGATTTACGAATATTTCTTCTAATTGTTGGTGAGAATCTTTCGATAATATCAACATTCTTATCAAGTTTAATTGCGCTTGAAATGTAATGTAGAGAATATTTAAAACCTTGCCACAACATTGCAAAATCTAAATTTTGATTTGGATGTTTTTCATATATCATTGGTGCTGAAGTTAAAGTGAATTCTTTAATTCCATTTTTTTTACCCCATTCAATTAATGTCGAAACAATTTCCATGGCTTCAACAAATTTTACATCTTTGGTTACAATTGAACCATAGCTTGCACCAATTGGTGATTCAAATACATTATTAATAATTGCACCTGGTAACAATGCTTTAATATTTCCTTTATCAAGAAAAATCAAATGATGAAAATTGAATTTGCCGGGAGTGTGATAATCAAAAAATCTTTGAAGATGAAACATTGTTCCATTGTTTGATTCGAGAATAAAATTATCCCACTTTTCTTTCCATTCTTCCGTGTAATTAATTATTTCCATTTTCGACCATAACTAGAAATTGTAAATTAATGTTAATATATGATTATCCCCCAAGCCATATTTGATTGGAACATAAGCATAATCAATGTTAAATTTTTTAAAGACCACACCTAATCCAGTTGTAATATTTTTTGAATCATAATTTGAGACGTAACCTAATCTTAATGAAACCGTTTGACTGTATTTAATTTCAGTTCCGAAATGCAAATGAGAAATTTTATCCGTTAAATAATTTTGATATCCAATGATAGGATTAAACTCAAAATCGTCATATTTATAATTGTAATTAATACCAATTTGAAAATCTAATGGCAACTTTGTTTTTATGTTTTTTAATTCGTTAACATTACCAATATTTTTAATTACAACTCCCAATGAAAAATTATCATAAAATTTTTCATAGTTAAATCCAAAATCAAAAGCATAACCATTAGAATCATCTATATAAATATTTTCATATAAATATTTTATTGTTGCACCGAAATAAAAATTCTTTATTTGATAAGCAGAAGATAAACTTGCATAAAAATAATTTGCATTAAACTTTGCAATTAATTCACCTGGTTTAGTTCGCAGTTCTATTCCATCAATTTTGGTTGTGTTTATACCAATTGCAAATGGAAGATTAAAAAGATTGAAACTAAAACCAAAATTTTCACTTGAGTAATCATTAAAAAGTGAATGATGAGAAAATGCCAACTGGGTTTTATTATTTAAAGCTAAGTATGATGGATTGTAATGCAGAGCTGATAAATCATTAATCCCCACTGCTCCAAATTCACCCATTGCAATATTTCTTGCTGTGAATCCATTTTTAAGAAATGCATAACCACTTTCATTTTGTGATTGTGGTAAAACAAGACTTATAATCGCGAAGTAAATAAATAATATTTTTTTCATACTAAAATCTAAAGTTAATTCCAATTATATGTTGATCACTTGATGAATATGGTTCGTATGCAAATGCATAATCAAATCCAATTGTGTAATTTTTTATTATGTAAAAATAAGAGAATCCAAAAGATGGACGAACCGGTACTTCTAAATTATTGATATTAATTTTATCAATACCTGCTCTGAAAAGTAAGCTTTCAATTGGTTTATATTCTACACCAATTCTTAAAATATTTGTATTCGCATTACTACTTTCAAATTCAATTGCCGTCAATAAATCATTTTGTACCTTGTATGAAAATCCAATCTTTTTTAATAAAGGAAATTTATCAACTGATGTTGTACCATTTGTTCCATACAACTTACCTGAATCCCATGTGTATTTACTATTTAAATCAACAATCACAAATGAAATATTCATTGCTGGATTAATCGAATATAAAACACCCAAATCTAATCCAAAACCATTTGCTGAAAAATTTTCAAATAACTTGTAGTAATAAAACTTAAAATTAATTCCGATTGATAATTTATCTGAGAATTTATTTGCAACTGAGATAAAGAACTGATTTTCTGAAGTTGAAAAATTTCCGATTTGTTTTCCTTGTCCATCTCTTCCATCAATATTTGATACACCAGAGTTTATTAAACCAATACTAACACCGGCAGTTGATCTTGCTCTAATATTTCCTTCATTATCTTCTTTTTTACCAAACTCAAATTTTCTTGTATAACTTATAAAGTTTAGACTTCTGTCCAAAGATAAAATTGAATAACCAGTTTGAAATAAATTATCATTTTGAAATACAATATTTGCTGGATTATAGTATGAAGAAATATTTCCTTCTTTGACTGAGGATAAAGCATTTGCCATCCCCATCCCTCTTGCACCAAAACCCATTCTTGAAAATGCTCCAACTTTTGTTGAGATTTCAGAAAATTGAGTTTGTGCATTTAACGAAGTAGCAACAAATATTAAAACTATATAAAAAATTTTATTTAACATTTTACCTCACATTATCACGATTATTTTTCCAAACAATGGTTGTTCATCACTAATATCAATACGGTAAAAATAAACTCCATTCGGGACAAAATTTTGATTATCATCTTTACCATTCCAAATTTCAATTAATTCATTACTTGCATTTCTGCTTGCATTTTGCACAACTGTTCGAACCAGATTCATTCCAAAATCAAAAATTCTTAATGTAACATTGGCATTTTTCTGCAATTTATATTTTATTCTTGCAATATCGAACTTCGGATTAAAAGGATTTGGGAAAGCATAACTTTGATTTTGACTTACTGAAGAACTTGATGATAAAAATGTTTTCCATTTGTTATTCCAAAAATCATTTTCATTTTCGATTGTTTTTGCTAAGCCGTCATTTGTTCCTATCCATATTTCATAATTGGAAGAATTTATTTTATTTGCTTCAACACTTAAAAATATTGTTGGTTTAAGTTCAACTTTAGTTATTTCATCAATAATATAAGGTGAAGTAATCCAAGTAATTCCTTTGTTTGAACTTCTAAATACTCCAATAGAAGACACAGCGAAAACATCATAATTATTATTTGTTTTGTATTTAAAACCAAAATCACGAATTCTTTCATCAGCTAAAAAGATATTCCAACTTTTTCCACCATTAGTTGAATTGCTAATTGCATAAAATTCATTTGTACCTTCGGCTTTCCATGTTGCTGCCCAAATTGAATTATCATAAGAATTATAATTCAAAGAGAGTACAAAATTTCCACTTATTGGTTGAGATTGATTTGTATGATTAAATTTTACCCAACTGATTCCACCATCAATTGATTTATTTATTCCACCAGCCGTTCCAACATAAATTGTATCACCAATTGCAATAATGGAAAATGCACGGTGATTTAAATTTCCTCTCATCTTTAAATTCCCTGAAGTTGGAGCTAAATCAAAATCGAGTTTATCTGTTGGTTTAATTGAATTCAAATTATCTGGCGGCAAAACAACTCTTTGCCAAGTTTTACCCATATCAGTTGATTTTCTCAAACCTGCAGAAAAAGAAACGATCCAAACTGTGTTGTTTGTAAATGCAATATCATAAATAAAATTTTGTTCTTTAGCAGTAATTGGCAAAGCACGTAATTTATTGTTCCCATAAAAAATTGTAGAATCATCAGGGGCATCAACAGGTTGTGGAATTTCAACCCAATTTATTCCACCATCTGTTGAATATCTTAATCCATTTCCAACAGGAATATCAGAACCCAATTTGTTTTCAAAATGCCAGCATGCAGTCCAAATAGCACCTAAACCAAAATTAACAGCAGAAATACTTTCTTTACCAAATGATTTTGTGTCGTAGAAGTTTGTCCATGTTAAACCACTATCAGTAGTTTTGCTTAATCCTTTTGATGTACCAAGCCAAACTGTTGAATTATTTTGTATAAAAATTCTATCAATTGTATTACTTGCTGGAGATGTATCGGAAATTTTGTTTAATCGTTCTTCTAATTTATAATTCAATGGGATTGATTGAGCAATTATTGAAACGTTAATTAAAAATGTGACAAGAACAATAAAATTTTTATAATTCATATTATCTAACCTCAACAATACTTTTAATTACATTACTTGCAGTACCGCTTTTATCTTTTGCCTGAAATTCAAAAGTCCAATTTCCAACAGCTGATGTTTGTCCAAATGAATTTTTAAATGAATAAACTCCATCGTTTGCCTTTTCATCACCAAGATTTGTATCGCCATTATCAACCATAACGAAGTAATCAATATTTGGATTAGAAGAATTTGGAATTACAACTGAGCCATCAGGTCTAAATAATTTAAATATAACTTGGCTAATATCATTTAAACCATTTGGGTCATCCACTTTTAAACTAAAAGAAAATGTTTCACCTCTATTAACAATTGACGGAATCTTTAAATCTGAAATTACAGGGGGATAATTTATTTGATTATTATTATAATTAAATAAATGTTCAGCGACCTTTTTTTCATTCGAGTTAAATTTGTCTTTTACAAAAAATTCAATGATATATTTTCCTGATGAAAATTTTTTACTCATTTTAACTTTTGTAGAGAATTCTACGTTTGAACCAGTAGTAACTTTATTTAGTTCAATCCCCTGATAAATAAACATAGATGCATCATTGAGTTTAAGATTTATATAAACTTTATCAACAGAATCATAATTCTTTAATGTTATTCCAACATTTAATAATGAATCAGCTTGTGAATAACTAAAGTCATTTACAACAGAAATTTTTTCAACTAAATAATTTGACAATTGATAATCTACAATATCATTGTATGGTTTATCACAAAATTGGAAAAGTGTTAATGATAATAATAAAACGAGTAGCTTAATTAAGATTTGATTTCGTTTTAGAAAAAACATAGAGATTAAATTCCTTTAATTAATGTAAAATAAACTGTAGCAAGATCTCTATATTTTTTCCTTTTTTTGTTACTGAAATTTAATAGAAGATTCATAACTAAACAAATTGAAATAAAAATCACATAAATGTAATTAAAAATGGAGTTGGACTAAATGAAACAATAAAAATCAAAATAGCAATTATTCCAATAATCATTCTTCCAGTTGATAATTTTTCATAATATAAAACTGGCGGATGTTTTACTTTAATAAAAAAGTATAAAATAAAAGCCCAAAGAAGCCAGCCACTCCAACCAAAATGAATATTCCAACCAAGAAAATTTCCTAAAAATCCAAGCGAACCAATTATTAATAAAACTATTAAAGAAACACTAGCAATCGCTTCATGAACTTTTGTTCCAAACATTGAATAAATTACATGTCCTCCATCCAATTGACCAACTGGAATTAAATTCATTGAAGTTACAAACAACCCAAACCATCCAACACATAAAAATGGATAATGATAAATTTCTGACATGGGCGGAATAAATTGTTCTGGATTAGCAAATAGATTTTTTATAATTATCATTAAAAGATTATTCCCAAATTCTAATCCAATAGCATTTTTACCATAACCTGGAGAAAAATAATCAGGATGAATTGCAAGTATATATGATACATCTGGCAAATGAGTATAACCATAAATCAACAAAATTAATGAAGCAACAAATCCAGCAATTGGACCAGCAACACCAATATCAAACATAGCTTTGTTGTTTGGAATAATTGATTTAGTTTTAATTACAGCACCCATTGTTCCGAAATTAAAAAATCCAGCTATAGGTGGAAATGGTATAAAAAATGGCAGTGTCGCTTTTACTTTATGATAAAGTGAAGCAAAGTAATGGCCAAATTCATGCACTCCAAGTACAAACAAAATAGACAATGAATATGGAAGACCAATTACTAAATCATTAAATTCATATGGACCAGCTTTACCTGTTGTCCATTCAACTCCAGCGAATGTAGTTGTTATCAATGTAATTATAAGCAACAATAAATTTATTAAGGGATTATCTCTTAGTTTCATTTTTTAATATTGTTTTTAGAAGTCAATTGTAATTCCAATACTTGAGTAGCTTTCCTGGGAATCAAAATATTCACCATGGATACTCATTCCATTTAAATATGAGTAATAAATTTTTATTCCTTTATCTTCAGCATTTCCGAATTTAATACCCGCATAATAAGATTGGTTAAAAGATTTAGTTCCATTTTGATCAATTTTTAGATCAACACCAATAAATGGGAAAAACATTTTTGTAACTAAATCATTTCTATAATAATCAAAACCAACTTGGTAAACTAACTTTTTGTTCACAATTGGATCTGTATGAAATAAATATGTTAAACCAGCATACATTCGTAAATATTCAATTTTAATAAAGGGAATTAATTCTAAAAACTCACGACTATAAACACGAGGGAGTTTATTATTTATCCATTGTAAATTATTTTTATCATAGTGACCATCAACTAAGTGAGCACTGATGTGTGAAATTCGAAGGCGAAAACCATAATCATAATACTTTGAATTTTGATATAAGCCAAAATTCACACCAAAAAAATAATCAACTGCATCAACAGGGAAATAAAAGTTTGCCTCTTGTTTTAATAAAGTCCATGTAAATAAATCAGCACCAAAACTCAAATTAGAATGTTTTGATTTCAGTGAGATTAAATCAACAGAATTACCAACATCTAATCGTAATTCTTTTACATTTGTTTTGAATGCAAAACCAAGTCTTGGCTCTAATACATTTGCTGTAAATGGTTTAACATTTAATCCTTTTGGAAAATATTCCACTTCTTGTGAAAATAAAATTGAACTTACCAAAAAGAAAAGAACAAAATATTTTTTCATTAAAACTCCATAAATTAAAATGTTCTCCCTTTCCATTTGACTTTTTTGTTTGGTAAAACAATAAATGGAAGAATTAAAACGTAAATTGTATAATAAATTTCAAAAGCTAAAAAGTGAGTGAATTTCATTTTTAGTTTAAGTTTATTAAAAACATTATTAGCAAAGAAGAAATCAATTATAATTTTTGTAACAGTTAAGTAAAACATATTAAGTGTAAAAAAGAATGGAGTTAAAACAATCATTACTTTTGATATATAACCCCAAACCATTGTCAGATATCCAAACAAGTCACTTTCTTTGCCACCTACTCCCCAACGTTTTCTTTGCCAGTATAATTCTTTAATATCGGCACAAGCTTTTGATGTAACAACAGCATTTTCATCAACAGGATAAATACATTTATATTTTTTTAATTGATGAATAGATTTTAATAATCTAAAATCTTCAGTAATTGAAAAAGGTAAATTTTCATATCCACCAATTTCATCATAAACACTTTTGCGATAGGACATATTATTGCCAATAGCTGCAAGGGGTTTACCAAAGTTTAAAGAACCAGATGCAACTGTAAGTAAAAAAACAAAGTCAATTGCCTGCATGCCTTGAAATGCGGTCTTATCTTCTTGAGTTGTAAATCCACCAACAAAAGCTACATCTTTCTGAAAATAGGAACATAAAGTTAAAGCCCATTTTGGATTTACAATACAGTCAGCATCCGTAGTTAAAATAATTTCTCCTTTTGAAATCTTGAGTGCATTGGCAAGTGCATTAGCTTTCCCTTTTAAGTTGCCTAAAATTTTTTCGGGTACATATAATTTAAATTTTGGTTTATCCGAAATAAAATCTTTTATGATTTTTTCAGTGTTATCAGTCGAATGATCATTTACTAAAATTATTTCTAATTTATTTTCTGGATATTCAAGCTTGTTAAGTGCTGTCATACAATCTAATATATTATTCTCTTCATTCCTTGCTGCTACAATTACTGTGGCTTTTGGAAGATCTTCATATTTTAATTTTGGGAATTTTTTTGATGCACCAATTGTAAATGCTACAAGATTTATAAAATATAATGACAATGCAACTAAGAATATTATTTCTAATGTAATCAATACGAATTCCTTTAAATTTGGATGTTAAATTTAATCTTATGTGAGTTATATTGCTAAACAAAATTACAATTTGTTAAATGCAAAACCTAAAACCATTAAAAAGATTTGGACAAAATTATCTTCACGATAAAAATATAATCCAAAAAATAATTGAAGAATTTTCACCAAATGAAAATGACATCATTTTAGAGATTGGTCCAGGAAAAGGAGCATTAACTGACTTACTTATCGGTAAAACCAAACTTTATTATGCTGTAGAAATTGACAAAAGAGTTATAGAAGATTTAAAGAATAAATTCCCGAATGTAATTTTTATCAATCAAGATTTTCTTACTCTTGATTTTAATCATGATCTTAATCTTAATCATGATCTTAATCTTAATCATGATCTTAATCTTCATCATGATTTTACTCTTAATCTTGCTCTTACTCAACAAACAAAACTTAGAATCATAGGTAACATACCATACAACATTACTTCCCCAATTTTATTTAAATTGATTGAAAGCAGAGAAATAATTAGCGATGTTTTATTAATGACACAATATGAAGTTGCTAAAAGAATTGTTGCAAAGCCAAATTCAAAAGATTATGGAATCCTCTCTGTTTTGATTGGGTATTTTGCTAAACCAGAATTTTGTTTCAAGGTTTCAAGAAATGTATTCTATCCAAAACCAAACGTTGATTCAGCTATAATAAAAATTGATTTTAAAAAAAATAAAATATCAAATATCAGAGATGAACTATTCATTAAAGTAGTAAAGGCTTGTTTCGGTAATCGAAGGAAAACTTTAAAAAATTCTTTGACAAACAGTGAGCTTATTAATGTTGACTTAACAAAAATAAATTTTGACTTTACAAGACGTGCTGAACAATTAGAAATTGAAGATTTTATTTACTTAACATCACAAATTCAAAAGTTAATTGATTAATCCAGCATCAACTTTTTTGATTGTTTCTACAATTAACGCAAAATATCTGTCTAGTGAACAATTTGCATCTTCTCTTAAATAACAATATTCATCTTTTGATGTTTTGCACTTCGAACAAACTTCATCTCTTAACTTTTGATGATAGATTGATATTTCGTCTGTATCAATTGAATGAACTATTTTGACAATTTTTTTCAAATAGAACTCAACAGCACAGATTTCTTGTTCGTTCAAAGTACAATTTCCATCTTCACTGGAATCAACACAATACTTACAAATATTTTCTTTTATTGCTTTATAATATTTATCCATAAATTTGTCTATAGAATTTAAAGGAAAATTAAACAGAACAAATGGAAAGTCCAAACAAAAAGAAACAAGTTCAAAGAATTTTCGATTCTATTTCATATAAATATGATTTTCTTAATCATCTTTTAAGTGCTGGCGTAGATTTTTATTGGAGAAAAAAAGCAATAAAATTTTCAAGTATGGATGAAAACACAATTTTACTTGACATTGCTTGCGGCACTGGTGATTTTGCAATAACCGCAAAAAAATTTGGAGTTAAAAAAATCTTTGGGGCTGATTTATCTTTCAATATGCTTTCACTTTTCAATAATAAAGCTGATTGGATAAAAGGAAAAACAACTGAATGTGTTGCAGAATTTTTACCTTTTAAAAATGAATCATTTACAAATATTACCGTAGCTTTTGGTGTTAGAAATTTTTATGACATTCCAACTGCTTTTAACGAATTTAGAAGAGTTCTTGTTAATAAAGGGAAAGCAACTGTTTTAGAATTCCGATTACCAGAAAATTTAATAATTAAAAAGCTATACTTATTTTACTTTAAAAATATTTTGCCGTTAGTCGGTAAATTCATTTCAAAAGATCCTGAAGCATATACATATCTTCCAGAATCAGTTGAAGAATTTGATAAAAAGGTAGATCTAAAAAAAATTTTCTTTGATTGTGGATTTAATGATGTTAAAAAATATTCTCTTACTTTAGGATTAGTTCAAGTTATTGTTGCATCAAAATAATTTTGTCTAATTGTTTTTTTAGACCAAGAAATGATTTTGCACGATGACTAATTTTGTTTTTTTCTTCTAATGAAAGTTCTGCTAAAGTTTTATCATAACCATCAGGTTGGAAAATCGGATCATAACCAAAGCCATTTCTCCCTCTTGGCTGCAATATAATTCTACCATTTAATTCACCAACTGATGTTAAAATATATTTCCCATCATAATAAATTGATGTGCAAACAAACTTTGCAAAATGTGGTTCAGCAAAATTTTTTAATTCTTTGATTAATTTTTTATTGTTGTCATCATAAGTGCAATTTTTCCCTGCATATCTTGCTGAATAAACTCCAGGTTCTCCATTTAACTGTTCCACCTCTAAACCTGAATCATCAGCAATAACAGGCAGTTTATAAATTTCAAAAATTGATTTTGCCTTAATCAAAGCATTATCATAAAAAGTTTTCCCATTCTCCTCTATTTCAATATCATTTTTTAAATCAGCAAGAGAAATAATTTCATAAACTGAATCATAAAAAATATTTTTAACTTCATTTGCTTTACCAGCATTTTGAGTTGCAAAAATTATTTTCATATTGTTCTTTCAATTAATTTTTTCAATTCAGTTTTTGCATTTTCTAACACAAGAATTTCATCATAAAATTTAACTTTGCTATCATTAACTAATTGAATGCCGTCAACAAAAACAGCTTTTACATTTGATTTATCAGCAGAATAAACAATAGCTGAATAAATATTTTCATTTACATTAATCGGCTGATCACTTTTATTTAAATCAAGTAAAACAAAATCTGCTTTCTTACCAACTTCAATACTTCCAATTTCATTTTCAAGATGAAGAGCTCTTGCACCTTCAATTGTTGCTAATCGAAAAACTGTCAATGCATCCATGGAAGTTGGTCCATGAAGTGGTTTTTGAATTAATGCAGTTAGATGCATTTCTTTGAAAATACTCAATGAGTTATTACATGGAGCTCCATCTGCTCCAATTGAAACTGAAATTTTATTTTCAATTAATTTAGGAATGTTAGCAATACCAGAACCAAGTTTAAGATTCGATGATGGGCAATGTGAAACTCGTGAGTTATTTTTATTTAGAATTTTAACTTCATCATCAGAAAGATGAATGCAATGAGCTAAAACTGTTTTGTCATCAAGAATATTAATTGAATCAAAGTATTCAACATTATCTTTGCCTGTTATTTTGCGGACAGTTTCCACTTCTTTTTTATTTTCTGATGAGTGTGTGTGATAAAGTGAACCTTCAAAATCATTCATCATTTCTTTAGTTTCAATTAAAAGATTTTCAGAACAAGAAAGAACAAATCGTGGAGCAAAACCAAATTTAATTTTACCATCCGAAGAATTGTGAAATGTTTTTGCCCATTGATATGTATTATCCAAATTCCATTTTGTCGATTCAGAAAATTTTGGATACAAATCATTTCTATCAATCATACAATTACCAGCATAGGCTCTCATACCAGATTTTATCAGCTCATCAAAAATTATTTCTTGATGATGAAGTGTTCCCATATCTAAAATTGTTGTTGTTCCACCTTTTAACAATTCATTAATACCAAGTTGTGTAGAAATTCTCAATGAGTTTTCATCATGTGCATTTTCAAATGGGAATATTTTTTTTTGCAGCCAATCTAAAAGTTCGAGATCATCAGCTAAACCTCTGAATAATGTTTGGCACAAATGAATATGTGTTTGTATAAAACCAGGAATTAAAGTATAATTTTCATAATTATGAATTTCATATTCATTTCTTAACAATGAAACATCATCGGTTGAAATAATTCTTTTGATAATTCCATCTTCAACTACAATTGCTGAATTATACAAAATAGAATTTTCTGAATTAGCAGTAACAATGTTTTTAGGAATTATTATTTTTTTCATTTTTTATCTCATTAAAAATTTCATCCATTTTTTCTACAGCATAACGAAGATGTGGAATCACAATTGAACCGCCCACAATTAATGCAATGTTGAAAGTTTCATAAAGTTCCTGTTCGGTTGCCCCTTCCTGAATTGATCGATCAATATGATATAAAATGCAATCGTTACAACGTAATACCATTGAAGCAACTAATCCCATTAATTCTTTTGTTTTTGCATTTAAAGCTCCATCTATATAAGCTTTATTATCTAAAGCAAAAAATTTATTAAAATCTCTAAAGCCAGAATTTAAAATCCTTTCATTCATTTCTGTTCTGTAAGCTTTAAATTCATTAATTGATTTCATTTTAACCTCATTATGATTTTAATTCTTTTAATAAAAATTTTCCTGTGATACTTTTTTCGTTAGCTGCAATTTCTTCAGGAGTTCCTTGAGCAATAATTTCACCGCCATGTTCGCCACCGAGTGGGCCTAAATCAAAAATATAATCTGCAACTTTAATAACATCTAAATTATGTTCAACAACAATAACTGTATTACCTTTATCAACAAGTTGATTTAACACTCTCAATAAAATATTTACATCTTCAAAATGCAAACCGGTTGTTGGTTCATCTAAAATATAAATAGTATTTCCAGTTTGAACTTTGCTTAATTCAGTTGCTAGTTTAACTCTTTGTGCTTCGCCACCGGAAAGTGTTGTTGCCTGTTGACCAAGTTTAATATAGCCAAGACCAACATCAAAAAGAGCCTTAATTTTTCTATGCAAAGTCGGATAGTCTTCAAAAAATGAAAGCGCTTCTTCAACAGTCATATCTAAAACATCAGCAATAGATTTTGTTTTGTATAATACTTCAAGAGTTTCCCTGTTATATCTTTTACCATTGCAAACTTCACACAGCACATAAACATTTGGAAGAAAATTCATTTCAATTTTTTTTAAGCCATCACCTTCACATTCATCACATCTTCCACCTGCAACATTAAAACTAAATCTACCTGCGGAATAACCTCTAACTTTTGATTCAGGAAGTTGAGCAAATAAATCTCTTATATGAGTAAATAATCCTGTATAAGTAGCTGGATTTGATCTTGGTGTTCTTCCAATTGGTGATTGATCTATTTCAATGACTTTGTCAATGTTTTCTAATCCTTTTATTTCTTTATAAGGTAAAGGAACAACTTTAGAATTATAAATATGTTTCATTAATATTTTTACAAGTGTTTCATTAATTAATGATGATTTACCAGAGCCGCTTACACCTGTAATTGATATAAATGTACCAAGTGGAATTTTAAGATTTACATTTTTAAGATTATTCCCTTTCGCTCCAATTAATTCTAAAAATTTTCCATTTCCTTTTCTTCTTTCTTTTTCAAAATGAATTTTCTTTTTATTTGTTAGATAATCTAACGTTAAAGAATTAATTCCATTTTTAGATTTGGTTATTTTTTTTGTAAAATCTGAAAAAATTACTTTACCACCATGTTCGCCTGCAAATGGTCCTAAATCAACTATATAATCAGAACTTTCGATTGTTTCTCTATCGTGCTCAACTACAATTACTGTATTGCCTAAGTCTCTCAAATTTTTCAATGAGTTAATTAATTTAATGTTATCACTTTGATGAAGTCCAATACTTGGTTCGTCTAAAACATATAAAACACCAGAAAGTTGAGATCCAATTTGAGTTGCTAAACGAATTCTTTGTGCTTCGCCACCGGATAAAGTATTTGCACTTCTTGCAAGTGTTAAATAATCTAACCCAACATTTAAAAGGAACTTTAATCTTGATGAAATTTCTTTTAAAATTTGTTTAGCAATTAAAGCTTCTCTTTCTTTTAATTTCAGATTGTCAAAAAAAGTTTTTGCTTTTTCAATTGACAATGCTGTTACTTCAGCAATATTTAATCCATTAAGAGTTACTGCAAGAGATTCTTTTCTTAATCTACCACCATTGCATGAAGAACAAACTTGAGTATTCATATAAGCTTCTGCCCATTCTCTTATCTTTGCAGAAGATGTATTTTCATAATTTTGTTTAATATACTTTAACAAACCTGAAAATTTATGCATGTAAGTAATTTCTCTTCCACCAGCATAAGAATATGTAAAAGGAATTTTCTCTTTAGTACCATTCAGTATTACATCAATTTGTTCTTTAGTTAAATCTTTTAATTTAGTATCGAAAGTAAAACCAAATTTATTTGCAATGGCTTCAAGCTGATTGAAAAGCCATATGTTTCTTGGCTTGCCTAAAGGAGCTAATCCTTCTTCATTAATCGATTTGTCCCAATCTGGAATAATTAAATTAATATCAAGTTCTTTTTTTTCACCTAAACCTTCACAATCGGGACAATAACCATAAGGAGAATTAAACGAAAATGAATTTGGAGCTAACTCAGTGAATCCAATTCCACAGTGCATACATGCAAAATTTCTGCTGAATATATGATCTTCATTTCCATTATTAACAATTAAATAACCTTCACCATAATTTAAAGCCACTTCAACAGATTCACGTAATCTTGTATTCGAACTTGATGAAACTTTTAATCTATCAATAACAATTTCAATGTCGTGTGTTTTGTATCTATCTACTTTAAAATCTTCTGTCAACTCATAAATTTCTCCATCAACTCTTGCACGAATGAAACCATCGCTTAGAATATCTTGGAATAATTCTTTGTAATGCCCTTTTCTACCTTTTACAACTGGAGCTAGAATTACAATTTTTTTATCATTAAAATCATTTTCAATATTTTCAACAATTTGATCAGATGATTGTTTTACAACTGGTCTTCCACAATTATAACAATTAACTTGTCCAACTCTGGCATAAAGTAAACGAAGGTAATCATAAATTTCAGTAATTGTTCCAACCGTTGATCTTGGATTTCCGTGAGTTGATTTTTGTTCAATTGAAATTGCGGGACTCAATCCTTCAATTAAATCAACATCAGGTTTTTCAAGCTGACCAAGAAATTGTCTTGCATAAGTTGAAAGAGATTCAATATATCTTCTTTGACCTTCTGCATAAATTGTATCAAACGCCAAAGATGATTTGCCTGAACCTGAAAGCCCGGTTATAACAACAAAAGAATTACGAGGGATTTCAAGATTTATATTTTTAAGATTATGTTCTCTCGCACCGCGAATAATTATTTTTGAATCCATAAATAGAATACCAAACTTCAATTTGTTATTTTAGATAAAGTAAATATTAAATGCAATTTTTTTTGAAAAATGAATTTACCATTAGAAATAAAAACAATATCACACAAAACTGAATTCAAACTGAAAGAAAAAGGTTCAATATTTATAGCAAAATCTTTTCCAATAAATTCAGAGAAGGAAATTGAACAAGAAATAAATTCCATTAAAAAAGAATATTATGATGCTACACACCATTGTTACTCATATCAACTTCAAAATGGAAATTTTAAATATTCCGATGATGGCGAACCAAATGGAACAGCTGGTTTAAGAATTTATAACGCACAAAATCATTTCGAATTAAAAAACATTTTAACAATTGTCATACGTTATTTTGGTGGAACAAAACTTGGTGTCGGCCCACTTGGAAAAGCTTATTATGAATCAGCTTTTGGTTCCCTTTCAAATTCAAGAATAAAAATCTTACAATTATATCAATCATTAATTATTTCATATGATTATTCACAAAGTAAAAATATTCACTATTTAATAAATAAATATGATATTAAAATTATCAACAATGATTTTTCTCAATCTCCCAAAATTGTTGCTTTTATTAATACTAAAATAGTAAATCAGTTTGAAGAAGAAGTTAAAAAGTTTCTACCACTTATAAATCCTTCCTTCAAAGAAAATTTTGAATATTTTGAAAAAAAGACATCTAATATTTGAATTAAAGTAAATTTTAAGTATTTTTATATAAGATATAACTCTCTTTTAATTTATTTTAGGAGATAAAATGATATATACAAAAACCGGTGAATATGCAATTAGGGCTATTTTATTTTTAGCTAGACAACCAAAAGAAGCATTAATCATGTCCTCGGAAATTGCAGAAAAAGAAGATATACCAGCACATTACTTAGCAAAAATTTTACAAAGAATGGCTAAATATGGTTATGTAGATTCTTTTAAAGGTCGAGGTGGTGGTTTTAAAATTACTGAATTTGCTAAGAAAAGCTCTATTCTAGAAATTGTTGAAAGAGTTGAAGGTCCCGTAATTAATTTAAAATGTATTACTGGTTTGAAAGAATGTGACGAAGAAAATCCTTGTCCTCTTCATGAAGAATGGGCAGAGTTAAGAAATAGAATTTACAATTTAATTTCAAGTAGAACTGTTCAAGAAGTGGCAGAAGAATATACACCAACTTTACAGAAATTAAAATAGTTTATATGAATGTTACTAAAAAGGATTCTAATCAGAATCCTTTTTTTGTTTAAATTATTGAGTTATAATTTGAGAAATTATAACTCGAAACAAATTCCGAAATGATTCAATGTAGTTGTGTGAGAGAATGTGATATTTTGCACTAAAATTAGATAAAAGTATAAGGTATTATAATATTAATTATTCCTTGAATTTGTATCTTTCTACTTTGACTAATTTCGTGAACTAGTAAACTATTAAAATTCTCAATTATATAATTATTAACCTTTGAAGCTAATGTATTATCTAACCTGACATCCTATACATCAATAGAATTAAATTTTGAAAAAAATTTAAGGTACTTGAATAAGTCATGTTATCATAAAAAAATGATTCACTTTTGTAACTGATACAATGCTGTCATCAAATTAAAATCTTCGATCACAACAAAAATAAATCCACAATACAACCATAGTAGATTTATTGTCAAAACTTTTTGAAATGGATCTTTTTATTATTAAAGCAACATAAGGATTACCATGCCGACCAACTTTTCTTATAAAAATACTTTCAAAGTAGAATTCATTATCAGTTGTATAATATCCTTGGTTTTCTAGTTTTGTTCTGCCCTATTCAGCTAATCGAGAAGTTATCCATTGAAAGGATTACTAAAATAAATTACACTAAAATTTGGAAATAGTCTATAAGCGAATACGTTGAAACTTATTTGTATACGATCCTTAAAAGCAATTTTTGAAGATTAATTTCCTTAACTCCATGTAGATTCTATCCTTTTTTAGTAAAGAATAAACATCATTCTGCCCTGGTAAGTTGCTAATTACTAACATAAATAAAAGAACCAACTTTTTCATATTTAGTCCTTTTGGTTAATATATATTTAAGAATAGTTTTATGCTAAAATTATTGGTTATTTTTTGTAGTCAAAATATTTTGATTATTATTTCTTTTATAAAATTTTATAATACATAAAAGTAATAACAATAGAAGCATTAACTAAATAATAAAGAAAAGTTAAGCAACAAAGTAGGTTTACCACAATTAGAGCAAATAATTGAGCAATTTGGATAAAAGAACAGATAGTCTAAAAATTTCCAACACTTGATAGTAGTTGAAAAATAAAAGCAAGAAATTACATAACAACATAAGAAAATCTATTTATTAAATTAGTAGCAGACTTATAAGAATTAGTACATTTACACAAAAAGATATTATAAGCGATAAAATAGAACGAAGCAAAAAAAATTACACACAGCTTATAAAGAATAACGCAATTCAAACCGACTTATTTATTGCATTGATAAATCAAAAATTCAGCTTAAGGAATCTATTCCCAATTGATAAACTCAGAGACATAAAGATTTTCTTAGAAAAATATCATTGAATCTCAAATACTTTTTAGACTTTATGTTCCATATTGGATTTAAAAAAATTATATACCTTGTTTAAGAAATAATTTGACTTATTATTTTATTAAATTTATCTTTGCAACAAATAAAAAGAACAGGCATGATAAAATTGAAAATAAATATTAATTGTTGTATGTGTATTAATCTCAAAAGAGGTCTGTGAAAGCACAATAAGTTTTTTAAACTAACACGTAAAAGCCCTTCACAGACGAAGGGCTTTTTTATTAAATAAAGAAAGGGTTGAAAAATGAAAACATTAAGAAAAAAGAGATCGAAGATTAAGTTAACTAATAACTTAAATTCAATAAAATCCATTCATTCATATTTATCATCCTTCAATTCATCTATCTACTGTATCTGTACCCCCTCTATGTGTTGCTGCTGTTAATTTTTTCATCTATCTATAAATAAAATTTCACTAAATATTCTTAACACTTTATAAGTATAATTTAAAACTTTAGTATTATTCATTAGCAGGATAATAAGAATGCATGACAAGCATTATAGAAGTATAATAAAATCTATAACCTGGCGATTAACTGGAAGTATTGATACAACCATAATTTCATATTTGTTGACTGGTGATTATAAAATTGCTTTATCAATTGGTGGAATAGAAATCTTCACAAAAATTATACTTTATTATTTGCATGAAAGAATCTGGAATAAAATAAAATTCGGGAAAGAACAAAAGTCAGAACCAGAATATCATATTTGAGGTAGTTATGAAAATACTTGAAAAAATAAAAAATCAATTATATGACAAAGATGCTTTTGAAATATTAAAACTTATTTCAAAGAAATTTGGAAATAAAGCAGTTTTTTCTACAAGTCTTAGTATTGAAGATCAGGTTATCACACATATGCTTGCATCACTAAATTCAAAAATCAAAATATTTACACTCGATACAGGCAGGTTGCCTAATGAAACTTATAATTTAATTGAAAGAACAATAGAAATATATAATATACCGATAAAAATTTATTTCCCAAATCCTCGTTTAGTTGAAAGGATGGTTAATAGAGATGGAATAAATCTTTTTTATCGCAGTATCGAAAACAGAAAAAAATGTTGTCATGTAAGAAAAATTCAACCACTAAAACGTGCATTAAGAAATAAAAAAGTATGGATAACAGGATTAAGAAAAGAACAATCTATAACACGACAAAATATGGAATTAGTTGAATACGATCCGGAATTCAGGATTATAAAAGTTAATCCATTAATTAATTGGACAGAAAAAGAAGTATGGGATTATATTAAAAAATATAACATACCATACAACAGTCTTTATGATAAAAATTATACAAGCATTGGATGTGAACCATGTACAAGAGCAACACTGCCGGGCGAAGATATTCGAGCCGGTAGATGGTGGTGGGAACATCCCGAAACTAAAGAATGCGGTTTACACATTAAACATTAAAGGAGTTTGATATGGATTACCTGGATAAATTAGAAGCTCACAGCATTTATATTTTCAGAGAAGCATATAGAGAATTTAAACATTTAGCCATGTTATGGTCTATTGGAAAAGATAGCACCGTACTTCTATATCTTGCAAGAAAAGCTTTTTTTGGTCATGTACCTTTTCCACTAATACATATAGATACTTCTTTTAAAATTCCTGAAATGATTGAATACAGAAATAAACTTGCAAGAGAATTAAAACTAAAATTGATAGTTGGACAAAACAAAGAAGCACTTAAAACAAAACAGACTTTCCCGGATGACAATGTTGATAGAATTACTTGCTGCAAACTTCTAAAAACTGAAGCTTTGAAAAATACATTATCAGGACAATTCCCCAGATATAGACTTGATCACGAACTGGGTGTATTCGTTGAAGACCAAGATAAAGAAACTTACACTGGAGTAATTGTTGGTGTAAGAGCCGACGAAGAAGGAAGTCGTTCTAAAGAACGATATTTTTCTCCAAGAGACAAAAATAGTGATTGGGATATTGGCGATCAGCCACCTGAGTTATGGAATCAATTTAAAACTGAATTTGCACTAAAAACTCACGTAAGAATTCATCCATTACTCGATTGGACAGAATTAAATATCTGGGAATATATCGATAGAGAAAATATTCCTGTAGTATCACTTTATTTTGACAATGACAACGGGAAAAGATATCGTTCTCTTGGATGCTATCCTTGCACTTTACCTATAGATTCTACTGCAAAAAATGTAAAAGATATTATTAAAGAATTAAAAAGTGGTAAACTAAAAAATATTGCAGAGAGATCTGGAAGAGCACAGGATAAAGACGGAGGTGGAACATTAGAAGAACTGAGAAGAGAAGGCTATATGTAAAATAAAATATTGTTTATCTGTTAAGACTTTTTTATTTATTGATTTTATCAACATATAAAAAAATTTTTAATTGAATCATTTTATCAAATAATAAGAATTTGAAATTAATAGAGATCTAATATGAAAGAAAGAATGAATATTGTTGTGGTTGGTCATGTAGATCATGGGAAAAGCACTTTAATTGGTCGATTACTTGCAGATACAAACTCATTACCTGTTGGTAAATTAGAACAGATTAAAAAAACTTGCGAATTAAATGCAAAACCATTTGAGTATGCTTTTCTTCTTGATGCTTTGGTAGATGAACAAACACAGGGAATTACAATTGATACAGCAAGAATATTCTTTAAAACGAAAAAAAGAGAATATATAATTATTGATGCACCAGGTCATATCGAATTTTTGAAAAATATGATCAGTGGTGCAGCACGAGCCGAAGCAGCAATTTTATTAATTGATGCACACGAAGGTATCGCAGAAAATACGAAGCGTCATGCATATATGCTTTCATTACTTGGTATTAATCAGATTATTGTAGCAGTAAATAAAATGGACTTAGTTGATTTCAGCGAATCCAGATTTAATCAAATTAAAAATGATTATTCAAAATATCTTAATGAAATAAATATTAATCCTGTCGAATATGTTCCTATATCAGCATTCCACGGTTTAAATTTGATCGAGCATTCAAATAAAATGTCCTGGTATAAAGGTAAAACTATTCTTGAATTAATCGATTCATTTGAAAAAGAAAAAGAAGAAGAAGAAAATGATTTCAGGATGTTTGTACAGGGTGTTTATAAATTTACAGAAAATGGAGATAACCGCAGAATAATCGCTGGTACAATCAATTCAGGTACTATTAATGTTGGAGACGAAATTATTTTTCTGCCATCACAAAAGAAATCTATAGTAAAATCAATTGAAATATTTGGTAAAGAAGCTCCATTATTTGCAATAGCAGAACAAGCAATTGGATTAACATTAACAACTCAAATTTATGTTAAACCGGGCGATTTAATTTGCAGAATAGATCAACAATTGCCATATGCCACTAATCGTTTTGTCGCCAATATTTTCTGGATGGGGAAAAACAATCTTAGTATTCATAAAAAATATAAACTAAAAATTGGAACTAATAAGGCTGGTGTTAGCATTGAAGCTATTAAATCTGTCATGAATGCTTCTACACTAAAAAAAGAAAATTATAGAGAAGAAGTTCATAGAAATGAAGTAGCTCAAATTATATTTAGAACAGATAAACCAATCAGCTTTGACCTGTTCAGCAAAATTAAATCAACTGGAAGATTTGTAATTGTTGACGAATATGATATAGCTGGTGGTGGAATTATCATAGAAGCTCTTGAAGAAAAAGAAGAATTGGTTACTCCAGATTATTCCGGCTTCGAAAGAGAATTATATGAATTAATTAAAAAATATTTCCCCCACTGGGAAATAAAACCAATTTACTAAACCTATTAAAGGTAGTTCTCATGGAAAAGATAAATAAATATAAAATAAATTCATTGCCAATTTTATTAAGAAATCCAAAAATTTTACTGATTGGCGGTGGTAATGTGGCTTTTCAAAAAGCTAAAGTATTAATAGAAAACGAAATTGAATTCTTTATTATAGCAGAGAAAGTTTGTGAAGAATTAAAATATTTCAATATTCCATACAAGCAAAAGAAATTTGAAAAGAGTGATGCAGATAATTTCAATATAATTATAAATGCAACTGGAAATGATGAAGTAAAAAATATAATCAATGAAATTAAGAAAGAAAGATTTATTCTTGTCAATACAGTTGATGTACCTGAAGAATGTGATTTTTACTTTTCATCTTTACTTTTGTATAAAAATTTAAAAATAGCCGTATCAAGTGATGGTGCCAGTCCAACTTTAACTCAAATAGTTAGAGATAAAATAAAACAATTATTACCTGATAGACTTGGAGAATTTGCAGAGAAAAAATTATATGAAAGGATTAATTCAAAAATTGAAATTGAAAAAACCAAAAAAGAAACATTACGTTTATTTGGAAAAGTTTATATCATTGGTTGCGGTATTGGAGGAGTTGACTTTTTAACAATAAAAGCATTTAAAACTTTACAATATCTCAATATAGTTTTTTATGATCATCTTATTGATGATGAAATATTAGACATACTTCCAAAGAAAACAAAAAAAATTTATGTGGGGAAATGCAAAGGAAAACACTCTTTATCACAAGATGAAATTAATAATTTATTACTGGAATTTGCATTAAAAGGAATGAAAGTGGGCAGATTAAAAAATGGAGATCCTTTTATATTCGGTAGAGGTGCAGAAGAAGCAGAATTTTTAATAAATAACAATATCGATGTTGAAATTATTCCCGGTATCTCTTCGGCTTTTGCTGCACCATTGGCAGCTGGAATACCACCTACTTCAAGAGGATTCGCAAATTCTGTTTCAGTTGTTACTGGACACATTAGTGGTGGAGCTTTTGACAGTTCTTGGATAGAATTATTAAAAAGAAAAAATCATACTACAATTGTTTTGATGGGTTTAACACAAGTTGAAAATATTTATCATTATGCAATTAATTCAGGTATCGATAAAAATTTACCAGTTGCTATTGTCTCAAATGCTGCAAGCAGCAATCAAAAAGTTTTTACTGGCAATCTTGAAAATCTAATTGCACTTTCTAAAGAAGCAACTTCTCCTGCTGTTTTAATATTCGGTGAAGTAATTAAATACTCAAATATACTCCCACATTACGAAGCTGGATTTAATGAATTAAATTACCTTTCAACCGAAACTTCAAGTAATGATTTATTAAAAAAAGAAAGGGTGTTATTATGACACAAATAAAAATTTGGGAACAAATAGACATTAATAGTGGATTTGATGTTTATAGTGAAATTAATGAATATGAAGAGATAATCCACAAATTAAAAAACCAGGAAATCCACCCTGAAAGATTTAAAGGATATCGTCTTACTTTTGGAACTTATGGTGTAAGGCATCATGGCGAGGGAATCCACATGCAAAGAATTAAAATTCCGAGTGGTTTTATTCTCTCAGAACAACTAAGACAAATTGCTTCAATTGTTGAAAAATATGTTGGTTCACAACATGCACATTTAACAACACGACAGGATATTCAATTACATTTTATAAAAATTGAAGACATCCCTACAATATTACGTCTACTTGCAGATGTTGGTATTACAGCAAAAGAAGCATGCGGTAATAGTGTACGAAATATAACTTCTTCATATTTATCGGGAATTAATCCAGAAGAATATTTTGATGTTCTTCCTTATGCTATATTTTGCACAAGATATTTTTTACGACATCTACTTTCTTCTACACTACCAAGAAAATTTAAAATTACTTTCTCGGAAAGTGAACAGGATTTAGCTTATTCAAGAATTCATGATATTGGTTGCATTGCACAAATACAAAAAAATGGAAATGGCTTACAGTATGGATTTAAAGTTTATGTTGGTGGTGGACTCGGTTCGGTACCTATGACAGCTTATCCTCTCTTTGATTTTGTATCGGTATCAGATTTTTATCCACTAGCCGAAGCAATTTTAAGAGTGTTCCATAAATATGGAACTGAAGAAAGAAAAAATAGAAACCGTGCAAGAATGAAATTTTTAATTGCCAGAATTGGTTTTGAAAATTTCAAAGATCTAGTTATAAAAGAATTTATTTCACTTAAAAATTTCAGAAGAATAAATAATGAACTCGAAAAATATGTTCAGGATTTTCCATTACCTGCTCCAACAAAAAATGGTCGCAGTTTTGGTCCCATAAATACCTCAAGAATTACATTGCCATTATATTCAAATTATAATTTTGAAGAAGATGCTCTCTGGAATACTTATATTAAAAAATATACAATTAAACAAAAGCAAGATGGTTACTTTGCACTTTTTGTAAAACCACCACTTGGAAATTTAAATGCGGAGAAATTAAACATAATAGCCAATTTCTCAGATTCATACGGTGCAGGTTATGTAAGAATTACTCCAACACAAAAATTATTAATACCGTGGATCGAAGAAAAATTCTTAAAAGATGCATTTCACTTCTTAAAAGAAAATAAATTTATTGGAGAAGAAACTGAGGCAATGCAAGAAATTGTCTCATGCCCGGGTGCATTTTCCTGTCGCCTTGCTGTTACTCATCCATACAATTTTGCAGAACATATTGGTAAAAACATTGATGAACTTCATGGATTGCGTATTCATATTTCAGGATGCCCAAATTCATGTAGTCAACATCATATTAGTGATATCGGATTTTTCGGTGCGTTGCTTAGAGTCAACGGAAAACTTTCGCCACATTATGTTGTTTTGCTTGGAGGAAATGTTTTTTATCAGAATAATAGAATTGGACAGGTAATTGGTAAAATACCTGCATTAAATGCGCACTTATTTGTTAAAGATATTGTTCAATTATGGAATGAACAAAAATTAGATGGTGAAAAATTTTATGAATTTGTCGATAGAATTGGAATTGACGCTTTTAGAAAATTATTAATAAAAAATTCAACTGTTGCAAAAGATAATTACGATTATTTCCAAGAACCAGGTATTGAATCAGAATTCAAAATGGAAGCTGAATCACGTGGTGAGTGTGCTGGAAGTCTTCTCGATATCATGGCAATAAATCTTTATGATTCAATTAGAAATATTTATGAAGCCGAGGATGATATTAAAGCTAAAAACTGGTCTGCTGTAAAAGAAAAATGCCTGGATTCAATACTCAAATGTGCTAAGATGTATGTATATCTTGAAGGAATTGAACCAACTTCTGAAGATGAAATACTCAATGAGTTTGTAGAAAGAATTAACATAAAACACTGGTTATGCAACGATTGGTCTGATATTAAAGAAAAATATTTCATCTGGAAATATTCATCAGATGACGAAATTAATGCAATTGAAATACTCAACTATACAAAAGAATTTGTAAAAGATTCTGATAAATCTTATATGCGATTATTGCCAAACTTAAAAATTATGGAATGTGCAAAAATTACGGAGGATAACAATGACTGATATTAAACCTGACGAAATTTTAGATCTTAAAGGTGTTCAATGCCCTTTTAATTATGTTAAAACAAAACTTAAGCTCGAAACTATGCAAAGTGGTCAAATTCTCGAAGTTAGCTTAGATGATGGAGAAGCAATAAAAAATGTCCCACAATCGTTAAAACAGGATGGACACCAAATTTTATTACAAGAAAAATTAAATGAACGATTCTGGAAAATATTTGTTAAGAAATAAAAAGAGAAGAATATGAGAATTGCAGAAGATATCACAAAATTAATCGGAAATACACCTCTGGTTAAAATCAATAAAATAACTAAAGACTCAGAAGCAACTGTCGTAGCAAAATTAGAATCGTTTAATCCATGTGCTTCTGTTAAAGATAGAATTGGTGTTTCTATGATAGAAGATGCTGAACAGAAAGGTTTAATCAATAAAGATACTATAATTGTTGAACCAACTTCTGGTAATACTGGACTTGCACTTGCTTTCGTAGCGGCTGCAAAAGGATATAAAATAATCATAACTATGCCTGAATCTATGAGTATTGAAAGGAAAAAATTACTTGAATTATTTGGAGCAGAAGTTATTCTTACACCAGCAGAAAAAGGAATGCAGGGTTCAATTGATAAAGCAGAAGAAATATTGAAGAACACAAAAAATTCCTTTATGCCTTATCAATTTAAGAATCCTGCTAATCCAGAAATACACAGAAAAACTACTGCAGAAGAAATCTGGAATGATACAGATGGAAAAATTGATATTTTTATTGCTGGTGTTGGAACCGGAGGCACTATAACCGGTGTTTCTGAAGTATTAAAACAAAGAAAGCCAGAATTAAAAACTATTGCTGTTGAACCATTTAGTTCTGCTGTCCTTTCTGGTAATAAACCAGGTCCTCACATGATTCAAGGAATTGGAGCGGGATTTATACCAGATGTATTGAATGTAAATATCATTGATGATATTTTTAAAGTAAAAAATGAGGATGCAATAAATATGGCTAAAAGAATTATAAAAGAAGAAGGAATAATTGTAGGAATTTCAAGTGGGGCAGCTATGTATGCAGCTCTTCAAATTGCAAATAGAAAAGAAAATAAAGACAAATTAATTGTTGTAATTTTTCCAGATACTGGAGAAAGATATTTATCAATTTCAATTTTTACATCTTAATTTTAAGGAGAAAAGTATGGAATTAACTATCAACGGGAAAAAAGAAATTATTGATAAAGGAAAACTAACAGTTGGTATATTGCTTAAGTTAAAAGATATTCAGATGCCTGAAATGGTATCTGTTGAATTAAACGGTGAAATAATTGATCGAAAAGATTACGATAAAATAGAATTACAAAATTCTGATATAATTGAATTTTTATATTTCATGGGTGGTGGAAATTATGGAAATTGAAACAAAAGCAATCCATTCAGGATTTGCACAAGAAGATAAATTTGGAGCGACTTCTTTCCCAATTTATGGAAGTGCTGCATTTGCTTATAATACAGCTGAAGATCTAAGCGAAGTATTCGAAGGGAAAAAATTTGGGTATGTATACTCAAGAATTTCTAACCCTACAGTTACAGCCTTTGAACACAGAATGAATGCACTCGAAGAAGGAATTGGAGCCATTGCTGGTGCATCAGGTATGTCGGCAATAGCAACTGTAATTTTTACTCTAACTGAATATGGAGATGAAATAATTTCTTCTGAATCTTTATTCGGAGGTACATATTTATTCTTTAAGGAAATATTAAATAAATATGGGGTAAAAGTTCATTATGTTAATATTAATGACATTAGTAATTGGGAAAAATTAATAAATAACAAAATTAAACTCATTTTTCTTGAATCAATAAGTAATCCGAAATTAGAAATACCTGATTTAAAAGCGATTTCTAAAATAGCACACGAACATAACATACCAGTAGTTATTGATAATACTGTATCTACACCTTACTTATGGCGTGCAAAATATTTTGGAGCAGATATAATTGTGCACTCTACAACTAAATATATATCTGGAAATGGGACAACAATTGGCGGTATTTTAATAGACACAGGTAATTATGATTGGAAAAAATCTATTGTGGGAAAAATTAAAGAAATGAGTTCAAAAGCAGGTAACTTTGCTTTTTTAGCTACTGCAAGGTCAAAAATTTATCAGAATTTAGGATTTGCCCCTTCACCATTTAGTGCATTTCTTAATTTAATTGGTATTGAAACTTTGCCTCTCAGAATGGAAAAACACTGCGAAAATTCATTAAAACTTGCTGAGTTTTTAAGATCAAATAAAAATGTTGTTGAAGTCAACTATCCTGGTTTAAAAGAAAATCAATATCATAAAATTGGTAAAGAACAATTTAATAATAAGTTTAGCGGACTTTTAACATTTTCTCTTCAATCCAAAGATGATTGTTTTAAGTTAATTAATAATCTTAAGCTTGCTAAAAATTTAGCTAACATTGGTGATACACGTACTCTGGTTATCCATCCAGATTCTACTATTTACCTGAATTGTTCACAAGAAGAAAAAAAATCTGCTGGTGTAAATGACAAAATGATTAGAGTTTCTGTTGGATTAGAAAATATAAATGACTTAATTGAAGATTTTAAACAAGCATTAGAAAAAATTTAATAGGAGATTTATAAATGAATTTTACTGAAGAACAAATTATAAGATATAGCAGGAATATAATTCTAAGAGAAGTTGGCGGCGAAGGACAAAGAAGATTACTCGAATCAAAAGTACTTGTTATTGGTGCTGGAGGTTTAGGTTCCCCTATCTTACTTTATCTTGCTGCTGCTGGAGTAGGTACATTAGGTATAATTGATAGCGATGTTGTAGATCTAAGCAATCTTCAACGTCAAATAATTCATTTTACTCCAGATATTAATATTCCAAAGGTTGATTCAGCTAAATCCAAAATTAAACAGCTAAACCCTGATGTAAATGTAATTACATATAAGGTAAGACTTTCTTCAAAAAATATTGTTGAGATTATTAAAGATTATGATTTTATTATAGATGGTACAGATAATTTCCCTACAAAATTTTTAGTTAATGATGCATGTGTAATGAATAATAAACCTTTTTCTCATGCGGGAATTTTAAGATTCGAAGGACAAACTTTTACTTACACTCCGGGTAACATGTGCTACAGATGTATTTTCAATGAACCACCTCCAAAAGGAGTTGTACCAACCTGCAGCGAAGCTGGTATTCTTGGAGCCGTTGCTGGTGTTATAGGTACAATTCAAGCAGTTGAAGCATTAAAATACATTCTTCAGAATGGAGATTTGCTCACTAATAAACTCCTTACATTTAATGCGTTAACTACTCAATTCAGAGAAATTAAATTAAACAGAAATGAAAATTGCCCTGTATGTGGGAAAAGCCCAACTATCAAAGAGCTGCAGGATTATGAACAGCCCGTTTGTGAACTAAAACTATAAGGAGAGCTATTATGGTAGAGAAAAAGAAAATATCAATAGTACTTTTTAGCGGAGATTTTGATAAAGCAATCGCAGCCTTTACAATTGCTTCCGGTGCTGCTGCTGTAAATTATGATGTAAATATTTTTTTTACTTTCTGGGGTTTGAATGTAATTAAAAAAATAAAACATAGAAATGCAACTGGTAAAGGCTTACTCGCAAGAGTATTCAACTACTTAATGGGCGGATTTAAAAATTTACCTTTGAGTAGATTAAACTTTGCAGGATTAAGTCCAAAACTTATGACAAATTTAATGAGAAAAAGAAATGTTGCAACGTTAGAAGAATTAATAAATGCTGCAATACAACTAAATGTAAATTTATATGCATGCGAAATGTCAATAAATATTCTTGGATTGGAAAAAGATGATTTTATTCCAGAAGTTAGAGAAATTCTTGGAGTTGCAAAATTCTTAAATCTTTCCGAAGGAGGTGAAATTTTATTCATATGAAAACTTTTAAATTAGATATAACAAAAGAACATTGCCCCATGACATTTGTTAAAACCAAACTTGAACTTGAAAAACTTAGTAAAGGTGATATACTTGAAGTTGTTTTAAAAGAAGGTGAACCGCTTGAAAATGTACCAAAGACAGTTACTGAACAGGGGAATAAAGTTTTAGAAATAAAAAATATTCAGGATGATATTTTTCTGGTAATTATTGAAAAGGGTTAATTATGATTAAAATACCTCAAGACATTTACAATAAGATAATTGAACATAGTAAAAACGATTATCCTCTTGAAGCATGTGGTTATCTGGTTGGGAATAATGAAATTGTTATTGATATAATAAATATGACAAATATTGATAAATCAAACGAACATTTTACTTTTGATCCGAAAGAACAATTTCAGGCTATAAAATATGCACGTCAAAAAGGAGCAAATTTAATTGCTGTTTATCATTCGCATCCGGCTTCGCCTGCAAGAATGTCAAAGGAAGATATTCGACTTGCTAACGATACATCTATCAAATATTTAATATATTCGGTTTCGGAAGAAAAGTTAAAATGTTTTTCCATTGATAAAGAAAAAAATGTAACTGAGGAATTTATTGAAGTTATATAATAAATTGTAATCATAAAATTCATTAATACATAATAGAATCTACTTCTTAATAACTTTTCTGACGATAGTTTATTTACTATAGTTACTGAAAATTAAGATCATAGAATTCTTTCATGTTTGATTGTATATCTATTGTCGTCATTCCTTTTATATACTTAGAAATAATTTCATCTTCAATTGGTCCAAGAGTTCGTTCATACTTCTTTATGATAATAAGATCATAACTTCTTATGCGATCTATTGGTATCGTTAATTCAGTTTCTCCGTTGTCATTCTTAAAAATTTTTTATGTGTTCCTTTTGTAGTTGATAACTGTTTTCTTTCAAGCAAGTGAGGTTTTTTCTTAACGAAACTACTCTGTAAGTTCAACTTCAAACATTCCATCTCAAGTAATTTTTTGATTTTTTATTATTTCTGTTTTTTCCCATTAAATCCTGGAAGGTTTAAACAGTTGCAATATCGGCTTATAGTTGATTGATCATTTCTTATGCTAATTCCATTGTGTAAATTTCTTCTATATTATTATAGTTAAAATTACTTAACTAATATTTTATTTTAAGCATTTCCAAAGTATTAATTACACTTACCCTTTTTGTTTTAAATCATTGAAGTATAATTTAAGAAATGATAGGTCCTGACAAAGTAAATTCAAATCGTTTAATGAAGATTGGGTCAACTGAAAGTATTTTTCTTTAAAAATATTTTCAATAAATGGTGAAAAGTTATTTGTAATCTTGGCAAGTAAAATTTTTAACTTGTTATAGCTTTCTACAAGCTCATCTTTAATTTTAATTGAATAGTTTTCATCACTAATGTTTTCTCTTCTTTTAATAACCTGAATTAATCCGGTAATATATTTTGCTTGAAAGCTAAGTGATTCTAATTCACTTATTAGATTTTTTTTAACAGAAATAGTAATTAATCTTTCTAAATCTTCTAAGTGATTTAATTTATTATCCGAAAGTTTTTTTACTTCGTCCAGAATTTCTATTTGATTTAACTTTTTCACTTTTTTATGCCTATTCCTATGCCGTCTCCAATTGGATAAATTTTTGAATCGAAAATCTCTGAATTCAAAAATAACTTATTAAATTCACGTATAGTTTGTGTTGATTTTTTCATATCCTTAGTAACAGTTTTAGATGCAACATTTCCATGCCATAATAAATTATCAATAAATATTACTCCTCGTTTTTTCAAAAGCATTGCTGAATAATGGAATAATTTTTCATAATCTTCTTTGTCAGCATCTAAAAAAATGAAATCAAATTTCATTTCTAACTTTGGCATTATATCAAGTGCATCACCTTCAAGGATTTTAATTTTGTCATTAAGATTACTTTTCTCGAAATTTATTTTTGCTTCTTCAATATTCTTTGGACTTTTTTCAATTGTGTAGATAATGCCTTTTTTTCTTAATGATCTTGCAATTCTAATTGATGAATAACCAATAGCCATTCCAATTTCTAAAACTTTTTTTGGCCTGTTAATTTTTATTAGTTGCTCCAAAAAGTCCGCTGCTAACCAATTTAGAATTGGGATTTTATTTTGAAGCGCGTACTCTTCTAATTCTAAAATGAATTTATCTTTTTCTTTACGAAGATTTTTAAGATAAATTTCTTGTGCAGGATTAATAATATATTTTTTTGTCATTTATTTTATTATTAACATTTTTTTTGTTTGAATAAAAACTTTTCCTGGATTGTTCGGATTTTCAACCGTTAATCTGTAAAAATAAACTCCACTCGATAACTCTGAATTCTGAGTTCTGAACTCAGTACTATATGTTCCTGGTTTTTGGTATTCGTTTACTAATGTGGCAACTTCTCTTCCAAGTATATCATATATCCGTAGAGACGTCATATATGACGTCTCTACACTCATCGGTATCGAATATTTTATAGTTGTACTCGGATTGAATGGATTTGGATAGTTTTGGTATAATACAAAATCCATCGGTAAAAATTTTTCATTATCTTCTTTAACATCTGTAATTATATTTAAATCATTTGTATTAAACTTAAAATTACCAACTTCAGGTTCTCTTATTAAATTTCCACTGTTAGTTGAAAAAGTGTAATAAAACTCGAATGTTGAATTTGTATTCAGTGAATTGAAATCAATATAATATTTAGAATTGCCTAAACTATTTAATGAAAAACTTTGGAAATCGTTGTTGTTTATTTTGACATAAATAATCGGTGATACAACACCGTTGGAGTTAATAAAAATTTTATTCAAACGAATGTTATTATTTATAATTTGAAGATTTGGAAATGCAATTGCTTTTTTCGCAGAGATTAAACCATAACCACGATCATTATTTGGATTTTGAACATTATCACCACTTGCAAGAAATATACTTCTAATTTGTTTATTAGTTAAATGAGGCCAAGCGGATTTCAATATTGCTGCGATACCAGCTGCAATTGGAGTCGCATAAGAAGTTCCACTTCCACTTCCATATGAACCACCAGCAACTGCATGATAATCAGCAACACCCATTGCTACAATTTCTGGTTTAATTCGTCCGTCACTCGTCGGTCCAGGGCTACTGAAAGAAGCAATTTGATTTGAAGAATTTACAGCACCAACAGCAATAATATCAAAGGCATCTGCTGGTGAAATTATTTTTCCCCATGAGTTACCTCTTTCATTACCAGCAGCAGTGAATGTTGATACACCACGTTGAAATGCTAAATTAGCAGCTTTTGCAACAATTGTAGTATTTCCATTCATTTGAGCAAATGTGTAATTCTCGGTTGGATTGTCGAACTGATTATAGCCAAGTGAACTTGTAGTAATTTGAACACCTTGAGCTTCCATCCATTCTAAAGCTGCGGTATAGTTATCTTCTTCAACTCTTGTTTCAGAACTTACATTTTCAGTCTTTGCTAAAATTATTGAAGCACCGTAAGCAGGACCAATTATATTTCCTGGTGCATTTCCACACGCTAAAGATAAAACTGCTGTCCCATGAAAATCTTGTGATGAGGCATCTCCTGCTTGATTTTCTGTTATATCATCTTTTTGAACAAAATCTTTTTCAGTTATAATTTTTAAATTTTTTAATGCCGGATGACTTTTCCATCTGAAGCCAGTATCAAGAATTCCAAGAATTACATTTTGTCCATTAAAACCTAAATCATGAACAGCTGGGATGTCTGATAAATTATTTTGTGTAAATGAAAAACCATAATCCAATCCAGAAATTGAAGAAATTGAATTCATCTTATTTGCTTTAAAATTTTCACTCATTGGATTAGAAATTACGAATGAACGAACTTTTTCAATTTTTTCTACAAATGGTAGTGATAAGATTTTTCCCTTTTGGTCATTTGATAAAAAAGCTGATACAGCATTAAACCATTTTAATTTATTTTCAATTTTAATCCCAATGCTGATTAATGAATTTATATACTCATCTTTTATTGGCAAATCTTCATAAGTTATGTAATCATTTCCCATAACACTTTTTCTTCTTTCAATTGCTAAAGGAGATAATTCTTTTTCTGCTTGAAGAAATTGTAATGAAGTTTTATTTAATCTATTTGATTGAGAAACACCTTTATCTTTAAAATAGATAAAATATTTTTCTTGCGAAAGAGTTATTGATGTTAAAATTAGAAATGATAGAATTATATTTTTCATAATTTTTCCTTAATTGTTAATTAAACTATCTTTTTCTCCATTCGATATGACCATTAATATCAAATTTTTCATAAGTACTTAAAACAGCCTCACAAAATTTTTCTGTTTTTTTATCACCAATCTTTTTTGCAGTCCGCCACATTCTTATAAACATTTTTTTACCACTTTCAGTTTGATTATAGTTTTTCTTTCTAAAATTACAAATCGAACATAAAGTTTGACCATTTTCCAAAGTTGCTAAACCACCTTTGTCTTTTGGCAGAATATGATCAACATGTAATTCATAACCTTCTTTTGCACTCCTTCCACATTGAACACATCTATAACCATCTTTTTCTAAAACTAGTTTTTTTACTTCAGGTGTAAAATCATAAATTTCTTTATTTGTAATAAAATCTGGATCATATTTATAAACACCCTTTGCAACTTTTATAAGAAATCCTTCTTGATGAAGTTTTCTTATTGCTCTCCAAGTATCGCGAGGTTTCTTTTTATACAATTTTAAGTATTGCGATTCAACCCAATCAACTACTGGTCCATGATTCATTTCTTTGTTTGGATGATTCTTGAAAAATTCAATTATAAAATCTGATATGCTTTTTTTAGAATTTTTCACAAAAAATTCCTTACAATAATAATGTGGTTTCGTTAATAATTCTTTGTTTAGCTAATTCAAAATATTTTTGATCAATTTCAAGTCCAATAGAAAATCTATTATTATTATTTGCAGCGATAAGAGTAGTGCCACTGCCAGCAAAAGGGTCGAAAATAATATCATCAACAAAGCTGAATAATTTTATACATCTATAAGGTAATTCGATTGGAAATGGAGCTGGATGCCCAATTCTTTTTTTACTTTCTCCATTAAATGTCCATAACCCATTCGTCCATTCCATAAATTCATCTTTAGATATATCAGAGATTTTCGAACCGTATGTTTTTTTCCATTCATCTTTATAAAAAATAACAATTAATTCAACTGGAGCAATAACATAAGGTGCTGCTGCTGATAGCCATGAGCCCCAAGCTGTTCTTCTAGAAATATTTCCCTCATTCCAAATTATTGTTGAATGATATTTCCAACCAATTTTTTGAGCTAAAAGAGTTAAATCTGCCCCGACACTTTTTTGACCACCTTTATTTTTATCTAATGGAATGTTTAAACAAAATCTTCCTTGACTTTTAGTCCAAATAAAACAATTCTTCATCCATTTTTCAGAAAAATCTAAATACTCTTCATAAGTTAAATCATCTTTGTGGGAATTATACTTTATATCAACATTATATGGAGGAGAAGTAATGATCAGGTCAAAAATTTCTTTTTCAAAGTTATTTTTATTTAAAACATCACTTTGAATTAAAATTGAATTTTTATGCAAAAATGTTTTATCATCTTTTAATTTACTTTTACTAGTAATACTTTCGTAAAAATGATTAATGTCTAAGGAAGTATATGAATTTTTTTTACCCGACTTAGTATCTAAGTCCATCTAGTTTCCTTTAGTTATTAATTTTTAAAAGTACACTACTATAATACTTTTAATGTACAATCTTTGCAATTCTATTAATTCTCACACTTCCAAGTAAATTAAATAAATCAGAAAAAGGAATGCTTGGGTCCCAAGACCAATAAACCATAAAAGCTTGACCAACAACTTTATCACGAGGAACAAAACCCCAAAATCTACTATCGGCACTATCATCTCGATTATCACCCATCATAAAATAATAATCTTTTTGGATTGTATATTTATTTGTTGGTTTCCCTTTAATCAAAACCTGATCGCCTTCTAATGTTACAACTCTTTCACCAAATTCACGATCAATTATTGTTCGCCAGGCTTCAATATTTTCAGGAGTTAATTCAATAACATCACCTTTTTTAGGGACAACTATTGGTCCGTAATTATCTTCATTAAAATTACTTCCGGCCGGGAAAATTCTTGGGTTTGCAACACCTTTTGGACTAACATAATTATTTATGTATTGAATATTTGCTGGACGAGGAGCTTCTTTACCATTAACAAAAACAACCTTATTATCAATATAAATTGTATCGCCCGGAACTCCGATACATCTTTTAACATAGTTAACAATTTCAACCGGTTTTAATTCATCACGATCACCCGGATATTCGAAAACCACAATATCACCACGTTCTGGTTCTTTAATAGCTGGCAGTTGAAAATATGGTAAGACAACACTTGTGAATGGAATTGTTCTCGGAGATGATGAACCATAAATAAATTTATTTACAAAAAGAAAATCTCCGACTTTAATAGTTGATTCCATCGAGCCAGTTGGAACACGAGATGTTTCTATTAAAAATGTTTTAATTAATAGTGCTGCAATAGCTGCCCAAAATAAATTTCTCCAAAATTCCCAAAATTTTTGTTTGGATGATTTTATTACATTTTTCTTTTCTTCTGATTTTTCTTTCATATTATATCCGTAAAAAATTAATCTTCAATTTGTAATACAGCTAAAAATGCTTCTTGAGGAATTTCAACATTTCCGACTTGCTTCATACGTTTCTTCCCTTCTTTTTGTTTCTCTAAAAGTTTTCTTTTTCTTGTAATATCACCGCCATAACATTTTGCCAATACATTTTTTCTTAAAGCTTTTATATTAGTTCTTGAAATAACTTTGGAACCAATAGCAGCTTGTACAGCTATTTCAAACATTTGTTGCGGAATTAGTTCTTTTAATTTCGTACAAATTTTTCTTCCCCAATCATACGCTTTCTTTTCATGAACAATTACAGAAAGAGCATCTACTTTTTCATTATTTAAAAGAATATCAATTTTAACTAAATCAGATTCACGATATCCAATGAATTCATAATCAAAAGAAGCATAACCTCGTGAAATTGATTTTAATTTATCATAAAAATCAAAAATTATTTCTGAAAGCGGGAACTCGTATGATAAATCTGCACGTGTTGGATCAATGTAAGTAGTGTTTTTATAGATTCCTCTTTTTTCCATTGAAAGTTGCATTAGGTTACCAACATATTCACTCGGTGTAACAATTTGAGCTTTAACATAAGGTTCTTCAATACGATCAATTTCACCGATAGGAGGCATTTCAGCTGGATTATCAACAACAATTTTTTCACCATTTCTTTTATAAACCCAATATTCAACGTTTGGAAGTGTTGTAACAAGAGATTGTCCGAATTCACGTTCAAGTCTTTCTTGAACAATTTCCATATGAAGCATTCCAAGGAAACCACATCTAAAACCAAATCCTAATGCGGCTGAAGTTTCAGGTTGAAATGTTAATGAAGAATCATTTAATCTATACTTTTCAAGTGCATCGCGTAAATTTTCATAATCATCTGTATTAGTTGGATAAAGTCCACTAAAAACCATTGGTAGAATATCTTTGTAACCAGGTAAAGGATTTTGTGCACCATTGTGAACGTGAGTTACTGTATCGCCGACTTTTGTATCATGAACTTCTTTAATACCTGCAATTAAATATCCAACATTTCCAGTTTCTAATTCACCAGTTCGAATTCTTCCTAATCTTAAAATTCCAATTTCTTCAGCAAGATACTTTTTATTATTAACAAAAAAAGTTATTTCATCTTTCTCTTTAATTTTACCATTAAAAATTCTGATATAAGCAACAGCGCCACGATAAGAATCAAAAATAGAATCAAAAATTAAAGCTTGCAGTGGGGCATCTGGATTTCCTGATGGTGGTGGAATTCTTTTAACAATTGCTTCTAAAATTAAATCAATTCCTAAACGAGTTTTAGCAGAAGCTAAAATAATTTCATCTTCTTTGCAGCCTATTAAATCTATTATTTGCTTTTTAACAACATCAACCATTGCACTTGGTAAATCAATTTTATTTATAACAGGAATTATCTCCAAGCCAGCATCAATTGCCATGTAAAGATTACTAATCGTTTGAGCTTCGACACCTTGAGCTGCATCAACAACAAGGATAGCACCTTCGCATGCAGCTAATGAACGTGATACTTCATAAGAAAAATCCACATGTCCGGGAGTGTCAATTAAATTAAGAGTGTAAATGTTTTGATCTTTTGCTTGATATTTCATCTGTATTGCGTGAGATTTAATTGTAATTCCACGCTCTCTTTCCAAATCTAAACTATCAAGCAATTGTTCTTTTGCTTCCCGTTGAGAAATTGTATGAGTAAATTCTAACAATCCATCAGCAATAGTTGACTTGCCATGATCTATATGTGCAATAATGCAAAAATTCCGAATGTTATTCATATCTTCTTAAAATTTGAGGGCAAAATATAAAAAATTGAAAGGCCGTATCAAAAGAATGGATTTTAATTAAACTTTTCTCAAATTCTTCCAACTTCCAAAATAGAATTTCAGAAATATTACTAATGCATATATCACAACATAAAATGGAAGTGCCGCCCATGCACCTAAAATTCCAAACTTTAAATACACTCCAAGAAAATAAGCAATTGGGACAAAGACAAACCAATTAACAACAACTTCAGCTAACATTACAAATAAAGTTGCACCGGAAGCTTGTAATCCATTTGCTAAAACAACACCTATTCCATAAAATATTTGACCGAAAGCGGCTATTCGTAATGCAGGAACTGCTGTTTCAATTACATTTGAATCATTTGTAGTTAAAGACAAAATTGCTCGTGGTGCTACTGCAAAAAATATTCCTACAATAATAGTATAAATTGTTGCAAGTTTACTCGTTTCAAAGCCATAATGTTTAGCTAATTTAATATCACCACTTCCAATTGAATTACCAACTAAAGTTTGAATAGCAATACCAAAACCAAAAGTAGGAAGTAAAGAAATCAATAAAGCAGAAAAAACAACATTACTTGCAGCTTGTTGAATTGTTCCAATTAAACCAGTAATTGATATAAAACTTAAAAAACCAACTAGAATAAAAATATTTTGTAATGAAACTGGTAATGAGATTTTAATAATTGAAGTAGCAATTTTTTTTACAAATCTTAAATTTCTGAAGTAATGAAATTTTCTTCTATAATCAGGAAAGATAGAAACACTGAAATAAAAAAGAGCATCACAAATTGTAGCTAATGTAGAACCCAAACCTGAACCAGCTAAACCCATTCCTTTTATACCAAACGCACCATAAATTAAAATAATATTAAAGACTATGTTCAAAAAGTTTATAAGAATTCCAGAGAACATAAAAATTTTAGTTTTGCCAATTCCAAAAAAGAATCCACGATAAGAAACAGTAACTAAAAAGAAAGGAATACCCATGAATCTATAGTGAAGAAATTCACCAGCAAAAAAAGCAACACGATCGTCGGCAGCAAAAAAATTAGCAATGTCATGTGCAAAAAAAACAACCAATAAACTAATTACAATTCCTATTAGTAAAGAAAGAATAATTGAAGTATTTAATACTTTACCACATTCTTCATAATTTTTTTCTCCAAATCTTCTTGCAATTAATACATGTGTTCCGGTTGCTAATGAGGAAAACAAACTTACCACAGAGCCCATGTAGCTAAAACACCAATCCCCATTGCGGCAAGGACATATTCAGTTTCGGGGAGTCTTCCAACCAAAGCCGTATCAACTAAAGAAACAATCATCTGCGTTGAAAGACCTGCAATTGCTGGTAAAGCAATCTTTAAAATGTATTTATACTCTTTGGATAATTTTAATATACTCATGCAAACAAAAATATTGAATTAATATGTGTGAATAAAACTTTTTATAATTTTTCTTATTTTGAATTCAAAACTACCAAGTTTGAGGCAATTATGAATAAACAAGAAGAAATAAAATACTTAATTCATACTCATGGAATTAAATTAAGCATGATAGCTGAAAAACTTGGGATGAAAGTTCAGACTTTAAGTTACTTAATTAATGAAAGCAACCAATTTGATGATGAAATTTATGACCAAATAAAAAAAATAATTGACGATTATCAATATGAATTGAATTTATTTGAAGGAGAAATACCTTTTCCAAATGATTTATTCACAGATGAAAATTCAAAAATTGGGATTGGAGAAAGAATTAGAATTTTTGCACGAAAAAAATTTGGCACATTAAAAAAGCTTGCTGATGAAATGCAAATTTCACCACAACAACTTCAGCAATACATTAGTGGTAATCGTGAACCTGGAACAAGAATTTTACTTAAATTATTAAAACTAGGATGCGATATAAATTGGCTTTTAGGTGGTAAAGAATCTTTCGAATCATATAAAATTTATAAATTAGAAAGTGAATTAAGGAGATTAAAAAATAATTTAGATCAAATTGCTAATATCATTCACAAAAACGAAGCTGGCCATTAAAATACTGATGAAACATTTACTAAGATATTTAAAAATCAATTTATATTTAATCAAGAATAAATTATTTCATCTTCTCTTTAGCAAAACAGATAAAAAAACTTTTATTTTAATTTCGAGTGCAATAGTTGGTGTATTTGCTAGTTTAGGTGCAGTAACTTTGAAAAGTGCTGTACATTTTTTCCAAAATGAATCAAAATATATTTTTGATATACTGAATATACCATTCCTATATTTTTTCCTTCCAATGTTTGGAATTATCATATCATTATTATTTATTAAATTTTTATTCAAAGATAAATTTACACGAGGACTAGGAAATATTATTTATTCTATCATTAGAAAAAAATCAAATATTGCTTCAAAAGAAATTTTTTCACAATTATTAACAAGTAGTGCAACAGTTGGAACTGGTGGTTCAGTTGGTTTAGAAGCCCCTATTGTTGCTATCGGGGCATCAATTGGTTCCAATATAGCAAATGAATTGAAATTTAGTTATCACTATAAAACTTTATTATTAGCTTGTGGTTCTGCGGCGGGAATCTCTGCCATTTTTAATAGCCCAATTGCAGGTGTAATTTTTGCTTTTGAAGTTTTGTTGCCCGACATCTCTATTTCTTCATTTATTCCTTTATTAATAGCATCTGCTATATCCCCGGTTGTTTCAAAATTACTTTACAGTGGACAAATATTTTATTTTGTAACACAAGGTTGGAATGTAAATGATATTCCATTTTACATTTTACTTGGAGTTTTCACTGGTTTTATTTCATTGTATATTAAAAAGGTAACTCTATTTTTCGAAAAGCATTCTAAAAATAATTTCTTCAAAACAAATAAGACATTAATTGGTGGCTTAACACTTTGTTTATTGATTTTCTTATTTCCACCATTATTTGGAGAAGGATATTCAACAGTAATAAATTTACTTAATGGTAATGAAAATACAATCCTTGGCTTCGGTTCATATTTTATAATTAATCAAGTTGATATAAAATTCATAATTATAATATCTTCATTATTAATAATTTTTTTTAAAGCAATCGCTACTTCATTAACTTTATATGCCGGTGGAAACGGAGGTATAATTGCTCCTTCTTTATTTACAGGAGCTGTAACTGGATTCGTATTTTCCTATTCAATAAATCAATTTCCGATTATACATTTAAATGAACCCAATTTTATTGTTGTCGGAATGGCGGGAATCTTAACCGGTGTTTTACATGCACCTTTGACAGGAATTTTTTTAATAGCAGAAGTAACTGGTGGTTATAAATTAATTGTTCCATTAATGATTGTTACTGCACTTTCGTTTTTTATTTCTAAGCATTTCGATAAATATTCTGTCTATACTTCTTCCCTTTCACATCGTGGAATTGATTTTCGTTCTGAGAAAGAAAAGTATGTTATTCAAAATTTAAAAATGAATGATTTATTAGAAACTAACTTTATTATTCTACAACCTAATATGACAATTGGTGAGCTAATCGAAAAAATAAAAACATCAAAAAGAAATTTGTTCCCTGTAGTAAATGAAGAAAATATTTTGGTTGGAGTAGTTACTCTTGATGATATTAGAGAAATTATTTTACAAAAAGAGATTTATAAAATTCTTCTTGTTTACGAAGTAATGAACACTAATTTTGCTTCAGTAGAAATTAATCACGATATAAATAATTTAATACAAATATTTGAAGAAAAACAAATTTGGAATATCGCTGTTACTGAAAATGGTAAATACAAAGGCTTTGTTTCAAAATCCAATTTGTTTAACAAATACATTTCCTTATGGTATCAACAAAGGAATGATGAAATTTAATTGATTCTTTTGGTTACCATGTTCAATTTTATTAATCCTGAAATTGCGGAAATAACTGAGGCAATAATAATTATCAACTTTGAAGAAGCTATTATTTCTACATCACTAAATGCCAGGTTTGTAATAAAGATTGACATTGTAAAACCAATTCCTGCAAGACTTGAAGCACCAGCAATTAAATTCCAATTTAAATCTTTTGGTAAAATACCCACACCAATTTTTACAGCAACATATGAAAATGCAAATATCCCAATCAGTTTACCCAAACTTAACCCAAACAATATTCCAAGAGAATTATTAGAAACTATGCTTCCTACTATATTAGTAGGTATCATTATCGCTGTGTTTGCTAAAGCAAAAATTGGAAGTATTATAAAGGCAACAGGTTTATGCAAAAAGTGTTGTAACTTATATGATATATTTTCATTATCATTTTTATTAAATGGAATTGCAAAAGCAAGTAAAACTCCAGCTATTGTTGCATGAACTCCTGATTTTAACATTAAATACCACATAACAACACCAAGAAGTAAATAAATTGAAAGCTTGTTTACTTTTAATCTGTTAAAAATTAGCAATAATACAAAAATTAAAAGTGACCCAATTAGATAAGCAAAGGATAAATCGTTAGTATAGAAAAATGCAATTATTATAATTGCTCCAAGATCATCAATTATTGCTAAAGCAGTTAAAAATATTTTTAGTGAAAGTGGTATTTTATTTCCAAGTAAAGATAAAACACCAAGAGTAAAAGCTATATCTGTTGCCATTGGTATTCCAAATCCACTTTGAGTTGGAGTATTAGCGTTTAATGAAAAGTGTATTAATGCTGGTACTAACATTCCACCAAGTGCAGCAATAGCTGGCAAAGCTGATTTTTTTATGCTTGATAGTTCACCTACATAAATTTCACGCTCAATTTCAAGCCCAACTAAAAGAAAAAATATTACCATCAATCCATCATTAATCCAATGTTCTAAACTATACTTTAGTTCAACTTTCCAAAATGATAAATCTAAATAACTATGCCAGAAGTTTATGTAACTATGACCAATAAAAATATTAGTAAGCAAAAGTGATAAAATTGTAAGTGCTACGAGAATGTAACCAGATGATTTTTCACTTTCAAAAAATTCTTTGAATAAATCAAATTTAAGTTTTGGCATTGTTTTACTCTCTTTTATCTTTAAAGTGATTATCTGAACGCAATTTAAGAAAAATCGAATTATTCAAAAAGATAAGTTATATTAATATCATGTTATCATTTTGAATAAAAAAATACAACCTTAAAAATTCATTTTATTTATTATCTCAGTATGATATTTTATTAAATGAATAAAAAAAAATTATATGATAAAACATTTTTTTAAGAGAATTTTTGGATCATATTTTAGAACTACTATATAATGTTATTTATAAATCGGTTTATACATTTTCATTACTTCTTCTATTTACTTTCGATCTGAATTTTGTCGCTTTTCGATTTGTGACGCTATAAGCAACAGATAAACCTAATCATGTACTTTTACCTTGCTGTTTAGTTGTAAAAAATTGATGGATTACTTTTAAATTTCTCATACAATTTTCTATCCAGCCAAAGGAAAGTTTCCAATGAGGTAAAATTTTCATATTGAATTAACTTTTATAGAGCGATCTGCAAATCTCTGTAAGCTTTATTAAGGCGAATAATCTTCTGATTAAATCTATCGGTAAGAATATCAATTTTATCCTTAGCTCTTAAAATCATTTTAATTCTGTCAAGAAAAATTTTTAGCCACGAATTTACACTAATTTTCACTAATGGATAAAGATAAATTTCACGATTAATCTTAAAGCTTACTTTATACTTGCTTATATTTGTGTTAATCTGTGAAATCTGTGGTAAAAAAACCAACCACAGATAACACTGATTTGCACAGATCGATATTATAATTTTTCGGGGCACAAGCCCCCAGCAAGTCACGCTTAACCACTATCCACTATATTATACATTTTACATTATAAATTATAAATTAGCAATTACTCATATCTCAATGCTTCTATAGGATCTAAGTTCGAGGCTTTGTATGCGGGATATGTTCCGAATGTTACTCCAATTATTACACAAAGAAAAACACCAATTAGTACCCAATCAATGGGAATTATTGTATCAGCTTTTAAGAATGAGCCAGCTAAATTTCCAACTAAAATTCCGAGTACTATTCCTACTATTCCACCGAATAAACTTAATACAACCGATTCAGTTAAAAACTGGACTAAAATATTTTTCTTTCTTGCACCAATTGCTTTTCGAATTCCAATTTCACGCGTTCTTTCTGTAACTGAAACTAACATAATATTCATAATTCCAACACCAGCAGCTAAAAGTGCTATTGCGGCAACTACTAAAGAGCCAATTCTAACTCCAGCAGTTATATCATTAATTTGGGTTAATACACTTTCATTTGAAAAAATATCAAAATTATTTGGTTCGCCTGGTGCAACTTTTCTTATTGTTCTAAAATATCCTTCTGCAATTTCAATTAATTCATTATATGATTCTTTATCGTGAGACATTACTGTAATATTAATTGAGTTATTTCTTTTTCCATACATTGATTGAAAATAAGTTAATGGTACAATAGCAAAATTATCTCTACTTTGACCAAATACATCACCTTGAACTTCAAGTATACCTATAACTTTTAATTTATGACCATCAAGATTTACAATTTGATTTAGCGGACTAATATTGGGAAAAAGTTTTTTTGCAACGTCGGGTCCAAGTACAATAAAATTTTGATAACTCTGAACATCTCTTTCGCTAATTGCTCTTCCTTCTTCAACTGTCCATTTATTGTTTGGAAACGCTTCTGGTGTTACACCAGCAACAGGAACATTTGGATTAGTTTCTCTATTGCCAACTTTTAATTGTTTCCCAAAATTCCACTGTTCTGCACCAATATATTTTGCTTCAACCAATTTTTCTTTTAATGCATAATAATCTTCTAAAGTAATATCAGGACGGTTTCTAAATCTTGCACGATTGTTACCACCATCATTAACTGCTGGCCATTTTTGAATTTGAAATGTATTTTGTCCTAATTGCGAAACACCTTTTTCAATACTTAATTGAAGCATTTCGATTACGGTACTAATTGCAATAATTGAAAATATTCCTACAACTATTCCAAGGATTGTTAAAAGTGATCTTAATTTATTTGCTTGTAAAGAAGCAAAAGCAACTTTTATTACTTCAAAAATTTTCATTCATACCTCAATGCTTCAACTGGATCTAATTTAGCGGCAGTGTAAGCTGGTGCAAATCCTGATATAACACCAGTTGCAATTGATATTACTATTGCTAAAACTAATGCATCAACTTGTACTGAAGTTGGTAAAAATTGATTTATAATTAAACTCAAAACAATTGCAAAGATTAAACCTATAAATCCACCAATCATGCAAATAACGGCAGATTCAGTTATAAATTGTCCAAGTATTGCTCTTCTTTTAGCACCAATTGCTTTTCTTATTCCAATTTCTTTTGTTCTTTCTTTAACTGAAACAAACATAATGTTCATAATTCCTATTGCCCCAACAAATAATGATAAACCAGTGATAAATAAACCAGCAATTTGAATTACTCCAACTGTTTGGTTAATTGTGTTTAATAAACCTTCCTGCTGATTGATAGAAAAATCATTTTCCTGATTATAAGATAATCCACGAATTTTTCTCATAATTCCAATAGCTTCTTCTTTAGTTGCTTCAACCATTTTACTATTTTTTGCACGAACATTAATTGTGATGCTTCGAAGATTTTCACTTTGCAAGTACTTGAAAATATTTTGTACTGGAACAAAAACTTGTTTATCTGGATTGAAATTTCCCATCACCCAACTTCCCTGTTCAGCAAGAACCCCAACAACTTTAAATTTGTGTCCTCTAATTTTTACTTCCTGACCAATAGCATAACCAATTGGAAAAAGTTTTTTTGCAACTTCACTGCCAAGTACAATTACGTTTCTACCACCATTGCTTTCTAATTCATTAAAAAATCTTCCTTCGCTAAAAGTAAGATTTGTTGTTTGAATATAGTCAGAAGTTGTTCCTTGAATTATTAAACCTTCAACAACTCTATCTTTGAATTTAACATTATTAAAATTCCATACTGTTGGTGCAACTGCTAAAGGAAGTTTAGCTAACTCTTTATACTTTTTATAATCATCAAGAGTTAGATTTTTTCTATTTCTTAATTCCCACCATGGAATATCATTATTAAACCATTCCCATTTATCAATGTAAAGATTATCTGAACCAAGAGAAGCAACACCGGTTTGGAAAGCGTTATCAATTCCTTTAATTGCTGTTGACATTAAAACAACAGAAGTTACACCGATAACAATTCCTAAAGTTGTAAGAATAGAACGAACTTTGTTAGCACGAATTGATCTAAAAGCAATCAATAAACCTTCTCTTAATTCAAATAAAAAATTTTTCATTTAACACCTAAATTTTAGAAGCACCATTTTTCTTTGGAATATATCTGTTTTTTACTTGTTCATCTTTTTCAATTAACCCATCACGTATTCTTAAAATTCTTTCAGCATGTTCAGCAATATATTCTTCGTGAGTTACAAGAATAATTGTATTTCCCTGTTCATAAATTTCATTGAACAAAGCCATTATATCTTCGCCAGTTTTTGTATCAAGGTTACCAGTTGGTTCATCTGCAAGAATAATAGAAGGACGAGTAACTAAAGCTCGTGCAATTGCAACACGTTGGCGCTGTCCACCAGAAAGTTCATTTGGTTTGTGGTGCATTCTATCAGCTAAGCCAACATGGGAAAGTGCTTCCATTGCTCTTTCTTTTCTTTCTGATGAAGGTACTCCGGCATATATTAATGGTAATTCAACATTATGGAGTGCATCTGATCTTGCTAATAAATTAAATGTTTGAAAAACAAAACCAATTTCTTTGTTTCTAATTTTTGCAAGTTCGTTATCATTCATTTCGCTTACATTAACACCATTGAAGTTATAAATCCCATGAGTTGGTGTATCAAGACAGCCAAGAATATTCATAAGAGTTGATTTACCTGAACCAGATGGACCCATGATAGCAACATATTCACCTTTATCAATTTTTAATGAAACATCAGCGAGTGCGTGGACTTCTTCTGAACCAACTTGATAAATTTTTGCTATATGTTCTATAGTTATTATATTCATTTTTAATTACTCACTATCAAATTATTTATTTTCTTTTTCACCTTTGCGTTTTGATTGCAAAGATATTTTAACCCCATCTTCTAATTCTTTTGAAATAGCTTTATAAGGTCCGCTTATAACATCTTCACCGCCTTTTAATCCATTAATAATTTCAATATAAGAATCATCACTAATACCAGTTTTTACTTCAACCATTTTTGCTTTTCCATCTTGAGCTAAGAAAACGACTTCTTTTGGTTTGTTGGATTTTCCATTTTTAGGTTTTTCAACTTGTGATTCTTCTTCTGATTTATTTTCAACTGTTTTTTGTTTATCTACTCTAGCAGTAACAGATTGAATAGGAACGGCAATTACATTTGGCTTTGTTTCTGTTTTAATATCAGCATCGCATGACATACCAGGTCTTAATTGCTTATCTGGATCTTCAATTAAAATCCTTACTTCAAAGTTTACGACTTCATCTTGAGTTCCTAAACCTTTTGAAACAGCGCTATTACCAATTTGTGTTACTTTGCCTTTGAATTCTTTGTCGCCAAATGCATCAACCTTAACAATAGCTTCGTCGCCAACAGAAACTAACACTACATCATTTTCATCAACATCAACGCGAGCTTCCATTTTTCTTAAATCTGCAACTGTTAAAATTTCAGTTCCGGGACTAAAATTACTACCTAAAACTCTTTGAGCTAATTCAACATTTAATTTACTAATTGTTCCATCCATCGGTGCATAAACGTAAGTTTTATTTAAATTTTCTGTAGCTTCTTTTAATGCAGCTTCTGATTGAACAACTAAAGATTTTTGAGATTCATAACTCCCTAATGTTTGAAGGTAATTTGCTTTAGCTGTTTCAAGTTCTGAATCACTTGCAAGTTTTTTATCGTATAAACCTTGAATTCTTTTATAATCGGATTGAACTTTATTAAGTTGTGCTTCGGTAGATCTTAAAGTTGCTTTAGCTTGTTCAAGTCTTGCAGCGGCATTATTTCTTTGAGCTTCATAAATATAAGGTTTAATTCTAACTAATAGTTGCCCCTTTTGGACAACGTCACCTTCTTTGATTGGAAGATAAACAATTTCTCCAGTTGCTTCAGCACTAATCATAACTTGATAAACAGGATTTATTTTACCAGTTGCAGAAACGATCTGAGTAATTGTCCTTTTCTGAACTTTTTCTGTTTGAACTGTGATTATTTGTTCTTTATTGCCGCCAAAAACAACTAGAAGAATTACAGCAAGAATCATTAATCCAATTCCACCAAATATGTAGTATTTCTTTTTCGATTTTTTCCCGTTAGCCATTTTTATTTAACTCCTTGAAATATTTTATTCATATTTTGAAAAATCTAAACGACCAATTACATTGTTGAGGTTATCATATTTTCTATAGAAATCATAAACATTATTTATTTTGTTTCTTATAGCATCAATGTAATCACGATCAGATTGAAGTACTTCTAAAATTGTCGCAGAACCTAAATTGTATCTTTCCAAATTAATTTTTCTATTTTCTTCTGCGGCTAATACATTTTTTGATGCAACATCTAAGCTTTTTTTAGCGGCAATTAAATCGTTATAACCTTGTTTAATTTCAATTTTGATTTGTCTTTCTAATGAAAGTAAATCTTCATGTTGATTCATCTTATTTATTTCTGCTTGTTGAATTTGATTTTCGGTAGAAAAATTCGAGAAGATTGGAATACTTAATGTCATTCCAACTCTAAATGATTTTCTGTCAAACATTTTGTTAATATCAATTGCTCCACTTCCATAAGAATAATCCGCACTTAATGTTGGGAATATTCCACTTTTTGCAATTGTTAAATTACTTTCAGCGGCTTTAACTAACAATTGTTGACTTTTAAAATCAAAGCGATTATCTAAAGCAACGTTTACTAATGTTTGAATATCTTCAAAATTCTTTAAATATGAATTTGGATCAACAGTTTTATCTTTTGCAAAAGGATCGACTAACTGATAATCATCCATTACGTTTAATGCTAAATATGTCAACAAGCCATTTTTTAATTTATCATAATCATTTTGTGCTTGAATTAATGCAAGTTCAGCATTTCCTAATTGAACTTGTGCAGAATAAACATCAGCAACCGGGACCAAGCCAAGTTTGTTTCTTTCATTAACGCTTTCATAAAATTTTTGAAAATACTTTAAATTTTCTTCACGCACTTTCATTAATTCTTCAGCATTCAATACTGAATAAAAAAAGTCTGAAGTTTGGTAAACAATATTTTGTTTCAATTTAGCGATGTTGTATTCGGTTGCTTTTAAGTTATCTTTTTGCAAGTTAATATTTGCATAATTAGCAAGACCATTAAAAAGCATAACGTTTCCACCAATACCAGCACTGTAGCTTCTATTTTCAACTGTAGATGGTGGAATAGTAACAATTTCACCAAGAAAATTTCTTTGTTGACTGCCGGCATCATCTATTCTTTGCCAGCTCCATGATGCTTGAGCTCCTAAACTTGGTAATAACTCTCCATATGCATTTTTTAGTTGAGTTTGATTTCCACTCAAACTATTCTGGAGTTTAATAAGATTAGGATTTTTTTGCAAAGCAATTTTTATTGCTTCATCCAAAGTAAGTTGTTTCTGTGCAAAAATACTCACTGAAAATATTGTTAATAAAAGAATTGCTTTTTTCATTAATATTCTCCTTTTGAGAACGATTTTTAATTTCTGTTTATTAAGACGCCACTCGATTAAAAAAAGTTACACGAAACTAAATATTTTTTTTAGAATTTAAGAATTTGTCTTTTATACTTAAAAAATATTGAAAAGCTTCTTCATAATTGTTACCAATAATTCCATCAAGAATTGCTTCTTCGATAGCAGTTTTAATTTCACCCACAAGTTTTGATGGTGGTATATTGCAAATTCTCATTATTTCATCACCTCGCACAGGTGATTGAAAAGCTCTCAGCTGATCTCTTTCTTTAACATCACGTACTTTTTGCATTACAATTTCATAGTTCTCTAAGTATTTAGAGACTTTAGCTTGATTTTTACTTGTAATATCGGCACGGCAAAGTGTTATTAAATCTTCAAGATCTTCTCCGGCTTGAACTATTAATCTTCTTATTGCTGAATCAGTAACTTGTTCATCAACAAGTGCAATAGGTCTTAAATGAAGCCTAACTAATTTTTCTACATAATCCAATTGCGTTAAAGGGAGTTTTAACTTTTCAAAAATTGGTTTCATCATTTTGGCACCAAGATCTTCGTGTCCATGGAAAGTCCAACCAACGCCATCGACAAATCTTTTTGTTTGAGGTTTTGCAATATCATGCATTAAAGCCGCAAACCGAAGCCAAACATTTTCTGTTACATTTGAAATATTATCAACCACCATTAAAGTATGATAAAAAACATCCTTATGATGAAAATCTTTCCTTTGTTCAACGCCAGCTAAATTATGTACTTCAGGAAAAATTACTTTTAAAACTCCACTTTGGAATAATAGATTTAACCCAATTGAAGGTTTTGGAGAAGTTAATATTTTCAGGAATTCATCTGTAATTCTTTCCTGAGAAACAATTTTTAATCTTTCAGCCATTTTGGAAGCTGCATTAAATGTATTTTCTTCAATGTTAAAATTTAATTGAGAAGCAAAACGAAAGGCTCGCATTATTCTAAGCGGGTCATCATCAAAAGTTTTTTCAGGATCATTTGCTGTTTTAATCAATTTGTTTTTAATATCATCTAAACCATTAAATTTGTCAATCAAATCACCAAAAGTATTTTTGTTTAATGATATGGCTAAAGTGTTTATTGTAAAGTCTCTTCTATTGAGATCATCATCTAATGTACCAATTTCAACTTTCGGATTACGACTATTTTTTTTATATGATTCTTTTCTTGCACCTACAAATTCAAAATCGTAATTGAGATATTTAAAGTGTGCTGTTCCAAAATTTTTGTAAATAACCACATCATCAATTCCAAATTTAGTTGCAACTTCTTTAGCAAATTTTGGCCCATCTCCAATTACCAAAAAGTCAAATTCATTTTTTTTTCTGTCAAGAAATATATCTCTAACAAATCCACCCACAAGATAAATATCAACTTTAAGATTTTCGGCTACATCAGTGAATAGGTTTAAAAACTGGTAATCGTAAATTTGATTTTTAAGATTCATTTTCCTCTAATTCTAATTTTAATTTCATCTTTGTAATTAATAATCCAGTTAATCATTCTTAAATTTTCTATAGCTTTAAATCTTTCAACATCCTGCACATTTATTTTCAAAGCATCAACTGCAAATTTTCGTGATAGATCATAATTATTTTCCATAAAGAAAAATTTTGATAATGATAGATTTGTGAAAAATCCGTCGATATTTTTTTCTAATGAAATATTATTTAAGAATTGATAATAGTCCTTTTTAATTTGTTGAGACAACTGAATTAATCTTAATAAAACAACCTCTTTTTTTTCAACTGAGTAAATTCTAGTTAAAATTTCATATTTCTCAAAATTACTTTTTTGATAATAGTAGAAAGATTCTTTACCCAAAAAAGAGATCAACAACAATCTAAACTTAGCTTCGTTAATATAATTATTATTTGGATTTTGAATAATTAGCTTATTTAATAAAAATATTGATTCTTCAATTTTATTATTTACCAAATGACATTCTGATAAAAGTAGTTCCAAATTAAAATAAAATTGATCATCTCTGAATTTTTCAATTTCATTTTTCAAAAATTCTAAAGCACTTTCATACTCATTTAACATTAGTTTAGATTTTATTAATCCAGAAAGTGATTGATACGTCTTTGAGTATGAATATATTTTTTTATACAAGTTGGATGCTTCATTAAATTTTTTTTGATTAAATAAAATGTTTGCTTTTCTTAATTCATAAGCTGCATTTCTTGGACAAAATTTTTCGACAATAGATTTTCCACCAAAATAAAGTTGAGCCTTGTATTTATTAAATGGATAATTTTTGGAATTAAGATAATCTAAATAGTCCTGTACTAAAACATCAAAATTTTCTATTTGTAATGAATCAAAATTATTTTCTCTATAAATATCTTTTACTTTATCTATTCCATAATGACTTGAAACAAAATTTAAAAATGAACCAGTTAATACATACGAAATTGCAGAGTAGCTTGTAAAGAAACTTGTATTAAAAAATAATTTTTCAATTTTAAATTTTGGATTAGCCTTTAAAAATAAAAAAGCAACATAGTCAACTTCATAACCATCAAAATCATTTTCAACAAACATTGCTAATCCTTCTGTTAATGCTGGGTTTAGATCTTGTGCTATTTTAAAAATAGTTTTCCCAAATTCAGAAGATACAACATGAGCAATTTCATGTTTAAGTGTTTCATCGATATTTTCATACGAAACATAAATTTCGTTTAACCATGGTTTTGCAATATCAGCACTAGCTGAACCAATTAAATTGCCTTTCTGGAAATTATCCTTAAAGATGTATGAAGTAATTTTTTTATCATATTTAATCTTTAATGTAGAACAAACTTGTTCCAAATAATATTCATGAAGTAAAGCAACATTTCTTTTTGCATCAATTGGAATATTTTTATCAATTATAATTTTAAAATGATCAGTTTCAATTTCTGATAAAAGATTTTTTTCTAGAATATATTTATTAGTTGCAAAGCCTAAATATGGTTTTAATATAAATGAAATAATAATTAAAGAAATCAGCACGAAATAAATTTTAAACTTTCCATAATTTTTATTCATCATTAACTTCAAAGTATTATAAAGCAAAACAAAAACTATAATTGAATATAAATGAAAGTATAAAATTTTATTATCAATTCTTGGATCTTCATCATAAATGGTTCCATTGATAAACCCATAAATTGGATTAAAAGAATAAACTTGTGGATAAAAATAAAATTCTAAAAAACTTAAGGTGAGAAATAAAATTATAAAGGAAACAAAAATTAATAATATAAAGTTTTTGAAAATTATGTTTGATAGGAAAGCAAAAAACAATCCATATAAAAAAGAAAAAAACGTAATCAAAAAGTAAAATTTAATGCCTAAACTTACAGGACATTTGGTTACGAAAACCGTTGAGTAGAAGGATAATAATAACGGTATCAATAAAAAGCTAATAATCAGTAAGCGATTTTCAAATAAAAAATAAAAGAATGAACTAAATTCGACTTTTCTGAAAACAGCTTTCGAAATTAATCCAGCAAAAAAGAAAAGTAAAAATCCATTAATCAATGAAAATTCATAACCAATAGAATTTAATAAAGGAAATTTTACAATAAAAATTTCTAATAAAGTAAAAAGGATTAAAATTAGTTTAAGTGAATGATTTCTATAAAATAATCTTAACATTAAAACTCATCTGTTTGAACTCTTTCAATATCAGCACCAAGAGATTTCAACTTTTCCTCAATTTTTTGATATCCTCTATCAAGATGATAAATACGTAAAACTTCGGATGTACCTTCTGCGGCTAAACCAGCTAAAACTAAACTTGCACTTGCTCTTAAATCAGTGCTCATAACCTTTGCCCCTTTCAAGAATTTTTTACCACGTACAACCGCACTATTATTTTTAAGTTCAATATCTGCTCCCAGTCTGCAAAGTTCTGGTACATGAGCAAATCTATCCAAATAAATCGTATCTGTTACCGTACAAGTACCTTCAGCTAAAGACATTAAAGCAATCCATTGGGCTTGCATATCCGTAGGAAAACCTGGATAAACAGCGGTTGTTACGTCGACGCTCTTTAGCAAAACATCTTTTGCAAAGATTGATACTATGTTGTTGTTATTTAATATTTTACATCCCGAATCTTCTAGTTTTGTTGCTATAGCTTCAATATGGTCATAATTTGGATATTCAATTTGAATATTACTTTTAGTAATAGCTGCTGTACACAATAAAGTACCTGCTTCAATCCTATCTGAAATGTTTACTATGTCAGCAGAATTTAATTCATCAACCCCTTCAATTTCAAGATTATTAGTTCCAATACCATGAATTTTTGCTCCCATTGACTCCAAATATTCACAAAGTTGTGTTATTTCTGGTTCGATAGCTGCATTTGTAATTAAAGTTGTTCCTTTTGCTAAAGAAGCTGCCATTAAAGTATTACCTGTTGCACCAACAGAAGGTACATCAAAATGTATTTTTGTACCAGTTAATTTTTTGGATTTTGCAATTATATATCCTTCTTCTAATTCAATTTCAGCACCTAATTTTTTCATCGCTTCAATGTGTAAATTTATTGGACGAGGTCCCCAAGCACAACCACCAGGCATTGAAACTTTTGCGTAACCATATTTAGATAATAAAGGACCTAGAACATAAATTGATGCTCTCATTTTTTTCACTAATTCATATGGTGCAACTTGATTATTTACATTCGATGTATCTAAAACTATTTCATTATTACTAAATTCAGAAACTACTCCTAATTGTTCAAGCAGTTTTTTCATTGTGAAAATATCATTTACTTCTGGAGTGTTTAAGATTTTATTAATTCCAGAATTTAATAATGTTGCAGGCATTAAAGCTAAAGCAGAATTTTTAGCACCGCTAATTTTAACTTTACCACTAAGTTCTCTTCCACCGTGTATTATAAATTTTTCCATAATTTTTTTTTATTGAATTCTAAAAATCATTCCGTTTACACCTACAATAAAAATTTTCCCGTATGAATTTACAGTTAATCCATTCAAATTCGAGAAAATCTTAGAATCTACAACATTCCAAGTTTCACCTTGATCTTTCGATACCAACATCATTCCTCTGCTACCAACTATTAAACAATATTCATCATCAATAAATTTTACTTTTTGGAATCCACCCGAAAAAGATAAATTTATTTTTTCCCAATTATTTCCAAAATCAGATGTTCTTAATATTGTCCCGTCTCCCCCAACAATTAATCCATAACCTTTTTCAGTTAAATCTATTGATTTCAAATAATTGTCTGTTTTGTCATTTTCAATTTTATACCAATTATCGCCGCCATTTGTTGTAGTTAAAATTGTTCCATTCCAACCAACAGCAAATCCAGTTTTCTCATCGAAAAAGTCAACATCAAAAATAATTTCTTTTGTATTAGTTTTTGTTCGTGCCCAAGTCTGTCCACCGTCAAGTGATTTTAATATTGTACCTTTTGTTCCTGTAATAAAACCAACATTATTTTTATTGAATTTAATTCTAAAAAAAGTAATTCCTTTTTCAATTGGAATTGATATTAAAGAATCAAGATTTTTCATGCCAAAAAGAATTGTTGATGAATCCCCAACTAAAATTGTATTACCATTTTTTAATGTCCAAACATCACTTAGATTAATTTTACTGGAAATATTTTTTTTAATCCATGTATTACCACCATCAAAAGAATTCAGAATGTAACCGGAATCAGCTACAATGGTGGCAAAGGAATTATCTTCTGAAAATGAAATTGAATTTAAATTTGTTAAAATGTTGCTTGGCAGTCTATTAATTTCAGTAAAATTGTATTTATTTTCATTACCGCTAAACAATGATTGAATACTATATTTTTTGAATTTTTCAATTTCGTTACTGTTTAAAATTGAATCAACTTGTTTAATTACAAAATACATTAATAATATTAAAAATAAACCAGCACCAACAAATGCACTAATAGCGAAGAATTTGTATTTAGTGGATCTTTGAGGAATTCTTTCAAAATAGCTAGTATTTATTTTAGTTATTAATTTGTCAAGATGTTGAACATCTTTTAACATTTCTTCACATGAACTATACCTTGAATTAGGATCTTTTTGAAGTGCCTTAGAAATTATCTTTTCAAGTTCCTCTGGAATGCCGGCTACTTTTTCACTTAATTTAGGAGGACTTTTCTTAAGATGAGCATCCATAACTTCATATTCACTTGTAAAATCAAATGGTGGTAGCCCAGTAATCATTTCATAAATCGTACACCCAATTGAATAGATATCACTTTTATTCGTAACATCTTGACCTCGAATTTGTTCTGGACTCATATAATAAACAGTACCAATTTTGGAACCTGTTTTAGTCATATCATTATCATAGAGTGATTTAGATATGCCAAAATCCATTATTTTAGTAACACCTTCTTTATTAAGAATGATATTACTTGGTTTTATATCGCGATGAATAAAACCTTTAATATGAGCATATCCAATGCCTTGTAATAATTGTTTGAGAATATAGATTACATCGGACAAATTGAAACGCCCTTGACGATCAATAACTTTTTCCAAACTTTCACCTTCAACATACTCCATTACAATGCCCAAAAGATTGGAATATTCAATAAAACCATAAACAGTTACAATGTTTGGATGAGAAAGTTTAGCATGATTTTTAGCTTCACGTTTAAATCTTTCTACAAATCTGTCTTTATCTACAACATTTGAATTTAAGAGTTTTATAGCAACATAACGGTCAAGTTTTGTATCATAAGCCTTGTAAACAATCCCCATTCCTCCTTTACCAAGAACAGAGACTATTCTATAATTTTCAATTGATTTACCTATTAAATTTTCCATTATTCTCTTGAAAATTTTTATGCAATATAAGAAAAAACAAACTTACGTTTTAGAATATATATTTCATTTTACAGTTAAAATTAAAGAATAAGTTATTTTTGATATTAATTAAGTTATACCTAATTTTGCAAGCCAAAATGCGAGAGTGGCGGAATTGGCAGACGCGCTAGACTTAGGATCTAGTACCCAAAAGGTGTGGGGGTTCGAGTCCCCCCTCTCGCACAATCTTTAAAAAAAACGAGGAATAATTGGAAATAAACGTTAATCAAACAAAAGCTGATACCCAAGAAGTTGAAGTTACTCTTTCTTATTCTGAAATCTTAAATGATATCAACGAAGCATACAAAAAGGAAAGTAAATCTATTTCAATTGATGGTTTCAGAAAAGGCAAAGCTCCTTTATCTTTAATTAAAAAACTTTATGGCGATGCTATTGAATACAAAGCAAGCGAAGATATTGCTATAAAACATTTTTGGAAAGTTGTTGATGAAAAACAACTAAAACCAATAAGTACTCCACAATTAATTGATCTTAATTTTGTCCCAAATGAAAAATTAAACTTCAAAGTCAGTTTCGAAATTAAACCAAAGCTTGAATTGAAAGATTACAAAGGTATTGAAGTTAAAAAAACTATTTTCAAATTCACTGATGAAGATGTAAAAAAAGAAATTGATTATATGTTAAAACCCCATTATCAAGTTGAAGAAGTTGAACAAGTTTCGGATTTAAATCATAAAATTACCGTAAATCTTAAACGTTTAGATGAAAATGGAAATTTAATAATTGGGCAAAGTACAGATAATATCCTTATTGATTTAAGCGACGAAAAAGTAAATCCTCAAATCAAAGATAATGCATTAAATAAAAAAGTAAATGAAACTTTTGATTTCCATTTTGTTGATGAGCATTATCATGGTGAGGAATTGCACAGAGAAGAATATAAATATCAAGCACTAATCACTAAAATTGAGAAATTAAATCCTCCAGAACTAACTGAAGAATTGATAAAAAAAATGTCTAATAATAATGCTTCAACATATGATGAACTTTTTGCATTTGTTAAAAAAAATATTGAAGATTATTACGCTAAACAAACAGATGATATTTTCATTAACTCACTTTTAAGCACAGTTGTTAAAAATAATGACTTCGATCCTCCAAAAAGTTATGTTGAAGATTTATTAAAAAGAATGGTTGAATCGGAAATTGAAAATGCAAAAAGGTATAATCAACAGCAACCTGATGAAAATCAATTAACTGAATACCTTAGACCAAGAGCCGAATGGACAGCTAAATGGATGATAATTTTAGAAAACATCAGTGAAATTGAAAACATTAAAGTTGAAGAAAAAGAATTAGAGGAACTTGCACAAAAAGAATCAGAACAAACTGGAATCTCAGTCAATAAGTTATTAAAATATTATAAAGATACTTATCGCTCAGATGTTTTGTTAGAAGATAAAGTAATAAACTTCTTAAAAGAAAACGCTATAATTAAAGAAGTAAATGCATCTGAAGAACTCAAAGAAAATGAAGGACACAATCATGAACACTAAAATCTTATCATATCATGATTACTTAAAACAACCTGAAATATTCAACCAACTCGTTCCTTATGTAATTGAACAGACAGGACGTGGTGAACGTGGAATGGACATTTTTTCTCGTCTATTAAGAGAAAGAATTATTTTTTTGGGAACAACAATAGATGATCACATTGCAAGTTTAATAATAGCACAATTACTTTTTCTTGAAGCAGAAGACCCTGAAAAAGATATAAATCTATACATAAATTCTCCTGGCGGAAGTGTTTCAGCTGGTTTAGCAATTTATGATACTATGAAATATATCAAATCAAAAGTTTCAACAATATGTGTTGGCTTAGCTGCAAGCATGGGTGCTGTATTATTAGCTGGTGGTGAACCTGGAAAACGATCTGCTCTTCCCCATTCTAAAATTATGATTCATCAACCTTGGGTTGGTGGTCTTCAAGGACAAACTACTGACATTGAAATTCACGCAAAGGAAATGATTAAAACTCGTGATACACTTTATAAAATTTTAGCTGAAGCCACGGGAAAATCATACGAACAAATTTTAAAAGATTGTGATCGTGATTATTTTATGACAAGCGAAGAAGCAAAAGAATATAATTTGATTGATAATATATTAGTCCATCGTGCAACACCTAATAATTCCAAAAAATAATTTTATTTTTTTCATAAAGGGCGACGAAAGTTGCCCTTTTTTATTTTAAAAAGAATTGGAGTAATTATGAAAAAATTATTTTTTTCTTTTTTTATTTTATTATCAACATTAAATTTTTCTCAAACCAAATTATTTACAGTAGAAGATGTAATATTCGGTACTTCTAGAAAGCCACAACCATTCAGACAATTAAGCTGGATACCAAATTCTGATAGCTATTCATGGATTGATGGTCAAACTGAAAATCAAGTATTGCTTTCATCTAATATTAAATCAACAAAAGTAGATACTATAATTTCAATTAAAGAAATTAATGAAAATCTAAAATCATTAGCTGATAAACCAATCGTAAATTTATTTATCAATTGGATTTCAAAAAATGAATTAAGCTTTTGGAATGGAGCTAATTATTATTCTTTCAATACTAAATCTAAACTTTTGACAAAAGTGAATTCTACAAATAATAATGCTGAAGAAAAATTCGTTTCACCAAATAATAAATTAATCGCTTATACTGTTGGAAACAATTTGTTTTTCAGCAAAGAAGCTGGTAAAGAAATTCAGATTACATTTGAGAAGGATACAAATATTGTAAATGGTCAAGCAGTTCACAGAAATGAATTTGGAATCAACTCTGGAATTTTCTGGTCACCAAACAGCAATTACATTGCTTTTTATAGAATGGATCAAACAATGGTAACTGATTATCCATTGGTAGATATTACTCCAACTCCTGCTAAACTTAAAAACATAAAATATCCAATGGCAGGTCAGACAAGTCATCAGGTTACAATTGGAATTTATGATACAAGAAATGGTAAAACAGTCTGGCTTAAAACTGGCGAACCACTTGATCAATATTTAACTTGTTTAACCTGGCAACCGGATGAAAAATATTTTTATGTTGCTCATTTAAATCGAGATCAAAATCATATGCAATTAAAAAAGTATGATGTTTCAAATGGTGAGTTGGTTAAAATTCTTTTTGAAGAAACAAATGATAAATATGTTGAACCACAAAACGAACTTGTTTTTTTGCCAAATTCGAATGATAAGTTTATTTGGCAATCACAAAGAGATGGATTTAATCATCTTTATTTATACGATACTGAAGGAAATTTAATTAAACAAATTACAAAAGGTAATTGGGTTGTAACTCAATTCAATGGTTTTGATGAAAAAGCAAAAAATATTTTCATTACATCCACAAAAGAATCACCGATTGAAAGACATTTATACAAAGTTAATTTAGTATCTGGTGAGATTACCAAGCTGACAAAAGATTCTGGCACTCATTCAGCAATTCCTAATTTTAACAATAATTATTTTATTGACAGCTATTCAAATTTAACTACACCAAGAGTTGTTAATCTTATTAATACTAAAGGTGATATTGTAAAAAATATTTTAACTTTAGAAAATCCTTTTAAAGAATATAAAATGCCTGAAACAAAAATTTTTACAATCAAAAATGAAGAAGGTATTGATCTCTACTGTAGAATGATTTTACCAACCGATTTCGACTCCACAAAAAAATATCCTGTAATAGTTTATGTTTATGGTGGTCCACATGCTCAAGAAGTAAATAACATTTTTGGTATGGGAAGATATTTTACTTGGTTTTATTTGATGGCTCAAAAAGGTTTTATAATTTTTACACTTGATAATCGTGGTTCTGCAAATCGTGGATTAGAATTCGAGCAAGCTACTTTCAGAAAGCTCGGCACAATAGAAATTAAAGATCAAATAACTGGTGTGAACTATTTAAAGAAATTAAAATTTGTAGATGAAAATCGTTTTGGTGTTTATGGTTGGAGTTACGGAGGTTTTATGACCACATCTTTAATGTTACGCACAAACAATACTTTTAAAGTTGGTGCATGTGGTGGTGCTGTTATTGACTGGAAGTATTATGAAGTTATGTATGGTGAAAGATATATGGACACTCCACAAACAAATCCAGAGGGTTATAATGAATCAAGCTTATTAAATTATGTTCAAAACTTGAATGGGAAATTATTGTTAGTGCATGGGACTTCTGATCCTACTGTTGTTTGGCAAAATACATTGTCATTTGTTAAAAAAGCTCAGGAGTTAAATAAACCTTTAGATTATTTCCCTTATGTTGGCCATAGTCATGGTGTTACTGGCAAAGATGCAATTCATCTATACTATAAAATAACTAATTACTTTTTAGAAAATTTATGATCATAGAGAATAAATCATTTTATGTGTTATTCAAATTATTTATTTTTAGTCCAATCATATTGTTTACATCATTAAGAGGAAAAGTTGAATAGTTCCAAATTTGAATTCATAACTCAACTTGATAAGTTTATAAGATATGCGAATGAAAGAGAATTAAGTTTCCCTGAAATAATTTCTAATTATCTATGCCAAGAATTAGAAATTGAAGCCCTTTCCATTTTTGAAGTGGTTGATAACAATAAATTAAAAGTTGTTGGCAAATCAAGTGAAGCAAAAAAATCACTTCAGGTTGGTAAAATTTTAGAATTAGATAATATTGATTTATCAAAAGAGTTTGAGTTTCAAAAACTATATACAACAACTAAAATTGAAGTTAATGTCTCTGATTTTCTATTAAATCAATCCAGCTATTTATTCAAAGCTGCTTCTAAAAGCATATTAATAATTATAGCCAAAAAAGAACCGATCACAACGAACGAAAAAGCACAAATTGAAAAAACTTTTAATTTATTTTCTTTTCTATTTAGTAGTTGGTTTTCAGGAATCGATGACTCACAAAAGAAAGAAGAATTCACAAATGTCGTTGAAGAATCATTAACTGAACTTAGAAATCTTGCAAATTCAATTTTGGGATTTGTAAATTATTTTAATAATGAATCAATATCATCTTCACAAAAAGAATATTTAACCTCGATAAAAAAATCAGCTCAAGGTATAATTCTTAACATAAATGACTTAATCGAATTAGTAAAGATTGAATCAAAAAATGTCATTACAACTAAAAACAAAGTTGAATTAATTCAATTGATGAGTGAAATAATTGAGACTTTCAAAGGAAGATTAGGTTCTAAAAAATTAATTTATAATCTTGAAGCGGATAAAAAACTATTTAACCCAATTGCAATTGATGAACAAAAATTTAGATACGTTTTCACAATGCTTTTATTTATTGCAACCGCCCAATCAAATGAAGGTGAAATTTTTATTAATGTAAAAATCTTAGACAAGAGTAAGTTATCAGTTGAAATTACAGACAATGCAAATATTTACGATAAAGAATCCATTGAGAATTTTTTTAAACCATTTTTCATTTCCAAAAAAAGTGAATTTAAATCTTCAGCAATATCTGGTCTTAGTTTAACACTTGTTAAAAGTTTCGTAAATTTAATGGGTGGAGAATTAAATATTCTCACTTATGAAAAAGGAAATAAATATACATTCACAATTCGTGGAGAGATAATGTCAGATTTTGAATCAACTTTATCGCAATTACCAAAACCAACTACAAAAAATAAAGTTCTTGTTATTGAAGACGATTATGCAACATCGAAATTGCTCAATAACTATTTAAATAAATGGGGCTACGATCCTCTTATTGTAAGCAGTGAACATCAAGCATTTAACGTAATCGAAAAAGAACAACTGCTTGCAGTGATTCTTGACATTGAACTTCCACAAGTAAATGGTTTGGAGTTACTCAAAAAAATCCATGAACACCCAAAAACAAAAAATCTTCCTGTGATTGTTTGTTCTGTTGAACCAGAACAACAAAAAGCATTTATGATGGGGGCTGTTGAATATTTTATTAAACCAATTAACTACAATTATCTTGTAGAAGTTTTAACAAGCTATAAACTTAGAAAAAACTCTAATGTACTTTGTGTTGATGATGACTTGCCAACTTTAAATTTAGTAAAACAAGCAATTGAACAAGCTGGATTTAATCCACTTGCATTTAATATTTCTGCAGAAGTAATGGATGCAATTAAAGATAAAGATATTGATTTAGCGATTGTAGATCTTGACATGCCAACTCCAAATGGATTTGAATTAATTAAACTAATTAAGTCCGAAAAGAAATTTGCTAAGCTCCCCATTATAATTTATACAGGTAAAGAAAATTATAAAGAAGATTTAAAACAGATTGAAGGTTTATTCGATGACTTGTTAGAAAAAAGATCTACAAACATTGAAGATCTTGCCGATACAATTAATTCAATGATTAATAGATACGAAACCCTTCCACCTGTTGAAGATGTCATAAAAAAAGAAGGTGGATTGAAAATTCTTTTAGCTGAAGATTATAAACATTCACAAATTATAGTTACAAGATTATTAAAGAAAAATGGATTTGAAGATATTGTCGTTGTTGAGAATGGTGAAGATGCAATTAAAATGGCTAAAGAAAAAAAATTCGATTTAATTCTTATGGATATGCAAATGCCAATAATGAATGGATTTGAAGCTACAGAAAAAATTCGTGAATTTCCTGAATATAAAAACACTCCTATAATTGCACTAACTGCTTTCGCTATGAAAGGTGACCGTGAAAAGTGTATTGAAGCAGGTGCAACCGATTACATTCCTAAACCTATCGATAGCAAAGAATTCATTGAAAAAGTTAAATACTATACAAACTCATTAGTCTAATTCAATTCATAATTTTTAATAGCTGTTAGCCAAAAGCTGACAGCTATTTTTTTATATTTGCAAACAAAATTTGGAGATATTGTGAAAGAAATTCGTGTTCGTTTTGCACCAAGCCCAACTGGTTATTTGCATGTTGGTGGTTTAAGAACAGCATTGTATAATTTTTTATTCGCACGAAAAAACAATGGTAAATTTATTTTAAGAATTGAAGACACGGATAGAAATAGATTTGTTGAAGGAGCAGTTGAAAATTTGATTAACTCGCTTAAGTGGTGCGGCTTAAATTATGATGAAGGCCCTGATGTTGGTGGAAATTTTGGCCCTTACATGCAATCACAAAGAATTGAGCTTTATAAAAAATATGCTGAGGAATTGATTAACAAGGGACATGCATATTACTGCTTTTGCAAACCAGAAAGATTACAAGCATTACGAGAAGAACAAGAAAAACAAAAACTTCCTCAAGTAAAATATGATAAACATTGCTTGAATCTTTCCAAAGAAGAAATACAAAGAAATTTAAATGACAACAAACCATTTGTTATTCGATTAAATGTCATTCCAAATCAAAAAATAATTTTTAATGATATAATTCGCGGCACAGTAGAGTTTGACAGCAACAATATTGATGATCAAATTTTAATTAAAAGCGATGGATATCCAACTTACCACATGGCGAATGTTGTTGATGATCATTTTATGGAAATATCTCATGTAATTCGTGGCGAAGAATGGCTTTCATCAACTCCTAAACATATTTTGCTTTATGAATTTTTTAATTGGGAAAAACCAAAGTTCGCTCATTTACCTTTATTATTAAATCCTGATCGCTCTAAATTAAGTAAAAGACAAGGTGATGTTGCCGTAGAAGACTATCGTGCAAAAGGTTATTTACAACAAGCACTTGTAAATTTTGTCGCCCTTCTTGGTTGGAATGCCGGCGACGATCAGGAATTTTATTACATGAATGAACTTATTGAAAAATTTTCGTTAGAAAGAGTTAATAAAGCTGGAGCTGTTTTCGATCTACAAAAACTAAATTGGTTGAACGCTGAACATCTAAGAAAACTTGATGACAAAATTTTACTATCAATGTTAAAAGATTTTATTTTGACCACACCCTACTCAAATCTTAATTATAGCGATGATAAACTTTTAAAGATAATTGAGTCAATGAAAGAACGTGTAACTTTTATTCATGAGTTTGTTAATAATTGTAAATATTTTTATGAACCCCCAAAAGAATATGAGCAAAAGTCAGTCGAAAAAAATTGGAAAGAAGATACTCATATACATCTAATAAAATTTAAAGTTGAAATTGAAAGGATTGAAAATCCAACCAAAGAAGATTTTGAAATTACATTTAATAAAATTGTTGGTGAACTAAATATCGGTAAAGGTAAATTAATTCATCCATTAAGATTAGCTGTTACGGGGCAATCAACTGGTCCTGGAATTTTTGACATTCTTGCAATTTTAGGCAAAGATGAAGTTGTAAAAAGAATTGAAAAAGCAATTCAAGATTTAAATCAAAGCAAATAAAAATATTTATTTCTGGTATAGTGAATAAAGACAATTATGAAAATTTATTCACTATACCAAGAATAGAAACATTAGTTTTGATAATTTTTTAGGACTGCTTCCCTTGTTTCCAACTATCTTTCAAAGTTACTGTTCTGTTAAAAACTAAATTTTCTTTATTGCTGTATTTACTATCAACACAAAAATAACCAAGTCTTTCAAATTGGTAATTTTCACCAACATTTGCATCTTTAAGTGATAATTCTAACTTAGCATTTTTAACTACTTGAAAAGAATTTGGATTAATAAAATTTAACCAATTTTCTTCAGCACCTGGATTTTCAATAGTAAATAATCTATCGTATAAATGAACTTCGGCATCAATGTTATATTTTGCAGAGACCCAATGAATTGTACCTTTTACTTTTTTATTGCTTTTCCCTACTCCACTTTTTGTATCAGGATCAATTGAGCAATGCAATTCAACAATTTCACCATTTTCATTTTTAATTACTTCATCACATTTGATAATGTAAGCATATCTTAATCTTACTTCGCCACCTGGAACTAAACGATGAAAACCTTTTGGTGGATTTTCCATAAAATCATTTCTTTCAATAAAAATCTCTTTCGTGAATTTAATTTTTCTTGTTCCTGCATTTGGATCTTCTGGATTATTAATAGCTTCAAGTTCTTCTTCTTCATTTACATTTGTAAGAACAATTTTTAATGGGTCTAAAACACACATTACTCTTTTAGCATGTTTGTTAAGGTCATCTCTTATTGCAAATTCCAGAAGAGAAATATCAGTTAATGCATCACGTTTGGCTACTCCAATTATATCTGCAAAATTTCTTATTGATTCAGGCGTATAGCCACGTCTTCTGAATCCAGAAATTGTAGGCATTCTTGGATCATCCCATCCATCTACATATTTTTCTTTTACAAGTTGCAGTAACTTCCTTTTGCTCATTACTGTGTAACTTAAATTTAATCTCGCAAATTCAATTTGTTGAGGATGATAAATAGCAAGTTCATCTAAAAACCAATCATAAAGTGGTCTATGATTTTCAAACTCAAGTGTACAGATTGAGTGAGTAATTCCTTCGATAGAATCTTCTAATCCATGAGCCCAATCATAAGTTGGATAGATGCACCATTTATTACCTTGACGATGATGTTCAGCATGAATAATACGATACATTATAGGATCACGAAGATTAAAATTTGGTGAAGCCATATCAATTTTTGCTCGTAATGTTTTTGAACCATTTGGGAATTCACCTTTTCTCATACGTTCGAATAAATCAAGGTTTTCTTCAATAGTTCTATTTCTGAATGGACTTTCTTTTCCTGGTTCTGTTAATGTTCCTCTTGTATCACGAATTTCATCAGCGCTTAAATCACAAACATAGGCTTTACCTTTTTTAATTAATTGAACAGCATATTCATACATTTTTTCAAAATAATCAGACGCATAAAAAATTCTATTTTCAAAATCAGCACCAAGCCATTTTACATCTTCAATTATTGAATCAACATATTCTTGATCTTCTTTCTCTGGATTTGTATCATCAAAGCGTAGATTGAATTTACCATTGTAATCTTTAGCTATTCCATAATTTAGACAAATTGCTTTAGCATGACCAATATGTAAATATCCATTTGGTTCAGGAGGAAATCTAGTGTGAACTTTTTTTTGGAAACGATTTGATTCGTTGTCTTTGTCAATTAATTCATAGATAAAATTTTTGGGTTTACGATCATCAATGTTTCTGTTTTCTTCCATAATTAAAGATCTTTTATTATTTGATGAGCAAATTTAACACTTTCAAATAATTAAAGTTTATAAAATATTTTATATATTTTCATCATTGCAAAAACATTTTGAAAAATTAATCTATGAAAATGAATTGATTTGACATAAATTTTGTAAAGAAGTCCGGCACGAAGTTTAAGCAATTTTATTTTTTCTCTTCCTACACCACTCTTAAAATATTTTTCTCTTACTCTAGCTTCCTTTCTATCTTTCAATTCTTCAAAATATATTAATTTGAATGGTCGGTATGGTTTTGTTGTTTTATTGTAACCTGAATTATGCTGATTAATTCTTCGTTCTAAACTATTGGTTATTCCAATATATGTGTAATTTCGAATTGTACTCGATATGATATAAACGTAATACATCTTGTACCGAAGGCCGGACTCGAATCTACCTGTCGGTAGACAGGCCGGCACGAAGTTTAAGCAATTTTATTTTTTCTCTTCCTACACCACTCTTAAAATATTTTTCTCTTACTCTAGCTTCCTTTCTATCTTTCAATTCTTCAAAATATATTAATTTGAATGGTCGGTATGGTTTTGTTGTTTTATTGTAACCTGAATTATGCTGATTAATTCTTCGTTCTAAACTATTGGTTATTCCAATATATGTGTAATTTCGAATTGTACTCGATATGATATAAACGTAATACATCTTGTACCGAAGGCCGGACTCGAATCTACCTGTCGGTAGACAGGCCGGCACGAAGTTTAAGCAATTTTATTTTTTCTCTTCCTACACCACTCTTAAAATATTTTTCTCTTACTCTAGCTTCCTTTCTATCTTTCAATTCTTCAAAATATATTAATTTGAATGGTCGGTATGGTTTTGTTGTTTTATTGTAACCTGAATTATGCTGATTAATTCTTCGTTCTAAACTATTGGTTATTCCAATATATGTGTAATTTCGAATTGTACTCGATATGATATAAACGTAATACATCTTGTACCGAAGGCCGGACTCGAACCGGCACGAAGTTTAAGCTTCACTGGATTTTGAGTCCAGCGCGTCTACCAATTCCGCCACTTCGGCAAAAATGCGTCGCTAAATTACTTTTTCGTTTTCAATTTATCAAGAAATTTTACTTTAATTCTAAAATTTATCTTGATGATTTTGCTCTTTCTACGATTGGTCTTGATTTTTTATCTTTGTTTAAAGTTTTCAAAACTAAATCAGCTTCTTTTTCGCTTACATTAAAAAATGAAAATGCATCTGAAATTTGAATTCCACTTATTTTTTCTGGTGCAATTCCTGTTTCTTTCTTTAGCATTTTTAAAAGTCCTTTAACATCTAAATCATCATATTTCCCAAGTGCTAAAAACATTCTAACTTTTCCTTTTTCAGAAAATGATTTTTCACTTCGATTTTTTTTATAATTATCACGTTCTCTTCCTTTTTCACTCACTCTTTTTCCAAATGAGTCATTTTCTCTTTCGAATCTTTTTGTATGCTCAAACAAATCATGAATTTTTGCATAGCTTTTTTCTTCAAGCTCATCTTGAAAATTATATTTAACTAATGCCGCAACTATTTCTTCAGGATTGTGATTTCTCAACATTTCTTTTGCAAGTAATAAATAATTAGTTCCCGTACCATATTCCACTAATTCATTTACTTCGTTAATAATTTTTTTCTTTTTGAATTCAATTACTTCTTGAATTTGAGGGACACGTTCTTTCCGAATATTTGTTTGAGTAATATTTTTAATGAAGTTTAATTTTCTAAATTCTTCTGGAGTAACAAAAGTAACTGCTGTCCCTTCTTTGCCTGCTCTACCTGTTCTTCCAATTCTATGAAGATATGCTTCAGGATCTTGTGGTAATGAATAATTAATTACATGCGTCAAATCTTCAATATCTAAACCGCGTGCAGCAACATCTGTTGCAACTAAAATATTTACTAATCTTTTTCTGAATTTCCCTAAAATTTTTTCTCTAATTGTCTGAGAAATATCACCATGCAAACCTTCAGCATCGTAACCACGTTCAAGTAATTTTGAAGCAACAAAATCAACATCATTTTTTGTTCGGCAAAAAATTAAACCATAAAATTCATCTGTAGTATCGATAATTCGACAAAGAGCATCAAATTTATCACTTTCCTTAACTTCAAAATATTTCTGATCAGTTAATGAAGTTGTTTTCCCGGATAATTTAGTTTTTATAATTTCATTTTTATGCATGTATTTTTTTGCAAGTGAAAGAATTTTTGGAGGCATTGTTGCAGAAAATAATAATGTTCTTCTTTCATCATTTGTAGATTTTAATATTTCTTCAATATCATCTATAAAGCCCATGTTCAACATTTCATCAGCTTCATCAAGAACAACAAACTTAACTTTTGAAAGTACCAGACTTCTTTTATTAAGTTGGTCAATAATTCTACCAGGTGTTCCGACAACAATATCTACACCTTTTTTTAATCTTCTAAATTGAGTTTCATAAGATTGTCCACCATAAATTGGGACAATATGAAATTTTTTAGAACCTTTTAACGAATTAAATTCATCACAAACTTGAATTGCTAATTCTCTTGTTGGCACTAAAACTAAAGCTTGGACAAAATCCTGATGTTCATTAAGTAAATCTAAAATAGGTAAAGCAAATGCTGCGGTTTTTCCTGTCCCAGTTTGTGCTTGCCCGATTAAATTTACTTTGTTTTCTAATATTAATGGAATTATTCTACTTTGAATTTCAGTTGGTTCTTCAAATCCTTTTTCTTTAACTGATTGTAACATAACATCTGAAAGTCCAAGACTTTCAAAATCATTTTTTTTCATTTGAATCCTTTTTGTTTATATAAAATATGCAGTACTCGGTGAAAGGTAAATTCGGAAAAACAGAGATATTACTTCAACAACTACGCAAAATACATTACAAAGATACCATTAAACTAAATGAAATCATAGTATCATCAAGTACTTTTAAATATTATAGTGAATAAAGCTTTATCATAAAGTAAATTTTTAAAGTAAATCTTTTAATTCCTTTACCTAAAAACTTTTATTTATTACTCACTATCAAGATTTTCTTCCCAAAGATATTTTTTAGTTTCTGAAACTAATACTTTATTTAAAAACAAAAGTGCAATTAAATTTGGTATTGCCATTAAACCATTTGTAATATCTGCAAAAGTCCAAACTAAATTCAAAGAAACAATTGAACCAATAAAAACCATAACAACCCAAAGATAACGATAAGGTAAAACTGCTTTTGTTCCAATTAAATATTCTATTGACTTTTCACCATAATAGGACCATCCAAGAATAGTTGAAAATACAAATGTCATTAAACCAATTGTAAGAATTGTTGGACCGATAACCGGAATATCAGAAAAGGAAGTTTTTGTTAGAACAGCACCATTAAGACCATTTTGCCATTCAAAGGAGTTAACAATTACTAACCCAGTAAAAGCACAAACAACAACTGTATCCCAAAATGTACCAGTTGATGAAACTAAAGCTTGACGAACAGGATTTTTAGTTTGAGCAGCGGCAGCTACAATTGGGGCACTACCTAAACCAGATTCATTCGAAAACAAACCACGAGCAATACCAAATCTTACAGCTTCTTTCATACCAGCACCTAAAAAGCCACCTATTGCAGCTTGACCAGTAAATGCAGAATTAATTATTAATAAAAAAGATTCTGGTAATGTTTCAATATTCATTAATAACAAAATTATACAACCTAATACATAGAATACAGCCATAAATGGAACTAAAGCTTCGCAAACTTTTGCAATTGATTTTATTCCGCCAATAATAACAAATGCAGTTAGTACTGATAATATTAAACCGGTAATCCAAGGTGAAATGCCAATAGAATCATGAACTAAAACAGAAATTGAATTTGCTTGAACCATATTACCAATTCCAAAAGCAGTAACAGAAGTTAAAGCGGCGAAAATAATTCCCAACCATTTTTTATTAAGTCCTTTTTCCAAAACATACATTGGTCCACCAGCAAATGAACCATCATTTAATTCAATACGATATTTAACGGAAAGCAAAGCTTCAGAATATTTTGTAGCAATACCAAAAACACCAGTTAACCACATCCAAAAAACAGCTCCTGGTCCACCAGATGCAATTGCAGTTGAAACACCGACAATATTTCCAGTTCCAATTGTTGCGGCTAAAGCAGTGGTTAATGCTCCAAATTGCGAAATATCACCTTTCCCTTCTTTATTTCTTTTCAATGAAATTTTTATTGCTTTGCCAATGAATCTTTGAATAAATTTTAATCTTATTGTTAAAAAAAGATGAGTTCCAAAAAGTAAAATCAACAAAGGATAACCCCAAATGAGATTACTGATTTCAGTTAAAAGATTTTCAATTGATTGCAATTAATCTCCTTTTTTAAGATAAAATTTTTGAAACGTATTCAGTAAACATTTCTCGCCAATAAGGCCAATCGTGATAAGCATTTGCCCTTATTTCAAAATAATGATCTATTTTTTTGGAATTAAGAATTTCACTTAATCTTCTATTTTCATTTGTATAAAAATCATGTTCACCAACTCCTATAAAAATTTTTATCTTACGGATATTTTCTAAGTACCAAGCATCATTTAAATTTGGCATATAATCAAATGGATTATTGAAATAACAATCATCATTATAAAAGCCTAAAATATGCGGTTTAATATCATAAGTCCCACTTAAACAAATTACACTGCTTATTTTATCTGGATACTTTAAAGCAATATTCATTGCATGATAAGCACCAAAACTACAACCCGCTAATCCAACTTTATCTTGTCCTGTTTCAAATTTAGCAAATTCAATTACATCATTTAAGATTACTTGTTCATATGCTAAGTGAGTTTTAACTCTGTCAGCTGGATGAATGATATAATTATACCAACTCATTTGATCAATGCTATCAGGGCAATAAACTTTAATTTTACCTTCATCAATAAATTTTTCAATAGAATTAATTAACCCAAAATCTTTAACTTCATAATATTTGCCTTTTGAGGTGGGAAATAAAATTAATGGTATGCCTGACTCACCAAAAACAAGCATCTCAAAATCTCTACTAAGATATTGAGTATAAAACTTATGATAAAATTCTTTCATAAAATTTCACATTTTATTCTACAACAAAATAATGAAGGATACTTAATTTTGCTAATTAAAATTGCTAAAATTCATTTTGAATTTTGTATTTTTTAATAAAATCTTTGGTGAAAAATGGAATTGGAAAAACACTTTAACAGATTTAGGGAAAACATTATTGGAATTAATCATAAATTTCAATCACCATTTGGGGAAAAAGAAATAATTTACGCCGATTGGATTGCAAGCGGTAGATTATATTTTCCAATTGAAAAAACATTAGTCGAAAATTTCTATCCATTAGTTGGAAACACTCACTCAGAAACTTCCGAAACCGGAACAACAATGACAAAAGCATATCATGAGACAAGACAAATAATAAAAAAACATGTCAATGCTTCGTCGAGTGATGTTCTACTTTTTGCTGGGTATGGAATGACAGCCGCAATAAATAAATTTCAAAGAATTTTAGGTTTAAGAATTCCTGAACAATTACAAAAATATACTTCAATTCCAAAAGAAGAAAAGCCAATCGTTTTCTTAACTCACATGGAACATCATTCAAATCAAACATCATGGCTCGAGACAATTTGTGATGTAGTTATTATTGAACCTGATGAACTTGGATTAGTAAATTTAAATCACTTCAAACATTTACTTGATTTGTACAAAAATAGAAAAGTAAAGATTGCTTCTTTAACAGCCGCTTCAAACGTTACCGGAATTGAACCGCCAATTTATGAAATGGCAAAAATGATTCACGAATATGATGGATTATGCTTTGTTGATTATGCAGCTGCTGCTCCTTACATAAAAATTGATATGCATCCAGAAAAACCTGAAGAAAAATTAGATGCAATATTTTTCTCTCCTCACAAATTTTTAGGAGGCCCTGGATCATCTGGTGTATTAATTTTTGATTCAAAATTATATAACATAAAAGTTCCAGACCATCCTGGCGGTGGAACTGTTGATTGGACAAATCCATGGGGTTTGCATAAATATATTGATGATATTGAACAACGTGAAGATGGCGGAACTCCTGGTTTTTTACAAGCGATCAAAGCTGCACTTGCAATAAAATTAAAAGAAGAAATGGATATTGAAAAAATTAATCTTCGTGAAAAAGAATTATTCAATATCGCTTTTGAACGTTTATTAAAAATTCCTTCTTTACATATACTTGCTCAGGAACATAAAGAAAGATTAGGAGTAATTTCTTTTTACATTGAAGATATTCATTATAATTTAATGGTAAAACTTTTAAACGACAGATATGGAATACAAGTGCGTGGTGGTTGCTCTTGTGCAGGAACTTATGGGCATTATCTTTTACATATTGATCCAACACGTTCAAAAAGAATAACAGATAAAATTAATCAAGGTGATTTGACTGAAAAACCTGGTTGGGTTAGACTTTCTCTTCACCCAACTATGACTAATTACGAATTAGAAATTGTTTTAAATGGAATTGAAGAAATTATACATAACATTACCACATGGAAGAAAGACTACATTTATTCTAACAAAACAAATGAATATCATCATAAAGATGAAACAGATGAACATCAAAAAATTAGGAATATGTTTAAGATAGTTTAAATAATTTTTTTCAAATTAATAAATAACTTTTGGAGAGGTAACCCTACAACGTTGTAATAACAACCATTAATTTTACTCACAAACAAAGCTCCATAATCATCTTGTATTCCATAAGCTCCTGCCTTATCCATTGGACTTCCAGATTTAATATATTCATTAATCTCATCATCACTTAAAACTCTGAATGTTACTTTTGTTTTTTCATAATCAATTATTTTTTTTTGATTATCAACATTTTCAATTGCAAAACCTGTATAAACTATGTGAGTTTTTCCACTTAAATTTTTAAGAATATTAAATGCATCTTTTTCATTTTTTGGTTTGCCAATTATTTCTTTATTCAACACAACAATTGTGTCTGCAGTAATAATTATACCAGACTTAATTTTATTTTTAGCTAATTCTAATTTATGAAGTGAGAGTCTTTTTACTGTTAGAATTGGATGTTCACCATCAAGAATATCTTCATTTAAATCAACCGAAATTGAACGAAATTTTAATCCAAGTGATTTTAATAATTTTCTTCTTCTCGGTGATTTTGAAGCTAAAGTAATTTGGATATTTTTATTTAACATGAAATGAAATTAACGAAAGAGAGCTTTAATACTTCCCCAGGTTCTTTTAACACTTGAAACATTATGAGGCACTGCAACTTCCCATGAATAACTTATAGAACCATCATTATCAACTATTTTCAATCTGTAAACATATAATGTTTCTGTACTTTTAAACGCTGTCTGATCAATGAATTCATAAATTTTATCACTTTTTGGAAGGACAGTTCCAACTTCAATAAAACTTCCATTCACAGTTTTTCTTTCAACTACATAATGTTTTAGATTGGTTTCAGTAGTGGATTGCCAATATACAACAACATTACCATTTTGGCTTCTTGCGGAAAGTTTAAATATATCAGCACCTGCATATAAATTGATAGATGCTATAATTAAAAACAATATGATAAAATTTTTAGTTTTCATTTCACATGTAAATTTACTTTATGACTTATTAATAGTCAAGAAATTTATTTTATAAAATTTACAATCAAATTCATTAAACTATCTGGAAAAATTCCAAACAATAAGACCAATAATCCAGTCAATGAAATTGCTAAATTACTGCCAACAGATTTTTCAATTTCAAATTGTTCATTTTCATTCATAAAATACACATATACAACAACTCTTAAATAAAAATAAACGCTTATTAAACTTGAAAGGACACCAACAATAGCTAACCATGTTAAATCAGATTTAATTGCTCCAAAGAAAACATAATATTTTCCAAAGAAACCTGCCATTGGTGGAATACCAGCTAGAGCAAACATGAATAGTGACATCATTGCAGCTAAGAAAGGACTTTTCTTATTCAAACCAGCATATGAATTTAATGTTAATCTTGTTTCATCTTTTCCTTCGATAAGAGAAATAATTGTAAATGCACCGATATTCATAAAAACATAAGCAGCTAAATAAAATGTTATACCAGCAAAACTATAATTATTGCCGGCGGCAAGTCCAATTGCCATATAACCAGCGTGAGCAATTGATGAATAGGCTAACATTCTTTTTAAATTTGTTTGTGCAATAGCAATAATACTACCAACTAAAGTGGAAAGAACAGCGATGACTGAAAAATAATTTCTAAATACAATTGGTGAACTATATGATAAACTTGTTCCAAGCAAAATTAAAAGGACACTAAATGCAGCAGCTTTTCCAGCGGTACTCATTAATCCAGTTACAGAAGTTGCTGAACCTTGATAAACATCAGGAACCCACATATGGAATGGTACAGCTGCAATTTTGAAACTAAACCCAATAAGTAATAATAACATTCCGACAATGAATAGAATATTATTGAAATATTGCATAAAGTTTTCAAAAATATTTTGGATGCTTGTTGAACCTGTTGTTCCATACACCAATGCAATTCCGTAAACAATAAATCCAGTTGCAAAAGAACCAAGCAAAAAATATTTTAATGATGCTTCATTATTAGATGATCTTTTTCTATTTAAGCCAGCTAAAATGTAAAAGCAAATTGACATCAACTCTAAGCCCATAAAAATTACAAGAATATCATGTGCCATTGCCATTACCATCATTCCTAAAACAGAAGATTGGATGAGAATATAATATTCACTGTAATTAATGCCATATTTTTTGATGTAATCGGTTGAGGCTAAAACTGTTAATAAAGCCGCAATGTTAAAAATAAAATTGAAAATCGAAGCTCTTCCACCAACTTCAACCATTCCGCCAAAAATGAAAAAATTCTTATCAATATTAATTATAGAATAAAAACCGACAAATAAAAATAATAGAGAAGAAAACCAGGGAAGAACTTCTTTTCCCTTGCGAGTAAATATTTCAATCAGTATGGATAAAACAATTCCAACACTCAAAACAATGTGTGGAAGTAACAAAAAATATTCGTAATTATTAGCTGGCATTATTCAAAACTCTTACTTTAAAAAATTTACTGTTGTTTGTGATATTTGTTGTAAAATATTTTTCACTGAAGGTTCAGTTAAATTTAAAAATGTACTTGGATAAATTCCTATCCAAACTATAAAAATGAAAATTGGTATGAGAACCACAAATTCTCTTTTGTTCAAATCTGTTAATTCCTTTTCAAGAACAGGATTAGTAACTTTTCCAAAAACAACACGCTGATACATCCATAATAAATAAACAGCCGCAAATATAACTCCTGTTGCTGCAAATGCTGTAAACCAAAAACTATTCAATACTGGGGATTTAAATGATCCAATAAGAATTAAAAACTCACCAATAAATCCATTTAATCCTGGTAAACCAACGGATGATAACATTGCAATCATCAAGGCAGTTGAAAATAATGGGACTAATTTTGCTATTCCACCATAAAATGCAATCTCACGTTTATGTGTTCTTTCATAAACAACACCAACTAAAAGGAATAAAGCACCTGTTGATAAACCATGATTTACCATTTGAATAACAGCACCTTGAACTGATTCGACGGTCATTGCAAAAATTCCAAGGACAACAAAACCTAAGTGAGAAACTGAAGAATAAGCAACTAATTTTTTCATATCAGTTTGAACCATAGAAACCAACGCCCCATAAATTACTCCTATGACAGCAAATACTGAAATAATTGGAGCGTAATTAACTGCAGCTTGTGGGAACAATGGCAAACAAAAACGAACTAAACCATAAGTGCCCATCTTTAATAGAACACCAGCAAGAATTACAGATCCTGCCGTTGGAGCTTCAACGTGAGCATCAGGTAACCACGTGTGTAATGGGAATAAAGGAACTTTAATTGCAAAACTCAAAAAGAATGCACCGAACATCCATGATTGAATTTGCATTGGAATTGTTGGACTAATTTTATAAAGTTCAATTAAATTAGTTGTAAAGATTCCATTCATTCCTGATGAATAAACAGCTAACCAAATAATAGCAACAAGCATTAATAAACTACCAAACATTGTAAAGATGAAAAACTTTACTGCTGCATAAATTCTTCTTTCACCACCCCAAATTCCAATTATGAAATACATTGGAATAAGCATCATTTCCCAAAAAATATAAAACAAGAAAACATCCAAAGAAATAAATACACCTATCATTCCAGCTTCAAGAAGTAACATGGAAAAAGTAAACATTTTAAGTTTTTTATCAATTGCCTTCCATGTTGACAAAAATGTTAATGGTGTTAGAAAAGTTGTTAGCAATACTAATATTAACGATATCCCATCAACACCAACTAAATAAGAGATGTTTAAACTTTTAATCCAAATTATCTGATGAATTAATTGAAAATTTGGATTTGCAGAATCAAATTTTTGGAGAGCAATTAAAGAAATAAAAAAAGTAATCAACGAAACTATTAAACCAAACCAACGAATTAATTTCTTTTGTTCATCTTTTAGAAAAAGGACTAAAAGACCACCCAAAATCGGGATAGCAAGAAGCATTGTTAAGATTATTGTATTCATTATTTCAAACTATAAATAGTAAATAAATTATAAACTAAATAATAAAAAGAATAAAACTACGGCAATTCCAGCAATCATAACTAAAGCATAATATTGAACAAATCCAGTTTGTATTTTTTTAATTTGTTCAGCAAGTTTATCAATCAAAAGAGCAACACCGTTAACTGCACCATCAATGATTTTTACATCAGCAAATTTCCACAATAACTTTTCACTACCTTTTTGAATAGGTTGAACAACTGAAGCCTCATAAATTTCATCAACAAAATATTTATTCAACAATAAATTGTATAAACCTTTGAATTTAGAAGAAACACTTTCAGCTATTTCCGGTTTTTGAGTATAAACTTTCAAAGCAAAGTAAATTGCCGACAAAGCTAATACAACAGAAATTGCCATCAACAAAATTTCTTCAAAATGTGAATGCATACCAAAATGAGCTAATTTTAATTGTGCTGGTTTATAAATAGGTTCAAGCCAATTTTCAAATAAATTACCATGTTCACCTACGAATACTTTTGGCATTCCAACAAAACCACCAACAACAGATAAAAACGCTAAAATCATTAATGGGACTGTCATTACAGCTGGTGATTCATGAGGATGAACATGATGATGATCGAATCTTTCATTACCATAAAACGTTAATGATAAAAGTCTGAACATGTAAAATGCTGTCATCATAGCAGTTAAAACACCAATCAACCAAAAAACAAAACTTCCATTAGCATAAGCATTCCATAAAATTTCATCTTTACTAAAGAAACCAGATAAACCAGGAACACCTGTTATTGCTAAAGTTGCAATGAAAAATGTAATGTAAGTTTTAGGCATATACTTTTTCAATCCACCGTAATTCTGAATATTTTGTTCTTCATGCATTCCATGAATAACAGAACCAGCACCCAAAAATAAAAGTGCTTTAAAGAAAGCATGAGTCATAACATGAAAAATTGATGCACTAAATGCACCAACTCCAGCGGCTAAAAACATATAACCCAATTGGCTTACAGTTGAATAAGCTAAAACTTTTTTAATGTCATTTTGCACCAAACCAATTGATGCTGCCATTAATGCTGTTAACAAACCAATTACTGCAACAACAATCATTATAGAAGGAGCACTTGCAAATAAAATTGAAGCGCGACTTACCATATAAACGCCAGCCGTAACCATTGTTGCAGCATGAATTAAAGCTGAAACGGGTGTTGGGCCAGCCATTGCATCTGGCAACCAGACAAATAATGGAATTTGTGCAGACTTTCCTGTTGCACCAATAAATAAGAATAAAGCTATTAAACTAAAAGTAGTTTCTGTAACTGGGAATGTAGTAGCTTTTGCAAAAACTTCTTTGAAATTAAGAGAATCAAAAGTAAAATAGATTAAAAACATTCCAAGTAAAAATCCAAAATCACCAATTCTATTTACAACAAAAGCTTTTTTTGCAGCTTGAGAAGTTGTCCCTTTTTCAAAATTTCTATCGTACCAAAAACCGATTAAAAGATAAGAGCAAAGACCAACACCTTCCCAACCTAAAAAGAGAACTAAAAAATTATCGCCAAGAATTAAATTCATCATTGCAAAGATGAAAAGATTTAAGTATGAGAAAAATCTCCAATAACCTTTATCACCATGCATATAACCGATTGAGTAAATATGAATCAAAAAGCCCACACCAGTTACAATTAATCCCATAGTAAGAGAAAGCTGATCAACCAAATATGCAAATTTGATATTCAATCCGGCTACATTTAACCAAGTGAAAATTTCAACTGTGTTAGATCTTTGTTCAACTGGGAGTGAAAGTGTTTGGATAAAAGCTCCAACTACTATTAAAAATGAAATTCCAACTGTTGATGAACCAATTATCCCAATTATTTTTTCATTTTTAATTTTACTACCAAATAATCCATTAAATAAAAAACCAATTAAAGGTAGTAATACTGTTAAGTAAATTAAATTTATCATCACCATTTAAAGATATTTATCTCGTCAATATTTACAGATAATTTATTTCTGAAAATTGCAATTATAATTGCAAGGCCGACAGCAGCTTCTGCCGCTGCAACTGTCATAACAAAGAAGACAAAAATTTGTCCAATTGAATTTCCTAGATAAGAAGAAAAAGTTATAAAAGTTAAATTTGCAGAATTTAACATTAACTCGATTGACATAAAAACCACAATCGCATTTCTACGAATTAATACTCCGGCTACACCAACAGTAAACATAAAAGCACTAAGTATTAAATAATATTCCATTGGAACTTGTAACATAATATCACTCGAATTTTTTCTTAGCTAAAACTAATGCACCTATTGTTGCGGCTAATAGTAAAAATCCAGAAACTTCAAAAGGTATTAAATAATTAGTATAAAGTTGCTGACCAATTGTTTGAATTGTTCCGGAGTTTATGCTTGCCGCTTGATCTGGTGATAAATTTTTTGATGGATTGCTTTTGAAAATTAAAAATGCAATTTCGATGAATACAAATGCAGCTATGAAGATTGCAAAAAATTTAATTCCTCTTTTATCAATAAAAAGTTGATGTTCAGCTTCTGTATTTAACAACATCAAAACAAAAAGGAATAAAACCATTATTGCTCCAGCGTAAACAATAACTTGAACTACGGCTATGAATTGAGCATTTAATAATAAATACAATCCAGCGAGAGCAAAAAAATTAAGTACTAAAAAAACAGCACTTATAACAGCATTTTTTCTTGTAATCATCATTACAGAAGATGTTGCAGCAACTAAAGCAAGAACAGCAAAAAGAATTATTTCAATATTCATTACGGTGTATTCCTGTATATCATTCTTGGGAATGGAATTGCTTCGCGTAAATGTTCAAGACCACAAATCCAGCTAACAGTTCTTTCCAAACCTAAACCAAATCCACTATGAGGCACAGAACCAAATCTTCTTAAATCTAAATACCATTCAAAATATGATTGTGGTAATCCATGATCTTTTATTCTTTGTAATAATAAATCAAGATTATCTTCACGTTGACTACCGCCAATAATTTCACCGTATCCTTCTGGAGCTATAACATCAACAGCTAAAACCACTTTTTCATTTTCAGGATCTCGTTTCATATAAAATGCTTTTACTTCAGTTGGATAACGATGAATCATAACTGGTCTATCGAATTCTTCACCAATTAAAGTTTCATCAGCACCACCAAAATCATTTCCCCATTGAAAATCAACACCTTTTTTCTTTAAGATTTCAACAGCTTCTGTGTATGAAATTCTTGGGAATGGTCTTTTTATATTTTCTAATTTTGAAGTATCACGCTCTAAAATATTTAATTCTTCTTTACAATCATTCAAAACAGTTTGAACAACATATTCAATAAATTCTTCTGCTAAATCCATATCATCATCAAGATCGTAAAAAGCCATTTCAGGTTCAACCATCCAAAATTCAGTTAAATGTCTTCTTGTTTTAGATTTTTCAGCTCTAAAAGTTGGACCAAAGGAATAAACTTTGCCCAATGCCAATGCACCACTTTCTTCATAAAGTTGACCACTTTGAGTAAGATATGCTTTACCTAAATCGAAGTAATCCATTTCAAAAAGTGTTGAAGTTCCTTCGCAAGCATTTGGAGTGATGATTGGTGGATCAAATAATGTAAATCCATGTGAGTCAAAAAAATCGCGAATGGCTTTAACAACTCTTGCTCTTACTTTTAAAATAGCGACTTGTCTTTTCGAACGAACCCACAAATGACGATTATCAATTAGAAATTCAATACCATGCTCTTTTGGAGTGATTGGATATTCTTGAGCAAGTGAAATAATTTTTAAATCAGTTACATCAAGTTCATAACCGCCAATAGAACGAGGTTCTTCTTTTACTTTTCCAGTAACTTCAAAAGATGATTCTTGAGTTAGTTTATCAGCGGCATCAAAAACTTCTTCGCTAACATTTCCTTTGAAAACTACACATTGAACGTAACCTGTTCCATCTCTCAAAATTAAAAATTTAATTTTACCACTTGAACGTTTGTTGTAAAGCCAACCTTTTAATGAAACTTCTTCCCCGACATTGTCTTTAAGATCTTTGATGTAGAATTTTGGTTTAATACTCATAATATTTTCTGGAAATTTGACGAGCAAATATAAAGAAGTGCTGTTTATTATTCCAAATAAATGAAAAAATTTAGATGTATACAGAAAAATTTAGTTTAAACAAAGTTTGATTTTTTTAATTCTTCTTTTGCAAACTTATATCCAACTTCTATAATTTCTTTAGCTTTTGAAAATTCAAATGACTTAAATTTACTAACATCGGGTTGGATTAATAAATCTGGTTTGGCAAGTTGAAATCTTAAATCGTTTATTTGCATTTGCACAACTACTAAAACATTATAAATAGTATTCAAAAAAGATAATTCATCTTCATCACTCTCTTTTCCTAAAAAACTAAATCTTTGTTTAATGGCTGATTGTAATTTTTCGTTTATGAAATTCGATTTACTATTTATCTCCTTTTCATACTTTTTAATTTTTTCTTTTTGTTCTAGTGTGGTTAATTTTTTTATGCTTACAGCAATTACTTTATCAACTTTATTTTTTATAACATCGACTGGAGTTGGATTTACCAAACCACCGTCAACAAGTTTAAATCTACCATAAGGAACTGGTGAGAAAATAATTGGTAATGAAATACTTGCTCTTATTGACTTAACCAATTCACCTTTATCAAGAACAATCATTTTGCCTGTCTTGATATCAGTGGCAACACAAACAAATGGAATTTTTAAATCACTAAAGGTTTTATTACCAAACCATTCTCTTAATTGTTTTTCTAAAAAATCAGAATATAAATTTGAAGAAAAATTAAAAGTAGGAATTAAAAACTTTGCTAAATCTTTCCAATTTGTATTTAATGCTATTTCTTCAATTTGATTTACAGACATTCCACTTGCATAAGCACCACCAATTAACGCACCCATACTTGTACCGCTGATATAATCAATTTTAATATTGAACTCCTCAATTGCTTTAAGTGCGCCAATGTGAATTAACCCTCGTGCAGCTCCCATTCCAAGAGCTAAACCAATTTTATCTTTCTTTGTTTCTTTTTTATTCATAAATTTATTTTAATCACATTATTAAATATCTGTAGATTATTTGTTCTGTGTGTTATAAAAATTATAGTCTTTTCACCTTTTAACTTTTCAAGCATGGATAGTATCTTGCTTTCGGTTTCCTGATCAAGATGAGAAGTTGCTTCATCAAAGATAATTATCGGAGTGTTTCTCAAAATTGCACGGGCAATTGCTAATCGTTTTGCTTCTCCGCCGCTTAATTTTTTACCAAGCTCACCAATGTTTGTATCAATTCCATTTGATAAATTTTTTACAAAGCTAATCAAATCAGATTTTGAAAGTGCATTGAATAATTCCTCTTCAGTTGCGTCAATTTTTGCAAGCAAAAAATTTTCTCTTATTGTTCCGGTGAAAAGATGAACATTCTGTGTTACAACCGAAATTAAATTGCGTATGTTCTCATCAGGAATATTTTTGTAATCAATTCCGTCAATTGTAATTACTCCGGTATAATCATACCAGAGTTTTGTCAAAAGATTTACCAAAGTGGTTTTACCGCTGCCGCTTTCACCTGTTATGGCAATGAAATCATTCTTTTTTATTTCAATGGGAAAATTATGAAGCACTTCCCTTTTGCCATCATATGAAAATGAAACGTTCTTCATTTCTATTGCTGAATTAAATTCTTTCTTATCAATGCAGATATTTTTTTTATCTTTAATTTGATTTTCATTGGTCAATTCGAGAAGTCTTTCACCAGCTTCAACACTTTTACCAAGATATTGAAACGCAAGTGGTATTTGAAAAACAATTTCGAATGAAGCCATTATACCAATTGTAATTACCGAAAGATAAACTCCATTTAAATTGCCGGCATTAACTTCAGGTATTGCAGCATAAAGCATAACCAGAACTGTAAAGTTCATTGCAAGTCCAGTTAATATTTCATGAAGCGATTGAATCAAAGACATTTTTCTTTCTGACGAAAGTAATTTTTCCTGAAGCGAATAAAATTTATTTCTCCAATTTTCTGTTTGGTTATAAAAAATCAATTCAGCAAGTCCTTGCACACTATCAACAGCATATTCTTTGAGTCGGGTTTTCAAAGAAATAATTTCTTTGCCAAGTTTATTTGAAAGTAAAAAGGTCAATGCCGGAATTCCAATTGCAGATAAGTAAAAGACTGAAATAAAAATTAAAGAATATTTCAGGCTGAAGAGATTGAGTAAATAAAACATTAAAAACGATACAGCAACAAAAACGAACGGCGGTGAAATAACACGTACAAAAATATGTTCAAGACTTTCGATATCTTCGATTGAGCGTGAGAGCAAGTCGCTGCTGGTTAAATCTTTTTTCTTTGATGGAATCAATGGTTCTATTGATTTGAAAAACCATAAACGAAGTTTTGCTAATAATCTGAAAGTAACTTCATGTGAAATATATCTTTCAAGATATCGGAAAACGCCACGTGAGATTCCGAAAAAGCGAACGCCTACAATTGCAACCTGAAGCTGATAAATTGGAGTTTGAATTGCAGCACTTGCAATTATGTATGATGAAGTCATCATCAAACCAATTCCGCTTCCGACAGTCAGAAAACTCATCAATGCTGCAAGAATCATCCACCAGCGGTATTCTAAACTAAGCGATGCTATTTTGAAAAATGTTTTGAACATAATTTTTTTATTCATTTAATTTTAACTTCGTCATCCTTCGACAAGCTCAGGATGACAATCACACTGTCATGGTGAGCCTGCCTACGCTAAAGCTTCGGCAGATAAACATGTCGAACGATGACAACTAACAATTTTAACTTTTGTATTCACGTCATCCTTCGACAAGCCTGCCTGTCGGCAGACAGGCTCAGGATGACAGACAAGATCAGGATGACATATCTTTCTCAATTTCATCAATTAACTTTTTATAGTACTCGGATTTTATCATCAACTCATCGTGCTTTCCTTCATCCAAAATTTTTCCATCTTTCACGACAATAATTTTATCTGCCTTCTCAATGGTTTTTAATCTGTGAGCAATTATTAAAACTGTTTTCTCTTGATAAAGTTCATACATATTGTTCATAATTTCTTTTTCAGTTTCAGGGTCAAGATTTGCAGTCGGCTCATCAACGCAAATGATTTCTGCATTTCTTAAATAAGCTCGGGCTAAAGCAATCCTTTGTATTTCACCTCCACTGAAATTTGAGCCTGCTTCACTAACTTTTGTTTCATAACCATTAGGTAGATTGCTAATCAAGTTATGAATTTTTGCTTTCATTGCTGCTGAAACAACATCGTCATAAGTTGCATCTTCTTTTGACAACTTAATATTCTCCAGTAAAGTAGAATTGAACAGATGTGGATTTTGCGGCAGCCATGAAATTTTTTTTCTAAATTCATTTAACTCAATTTTATTTAAATCAACATTTCCATATTTAATTTTTCCTGACTGCGGTTTAATAAATCCCAAGAGCATATTCATCAATGTTGTTTTGCCTGAGCCGGTTTGTCCAACAAGTGCAGTAACTTTTCCTTTTTCAATCACAAGAGAAACAGAATTAATTGCAGGTTCATTTCGGTCTTCATAAGTAAATGAAACATTATCAAAAACTATTGATTGATTTTCTTTTAATTCATGTTCCGAAGAAATAGTTTTTTGATTTTCATTTTTTGTTTGGATTAACAAACTGATTCGTTCAAAAGCAGCCACACCTTCCATTCCTGCATGATAACTTACTCCAAGCTGACGAAGCGGCAAATAAAATTCAGGTGCAATAATTAAAATGAAAAGTGCATCTGCAAAATTGAAATCACCGTTCAGCAGACGCAATCCAATAGCAACAGCAATTACAGCCACACTGATCGTGGAAGCGACTTCAAGTACAAGTGCAGACAAAAATGCAACTCGCAAAACTTTTAATGTTTTTATTCTGAATATATTTGTTACATCTTCAATTCTTTTTAATGTTTCTTTAGTACGGTTAAAAAGTTTCAGAGTTGGAATTCCCTGAAGCACATCAAAGAAATAAGCACTCATTCTGCTTAAAGTTGTCCATTGCTTTTGATTCAACTTTTCTGCAATCGAGCCAATCAAAAACATAAATGTTGGAATAATTGGTGCGGTTACAATAAAAATAATAGCTGATAGCAAATCTTTTGGCAGAACGAAAAATAAAATCATGAGTGGAATTAAAGCTGCTAAAAAAAGCTGTGGAAGAAATTTTGAGAAATAATCTTCAAGTTTATCAACGCCATTCAAAAGAGTATTAACAATCTCGCCAGTTCTTTCAGATTTTATTTTTATTGGTCCGAGAGAAGATATATTGGTAATTATATTTTCTCTAAGATTCTTTTTTATCTCAACAACCAATTTTGATGAAAAAATATTCTGAAGAAAAATAAAAGCTGCTTTCAGCAGTGAAGCTGCTGCAAAAAGAAATAAAATATTCTTCACCCGTTCAAGAGTATGACCAAGCAAAAAAACATTATTGATAATGCGGCTTAAAAAATATGCCTGCGAAATTGTAAAAGCAGATGCCAACAAACCACAAATGAGTGCCGAGTAGAATTGAATCTTATCAGATTTTATTAAAGAGAATAACCGCCTGTCAAATAGCATGATTAAACATTCTTACCGATTTTTCATTGTTTAGTTTTTTGATAATTCGTATAAATCATAAATCTGATATCAAAATTATGATTATAAAACTTCAGTAGAAAATCCAAATGGAGAATTAAAATATTAAATTTCAGCCATCATCCTTCGACAAGCCTGCCTGTCGGCAGACAGGCTCAGGATGACATTTGTTGTCATGGTGAGCCTGTCGAACCATGACCTGCTTTTTTATTCTTTGACAAACTTTTTAGTAATTCAAAATCTCTTTTGATTAATGCTTCTTTTTTTTGCTCTGCTCCATCCTTTGATCTGCTTTTCACTTCAGATTGCTTCATTCATATCTTGAAGTTCATTAGAATATACAAGCTCAACTGGTAATCTTGTTGATGTATATCCATCGAATGTTCCAGAATTATGTCCTAAAATTCTTTTCTCAAGATTTGAAGTTACACCTGTGTAATAACTTCCATCATTGCATTTTAGTATGTATACATAATAGCTTTTCATTTTTATTCTTTGTTAGTCACCCTTCGATAAACTCAGGATGACATTAATGCTAATATTCCAACTTTTGTTTTGTTGAAACTCTTTTTCTGAAAATCCAATAACTCCATGCCTGATATGCAAGTACTATTGGAACAAAAATTACTGCAACGATTGTCATTACTTTTAATGTATATGGCGATGATGAAGCATTGTAAATCGTCAAGCTCCAATCTGGATTTGTACTTGATACCATTACTCTTGGGAACAATCCCATGAAAATTGTTATGGTTGAAAATGCAATTGTAATTCCTGTCATTACAAATGCCCAGCCTTCTTTCTGAATCTTCAAAAGGTAACCAACAGAAAGTATTGCCAATCCTGCAAGAATGGGAATTACACCAGGATTAACACCAAGTTTGCTGAACATATCAGTTTCAAAATAGCCAAGAATTACATAAATGAATAATAAGATTGTTGCTGGCAGCCAAAGTTTTTTTGCGACTTTTCTTGCACCATCAAGAAGATTATCTGACAATTTCAAAGATAAAAAGATTGAGCCATGAAGTGTGAAAAGTAAGAGCGAAGCAATACCACCAATTAAAGAATATGGATTTAGCAGAGTAAAAAAATTGCCAGTAAAATTCATTTTGTCATCAATCGGAACACCGCGAATAATATTTGAAATTGCAACTCCCCAAAGTAATGCAGGAATAAAACTACCAGCAAAGATTACCCAATCCCAACGGTTACGCCAGACAGGATCATCTTTTTTACTTCTGTATTCGAATGCAACACCGCGTGCAATTAATGCAAGAAGCATTACTACTAATGCAAGATAAAATCCGCTGAACAATGTTGCATACCAGTTTGGAAATGCGGCAAACATTGCACCGCCAGCAGTTAACATCCAGACTTCATTTCCATCCCAGAAAGTGCCGATTGAATTAATAATTGCTCTTCTTTCACGATCTTCTTTGCCAAGAAACGGCAAGAGAATTCCAACTCCGTAATCAAATCCTTCTAAAAAGAAGAATCCGATAAACAAAACTGCGATAAGTACAAACCAAATTGTATTGAGATCCATTTTATCCTCCTATGCCTTACTTAAAACTGAATTGTCAATTTCTTTTTCTTCTTTTTCAATTTCATCAACATCTCTTGTAGCATATTTTTTCATTAGCCCAATCATAATTATCATTAAAACAGCATATATTAAAGTGTAAGCAACAAGTGAAAAACCAACTTCACCTGCAGAAACAGTATTTGAAACCGAATCAGCAGTTTTGAATAAACCAAAAACCGTCCAAGGTTGCCGAGCAATTTCCGTAAATAGCCAACCTGTAGTATTTGCAATCCATGGTAAAACCATTGACCAAAAAACAATTTTATACCAAATAGGTTTGAACTCAAACTTTGATTTGAAAACTTGAATCGTTGATAAAAGAGTAATTAGCAGCATCAAAAAACCAGCTCCAACCATTATTCTGAATGTCCAGTAAGAAACTGCAACAGGTGGAACATAATCACCAGGACCAAACTTTTCTTCTTCTTCTTTCTGAAGATTTTTAATTCCTTTTACTTCACCATCAAATTTATTGTATGCAAGAAAACTAAGAGCACCTGGGATTTTAATTGCAAAAACATCTTTTCGGTTTTTTTCATCACCAAAAGTAAAGAGTGACATTGAAGCTGGATTTTCACTTTCCCACAAAGCTTCTGCTGCTGCCATTTTCATCGGTTGAATTTTAACCATATATTGAGCTTGAGAGTGACCGACTAAAATTACAAGAAGTGAACCAACAAAAGCATAAATAGCACCAAACTTAAACGACTTAGTAAAAACTTCATGTTTTCCTTTTTTAACTAATTGGTAAGCACTGATAGATAAAATTAAAAAACCAGCAGTTGCAACTGCACCAAAAAATACATGTGGGAATTGAACCCAAAGGTGACCATTTGTTATGATCGCAAAAAAGTCAGTCATCTCTGCTCTGCCATTTCTGACAGCATATCCGACCGGTTGCTGCATAAATGAATTTGCAGCTAAAATCCAGATTGCAGAAAGATTAGAACCAATTGCAACAAGCCAAATTGCAGCAAGGTGAAATTTCTTAGAAATTTTATCCCATCCGAAAATCCAGATTCCAAGAAAAGTTGATTCCATAAAAAAAGCAAGCAGAGCTTCTACTGCAAGCGGTGCACCGAAAATATCACCCATGAATCTTGAATACTGTGACCAATTCATTCCGAATTGAAATTCCTGGACAATTCCGGTAACAACTCCAATCGCAAAGTTAATTAAGAAAAGTTTACCCCAGAACTTTGTCATTTTTTTGTAAGACTCATTGCCGGTTCTGTAATATGCTGTTTGCATAATCGCAACGGCAATTGAAAGTCCTAAGGTAATCGGCACAAAAAAGAAATGATAAACAGTTGTAATTGCAAACTGCCATCTTGCTAATGTTAAAGCATCCATAGATTTACCTCATATTTATTGAGTAAAGTAAAGTTAATTAAGGTATAATAAGAACTAATTTATATTGTCATGGTGAGCCCGACTTTATCGGGATTATCGAACCATGACTTGACAACATTTATTGTCATGCTGAGCGAAGTCGAAGCATGACCAACAACAATTATTAACTTTTTTATTTAAGTCATCCTTCGACAGGCTCAGGATGACAATGTCATGCTGAGCAAAGTCCAAGCATGACATTCCTAATTAATAATTTTTCAATTCCGTCATCATTCGACATGCCTGCCTGTCGAACCATGACCTGCTTTTTTATTCTTTGACAAACTTTTAAGTAATTCAAAATCTCCTTTTATTAATGCTTCTTTTTTCGCTCTGCTCCATCCTTTGATCTGTTTCTCACTTCTGATTGCTTCATTAACATCATGGAATTCATTAGAATATACAAGTTCAACCGGTAATCTTGTTGATGTATATCCTTCAAGTATTCCAAATTTATGTTCTTGAATTCTTTTTTCAAGATTTGAAGTTACGCCAGTGTAATAACTTCCATCACTACATTTTAAAATGTAAACATAATAGCTTTTCATTTTTATTCTTCGTTAGTCATCCTTCGACAGGCTCAGGATGACACATATTGTCATGGTGAGCAAAGTCGAAGCATGACCAACAACAATTATTAACTTTTTTATTTAAGTCATCCTTCGACAAGCCTGTCTGTCGACAGACAGGTTCAGGATGACAATGTCATGCTGAGCGAAGTCGAAGCATGACATTCCTAATTAATAATTTTTCAATTCCGTCATCCTTAGACAAGCCTGCCTATCGAACCATGACTTTATCATAAATTTTTTCAACTGACGTCACTCTTCGACAATCCCGACTTTGTCGGGCTCAGAGTGACAATTTAAAAGTTCTGTTCTCTTAAAACGTAATCAGAAAATTTCTGTTTCTTCAATTTTTCTAGTAACAATTTTTCTTCATTCAACCAGAATGAATGAAACTTACAACCAAACATTAATTCGCATTTAAAATTTTTATTCAGGCAATCATTGAATTTTACTTTAAAGCCAATCGTATCAAGAACATCAAACATTGATAATTTTTTCGGATCTGCTTTTAGAAATACTCCACCATATTTTCCTTGAACAGAATCTGTGATTTTTGCTTTCTTTAATTTATGGACAATACGAGATGCAAATTTATGGGAGATAAAAAGTTTGCGGGCTAAAGTTGGTACATTGATAAATTCACCTTTTGGCAAGCCAGCAAGGAAAGCCGTCATTCTTAATGCATAGTCTTGTTCTCTTGATATAAAACTATTTCTTCTCATAGATTGTAAACATTACCCAAAAGGTTATGTTTAAAATAAATGTTAAAATATTAAAAGCAAATATTTTTTTACAAAATTATTTTCAGTTTTTTGATTTTACTTTGCAGAGTAGTTGGTTTCATTTTTAATAATTCAGCAGCACCATCTTTACCATAAATTTTTCCGTTTGTAAGTTTTAATGCCCGTACAATTATTTTTTTCGTTTCTTCTTCAAATGATCTTATCGAACTATTAATTTCAACAAAATCTGATTTTTGATAATTCTCTTTTTCAAATATTATATGCGTTGCTTTAATTACTCCATCTTTTGATAAAATTGCTGCTCGTTCAAGTGTATTCTGAAGTTCACGGACATTTCCATACCAAATATTATTTGTCAAAATTTCAAGAGCTTCTTTTGTCAATACAAAATTTTTATTAATGAATCTGCTTTTCAGTTTTTCAAGAAAATAATTTGAGAGTAAATAAATATCTTCTTTTCTTTTTCGAAGTGGTGGAAGTAGAATCGGAAATACGTTCAAACGATAATATAAATCTTCTCTGAATTTTCCCTCTTTGACTTTTGTTTCAAGGTCAACATTTGTTGCACAAATTATTCGCACATCTGCATGAATAGTTTTTTCGCTTCCGAGTCTTTCAAACGTACCTTCCTGAATTGCTCGCAAAAGTTTTGGCTGAATTTCAAAAGGAAGATCTCCAATTTCATCAAGAAATAATGTTCCGCCGTTCGCTAATTCAAATCTTCCTCTTCTTGTTGAAACTGCACCAGTGTAAGCACCTTTTTCATGTCCGAATAATTCACTTTCCGCAAGATTATAATTTAATGCGGAACAATTTAATGTTATAAATGGCTTTTGATTTCTTTTTGATAATGCATGGATTGCTTTTGCAACTTGTTCTTTGCCTGTTCCTGTTTCACCAAGTATCATCACGTGAGAATCTGTCGGTGCAACAAGTTTTATTTTTTCAATCACCTGAAGCCAGATTGGTGAATTTCCTATTAGTCCTTCAAGCACCGAAGAAATATCTCCAATCAATGAAGTTCTTTCAAACAACAAAGTTTCTTTTTCATTTATGAGTGAATCATTTGCAATTGATTGAGCGAGTGCAAGTGCAATTAATTTTGTTAATGAATTTGCTATCGAAACTCTTTGCGGTGTAAACATATCACACTGACTATGGTCAAGAGTCATAAGTCCAAGTGTCTCTCCATTAATTCGAAGTGGTGCAAGCAAGCAAGAATGACCAATCGGTAAATCCATAATTTCTTCATAAGTATCATGATGATTGGGGTCATTGGTCTCTTCAACTAATTTAACTTTTCCGGTATTCAATACATCAATAATCTCTGGATGCTTTTCAAGATTCACTTCATAGTTTTTTATTTTGTCTGTTGCCAATGGTCCTCGGCTAAAACGAACCTTTAAATTTTTGTTGTTCTCTTTACTTAAGATTACTGCTAACTCATAAGGAATAATTTCATTTATTGTATCAAGTACAATCTCCATTGTTTTTTGAGGAGAAAGAAACAATAAATCTTTTTGAATTAAATCTTGTGTTGTCATAATTCACCGAAATTTCGTTAATAACGATATTTTGTTGATTGAAACTACGAAATTCCGTTGTTAATTCAAAATATTAATCAATTCCTTTTCTATTTTTCATTTTTCGAAGAGAATTTAACTTTTTAATTCTGGCATAATATTAGATTAATAAACCAAAACAAAAGGAGAAATAAAATGACGAAAACATTAAGCAACGAAACAAAGTTAAAAATCGCTGAATTGTTAAAACCAATTTTAGCAGATCAATTTGTTCTTTATACTAAAGCAAGAAATTATCATTGGAATGTAACTGGAAATATGTTTTTTACATTGCATATAAAATTTGAAGAGCTTTACACCGAACTTGCAAATGATATTGATGAAACAGCAGAAAGAATCAGAACTTACGGATTAAACGCACCTGGAACGATGAGTGAGTTTCTAAAACTTTCCGGCTTGAAAGAAGAAGCTGAAGCTACTTATCCTGATCAATTTACAATGGCAAAGAAAATTTCTGATGACTACGATTTTATTGCAGCAAGATTAAATGAAGTCGGATTAAAACTTCAGAAAGAATATGGCGATGAAATTACAGCAGGCAAACTTTACAGCATTGCCGAGAGATATGAAAAACACGCATGGTTATTAAAGTCGTTGCAATAATTAAACTATAAAGTCATCTTGCAAAAGATAAAAGACAGTGTAACAAAATTTTTTAATGTTTTAATAAGTTCATTCATATTATGATTTAAAACAAATCAACAAATAAAGAAAGGAATAAATCATGAGTAACAACTCAAACAATGAAAGCAAATGTCCGTTTCCACATCAAACCGGTGTGAGCTCATTTGGTACAAGTATCAATGATTGGTGGCCCAATCGTCTTAAGCTCAATATTCTCAGACAAAATTCCGAAAAGTCTAATCCAATGGATAAAGACTTCAATTACAAAAAAGCATTCAAAAATCTTGATTATGATGCTTTAAAAAAAGATTTGAAAGAATTAATGACTCAGTCACAGGATTGGTGGCCTGCAGATTTTGGACATTACGGAGGATTGTTTATTCGTCTCTCCTGGCACGCAGCCGGTACTTACAGAATCGGCGATGGAAGAGGTGGTGCAAGCGGCGGATTACAGCGTTTCGCTCCAACTAATAGCTGGCCTGATAATGCAAATCTTGATAAAGCACGCAGACTTCTCTGGCCAATCAAAATGAAATATGGTAATAAAATTTCCTGGGCTGATTTACTTGTGCTTGCTGGTAATGTTGCGCTGGAAGCAATGGGATTTAAAACTTTTGGATTTGCCGGTGGAAGAGAAGATTATTGGGAACCAGATGCAAGTATTTACTGGGGTTCAGAAAAAGAATGGTTGTCTGATAAAAACAGATATTCCGGTGAAAGAGATCTTGAAAATCCTCTTGCTGCAGTTCAGATGGGATTGATTTATGTTAATCCCGAAGGTCCCGGAGGGAACCCTGATCCTCTTCTTGCTGCAAAAGATATACGCGAAACATTTCGCAGAATGGCAATGAATGATGAAGAAACCGTTGCATTGATTGCCGGCGGACATTCATTTGGTAAGACACACGGTAAGGGAGACCCTAAACTAATGGGACCTGAACCAGAAGCAGCAGAAATTGAACAGCAGGGTTTAGGCTGGAAGTATGGTTATAAATCCGGTAAAGGTACTGACGCTTTAACCGGCGGTCTGGAAGTAACCTGGACAACTACTCCAACCAAATGGAGTCACGATTTCTTCAAACATCTTTTTGAATATGAATATGAATTAACTACAAGTCCTGCCGGTGCTAAACAATGGATTGCAAAAAATGCCCCTGATATTATTCCTGATGCTTACGATCCAAACAAAAAATATAAACCAACAATGCTCACGACAGATCTTTCATTGAGATATGATCCTGTGTACGAAAAGATCTCCAGAAAATTTTATGAGAATCCCGATTTATTTGCAGATGCATTTGCTCGTGCATGGTTTAAATTGTTGCACAGAGATATGGGACCAAAGTCAAGATATCTCGGCCCAGAAGTACCTGTGGAAGATTTAATCTGGCAGGATCCTATTCCCGCAGTTGACCACAAATTAGTTAGTGAAAAAAATATTACTGACTTGAAGAAAAAAATTCTCGCTTCTGGTTTAACAGTTTCTGAATTAGCTGCTACTGCCTGGGCTTCTGCGTCGACTTATCGAAATTCAGATAAAAGAGGCGGCGCAAATGGTGCTCGCATCAGATTAGAGCCACAGAAAAACTGGGAAGCAAATAATCCGAAACAATTGCAGAAAGTTCTTGGCGTGCTTGAAAAAATTCAGAAGGAATTTAACTCGGCACAGAAAGACGGGAAGAAAGTTTCGCTTGCAGACTTAATTGTGCTTGGTGGCTGCGCAGCAGTAGAAAAAGCTGCAAAGGATGCAGGCTTTGATGTTAAAGTTCCGTTCACTCCCGGAAGAACCGATGCCTCACAGGAATGGACCGATGTTGAATCATTCGAAGTTCTCGAACCAATCGCAGATGGGTTCCGGAATTATGCAAAAGGTAAAGCAGGAGTTTGTGCAGAGCATTTGCTGGTTGATAAAGCTCAGTTGCTTACTCTTACTGTTCCCGAAATGACAGTGCTTGTTGGTGGTATGCGTGCATTGAAAGCAAACTGGGATAACTCTGATTACGGAGTTTTTACTGATAAACCCGGATTACTTACAAATGATTTCTTCGTTAATCTGCTTGATATGAAATATGAATGGAAACCGGCAGATGATTCAAAAGAAAAATTTGAAGTGCGTGAACGAAAAACCGGGAAACTAAAATGGAAAGCTACACGGGTTGATCTGATTTTCGGTTCAAACTCTGAATTAAGAGCCGTTGCTGAGTTTTATGCCTGCAATGATAACAAAGAAAAATTTGTTAAAGACTTTGTTGCTGCATGGAATAAAGTAATGATGCTCGACAGATTTGATTTGCAATAAGACTAAATTTCTCAGATCATTTTTGGCTCGCTTTTTTTCATTTGAATTACCAAAACAAATTTATGCTAAGTGAAGTAGAATGCTGACCATAATTATGTCATGGTAAGAAAGTTTATATTCAAACTTTAGCAAATAAACTCGTCGAACCATGACATAATAAATATATATTCAACAATAAAAAATATTGTATATAAAATTTTATTTTTCTTACAATAGACAATTAAGAAAATTAATTTTTAACTATCGTAATAATATTAACTAATTTTTATAAACAGTATGAAATTTCAAAATAATTATAAATACTTCATCAAATCTGCCATCTCAATTGCTGACAAAGCTGCATCCCAGCCTTTGTTTCCAAGCTTCGTTCCTGCACGTTCTAATGCTTGTTCAATTGAATCAGAGGTAATTACTCCAAATATAACTGGAATACCTGTCTCCATTCCTGCATTTGCAATTCCCTTTGAAACTTCAGCCGCTACATAATCGAAATGTGGTGTAGCCCCACGAATAATTGCACCAAGACAAATAACAGCATCAAACTTCTTTGAAGAAGCAATTTTTTTTGCTACAAATGGAATTTCATATGCACCAGGGACATAAGAAATAACAATATTTTCTTCTAAACACTCGTGACGTTTAAGGCAATCAAGAGCTCCATTTAATAAATTTTTGGTTATCAATTCATTAAAACGAGAAACAATGATTGCAAATTTTTTCCCATTAGCATTTAATTTCCCTTCAAAAATCTGTTCCATTTAGTTAATCCTCTTTTTATTTATTAAATATCTGAAAGTAAATGACCAAGCTTATCTTTCTTTGTTTGTAAATATTTTTTATTAGCAACATTTGGTTCAATCTCAATAGAAACTCTCTCTACAATATCAATATCATAGCCTTTAAGTCCAATAATTTTTTTGGGATTGTTTGTAATTAAGCGAATTTTTTTTAATCCAAGATCTTTTAGAATTTGTGCTCCAATTCCATAATCTCGTAAATCAGCTTTAAATCCTAATGCTTCATTTGCTTCAACAGTATCATGCCCTTCTTCTTGAAGTTTATAGGCTAGTATTTTATTGACAAGACCAATTCCGCGTCCTTCTTGTCTCATGTAAAGTAAAACTCCTTTCCCTTCATTTTCAATCATTTGTAACGATTTTTCAAGTTGTTCTCCGCAATCACACCTTAAAGAACCAAACACATCACCTGTCATACATTCAGAATGTACACGCACCAAAGTCGGTTTGCCATCAATTGTTCCTTTTACTAATGCAAGTGGATTATCCCTTACATCTAATAAATTTTCGTAAATATGAAGTTTAAATTCACCGTACCGAGTTGGTAGGTCTGCAACAGCTTTACATTTAACTAACTTTTCTTTTCTTCTTCTGAACTCAATAAGGTCGGAAATAGAAATCAATTTTAGGTCATATTTTTTTGCAAATATCTTTAATTGAGGAACACGTGCCATTGTGCCATCTTTATTTAAGATTTCACACAGAACCCCTACTGGAGTTAACCCAGCTAAACTAACAATATCAACAGCCGCTTCTGTATGCCCAGCTCTTTTTAAAACTCCACCATTTTTAGCAATAAGTGGGTATATGTGACCTGGTTTTGCAAAATCTTTAGCTGTATTTTTAATATCAGCTATTGCTTTAATTGTGCTTGCTCTATCGTATACAGAAACGCCCGTTGTAGTTCCATGAATATAATCAATCGGTACAGTGAATGGTGTTTGATGAAGAGTAGTATTTTTTTCAACAATTAGTTCAAGATCTAATTCTGCAGCACGTTTTTCAGTTATAGAAACACATAGAATTCCACGAGCTTCCTTTGTTATGAAGTTTACAATTTCAGGAGTAATCAGTTGTGCCGACATAATTAGATCACCTTCATTTTCTCTATCCTCATCATCAACAACAATAACCATTTTACCTATTCGAATATCTTCTAACGCACTTTCGATAGTATCAAGCTTACTTTTAGTATTCATTTTCTTATCATTCATAAATTATTTAATATTTTAATTTATTTAAAATCTCTATTGATATTTTATCTTTTTTCTTGTATTCATTAACAAATTTTTCTATGTACTTTGAAATAACATCAACTTCAAGATTTAGTCTATCTCCAACTTTTCGCAAATGTAAATTTGTTTCTTGCCATGTATAAGGAATAACAGAAATGACTAAAATATTATCAATTATTTTGGCAATTGTTAAACTTATCCCATCAATTGCAATTGATCCTTCATTAATAGCATACCTCGTTAGATTATCTGGAATTTGTATTGACAGCAAATAATTTTCACCTTGCTTTCTAATTTGTCGAATAACAGCAATATCGTTCACATGTCCTAAAACAAGATGTCCACCTAACCTTTGATTCATTTTGATTGCTCGTTCTAAATTAACAAATGAGCCAATTTTCAATAAGTTAATTGTAGTTTTATTAATTGTTTCCCCAACTGCGTCAACCTCAAAATCTTTTTCTTTTAATTGTTTTACTGTCAAACATACACCATTTATAGAAATTGAATCACCCAGCTTTATATCATCCATTATTTTATTTGCAGATATTTTTAAAGTTTTTCCATTTGAAATAGGTAGAATACTTAAAACTTTGCCAACTTCTTCAATTAAACCAGTAAACATCATTCTCCTTTTTTTTATAAATTGTTAATAAATCATTTCCAATCATTTCCTTATAATGCAAGATGTAATCTTCCTTATTAAATGAGATGATATCAATTCCATATCCAAGATTTATGGGTGCCGTTAAAATCATTATTTCGTCAGCAAGATTGTTTTTTACAAATGCAGAGAATACTTCACCACCACCTTCAATAAGTAAAGAAGTTATATTATTTTTAGAAAGAGACCTTAATACATTTATTAATTCAATATAATGAGTTTTTATTGGTTCAATTTCAATGATTTCGATATTCTTTTCTCTAAACTTTTCTTTTTTTTCTTTGTTTGCATTTGCGGAACCAATAATTATAGTTCTTGATTCTTTATCATTAAAAACTTTTGAATGAATATTAGCATTAAAATTTCCATCAAGAATTACTCTTATAGGATTTCTTCCTTTTATTTCACGAACGGTTAATTTAGGGTCATCAACATTAATAGTATTGGCACCAACAAGTATTGCATCATAAGTTGATCTTTGTTTATGAACAAATACTTTGGATTGTGGACCTGTTAACCAAGTTTGTTCTGTATTTGACAGCGAAATTCTCCCGTCTAAAGAAGTAGCGATTTTCAAAGTTACATAAGGAAGTTTTGTTTTCATGTATTTGAAAAAGAATCGGTTAATATATTTACCCTTTTCCTCCATGATACCATATCGAACTTCAATTCCATTTTCTAATAATTTGGTAATTCCTTTACCATTTACTTCGGGATTTGGATCAAGATTGGCAACAACAACTTTTTTAATACCACTTTCTATAATCAAAGGTACACAAGGTGGAGTTTGTTTATTTGTATGAACACATGGTTCTAGATTGCAATAAAGTGTACACCCCTTCAAATTAGTGTTGGCTGACTTAATTGCATTAGCTTCCGCATGTGCTCCTCCATATTTTTCATGAAACCCAGTTGAAATAATCTCATTATCCTTTACTATTAAAGCTCCAACCAATGGATTCGGGCTAACATAACCAGCTCCTTTAATTGCAAGCTTAAAACATAAGTCCATATATCTTTCATCATTATTCAAATTCTTAACCATTTATTTTTAATCACTTAATGCTAACATTCTTTCAATTGGCAATTTAGCTTTCACAGCTGTTTCTTCGGGAACTCTTATTTCCTGTACTTCATCTCTAAGTGCATTTCTTAATTTTTCTAATGATATCATTTTCATGTATTCGCATACAGCTTTTTCACTTAATGGGAAAATTTTTGCTTCAGGTTTAATTTTTTTTAATCGATGTATAATTCCTACTTCAGTAGCAATAACAAACTCGTTACTATTTGAATTTTTTACAAAATTTATCATTTCCTCTCTAGAACTTATATGAATGTTACTACAATCAAAATAAATATTTGCTTTCATTAAACAAGAAGAAGAACAACCACATTCAGGATGAATTAAAAATTTTGTATTTGGATGAAGGTTTTGAGCTTTAGCAAAAATGATATCTCCAATTTTTTCATGAACATGACATGAACCATTCCATATTTCCATTTTACGGCCAGTTGCGGCTTCGATATATCTTCCTAAAAATTTATCGGGGAGAAAAAGTATTTTTTCTCCCTTTGAAATTGATTGTACAATCTTTACTGCATTAGATGAAGTAACACAATAATCACTTTCGGATTTTACTTCAGCAGAAGTATTAACATAAGAAACAACAACAGAATCTGGATGATTTGATTTCCATTCACGTAATTGTTCTAAATTAATTTTAGAAGAGAGTGAACTTCCGGCTTCTAATTCTGGTATAACAACTTTTTTATTAGGAGAAATTATTGATGCTGTTTCAGCCATAAAAAGTACGCCACAAAAGAAGATTAGCGTGGCCTCGGTTTTTGATGCTTCAAAAGAAAGGCCTAAAGAATCTCCTATATAATCTGCTAAATCTTGAATTTCTGCGGGTTGATAATTATGAGCAAGTATTACAGCATTTTTTTCTTTTTTTAGTTTTTCTATTTCCTTAATTAATTCTAACACTATTAAATCCTTTATATTTTATTGTATCTAAATTTATTTAGTGATTAATTCTTTGATACAGTTCTTAAGAATATACCAATTTCGTTGGATGAAAACTGAAGCCTTGAAGTTTTTCTAAACTGGACAATAAGTTCATCGCAACCTGATTGAACAAGTTTTGAAACTAGATAAGCGCTTTTATAAGCTGCTATTGAACCTGTTACTTTTAATAATATTTTATAATTTAACATTATATATTAACCTCACATTACCTATTCTAACAGCCCCAAATCTTCTGCCATCAATGGTTTGTATATAATCAACAGAGAATCCTAGCTTTTCGAGTTCAAAGGCAATTTCAGAATCTTTCAATGAATACATTAATAATTTTGGAAAATAAACTGCTTTCTTTCATCCATTGTTAACAAAATATTTCTTGAACTCAATGCTAATCCATCATAATCTCTAATTGTTGGACAAGCTATTCTTTCAACATCTAGAAAAAAAGCTTTGCACATTTGCTCTATTAATTTCAATTGTTGATAATTTTTTTCTCCGAAATATGCTCGATGGGGTAAAATAACGTTCAGTAACTTTAAAACCACTGTAAGCACACCATCAAAATGGTTTGGGCGGAATGACCCACATAGAATTTTACTAAATTTATTTTTTGAAACTCTAAAAGTATATCCATCAGGATACAAATCTTGATATTCTGGATAGAAAAGGTATTCAACACTATTGTTGTTCAGTATTTCTAAATCTTTATAAAAAGTTTTAGGATAGTTTTCTAAATCTTTAGGATCATTGAATTGTGTTGGATTTACAAAAATACTTGCTATTGTAACATCATTTTCACTAACAGATCGTTTAAATAACGTTTCGTGTCCTTGATGTAAGGCTCCCATAGTTGGAACAAATCCAATTTTTTTATTTATCGTTAAAAATGATCGACATAATAATTTACATTCTTCAATTGATTGAATAATCGTAGTCAAAAATTACTCTCCTTTTTTGATGGGAAACTTTTTTGTTTACCATCTTTGTTATAAGTATTTAATGAATTGAATACAAAATCATAGCCATTCATATATTTTCATACAAACTTTGGATTAAAGTCTTTATTAAAACCTAGCAAATCATGCAGTACAAGCACTTGACCATAAGTTTCTAGACCCGCCCCAATTCCAATTGTAGGGATACTTAAATTTATTGAAATTTCTTTAGCTAAATGAGAAGGTATTAATTCTAAAACAATGTAAAAACATCCTGCTGATTGAAGCTTTAATGCTTCGTTAAATATTTTTTCAGAAAAATTATCATCTTTGCCTTGTATTATATAACCACCAATTTTATTTATCGATTGAGGAGTAAGCCCAATATGCCCCATTACTGGAATACCTGACTGAGTTAGTTCTTTTATTATATCAAGATTACCATCAACACCTTCAAGCTTAATAGCATTAGCTCCAGCTTTTAATAATTTATCAACAGATTGAAATAAATTTTCAATTCCTTTTTTATGTTCAAGAAATGGAATATCAGCAATAATAAATTTTGAAGTAGCTGCCCGTTTTACTACATCGACATGGTAGCACATCATAACCACCTTTGCATTGATTGTAGTTTCAAACCCATGCATCACCATTGCACTACTATCGACAACAAGAATTGCGTCTACATCACTTTCGTTAATTATCTTTGCTGACCAAAAATCATAACAAGTTACAGTAGATATTTTTTCTCCTTTTACTTTTGCTTTAATAAACTCATTCACAGATTTCATAAAAAATCCTTCTATCACTTTTAAACTTCATTATCAATCTATAATTATTAATGAAAATAATTGTAAATGTTTTAAGGAAATTAAAACAGGTTTTGATACTAATAAATAATCGGAAAGATTAAAAAAAGATTTGGTGATTTCAAAAAAAAATAATTGTAAGAATTTCATTTTCGGTACCTGTCTAATTGATCAAGTCCAATTTTCCATTATTAAAAAATGTAACCGTCCATTCTTGGAGCGGTTCAAAATTACATTACAAAGATAAAAATAAATTATAGTTGGAAACAAAATTTTACTTCAATTAGTTTTTTATTTGTAAATATTTTCCAAAGTTTGCACACAAATTTTTTAACTGAGATAGTAAAGAAATGGACAGCAAATTTTATGATTTTATAATTATTGGAAGTGGTCTTGCCGGATTATATTCTGCATTTCATGCATCAAAATTTGGAACAGTTGCAATAATTTCAAAAGCAAATAAAACATTGAATTCATCATTTCTTGCTCAGGGAGACATTGTCTCAGCAATTGGGAAAGAAGATTCACCACAATTTCATTTTGAAGATACTATAAAAGTTGGTAAAGGTATTTGTAATGAAAAAGCTGTTAAAATACTTGTTGAAGAAGGATTAAAAGAAATTAATGAATTGATTTCAGCAGGTATAAAATTTGATAAGTCTGTAAAATAATTTGTGTAAATGACATTTTAGTTCAGAGGAAAGGCATTAGCCTATTATTAAAAATAATAGAAAACTGTGAGATAACAAACGACCAGTTTCTTAACGGCATAGCCCACTTTTTAGATATATCTCTATAAGCTAGGAACAGCATTTTTTTAAGAGAGTCGTCAATAGGAAAAAGAGACCTGGTTTTAGTGACTTTCCTAAACTGACGATGTAATGATTCAACGGCATTTGTTGTATAAATAATAGTTCTGATTTCTTCAGGATATTCAAAGAAAGTTGCTAAATTACCCCAATTGTCATTCCATGATTTAATTGGAAGAGGATATTTTTTCAACCATCTTTCTTCAAGCTTGTCTAACTCCAAAAGAGCAGCTTCTTCAGTTGGGGCTGTGTAAACATTTTTCAAATCTTTCATAAATGATTTTTGATCTTTTGATGCAATATATCCGGTCTACCGACAGGTAGATTT
>JARGDL010000011.1 GCA_029210465.1 Stygiobacter electus
CATGGGGCTTCAGGATCGTGCGTATGGTTTAAAATACAGTGATACCAGACTTGATACTGTGTATCGTACCTCCGTAAAAAACCTTCACGCCATGCTGCATCGCAATAACTTGCAATCATTTGATCATTATAATCATATCCATCTTGCATTTGGTAAAACCATGGCGCATAACCATGATCTCAGCAATACCCTAGAAGGTTTCGAAATTCGCTACCATCTTTGTGTGCTGCAATCCATGTTCGCGAGAAAACATTACCATATAGACCCTGAAGACCATCCCACAATGGTCTGTGGTCGATTTCAGTACCGCTAAAGGAATCATATCTTGTGCACATAACAAAATCGACTTGTGTAGGATAATAATTTGTATAGGAGTATCCATAAAGCCACTCGTATGGATTATGAGTGTGGAAATTCGCAAAGACATAATAAGTTTCTCCAAAGCCAAAAAGAGAATTCGGATGTAATCCTTTTACAAAATCGCGAAAACTTTTAAAAGAAGATTGAGTAATAGAAGCGCAACAATCGTGATTATAAGGTTCATCAACATAATAACCCCAGAAATGATTGTTGGGAGACAATCCATTATAAAGGTTTTGAACAGTGGCTCTGTCCTCAGTGCCTCCAGTCGCAAAACCGCTGGCTAAATAGTTTGTTTCAATGGGAAAACCAGCATTTACTATTGCTTGAATATTTTCATAAACTCCGATACATGCAGCAATATAATTAAAGCCCCATTTTGATTTTAATTCATTCAATTTCTGAATGCGATTTGGATCACCGGAAGAACCCGCATATTGCCTATATTCAGTTGGCATAATTCCAAATTCACTATTTGCAACATAATGATGGAAAACATACTCGATTTCTGTTTTTGTACCGTATTCTAATTGATCAGGGTAGAAATCGTCTACTTTGCTTAATTTCTTACTGGTCGAAGTATTGGTTGAAGAAGCTGTTTTAGTTTCTGAATTTAACTTTGGTTCTGGTGGTGTGCTTTCAGTACAAGAAAAAATAAAAAGAGAGAAAAATAAAATACTAAGGGCGTCAACGAATGAACGAATTTTCATAATACAATCCTCCTTTCTGAAATTAGTTGTGATTAGGTTTTGAGCTACCTAACTATTAATTAACCCGCCAATAAATATCATTATCTGGAATGATATCTACCAGCGTTTTATTTATTTTTAATTAAAATTCTAAATTTCTGGCTTGCTATCACTCCTTACTAAATAATGCTGTCTATCGGACTTTTAACACCAAGCACAGTTTTCAAAACGTGAGTGTAAATCATAGTAGTTTTTACACTTTTATGCCTAAGTAACTCTTGTATGGTTGTTACCAAATCAAGTAGTTTTGGTTTTTGATTTTCTTTCTGAAGATTTACTGAATTGTTTGAAATATTTTTCTGCCCTCTTTGCAAGTAATATTTCCTTTTGTTTCTGTTTACAACTTAAATTTTTTCTTCAAATTAAGCAAGAAAAATTTTTCAGCCACGAATTAACACTAATTTTCACTAATGGATATTGGGTTGAGCAAGCCCGACATATATGAAGAATTACACGTCAGGCAGGATCAGTTTGACAATACCAATTGACTTCAATAATTCTACAGAAGTCTCTTCTAGTTATTACTTTCCAATTTTTGTCAAACCAATTCCAGGTGCATCAGTTAGTGTAACTTTTCCATCAATTACTTTTGTGCCTTCAAATGGATCGTTACTGATTAATAAAGCACCGTCCAAATCTGCCCATTGTATTCCAGGTGAAAGTTGTGAAACAGCAGATATTGCACATGATGTTTCTGTCATACAGCCAAGCATTACTTGCATTCCGAGTGATTTTGCAAGATTCATCATTTTGTGTGCTTCTCTTAATCCAGTGCATTTCATTAGTTTAATATTAATTCCAGAATAAACACCGTGTGCTTTAATGACATCAGGAATTCTTTGCACGGCTTCATCACCAAAAGTTGGAAGTGGACTATTTTCTGTAAGCCAAGCATTTTCTTCGATCATTTCTTTTGGCATTGGTTGTTCTATCATTTTTACATTTTTATCTTTTAACCAATGAATCATATCAAGCGCGAAGTGTTTGTCTTTCCAACCTTGATTGACATCTACAGTTATTGGTTTATCTGTAACTGAACGAATGGTTTCAATCATTTCTTTATCTGTGTCTCGTCCAAGTTTTACTTTTAATACTTTATATTCTTCAGCTTCTTTTACTTTTTGACGAACAACATCTGGTTTATCAATTCCAATTGTAAATGAAGTGTAAGGAGTTTTTTCTTTATTGTAACCCCAAATCTTAAACCAAGGTTTACCAATTAATTTTCCGACTAAATCATGCAAAGCAATATCAACAGATGCTTTCGCTGCTGGATTTAATGGCTCAATTTTGTCAACATAATCCAAAATATCTTCCATTTGAAATGGATCTTTAAATTGGGTTAGATCTACTTTTGATAAAAATTTAGTTGCAGTTTCATGTGATTCACCTAAATAAGGTGGCATTGATGCTTCGCCGTAACCAATAACACCATCATATTCAATTTGTGTTAACATAACTGGTGTTGTTGTTCTTGAACTTGAAGCTAATGTGAAGACATGTTTTAGTTGCAATGTGTAAGGTTTAAATGTGAATTTCATTTTTTTATTCTTTTTATTTATGAAAATATTTTTTGCTACTGAATTTGTTAATAATCCGTTTGAAAATAAAGCTCCACTTAATAAAGTAGATTTTAATAAAAAATCTCTTCTGTTGGATTTCATTCCATTTCTCCTAAATAAAATTTATTTGTCTTTAAAGTTGTAATTCCATTTTTGTTAATTGAAGTTAAAATTCTTTTTGCACGAATAAAATGTTTTAATCGGTATTCATTAAAGTTTTTTGCATCTTTATCGAAAGAATTAATTGATACTTTTCCAGCTTCATGAATGAATTCATAATTACCGAGATAAATTCCAACGTGTGTAATTTTTTCTTTAGTTGAATCAGTTGCATGCTGACCAAAGAAAAGTAAATCACCGGGTTGAAGATTTTCAAAACCATTTTTTGTATCAACTAAATCACCATCATTTGCTTGTTGAGAGGCATCGCGTTGAAGAATAATTCCATTTAAGAAATAAACAGTTTTTGTAAATCCACTGCAATCCATTCCTTTAACAGAAGTTCCACCCCACAAATATGGAATTCCAATAAATAATTTTGCTGTGTTAACGATGGATTCTTTTGTTGGTTTAAGATTTTCTAACCAAGTTGTATATTCTGTGCAATTTTCTTTTGGAACAAATGCAATTCTTTCATCAGGATATTTCACTTTAAAGAAATCATTTTCTTCATTTAATAAAACAAGTATGTTACCAGCGACTAAATCAGAAACTCGTTGAGAATTTATATTTGGTTCAGTATAAGCAAAGCCAAATTCTTTTGTGAAAATTATTTTTGGAGATTTAATCCATTCATCGAACTGATTTTTGTTCATTGGAGTAATGCCATCTGCATCAACCCAAGAAATATATTTATCGGGTGTTTGAACTAAATAAAATCCAGATTCCTTTTTGAAAATTTTTACAGGTGTTCCAAGTAATGCTTGAGTTGCAAGCTCTTCAGGGTGATCTGGTTTTGTTCTAATGTTTGAAACAGAAAGATTTACTATACCATAAATTTTATCACCAAGCTTTTTGGAAGGAAGAATTTTAACTTCATCTTTAAATTCAATGTTATGGTGATTTAATTCTTGTAATAAAATATTTTTCACATGAATTAAATTTGTTTCACCTTTTAAAGTTTTGCTCTGTTTGTCATATTCGACATTAAAAATAGCAGTTCTTTTATCAGGAATTAAATTGGTTTTAACTTCTGAAATAAGTTTATCAACAATTTCCATATCTATTCCTTGCGAAAAAATTTTTATAGTAAGTAAAAATAAAAATGTAAATGCAAATTTAAGTTTCATATTAAATCCTTATAATTAATTTGATTTCTTTTTACCAAAATCTGGTTCAATTTTAACTAATGCAGCAACAATAAAACCGGGTATAGTAGAAAGAATAACCCATAAGAAGAAATGTTTATAACCAATCATTTCCTGCAAAGCACCACTATACATTCCGGGAAGCATCATACCTAAAGCCATAATGCCAGTGCAAATTGCAAAGTGAGCTGTTTTATGTTCACCTTGAGAAACCATAATCATAAACATCATATAAGCTGTAAATCCAAATCCATATCCAAATTGTTCAAATGCAACAGCAAGATTAATTAAAACAAAATTTGTTGGTTGAACTTGTGAAAGATACACAAAAGCCAAATCAGGTGTGTGCATTATAATAACCATTGGCCAAAGCCACCATTTTAATCCTTTCTTCGAAATCACGTAACCGCCAATTAATCCACCGACGGTTAAAGCAATAATTCCAACGGTGCCGTAAACAATTCCGACTTCACTGGTTGTTAATTCTAAACCACCTTTTGATCTTGGGTCGAGTAAAAATGGTTGAACTAATTTTACAAGTTGTGCTTCTGCGAAACGAAAGAATAAAAGAAATCCAAGAATATTCCATATATCTTTCTTTTGCATAAAAATTACAAATGCTCTTAAAAATTCTATAATTGGTAAAAGTATTTCGTTTTTTTGTTGTGAGCTTTCAAATTTTTCTACAAACTTAGCAACGAAAGTTCTAAATAAAGCAACAACAATTACTACTAATGTAATTGTTGAAACAATTGTTTTCCATGGCGAAACAAATCCAATAAATGAAAGAAGAAAACTTAGAACTGTAAATGAAATATAAATTGTAATTCCAAAAAGGAGAAAGCCACCAATTAAAAGTAAGATTTGGGTTGTCGATAATTTTTTCTCACCTAAAGTTCCTTTATCAACATTAGGATAAGGAAGAATAAATTTATGATAAAGAAAAAGTAATAGAAAAATAAATCCAGCAATTACAAAAACAATAGACCACGCAGATTTAAATCCAATTGATGGAGCTAATTGTCCAGCGATAACGACTAACAAACCTGAGCCAACAATTGTAGCAACTCTATAAAAAGTTGAACGAACACCAACAAATGCAGATTGCTTAGCTTGGTCAAGACTAAGCATATAAAGGCCATCGGCAGCTATATCGTGAGTAGCAGATGCAAAAGCCATTAATGCAAAAACTACTAATGTTAATGTCCAAAAAATTGAAGTTGTAAGACTAAAAGCAATTCCAAATAGTGCAACAGCAACAATAAATTGCATTGTGATTGTCCAAAATCTTTTTGTTTTGAACATATCAATAAAAGGTCCCCACAAAAATTTTAAAAACCATGGGAAATAAAGCAAGCTTGTAAAGAAAGCAATATCAGTATTTGACACATTAAGATTTTTATACATCATAACAGAAACTGACATAACCATTACATAAGGAATAGCTTCAGTAAAATAAAGAGAAGGAACCCATGCCCAAGGATTTCTATACTCAACTTTTGAATTCATTAAATTCTCCGACTTAATTAATTTTTTCTTTGGCTAATATTACCGCGCCAATTTCTGGTGGATTTTCCGGATTAACAATTTCAACAAATGGAAGTTGTTCATTTAATTTTTTCTTAAAAAGATTTGAATAAAAATTATCCGTAGAAATAATTCCACCGACTAAACTTAATTTCATTATTCTTTCATTTAATAAATTGTACATTGCTTTTACGTGAAGAATTAATTCATCGGTTTCATCTTCACAAATTTTTAAAGCTTCAAAATCATTTTGTTGAGCTGCCTGAATAACATTTGGTGCAAATGAAGCAATATCGAAGTTATTTCTGTAAATGGCGCTGATTAAGGAAGCACCATCAGAAATGTTAAATTCATTTTTTAAAAAATCAGCAAGTAAAGTCTTATCAATTCTGCCATCAAAAAATTTTGAAACGGCTTGTAAACCTTTTCTACCGATGACTAATCCACTTCCTTCATCACCAATTAATTTTCCAAAGCCACCGACGCGATAAATATTACCCGATTTGTCTTTTCCAAAAATAATTGAACCAGTGCCAGCAATTAAAAGTGAACCGGGCTTTCCTGAAAAAGCCCCTTCAAGAGCAATTCGTGCATCACTTTCAACAAAAAATTTTAATTCAATTCCTTTTGATTTAGTGAATTCAGTAAAATCATTTTTCAATTTGTTTGCATCTTCAATTCTTCCAGCGCCTGTTGTACCAATTAATACTGCAGAAATTTCATCGTAATTAATCTTTAAATTATCAACTGATTCTTTTATCAGGCTGAAAATTGTTTCTGAAACTTTTTCAGTTCCAATTATTAAAAAATTTGAAGCACCACCAACGCATTCATAAAGCTTGTTGAATTGAAAATCAGTTACGACACATTTAGTTTTTGTGCCGCCGCCATCTAATCCAATTAAATATTTTTTCATTTACTGCTCATATATTTTAAGTATTCAATTAGTCCTTCATAAATTTTTTGTGCCATTTGATTTCTAAAATTTTCATCAGCTAATTTTTCTTCATCTTCAGCATTTGACATAAAAGCTTGTTCAATTAGTATTGAAGGCATTTCATTAATTCTTGAAACACGATAATTAAAAGAACCGACAGAACCAAATGGTGCTAATTTTAATTTTATTAATTTATGAAAAACTTTTTCAGCAAGTGGCGCCCAAAATGGATTATTATAAAATGTGCAAGTTCCATTTGTACCTAAAAATTCATCTAAAGGGTCGCTTGAATTCGCATGAATACTAAAGTGAATATTTGCACCAGAATTAATTGCAAGAGTTCTTTTTTCAAGTAATGTCATATCTTTATCAGAAGTGCGAACCATAAAAACATCAGCTCCATGTTTTTTTAACAGAGCTTCCAATTTTCTGCTTAAATCTAAATTTAAATCTTTCTCTTTCATACCTGAAAGTCCAACAGCACCAATGTTTGAACCGCCATGTCCAGCTTCAATAGAAATTTTAACTCCTTTGAGGGGCTGTTTGCTTTTTAAGTTAAATGATGGTGGATATTTTATTTTTAATAATAATTCTTTTCCATTGGGTTTTAATTCAATGCCCCAAATTTTTTCTGTGTTAAGATTAACATAAATTTTATAAGTTTCTTTTGAAGTTTGCTGCCAAGTTATTTCTTCAATGTAGCGTAAATTTGGTTTATGAATTATCCATGTACTACTTGTTTTTACTCCATAAAGATTAATGATTATTCTCTTTTGAAATGGATCGGAATAAACATCGTAAGGAACATTTTCTAAATATGGAATTCGGACAACATCGCAAGATGAATCAGGAAAAGCAGAAATTGGATTTATGAAATATGTTGGTTGTACAGTTCCTTTTGGAAGTTCATTCACAAATTCTTTGCTAATATAACCTTCTTCTGTATCATTTAATTTTATTCTATAGTAATCACCAAAAATTCCATTTGATTTCAAAATTACATTTTTAGGTAATTCATTTCTCAAAGGTGCACCTAAACGAATTGGTGCTAATGTAAATGCAAGAAGAGAGTAATCATTGTTTGTTATTAAAAGTGGAAAATCATTTTCATTTTTAACAGTTAATGTATTTTTTAACGTCTTATAAATTTTTTCATTTTCATTTGTTGAAGATTGTAAAATTAATTTAAATGAAATTTTTTCATTCTCAGGAAATTCAGTTAAAGGAATTTGAACAGAATATTGTGTTGATTTTGATAAATCTTTTGGCTGGCAATTATATGTTTTGTTCAATGGTAAAACTTCAATAAATCCTTTTTGAGATTTTGAACCATTAAAAGAAACAACAATAAAATCATTTTTAGTTAAAGTTAAATTTTCATTTGGACTAATTGAAGATTCATCAATTGCAAGTGGTTGAATCTTTTCCTCTTGTTTTGGTAACAATAAAACTTCATCTTCATAAATTGAATGATTTCCTTTTCTATCTATCGCTTCGGCTTTAAGTTTATTAAGTCCTACAACTAAATTTATTTTTTTGAAAAAGATTCCAGTTTTATAAATCTTAACTTCATCGTTATTAATTTTAACTTTTGAAGGATAAATAGTTCTGCAAAGTAAATTGTAAACGTTGTTATTTGTTTTTCTTGCGAATGGTCTTCTGAATTCAATCCAATTACCATAACGAAATGAAGAACCGTCATTTTTAATTTTATAGTTGAAAGGAATTACCCAATCAGTCTTGGATAATTTTAACACTGAATCATTAACTTTAATTTTTATTGTGTCAGGATTATCAGTTAAAATAAAATTAACACAAAAATCTTTGTCAATAATTTTTTTTGAGTTGGTATTAATAACTGTTACAAAATTTTCATTTCTGTTTATAATTTCTGATAAGTTCAGTTTATAAAAATTATCTGCTGATAATTTTTTTAGATAAGTTTTAAGAACAAAATCATCACTAAAATTTTCATTTCTTTGAAGTTTATCATTATCAAAAATGAAGTCAATAATTCCAGAAGAAAGAAGTTTATCATTAAATTCATTTTTAACAAATGACTTTGAATCAATTAATGTATGTAAATATGGTTTAATTATAGCTGATTCTACAATAATATTTTCAAACATCGAATATTGTGTTTCATCATTTAAATTAATGTTTGAAAACAGAAATCCTCTAAAATTAATTTTACCAACAAATGATTTAATGTTTTGCTTTATTGTTGTAATGTTTTGTTGAGTTAAATTGGAATTTGAAAAATCAATTTCGAAATAAATTTGTTTGTTTGGGAATTTATTTTCAATTTTTTGAAAAACATCGCGACTAAATGAACTCTCTTTTAAAATTTCATTTGTCAATAATGATTTAATTACAACAGCATCAAAATCTGTTTTGTTAATTTCATTTAATTTGGATTCAAGATTTAACAGATTATCAACATTAATAGTTATGAATTTATCGCTATAAAAATTTTGCGAGTAAATAATATCAAAAAATAAAAAAGAAAAGAATAAAAACTTTTTCATAACGTATTCCTTATTCTATGTTTATAAAATTTATTTCACTTTCGTTGCTAATTCTATCAACAGAAGAAATTCCAACTTTAGTAAGCTTAAATTTTTTGATTTTCTCATTTCCATCTTTGTCATAAAATTTATAAGGTGAATAAAGTGGAAGTTCAAAATCATTTATATTACTTATAAATATTTTATAGTCCCATTTTTTCTCATACTTAAAGTACAAAACCCATTTGAAAATATTTTTATCATTTGAAGACCAATTGATTTTAATATTATCACCGGCTTTTGTAACAGTCAAATTTGGTTTTAATAATTTAGTTTTCGGGAACCATGAAGTAATTGGAATTAAAGCTTCCTGTTTATAAACACCATTTACTAACATACTATCAAGTTGTTTATTTGCTAAAATTGGTCCGACACTCCAAAAGATACTTCCAGGTGAATTTGAAAGCATTCCGCGTACAGTCATAATTTGATTTATAATTTCAACATTATTCAATTCGTTATTAGTTCTGTCAATACTTATTCCTGGCCAAAAATGACGATTAAAAGTATTTTCATTTTTCCACCAATTAATAAGAATAGGAAAACTTTGTTGAAGTGTACTTATTTTCCAATATAGCTGAGGTGACCAATAATCAACCCAACCTTTATTTAACCAAAGTTTTGCATCAGCATAAAGTTGATCATACTGATCAAAACCATCAACACTTTCTGGATGATTTGGACGCCAGATACCGAAAGGGCTTAGCCCAAATTTAACAGTTGGTTTAATTTGTTTAATACCATTGTAAACTTTTTCAATAAATTTATTTATACTTTCTCTTCTCCAATTATCACGAGATAATTTTCCTCCATTCATTTTATATTTGTTCCATGATACTGAATCAGGAAAATCTTCATCATTATTATAAGAAGGATAAGGATAAAAATAATCGTCAAAGTGAATTCCATCAACGTCGTATCTTTTAATAATATCCATTACAACATTGAACGAATGATCTTGAACTTCTTGCATTGCAGGATCTAACCAATAATAACCGTTTTTTAATTTAACTACCCAATCGGGATGTTTTTTTACAATTGATAAATCAGAAACTTCTCCACCTGCAGTATGATGTGCACGATAAGGATTTAGCCAAACGTGTAATTCTAATCCACGTTTGTGTGCTTCATCAATCCAAAATTGTAAAGGATCATAAAATGGATTTGGTGCAACACCTTGTTTACCTGTTAAATAATATGACCAAGGTTCTAATTCACTTTTATAGAATGCATCGCACTGCGGACGAGCTTGAAATATTACAGCGTTAAAATTATTTTCTTTCAGTTTATCAAGGATGAAAATTGCTTCTTGCTTTTGCTCTTCAGTTGTTAAATTTCTTTTGCTCGGCCAATTAATATTAGCAACTGTAGCAACCCACGCAGCACGAAATTCTCTTACTGCTTTTGGAATATCTTTCTGCTCATTCTGTTTTTCATTATTATTAATTTGTACCGATGAGCAAGAAATAGTAAATATTAAAAAAAGAAAAGCAAAAACTTTTTTTTTTGCATACATAAATTTCCTAATATATTTATATTGAAATTAGTTAAGCTTAAAAATCATTAGACTACATTTTCGGGTGGTTTTAATTATTAACAATAATTATTTTATAATTAGTTAATTTTATTTCGAATAAACTTATGTTCAAATGGAAAAACAAAAAATCAATATTACATTCATTTATGTGTTGAGTTTTATCATCTCTTTTACTGTAATTGCTCAACAACAAAAAATAATTTTCGATAGAATTGGAAAAGAACAAGGATTAATTCCTGGAAATGTAAATGATATTATTCAAGATAGTGTTGGATTTATTTGGATGGCAACAGAAAATGGTTTGTGCCGATTTGATGGATATTCTTTTGTTTATTATAAAAATCAACAAAACGATCCTACAAGTTTAAGTTATAATCACGTTTTTAGTTTATTACTTGATAAAAATGGAGTTATATGGGTTGGAACACTTGGCGGTGGCTTAAATAAGTTTAATAGTAAAACAGGTAAATTTAAACGGTATATGTTTGATCCAAATGATCCAAATTCTTTAAGTAACAATAATGTCTTTAAAGTTTATCGCGATTCTAAAAACAGAATTTGGGTTTCAACACTTGGCGGCGGCTTGAATCTTTTTGATCCAAAAAAAGAAACATTTAAACGTTTTATGCATTCTGAAAGTGAAAATTCAATTAGCAGTAATATGGCAAGTGCAATTTATGAAGATAAATTTCACAATTTCTGGGTTGGTACTTTTGATGCAGGATTAAATTTATTTGATGAAAAAAATAATAAGTTCATTCATTTTCATCCAGATGAAAAAAATAAATTTAGTATCGGTCATAATCAGATTATGGATTTTCTTGAAGATTCAAAGGGCAATTTTTGGATTGCAACTTTTGGTAATGGTATAAATCTCTTCGATAGAAAATTGAATAAATTTTATAACTTAAAAAACAACTCCAAATTTCCAATCATACCAGATAATATTTATGTTCGTAAAATATTTGAAGATGAAGAATCAATTTGGGTTGGAACTTATAATGGATTATTTCGTTTTTATAAAAACAACTTTTCAAAAGTAAATTTATATTCGCATCCAAATGACATTCATACAATTAACGATAATAAGATTCGTTCAATATTTAAAGATAGAACTGGTGTAATATGGATAGGGACAATTGTTGGCGCTAATAAATTTGATACTAAACGAAAACAATTTGATTTAATTTATTTTAATAATGATTTCAAATCTAAACTAAATAACCAAAATATTGTACCAAAAAAGTTTATCACAGATAAAATTATATGGGCTGGTCCAGGAAAAGATGTTATCTCAAAAAGCAAAAATAGAAATATTCGATTCTTCGGAAGTGTGGCATCTCAAAATGGTTTTTCAACTAATCATACAATTAATTTTTACCTTGATGAAAAAAATTATTTGTGGGTCGGTAGTTATAGTGGTATTCATTATTATGAAGCTGATAAAAATGAATTTCATAATGTGCAATATTTTGATGATGGAACACCATTGCATGGCAATAATTATGTAAGATGGTTTTACATCGACAAAAAAAATAGATTTTGGGCAGCTACAATGTCGGGTGGTTTATACCTTTATAACCCACAGAAAAATACTGTTAAAAATTTCATTCATGATGAAGCAAATATTAAAACACTCGGTGATTCCCGTGTTAGTTGTGTACTTCAAGATCGATTCGGTAAAATTTGGATTGGCACTTTTGGTGGACTTGATGTTTTCAATGAACAAAATGAAACTTTCTCTCACTATCGGGTAATTTATAATGACAGCACTTCAATTTCTAACGATAGAGTTTACACAATTTTTGAATCTAAAAATGGCGATTTGTGGATTGGTACTTATCAAGGATTAAATAAATACAATCGTGAAAAAAATAATTTTGAGCAATTCACTACTTCAAAAGGACTAAGTGATAATTCAATTTATAGTATTCAGGAAGATAATAATGGAAATTTATGGTTACGTACAAATGATGGAATTTCAAAATTTGATCCAGTTAAAAAAATCTTCAAAAACTATAACACCAACGATGGATTGCAAGGATTAGATTTCAATGGAAATATTTCATTAAAAAATAATGATGGAAAAATTTTCTTTGGCTTTTCAAATGGGTTAATTGGTTTTTATCCAGATCAGCTTTATGAAAATCCATACAAACCAAAAGTTGCTTTAACAAAACTCACAATAATGGATGAAGAAGTTAAAGTTGGAGACGATTCACCGTTACAAAAGCAACTTAATGAATTAAATGAAATTACTCTCTCTTATAAAGATAAAATTATTGGAATTGAATTTTCTGCTCTTCATTATGCAATCCCATCTAAAAATAAATATGCTTATAAATTAGAAGGGTTACTCGATAGATGGGTCTTTGTCGATGCAAACAACAGAATAGCAAAATTTTCCAATCTTGATGCTGGCAAATATAAACTAAGACTGAAAGCTTCTAACAACGATGGGATTTGGAGTGATGAAAGAGTTTTAACAATTATAATTACACCACCATATTGGAAAACCTGGTGGTTCCGCTCTTTAATTGTTATTGGGATATTACTTTTAATTTTTGCTTTTTATGAAGTTCGTTTAAATAAACTTGTAGATATTGAAAGAACACGCTCAAAAATCGCTCGTAACCTTCATGATGAAATAGGCGGAACACTTTCAAGCATTCAATATTTTGTTCGTGCAATTGAAAAAGAAATGCAAAACAATAGTTGTGAAAACGCAAATAAATACCTAAATCTAATTTTGGAAAGTTCTTCAGATGCACAGGAAAAAATTAAAGATTTAATTTGGACTGTTAATCCGGATGAAGATGGATTAGAAAAATTTTTTGTGAAATTAAATCGCTACGCTTCCGATTTATTTGATTCAAAAGAAATTAATTATAAAATAGAACTACCAACTGGTACATTGAATAAAACAATCTCAATGGAAACTCGCCAAAACCTTTGGCTTATTTGCAAAGAGACAATTACAAACATTGTTAAGCATTCGCAAAGCAAAAATGTTTATGTTAGAATTACTTTAATTGATAATAAAATGGAATTAATCATTCAAGACGATGGAATTGGTTTTGATGAAAAACAAAAAACTTTTAGCAATGGAATTGTAAATATTAAAGAGAGAGCAGAAGCACTAAAGGCAGTTTACAAACTTGAAACATCTTTAGGAAAAGGTACAAAATGGTTTTTCTCTTTTAAAATTTAAATTCACCCGTGTAGGTAGTGTTTACTTATAAATAAAAAATCATTTTTCAAAAAAAAATATAACATGATTCGTATTACCTTAATTGAAGATAATATTTATGCAAGAACAGCGTGGGAAACCACTCTTTCTACAATTGAAGATTTTGTTGTTATTGGTTCTTTCAGCTCATGCGAAGAAGCAGTTGAAAAAGATATAGTTAAAAAAACGGATGTTATTTTACTTGATATTGGATTAAAAGGTATGAGTGGTATTAAAGGAGCTGAAATTTTATCCAATATTAACCCTAAAGTTTTGATTATAATGATTTCAATTCAAGATGATGATAAAAGTATTTTTGGTTCATTACAAGCTGGAGCAATTGGTTACTTGCACAAATCCGTTTCCCCTGATGAATTAATTGAAGCAATTAGATTAGCAGTTAAAGGTGGTTCTCCAATGACTCCGCAAATAGCAAGAAGAGTGTTGAAATCATTTCATAAATTCAAGCCAATGCATGAAGATGATATGCTCACTGAAAAAGAACAGACAATATTAAATCTTCTTGCTGAAGGTAAATCATATAAAAAAATTGCTGATGAAATTTATCTTTCTGTTGATGGAGTTAAGTATCACATAAGAAGTATTTATGAAAAACTTCATGTTCATAGCCGTGCAGAAGCTGTTAGTAAAGGACAAAAATTGAGAATTCTTTCAAAATGGTGAAATAAATTTTATCATAATCAAAATCTCGATTATAAACTTAATCATGATCTTGATCTTACTCTTGTTCTTGATCTTACTCTTGTTCTTGATCTTACTCTTGTTCTTGATCTTACTCTTGTTCTTGATCTTGATCTTACTCTTACTCTTGTTCTTACTCTTACACTCGATCTTGATAAAAATTTCTTAATAATAAGTTAAAAAGATTAAGAGAAAGATTAGGATTAAGAGAAAGATCAGGATTAAGATTAAGAGTAAGATTAGGATTAAGAGAAAGATTAAGATTAGGATTATGAGTAAGAGCAGGATAAATTGTTTAGTTAATAAAATATTAGTAAATGGAAAATAAAATGAAAAAAATATTCTATTTGATTCTTTTAGTAATTGTTTCAACAAATATATTTTCTCAAACTAATTTACCGAAGAGAGAATTCAGAGCAACATGGATTGCGAGCGTAACAAATATTGATTGGCCTTCTTCAAGAGGTCAATCAGTTGAAGATTTGAAGAAAAGTTTAACAGATTTACTCGATGCAATTAAAGATGCAAACTTGAATGCAGTATTTTTTCAAGTAAGACCTGAATGCGATGCACTTTATAAATCTTCAATTGAACCATGGTCTTACTGGTTAACTGGAACTCAGGGCAAAGCTCCAGCAGATAATTTTGATCCACTTGAGTTTGCAATTCAAGAAGCTCATAAAAGAGGTATCGAACTTCATGCTTGGTTAAATCCTTATCGGGCAAGACAAGCATCAACTTATACAAGAGATGCTAACCATATTTCTAATACAAAACCAGATTGGATTATGAAATTTGGAAATTTATGGATTCTAAATCCCGGCAAACCAGAAGTTAGAAATTATAATCTTCAAGTTGTTATGGATATTGTTAAAAGATATGATGTTGACGGAATTCATTTTGACGATTATTTCTATCCATATCCACCTGATAATATGGCTTCAAACGCTTCATATAATTCTTATGATGACAAAGATTTTGCAAATGATCCGCGTGGTTTCACAAGTAAAGATGATTGGAGAAGAGACAATGTTAATATATTAATGAAAGCTATTAGTGATTCGGTTCATAAAATTAAACCACACATAAAATTTGGAATTAGTCCTTTCGGTATCTGGAAAAATGGTGTGCCTTCTGGAATTACAGGAATGGATGCTTATAATGTTATTTATGCTGATCCAATAGCGTGGTTAAAAAATGGTACGGTTGATTATCTAATTCCACAACTTTACTGGAAAATTGGTGGAAATCAAGATTATAATAAATTAATGCCTTGGTGGGCAGATTCAACAGCAAAGTATGGAAAACATTTTTATACAGGTAATATTTATGGAAGTTTTACAAATGCTGAATTACCAAATCAATTAAAAGCAAATAGAAATAATTCTAAAACAAGTGGAATGGTTTTATTCAGCGCAAAACATATTCCTTTGAATACATTAAAATTTACTGACTCACTAAAGAATACTTATTATAAATATCCGGCTTTAGTTCCATCAATGGATTGGAAAGATAAAATAAATCCAAACGCTCCAACAAATTTAAGATGGGATAAATTAGCTGGTGTAAGAGGAGATGGATTAATTTGGAATGAACCAACTTCAGCAAGTGATGGAGATAAAGCTTTTATGTATGCAATTTATAAACTCAATTCTTCATCATTACAGCAAGGTGATTTAGATAAATCAAGCAATCTTTATAATATTGTAGGCACAAACTATGCATCTTTAAAATCCGCAGAAAATATTTCGGGAACACTTTATTTTACAGTTACATCTTTGGATAGAAATTATAATGAGAGCAGTAATTCAAATGTAATTGCTGTAAATGTTGCTGTACCTCAAAAACCTTTACAATTATTACCAGCTGATAATGCTCTTAATCAAAAAGATACAATTAAATTTGTTTGGGAAAATACACCGCATTCAAATTCTAATAGATTGCAAATTGCAACTGACAAAGATTTTACAAATATAATTTTTAATCAAAGTAACATTGTTGATACTTTCAAAGTGATTACTGGATTGAAAGGATTAACAACTTATTATTGGAGAATAACAGCATCAAATTTGGCTGGGGAAAGTGCATATTCTGATGTGAGAAGTTTTACCACAGGCTTTCCACTGCCTCCAACATTATTATCACCTTTAGATAAAACTACTAATGTAACATTAACACCAACGTTAGTTTGGAATAAATCAAAAGTTGCTATTCAATACAACTTAAAAGTTGCTGATGGACTTTCTATTGTTCCTTCAATTACAATTCTTGATACGACGTTAGCAGATACTTTCTTCACATTCAAAAAGAAATTAAGTGAAAATAAAATTTATACATGGTCCGTTAGTGCAATAAATCAATATGGCAAAAGTGAATTAGCAGAACCATTTAAATTTAAAACCCAAACTCAATCTGCAATAGAAGATAACTCAATACCAACAGAATTTGTTTTATATCAAAATTATCCGAATCCATTTAATCCGACAACAACAATAAGTTATCAAATACCTAAAGAATGCGAAGTAAAATTATCGATATATGATTTACTTGGTAAAGAAGTAGCGGTAATTGTAAATGAATTTCAAAAACCAGGAATTTATAATATTGAGTTCAGAACTCAGAACTCTGAGTTATCAAGCGGTGTTTATTTTTACAGATTACAAGCTGGTAGTTTTGTATCAACAAAGAAGTTTGTAATAATGAAGTAAAGTTGTAATTTAAAATAGAATAAATCTTTAGTAATTTAAATTGACCTCTTGAAATATTATTTGTCATTTTCAATAGAAATATTCTTTTGATTTAATATAACAGAATTATTGTGATGTATCTTTAAATTTATTAATCCTACCCGCTTGGGTAGTTGGAGATGTGTAATAGTTTTTTATTATTTAATTAATTAAATCCGAAAATTAGGAGATTCTGAATATGAGGAAACTTTTACTTCTCTCAATTCTCACCTTGTATTTTGCTTCAAATATTTATGCTCAAACTACGGGAAAAATCTCTGGTACTGTTGTAGATTCAAAAACCAACGAACCATTAATTGGTGTAAGTGTAATGCTTCAAGGAACAAATATTGGAGCATCAACTAACGTAGAAGGATATTACGTTATATTAAATGTTCCGCCTGGAACTTACACCGTTAAAGCTTCTTATGTTGGTTATACATCTTCAATTATCAGAAATGTTAGGGTTAATATAGATCAAACTACAAACCTTGACATTAAACTTTCAGAAGAAGCAATTCTTGCAGGTGAGGTTATAGTGGTTGCTCAACAACCAATAGTACAAAAAGATGTTTCTTCAAGTCGTGTGAACTTGAGTGTTGAAGAAATTCAAAACCTGCCAGTTGCAAATGTTCAAAGTGTTATAAATCTTCAAGCTGGTATTCTTGCTACGGCTGCAGGTCCTGTAATTCGTGGCGGTGGTATTGATCAAACTGCATTTGTAGTAAATGGTATGACACTTCGTGATGAAAGAGATAATACACCTTACACTGGAATTAGTTTTACATCCGTAAAAGAAATTCAAGTACAAACAGGTGGTTTCAATGCTGAATATGGAAACATTCGTTCAGGTTTAGTTAATGTTGTAACTAAAGAAGGTGATAAACAAAAATATTCAGTTTCTTTTTTAGGCAGATACAGAGGTGCTTCTCGTAAACATTTTGGTGACGCTGTTAATTCTCCTAATTCATATTGGATTCGTCCTTATATTGATAATGCTGTTGCATGGACTGGTACCGACAATGGAAACTGGGATGAATATACTAAAAGACAATATCAACCCTTCCGTGGATGGAATGTTGTCTCTCAACAATTAATTTCTGATAACGATCCAAATAATGATTTAACTCCAGAAGCTGCAAAAAGACTTTTCTTATGGCAACACAGAAAACAAACAGATATTTTAATTCCAGATTATGATGCAGATTTAAGTTTCAGTGGTCCAGTTCCTTTTATTAGCAAAGAACTTGGCGATATGACTTTTATAACATCATATCGTTCTTCTCAATCAGCTTATTATATTCCACTTTCAACAAATGCTTATCGTGATTATAATTACTCATTAAAGTTGACTTCGAACATTGGAAACGGAATGAAATTATCTATTGATGGATTAATAGGAAAACAAAAAGGAACTACAAGTTCAAGAGCTGGCGGCCCTGGAATTTTTAGAACTGCTGATGAAATAGCAAGCCAATTAGATAATCGATCCGGTGCAAGTTATCTTGATGCACGTGTTTATGCAACTGATTATTGGGCTCCAACATATAAAGATCTTTCTGGATTTGGAGTTAAATTTACTCATGTTTTAAGCAATACAACTTATTATGATGTAACAATAAGTGAATTTGGAACAAAGTATAATACAAATCCTGGTGGAAAAAGAAATACAGATAAAATTTATGATTTTGGCGGAGTAAAATTTGATGAAGCACCTTTTGGTTATTATAGTGGTACAAGTTCAGGTATTGGTTCTTCAATGGATATGGGTTTAGGATTTAGTAACTCACGCGATAGCTCAAAGGTTAATACTTGGTCAGCTAAAATTGATTTTATCAGCCAATTAGATAAATACAATAATTTAAAAACAGGCTTGGAATTTATTTATACAAATAACAATGTAAATTATGCTTTAATTGAACCAGCTTTGCCAAGTAGTAATAGTCATTCTAAATGGCACACATATCCAATTAGAGCTGCATATTATATACAAGATAAACTTGAATTTGAAGGAATGATTGCAAATGTTGGTTTACGTTTTGATTATAGTGATGCTAATAGTAATTGGTATGTTTTACGCAGTCCTTTTGACAAAGCTTTATCTGGTGCTCAATCTTTGGGTATTGATACAATACTTGCAAAAGAACCGACAAAAAAAATTATGAATGTAAGTCCACGTTTAGGTATAGCTTTCCCAATTTCTGTTGATAGTAAATTATTCTTTAACTATGGCCATTTTAGATCAATGCCTACACCAGAAAATTTATTTTTAATAAGAAGAAGTTCTGTTACTCAAGCTGTAACACGTCTTGCAAATCCAAATAATCCTTTACCGAAAACAATTGCATACGAATTAGGTTACGAACATAATTTATTCGATGAATATTTATTAAGAGTTGCTGGTTATTATAAAGATGTTTCTGAACAACCAAGATTAGTAACTTATACAAGCAGAGATAACTCAGTTAATTACTCAATCCCTGAACCAGAAAGTTATGAAGACATTCGTGGATTTGAAATTACTCTTACAAAAAATAGAGGTGAATGGGTAAGAGGTTTTGTTAATTATACATATCAAGTTACAACAAGTGGAAATTTTGATGTAGCAAATAATTCTGAAAATCCTGCTATACAAAGAGAAAACTTAAGAAACAAAGCATTCTTCGAACAAAACAAACCAATTCCAAGACCTTATGCAAGAGCAAATATTGATTTTGTTACTCCAATGGATTTTGGTCCCGAAGTTTTTGGTATTAAACCATTAGAGGATTTGAGATTAAATATTCTTGCAGCATGGAGAGCAGGAGTTTATTTCTCGTGGACTGGTCCTGGTGGTGTAAAACCTGGCTTTGAAAATAATATTCAATGGAGTGATTCATGGAGCTTTGATTTAAGATTCACAAAATCATTTAACGTTGGAAGACTTAACATAGAATTATTTGCTGATGTTTATAATTTCTTGAATCTCAAACAATTAGATTATAAAGCTGGCTTTGTTGATTTAAACGATTATGATTATTATATGAAGTCGCTTCATTTACCAGAAAAATACAGAGAATTTGCAAGTAACTATAGCTTTTTTGCAGGCAATGATAAACCTGGTGATATTAGAAAAGAAGGCGTTGAGTATCAGCCGCTTGAATATGCAAAAGATTTAGCCGCTGTTGCTAAACCAAATAAAAGGGCATTTTATTATGATGAAGTTTCAAAAAAATATTATCAATGGAATGGTACAACATGGAACAAAGTTGACGATGGTAAAATTGATGAAGTAATGAAAAATAAAGCTTACATTGATATGCCAAACTTAGAATACACTGGCTTTTTAAACCCAAGAAATATTTTTTGGGGAATTAGATTTAATTTTGACATTAATTAAAGTTTGAGGAAACAATGAAATCAGTTTTATATAGTATCAAAAATAATTTTGCATTACTGATAATTGTATCTCTTGGAATTCAATTTACTGCCTTTGCTCAATTCAAAAATCTTTGGATGAATGCTGGTTCTTTGCATAGTTGGTATTCTGAAATTGGTTCTGAATTAGAAGAAGGCGGACCAGTAAGAAGACAACAATATGGAATGCAATGGCCTGCAATTTATAATTATCAAGATATGCAAGCTGCACGTGGAATGTGGATTGGTGCAAAAGATTTTACAGATGAAAAAGGAACTTACTATCCTTTCAAAGTTTGTACTGTTGGTCCACGTAATCCACAGTTTTATCCTTTCTACCCAGTTAAACATCAATTGATTTCTAAGTTTGATAAACCAAATGTTTTTGTAGATGGTAATTTGTCGTTTCAAAAAAATGTTGATATTGATAAAATTGATAAAACATTGCCTTATGATAGATTAATTGAAAATGTAGTGAACTCCCAATTAGGAATTACTGTAACAAGAAAAATTTTCCAATTCTCACAACAATATCATGATAATTATATTGTGTACGAATATACATTTACAAACACTGGTAACACAGATGCTGATCCAGAAATTGAATTACCAAACACGACTTTGAAAGATGTTTATTTCTGGTTTACATATCGTAACGCAATTAATCATTCTACACGTTTTGTGATTGGTAACGCAAGTGGTTGGGGAATTAATACAATGAACGATGCTCGTGGTGATGGTGTAAAAAATGATCCACCAAATGAAAGATATAGAGCACAATTCTCATGGCATGGATATTTCCCCGGTAAAGATGTTCCTTACGATAATATTGGTGGACCAATATGGGCATTAAATGCAAATGCTGCTTTATATAATAACAAAGCAGATACAATTGGAAGACTTGGTGCAACTCAGTTTATTGGAACAGTTACTTTGTATGCTGATAAATCAGCAACAGAAAAGGTTGACGATCCATCACAACCAAGAACTACAGATTACATAAACTCAGACCATCCAATGTTGCTTGCAGGTGCAAATGCTTATAACCCAGATAGAATGACACAAGAATACGCCTTAATGGCTTTTGGTCATCGCTCGCCAAGACATGCAGATGCTGTTGAACCAAGTGGTGATTTTGCAAATCAAAAAAATGCACCAAATATTGGAAATGCTTCTGGTGGTATTTCTTATAACAATGGATATGGACCTTATACTTTAGCACCAGGACAAAGTATTAGAATAGTAATAGCCGAAGCTGCTAATGGAATTAGTAGAAAACAACAAGTTGATGTTGGTGTTAAATATAAAAAAGGTTTAATCTCTGCAACTGATAAAAATAAAATTGTTCTTACAGGAAAAGATTCATTAATGTTAACATTTAAACGTGCTACGGAAAACTTTCAATCTGGTTGGAAAATTCCTCAACCACCAATGCCTCCAACCACATTTGAAGTAAATTCTGGTGGTGATAGAATTTCATTAAAATGGGATGTTGATCCAACTGATCCAAATCCACCAACAAATTTTAGAATTTATCGTGCACTCGGTGAAGTAGATAGTAACTATACAATGATTGCTGAGTTACCTGCATCTGCAAGAAGTTATGATGATAGAGAAGTTATTCGTGGATATAATTATTACTATTATATTACTTCTGTAGGAAACCCAACAACAGCTGGACCTGGCACTCCCGCTACTCGTCTAGAAAGCAGTAGATATTACACTCAAACTTATGATCCTGCAAACTTAAAACGTCAAGCAGGAGAAAAATTAAGTGATATTAGAATTGTTCCTAATCCTTTTAATTATTCAGCAAAAGGTAAAGTCCGTTTCCCTGGAACAATTGATGAAGATAAAATTGCTTTCTATAATATTCCTGGTGAATGTACAATAAGAATTTATTCAGAAATTGGTGAATTAATTAAAACAATTGAACATACAAATGGTAGTGGTGATGAATATTGGTATCAGGTTACATCTTCAAGTCAAATAATTGTAAGTGGAATTTATATTGCTGTTATTACAGACCATAAAACTGGTGAAAATCAAATAGTAAAGTTTACAATTATCAGATAAAAAATTTTAGGTAAATAAATGAAAAGACAAATAATTTTTATCGTTTTAATATTAGGATTGCAAATAAGTACAATGCAAGCCCAATATAAAAAACTTGCTCAAACAGGAATGAAATTCTTGAGTGTATCAACAGATGCAAGAATGACTGGGCTTTCAGAAGCTTCAACTTCTGTTGATATTGCAAATTCTTCTGCTATGTTTTACAATCCTTCTACTTTAGCATCAATGAAAGAATTTTCTTCTGTATCATTTGGTAATGTTAAATGGATTGCCGATATCAATTATCTTCATGCGGCTGCTGCTTTCGCTCCTTATGATGGATTGTATGGAGTTTTTGGTTTTACTTTTACTTCCGTTGATTATGGCGATTTTATGGGGACTATCGTTGCTAGTAATGAACAAGGTTATATTGATGTTGGAACATATTCACCTAAAGCATATTCCTTTGGTATTAGCTACGCTCGTGCTTTATCCGATAAATTTTCTGTTGGCGGTAGTGTTAAATATGCAAAGCAGGATTTAGGCGGAAGTGTAATAGATGTTGACAGTACTGGTACTTACATCACCGAAAATAATAAACTTGGCGCCATGGCTTTCGATTTTGGCGTTCTTTATAGAACTGGATTTAAAAGCTTGACTTTTGGTATGAGTGTTAAAAACTTTTCAACTGAATTGAAATACAAAAAAGAAACTTTCCAATTACCTCTTATGTTCAGAATTGGATTTTCAATTGATGCAATGGATCTATTTGATATTGATAAAAACACTCACTCTTTATTATTGTCTGTTGATGCAGCACATCCACGTGATTACAGCGAACAAATTTATGCAGGTGCAGAATATACTTTCCTAAATACTTTTTCGATTCGTGCTGGATTTGTTTCTCCTTCTGATGAACAAACATTTACTGCAGGTTTTGGAATAAAAAGAAATTTAGGCGGTGTAAATGTTGGTATTGATTACGCATATCAGGCATTTGGAATTTTCAATGATGTTCATAGATTCACATTTAATTTTTCATTTTAACATTAGATAAAAATTGGTTATAAATATGAAAAATCTAAAACAAATTTTAATTGTAATAATTGGAATAACAATTTTAATCTCTGCTTGTAAAGAGGAACCAGCTCCAAGTTTATATCAGCAATTAGATAAAGGAGCTACGCCAGTAATTACAAGCGTTATTCCTGATAAAGAAGCATTAGCTGGTGTAACAGAAATAACCATCAATGGTTCAAACTTTTCTGCAAACAAAGATGATAATTATGTTTTTTTCGGCACTGTTAAAGCAACAGTTCTTAGTGCTTCACCGACACAACTTGTGGTTAAAGCTCCAGCTTTAGTTAAAAATGATCTTGATTTAAAAATTGCAGTCCTCGGTGTTGAAAATTTCAGTAACGTTATAAAATATAACCTGCTTGAAGCTGTTGGTGTTTACTACAATTTTACCAAAGGTGTTGAAAATCCAATTACTGTAACAGTTGATAATAATGAAAATGTTTATGTTTATTTGAAAGATGCTGGAATTAGAAAAATTACACCTGATGGAAAAATTTCTAATTGGGCTCAAAAAGGTGCAGAATCCTTTTTCTTTGATATGAAATTAGGTCCAAATAATGTAATGATCGGTACAAGAAATTTAAGAGCATTATTCTCCGTTGAAGAAGGTAAAGCTCCTGTAACTTATGTTACATTTCCAACTGGTATATCTATCCTTGCATTAGATTTTGATGCAGATAAAAACATTTGGTGTGCTGGTAGTGGTGGTAGTTTGTTTAGTGTAACTCCAGCTAAAGTTACTACTGCATTTCCAATTGATTTTATTGTTTCTACTGTAAGAGTTTATAATGGCTATTTATATGTTGCAGGTAAATCATCTTCAGAAGAAGCAATTTATCGTTATAAAATTAATTCAAATACATCTCTTGGTACAAAAGAAAAATTCTTTGATATTGGTGCTGTTTATGGCTTGAATAAAGTAAATGTAAATGGAATTGCTTTTGGAAATGATGGAGAAATGATTTTGGGAACTAACCAAAGTGATGCATTTATTTCTGTAAAAAATGGAACAGCTACAAAATTTTATCCAGGATTAATTTTACCTGAAGTAAAAAGTATGATGTGGGGAACAAAGAAAAATTTATTTTATACACGCGAAGCTATTGAAACAAGTCCAACAGGTACTGTAACAATTTATTATCAATTGATGAGAGTTGACATGCAAAAAAATTCAGCACCATATTATGGAAGACAATAATTAACAAAAATAAATTATCAACAAAAAAAAGGAGAGTACCAATGTTAAAAAAAGTTACATTAATATTTGCTGTAGTTATAATGACAGCAACATTGAGTTTGGCTCAATGGGTAAATCAAGGATCTTGGCCAGCAAATTCGCCTCAACCAAAAGGACAAAATCATGCACTTGCTGTTGACCCAGATGGCAAAGTTTGGGTTGGTTGGTGGGGACCAAAAGCAAAATTTGGTGTTGCACCTGGAGATACTTTGAAAAAAAGTGTTTATTTAATTTTTGTGTTTAAACCAGATGGCACACAAGCTTCTTTCTCTCCAATCTGGCGTTTAGATGGTCCAGGATTTCAAGATACTCTTTTAACTACGAATAGAGGGTTTAGAACAAATGTTGATGGAAATATTTTGATGGTTACTGGTAGTAACCCAACTCCTAATTATATGTATTTGATTGATTATAAAACAGGAAAAGCTTTAAAGAGAGTACAATTGAAATATACAGCTGCAGCTCCAGCTGTAGCTAAAACATCTAAAGTAATTTTTGTTGCCCCTGTTGTAGGAAGCCCAACAAACCCAATTGAAATGTATGACCAAAACTTTACTTTAATTGGCAACGCTTTAGACAAAACAACTAGTTTCTCAAGAAGTTTTGAAGTATCTGAAGATGGAAATACAATTTATTGGGCAGGATATACTTTAGGGAAAGTTTTAGTTTATAATAGAGCAGATGAATTTTCAAGCTTTACATTAAAAGATTCAATTATGGAAGGTGCTAGAGCGGAATCATTTACATGGCATCCAGTTAAAAAAGAACAATTATGGATTTCTGGTGGTTCTAACAACGATAAACCAAATCCTCCTTTCACAATGGGTACATGGTATGCTTTTGATGTAAAACAAAAGAAAGTTGTAGATAGCTTAAAATGGAAATTTGCTGATCCTGCAAAACCAGATGAGAGACCAAGAGCATTAGGTTTTAGCCCTGATGGAAAAATTGCATATTTGGGTACATTTGGAACAGCTAACTCAGATCTTGTTCAAAAGGTTGTATTCGGTGGTTCAGCTGTTGAAAAGCTTGATGAAATACCAGTTGGTTATGAGCTTTCTCAAAATTATCCAAATCCTTTTAATCCAACTACTAATATTAAATTCTCTTTACCAAAAGAAGGATTTGTTACTTTGAGAGTTTATAATTCTATCGGTCAAGAAGTTGCTACTCTTGTAAATGATTTCAAGAGTGCTGGTTCTTATCAAGTAGATTTTAATGCAAATAATTTATCAAGTGGTGTTTATGTTTATACACTTTCTGTTGGTAATTATAAAATCTCGAAGAAAATGATGTTAATGAAATAATTTTATTTCATTGTGCTAGGCTGTTTTGGGATTGAATAAATCCTGAACAGCCTATTTTTTTATCCTTCTTTTGAGTTTTCTCTCATTAAAATTTTATTTGGAGATTAAATGATAAGTGTATTTTTACCTTTCAGCGGTGCTGAATATAGCATTAAATTAATTGAAGAGATTAAAAATGTATATCAAGTAGAGAAAATAATTTTATTAGTTCATGATGAAAATCTTACTGTTCCTGAAAATTATCAAAAAATAATTGTAGATAATCTTACCTCGTCAAATACAATTAATAAAATTATAGATGAAGCAAAATCAAATTATGTTTTGCTCTTTACACAAGATAATAATTTTCAACTTGGACAATTTGCTGTTGAGAGATTTTATAATGTAATTGATTCAACTAATGCCGCAATGGTTTATTCAAATTATATTTCAATCAAAGATGAAAAAACTGAAAATCATCCAGTAAATGATTATCAGATTGGAAGTTTACGAGACGATTTTGATTTCGGTTATATGATAATGTTAAATAAAAATTTTGTAAATCATTTTGAAGATATTAATGATTATAAATTTGCTGGTTTATACAACTTGCGGTTACAACTTTCCAGAAAAGGTGAGTTTATTCGAATTCCAGAATTTCTTTATACAACTATAGAAACCGATACTCGCAAAAGTGGTGTTAAACAATTTGATTATGTTAATCCAAAGAATCGTGATGTACAGATTGAGATGGAAAAAGCTTGCACTTTTCATTTAAAAAAAATTAACGCTTACCTTGAACCAAAATTTAAAGAAGTTGATTTTTCAAATAACGATTTTGAATATGATGCTTCTGTTGTAATTCCAGTCAAAAACAGGGTTAACACAATTGCAGATGCAATTAAATCTGTTCTTTCACAAAAAACAAATTTTAAATTCAATTGCATTGTTGTTGATAATTATTCAACAGATGGAACAACAAATAAAATAAATGAGCTTGCTGAAAATGATGAAAGATTAATTCATATAATTCCTGAAAGAAAAGATTTAGGAATTGGTGGTTGCTGGAATGAAGCAATTCATCACAAAAATTGCGGACGTTTTGCAATTCAACTTGATAGCGATGACATTTATGCAAATGAAAACACAATCCAAATTGTTGTTGATACTTTTTATAAAGAAAAATGCGCAATGGTTGTTGGCAGTTACAGAATGACAAATTTCAAATTGGAAGAAATTCCACCTGGTATAATTGACCATAAAGAATGGACACCAGACAATGGAAGAAACAATGCATTAAGAATAAATGGACTTGGTGCACCGCGTGCATTTTATACACCAATACTTCGCAAAATTAAAATTCCTAATGTAAGCTACGGCGAAGATTATGCTGTCGGTTTGATGATTTCACGTGATTATCAAATTGGTAGAATATGGGAACCAATTTATTTATGCAGAAGATGGGAAGGAAATTCCGATGCTGCATTAGATATTCAGAAAATAAATCTTTACAATGAATATAAAGATAGAATTAGAACAATTGAAGTATTAGCAAGAATCAGGAAAAACAAAAATGTTTGATGAAGTTAAAAGAAATTTATATTTAGAAACAGATGAAAGTTTAACACTTGATAAAAAAACAAATTTATTATTTGAACAACAAACTGAAAATTGGCAACTTGCAAAAAATGGTTACTCAAGTTTAAAATTAGTAGGAAAAAAAATATTTGAGTTTGATGATTTCATAATTGAAGCACATTATAATCCAGGAAGAATTGTTTCATCATCTGCAAAAGTTGATGAAAAATCAATTAAAGAAAGACCCTGTTTTTTATGCATTAATAATTTACCCGAAGATCAAAAAGCTGTTAAAATTGATGACAAATATATTTTACTTGTAAATCCTTTTCCGATTTTTGATAAGCATTTTACAATTCCACACGTTCAACATATTCCACAAACAATTAAAGAAAATTTTAAAAGTCTTTTAGCAATATCAGAAAAGCTTAATAAGGATTTTTCAATTTTTTATAATGGACCAAAGTGTGGTGCATCCGCTCCGGATCATCTTCATTTTCAGGCAGGTAATTTTGGTTTTATGAGAATTGATAATGAGTTTTATTCAATTCTTAATAAATATGGTAAACTAATTAATGACTCGAATGAATATACAACAACTGCTGTTACAAATTATTTAAGAAATTTTATTTCAATAGAATCAAATGAAATTAAACCTTTGACTAATGAATTTATGAGAATATATGATATTTTATCTGAAGGATTAAATGATGAACCAATGTTAAACATAATTTGTACATATAATAACTTTTGGAAGGTAATAATCTTCCCAAGAAAAAAACATCGCCCGACATATTTTTTTGAAGAAGGAGAAAATAAAATTTTAATAAGTCCAGCTGCTGTTGATATGGGTGGTGTTTTAATTTTTCCACGTGAAGAAGATTTTAATAAAATTGATAAAGAAACTGTAATTGATATTTACAGTCAAGTTACTTTTAGTAATGATGAAATGAGTAATCTGATTAAGAAATTAAAAGTGTAATAATTCATGAGAAGGAAATGAATTTTAATCCAATTGAAAAATTAGAGGAATTAAGAAGAAATTTTGAAGGAGATATTTTACTTGATGAATTGTCAAAAATAGTTTATGCCACAGATGCATCAGTTTACCGAGAAAAACCAAAAGCTGTTGTTGTTCCTAAAAATAAAAATGATGTAAAGCTTATTATACAATTTGCTAACGAATTTAAAATTCCAATTATTCCACGAGCAGCAGGAACGTCTTTAGCTGGACAAGTGGTTGGCGATGGAATTATTGTTGATGTTTCAAAATACATGAACAAAATAATTGAAGTAAATGAAAAAGAAAGATGGGTTCGCGTTCAACCAGGTGTCATTCTTGATGAATTAAATATTTACTTGAAAAAATATGGATTGTTTTTTGGACCTGAAACAGCAACTAGTAATCGCTGTAATTTAGGTGGTATGTTTGGAAACAATTCCTGTGGTGCACATTCACTTTTATATGGTTCAACTCGCGATCATGTTCTTGAAGCAGAAGTAATTTTAAGTGATGGTTCAGAAGTTTTATTTAAATCAATTGATAAAGATGAATTTCAAAAAAAATTGAAAGGGAATTCTTTAGAAAATAAAATCTATGAAAAAGTTTATGAAATACTTTCTGATAAAAATAATCAGGAAGAAATAATTAAAGAGTATCCACATCAAGAAATTAATAGAAGAAATAATGGCTATGCAATTGATCAATTGATGAAATGTAATTTGTTTGGCTATGGAGAAAATGATTTTAACATGTGTAAACTATTGGCAGGTTCCGAAGGAACTCTTGCTTTTACAACCGAAATAAAATTAAATCTTGTTCCGCTTCCACCTAAAAATGTTGGAGTTGTTGCAATACATTTAAACACACTTGAAGAAGCATTTGAAGCAAATTTAATTGCGCTTAAATTTAATCCCGGAGCTGTTGAATTAATAGACGATAAAATACTTGAATATTCAAAAGTAAATATCGAACAAAGCAAAAATAGGTTTTTCATAAAGGGTGATCCTGCGGCATTAGTTGTTGCTGAATTTGCAAGAGAAACAATTGATGAAATAAAACATATTGCAATTCAATTAGAAGATGAATTAAGAAAAGCTGGATATGGTTATCATTACCCTTTGTTGTTGAATGAAGATGTAAATAAAGTGTGGTCATTACGGAAAGCTGGATTAGGATTGCTTGGAAATATTCCTGGTGATAAAAAAACTCAACAGTTTATTGAAGATACATGTGTTCGCCCAGTTGATTTACCAAATTATATGAAAGAATTTCAAGCTGTTCTTAGGAAATACAAAATTGATACTTCCTATTATGCACACATTGGTTCAGGTGAATTGCATATCACACCTCAACTTAATTTAAAAGATTCATTCGATGTAAAAATATTTCATGAAGCAACAAAAGATATTGCTTACATTGTTAAAAAATACAAAGGTTCATTAAGCGGTGAACATGGTGATGGAAGATTACGCGGTGAATTTATTCCAGTTATAATTGGTGAACATAATTATCAACTATGTAAAGAGATTAAAAAAGTATGGGACCCAAATAATATTTTAAATCCGGGAAAAATTGTTAATACGCCGAACATGACTTCAAGTTTGCGATATGAAGTTGATAAAGAACAGAAAGAAATTGAAACTTATTATGATTTTTCGTCAACGCTTGGTGTATTAAGAGCCGCTGAAAAATGTAATGGTTCTGCTGATTGTCGTAAATCTGATTTAATTGGTGGAACAATGTGTCCAAGTTATCGTGCAACACGTGATGAAAAAAATACAACCAGAGCAAGAGCAAATACTTTACGTGAATTTTTAACCCGTTCAACAAAACAAAATCCATTTGATCATCAAGAAATCTATGAAGTGATGGATTTATGTTTATCATGTAAAGCATGTAAATCTGAATGCCCAAGTGGTGTTGATGTAGCAAAGCTGAAAAGTGAATTTCTTCAACATTGGTATGATCAACATGGCGTTCCATTTCGTTCTTGGATGATTGCATTCTTACCAAAATTAAATGTAATTGCTTCAAAAATATCTTCAGTAACTAATGTCTTTCTAAAATCTAAATTACTGATGAAGATCATTGGCTTTTCTACAAAGAGAAAATTGCCATTACTTTCAAAAACAACTTTTAGAAAATGGTATAAAAAGAATAAATCAAAATATTCTAATTATGAATTTCCAAATGGAAAAGTTTATCTTTTTGTAGATGAGTTTACAAATTTTAACGAAGTTGAAATTGGAATAAAAGCATTCAAACTTCTTTCAAAATTTGGATATGAAGTTTTAGTTCCAAAACATTACGAAAGTGGAAGAACATATATTTCTAAAGGATTACTTAAAACAGTCAAAAAAATTGCAAACAAAAATATTGAGTTGTTAAAAGATTTGGTTAACGAAGAACATCCTTTAGTTGGAATAGAAGTTTCTGCAATTCTTACTTTCCGGGATGAATATCTTGATCTTGTAAATAAAGATCTAAAAAAAGATGCAGAAAAAATCGCAAAGTGTTCCTTCACGTTTGAAGAATTTATTTCACGCGAAATAAAAAAAGGAAAAATCGATTCATCATTATTCGTTGAAGATGAAAGAAAAATTTTATTGCATGGTCATTGTCATCAAAAATCAATTTCTTCAACAAAACCAACGATAGAAATGTTATCATTGCCAAAGAATTATCATGTCGAAGAAATTCCTTCAGGTTGTTGTGGAATGGCAGGAGCTTTTGGCTACGAAGAAGAACATCATGATTTATCAATGAAAGTTGGTGAATTAGTTTTATTTCCTGCAATAAGAAAGGAAGACGATTCAACTTTGATTTGTGCTGTTGGTACAAGCTGTCGTCATCAAATTAAAGATGGAACAGATAAAAATTCATTTCATCCTATTGAGATTCTTTTTGATTCATTAAAAAATAAAAATTAATATGAATGCTATACTTGAAAAATTTATTCTCAAAAATTCTCGGGCATCAACTGCTATAATTGATGGTGAAGAATATTTATACTTCGGTGGAACAAGTTATTATGAACTTCATCGAAATGAACAAGTTGTTAATTCTGCAATTGATGTGTTAAAAAAATTTGGAACCACAACTGCTTCTTCCCGAAATTCATTTGGTAATCATGAATTAATTGTTGAACTTGAAAAAGAAGCGGCTGAGTTTTTTGAAACTGAAGATTCAGTTTATTTATCAAGTGGATTCTTAACTGCTTCAGCCTTAATTCAGTTTCTATATGAAAAGAATTATTTCGATTCTATTTTTATAGATGAGTTTACACACTATGCAAGTAAATTAGCAATTAAAATTTCAGATAAAAAAATTATTCCATTTCGTCATCTTAATGCTTTTGATTTAGAAGAAAAATTAATTTCTTACTCTCAATTTCAAAAACCTCTGATAGTTACAGATGGTATTTTCCCAATCTTCGGCAACATTGCACCATTGGATTTGTATTTTAAAATTGCAGAAAGATATAATGGTTGTATTTTTATAGATGATGCACATGGAATTGGAGTTCTTGGTGAAAAAGGAAAAGGTACATTAGAACATTTTAACATAAAATCAGATAAAATTTTTTTTGGCGGAACATTTTCAAAAGCATTCGGTGGTTATGGTGGAATTATTCCAACTTATAAATTAATTGCTGAAGAAATTAAAAATAGTTCAATTGTAAATGGTGCTACGCCTACACCTTTACCAGCAGTCTCAGCTTCATTAGCAGGTTTGAAAATATTTAAGTCCGATCAAAAATTAAAAAGTAAACTGTGGGAAAATGCAATCTATCTTAAAAGTGAAATTTCCAAACTTGGTATTAATGTAAATCAATCACCGGTTCCAATTGTTGCGTGGGATATGAATAATTCAAAAGATATGGATTCAGTTATTGATGAATTAATTAAAAAGAAAATTATTATTCAAAAAACAAATTACATTGGGTCAGGTGAAAATGGTGTGTTAAGAATTGTTGTGTTTTCTACTCACACAAAAGAACAAATTGATTATCTAATTTCAACACTTAAAAAAATAATTTAATATGATTGAAAATTCTAAACTGATTACTTACGCAAAAAATCATGGAACACCACTTTATGTCTATGATGGTGATTTAATAATTCAAAAATATAAAGGTCTTTACGAACTAATAGATTATCCAAAGCTGAAAGTGCTTTATGCAATGAAGGCAAACTACAACGTTGGTATTTTAAAATTATTGAAAAAACACAATGCTTATCTCGATACAGTGTCACCTGCTGAAGTATTTCTTGCATTAAAACTTGGTTATGAAAATGAAAAAATACTTTTTACTTCTAATAATATAACTGATGAAGAAATGCATGAAGTTCAAGCAACGGGAGTTTTATTTAATATAGGTGCTTTAAGTAGTCTTGAAAAGTATGGCAAGTATTATCCAGGAAGTAATGTTTGCATTCGTTTTAATCCTGATGTTTATGCAGGTGAAAATAAATATGTTCAAACTGCTGGTGCTTTAACAAAATTCGGAATATTAATGTCTGATGTTGATAAAGTTATTGACATTGCAAAAAATTATAATTTAAAAATAATTGGATTGCATGAACATACCGGAAGTGGAATTGGTACTACAGAACAAGTTTTTGAAAGCATGAATAATTTACTTTCTTTAGCTGCAAAAGAAAAATTTCCTGACTTACAGTTTATTGATTTTGGCGGCGGTTTAAAAGTTAACTATACACCTTTGGCAAGGGTGATTGATTGGAAATATTTCGGGAAAAAAGTTGGCGAACTTTTTAGAGAATTTTGTAAAGATTATGGGAAAGAACTTTATATGTATTTTGAACCCGGAAAGTATATAGTAGCGGAATCTGGCTATTTAATAATTGAAGTTAATACATTAAAAAATAATCGTGGAAGATTAATTGCAGGGACTAATTCTGGTTTTAATCATTTGATACGTCCTTTGCTTTATGGTTCTTATCATCATATCGAAAATTTAACAAACCCAAATGGGGTGAAAAAAGTTTATGATGTTTGCGGTAACATTTGTGAAAGTGGAGATTGTTTCGCTGAACAGCGAGAATTACCTGAAATCAGAGAAGGTGATTTGCTCACTATTAAAACTGCCGGTGCTTATTGCTATTCAATGGGAAGTCTTTATAACCTTCGTTCAATGCCTACAGAAATTTTAGTCTTTGACGATAAAGAAATTGTTGTCACCCAAAAAATATCGAATCAAAAATTAGCCGAACAAATTATTAAATCATCTAATTTTGAATCTATTTAAAATAATTTGGGAATTTTCTCATAATACAATTTCCAATCATTAGAGCAACTTCATCAGAATCAATTAATTCAGTGTTAATGGTAACGTGATATAATAAATTATCATTAATATCTTTATGAAAGTATTTAAGTATATAATTCTTCCTTTCTTGATCTCCTTTAATAACAAATTCAGTTGCAACTTTCTTACTTAGATTGTAAAGTTTCATAGCATTTTCAATTCTAAAATTTTGTGATGCAATAAATCTGATGTGAAAAGTTTTTGGATGATTTGCTAAAATAATATTTGCACCACGACCGACAATAATCACATTTCCAAATTCAGCAAGATGCTGAATGGTTTTTTTAGTCTTGTTAAGTAAAGTTAATTTCGAAGGTGTAATTCCTAAAATTTCACCGAACCATGAATCAAGTTTTGCTGGAGATTCTTGTTCAAGATATTTTTTGAAATATTCTGGCAATTGATGTTCTTCAATTACTTTGTTAATTAATTCTTTGTCAAAATAAGTCCAGTCATTGTAATACTCAATTGCATGTTGATTAAAAATTTCAACAAGCTTTTCACAAATTATTGCTGCACCAATTCCAGTTTCTCGCGAGATTGTAATTACTGGTCCCGGGTTTTCTTTCCTCTTAGTTCTAATTTGATCTTGAAGTGAATTTTGCTTGATATAGTTTAAAGCTTTTTCATATGAAGTTAATTTTTTCATTTGATGCCTCCTTTTAATTTGTTTGTAAAGGAGGAAAAGAATTTCAATTGTAAACTAAATTAAAGGGCTTGAATTATCAAGCCCTATTTTTCAAAGCTTTGGATGTTTTTTGTGATGTTCAGTTGCATCTTGATATAGTTTAGCAAAGGCAATTATTTTTTCTTCATCAAACAAATTACCTATAAATGTAATACTTGTAGGAGTTCCGTTTTGCGAAAAACCATTTGGAACAACTACACATGGATGACCAGTTAAATTCGTAAGTAACAAATTATTTCCAACCCATGAAGGGGAAACATACAAATCAACTTTTTCAAATAACTTTTTCATTTCTTGAATTAATAAATATCTAATTCTATTTGCATTAATGTATTCAACTGCTGGAATAAATCTTGACGAACGAAAGACATTAGGCCAAGCATTTTTAATTTGACGAACAAGTAAATCATCTTTATTACTTCTAGTTAGTTCATCAAATGCAGCTCCTGCTTCTGCAGATAAAATAAATGACAAATCTTTTGTTACAATATTTGGCAATTCAATGGGAATTAATTCAACACCAAGTTCTTTAAGTTTTGAAAGAGCAATCGAATCATTTTGATGAAATGGATACTTTTTGTCGAAATCATTTTTTAAATAACCGACTTTTAATTTTTTGAGATTTATTTTTGGTGTGTAGTTAAATGCAGCATGAATTAGTGATAAATCATTTTCATCTTCACCACGAATTGCATTGAAGACCATCGCTAAATCTTCTGAGTTTTTGCAAATAGCACCAATTTTATCCATTGACCAGCTTAATGCCATTGCACCATAACGACTAACTCTTCCATATGTAGGACGCAAACCAGAAACACCACAAACAGTCGATGGCGAAACAATGGAACCCCAAGTTTCTGTACCAATAGCAAAAGGTAATAAACCAGCAGAGACAGAAGAAGCAGAGCCAGCCGATGAACCGCTTGAACCTTTTGTTGTATCCCAAGGATTTCGTGTCATTCCACCAAACCAAACATCACCCCATGCTAATTCGCCCATTGTTAATTTTGCACAAAGTACTGCACCAGCTTTTTGTAATTTTTTTATTACAGTTGCATCTTCATCTATTATCTGATCTTTGAATGGAACTGATCCCCAAGTTGTTTTATATTTTTTTGTTGAAAGTAAATCTTTGACGCCATAAGGAATTCCATGAAGCATGCCTTTATAAATTCCTTTAGAAATTTCCTCATCGGCTTTTTTAGCTTCTTCTAATGCACGTTCTTCTGTAATGGTTATTACCGAGTGTAATTTGGGTCCATATTTTTTTAATCGCTCTATAAAAAATTTTGTCAAATCGGTTGAAGTGATTTTTTTTGTTTTTATTAAATATGCTAGCTCACCAATTGAATAAAACGCAAGTTCATTTTTATCTTTAGGTAGTTTTGTATAAGAATAATCACTATACTTAATTACTTTTTGATTTTGATTTATTTTAAAACCAAGAGGAATTGGATTAAACATAATGGCGGGAGGTACACTATTTTTCAATTCCACTTTTCTGATGTTTTCATAGTTTGATAATTGCTCATTTAAATTATCTAGCATAGAATCTTTTTCTGCATTTGTAAAATTTAATCCGATAATATTTTCAGCTCCATTTATATCGTCTTTATTTATTTTGTTAGAAAATATTATAAATGCAAAAAAGGATATAGATAATACAATTAATAAAATTTTAGAACGATTCATTTTATCTCCTTCATTTGATAATTAAAATTAATAAACAGATTTCAAAAGAAAAATCTTATTTTTGCCAGCAAAAAAGATATTAGAATGAAACTTCGTAACTATAAACATGTTATTTGGGATTGGAATGGAACAATTCTAAATGATGCAGAACTATCTCTTGAATTAATCAATGGACTGTTAAAAGAAAGAAACAAAAAAGTATTGACCTTAGATGAATATAAAAAAGTTTTTACAATTCCAGTAAAAAATTACTATTCGGCACTTGGTTTTGATTTTGAAAAAGAATCGTTTGAAATTGTTGGTAAAAAATGGATGGATGAATATGAAAGAAGAAAATTCGAATGCAATATTTATAACGGTATAACTGACGTTTTAGAAAAAATTAAACAATTACAAATTGGTCAATCAATTCTTTCTGCATATAGTCAGCATACGTTGGAAGAAATGGCAAATTATTTTGGCCTAACAAAATATTTTGAGCATATAGTTGGATTAGATAATATCTATGCAGCAGGCAAATTGCATTTAGGACAAATGTTGATTAAGAAATTAGGAAATGGAAAAGGTGAAACTTTAATGATAGGTGATACATTGCACGATTATGAAGTAGCTCAAGAAATTGGTGCTGATTGTATTTTACTTTCATGTGGTCATCAAGATAAAGAAAGATTATTAGCCACTGAATGTAAAGTAATTGATGATATAAAAGAGTTACTCGAACTTTAAGTTAAACAAATTCATCGGATCAATTCTTTTATTGAACCATTGAATTCCAAGATGTAAATGTGGACCAGTTGATCTTCCAGTTGAACCCATTAATCCAATTAAATCACCCTTCTTTACAATTTGATTTTTCTTTACTAAAATTTTACTTAAGTGTAGATAAATACTATTTAACCCTTGTCCGTGATCAAGTAAGATAAAATTTCCATTGAAATAAAAATTTTTTCCGACGAATAAAACTTTAGCATCAGCAATAGCAAAAACTGAATCACCTGTAGAGCCGCCAAAATCAATTCCATTATGAAAATTTTTTGGTTGACCATTTAAAATTCTGTTTAATCCAAATTCTGAAGTGATTCTAACATTTTTAACAGGGAATGAAAAGCCGCTTAAATAAAATGTCTTGTTGTTTTTGATTAGATTTTTCCTTGACGATTTAATTTGTTTTGTTTCCTTTTTAATTCTTAATAAATATTTCTTAGGTGGGCTTACCATTTTATTTGAAAGTGTTAATTCCTGATTTTCATATTCTTGTTTTGCAAAAGAATAATTAAATCTATTTATTTTCTTATTGCGGTGTATAATTGTTAATTCAAAATCACCTTCATCTTCTTTGTCAAAAGCAAAAATAAAATATCCCTCTTTGCTAAATTTAATTTTATTCTTGTTAATCAAGATAGTTTTTATGCTGTCTGTTTTCCCAATTACTAAAGATGCAGGTTTTGCTTCACCATAAAATTTTATTGGTTGGGCAATTAATGAAGTAGAAAAAAATAAAATTAGGATGATTTTTTTCATTATGGGAATTAAAAGATTGTCCAATATGCAGATAATTGACCTGAAAAATATCTATAACTTGAATTATCACGGGAAGTGCTTCCTATTCCAATTCTTCCAGTGATTAGTAAATTTTTAAGTGGTGAATATTCACCTTCAAAATATCCAGCTAAAATTATTAAACTGCTTTGTGGAATTATTCCAAGCTTTCCACCAAGAGTAATTCTTAAATTATCTTTTCTATCAATTTCGTTATCGAGCCAAATACTATGCGATTCAAAATTTCTTGGTGAATAATAATAAGATGATTTCCATTTGAAATTATCATAAGCGTATTCATATCCAATAACTAAATCTTTGTAGAAATATCTTCCAATTCTAAAATAAAAATTGTTGCCTTCGTTACTATCATCAACACCAATATATTGGAACATACTTGCAATTTTTAATCCGAAAGTGTTTCTATAGTACCCTTCAAATTTGTAAAGTCGAGCCATATTTCTGATGCTTAAAAGATATGGTGAATATAAAATTAAAGCCGCATCAGAATTTTGATATTGTAATGTAACTGCAAAAGTATCTCTTCTTTCGATTTTGAAAAATGCATCTTGTTCATCTCTGTTTAACATTGTTAGAGAATTACTTTTACCAAGACCAATTCCTATATTTATAATTCGAGAAAGTTTTAAAAACAAATGTACTTTAAAAGTTGTAAATCTTTGATCCGCTCGAAAATTAGGAATAGTATCAATTATATTTTGATCTAAACTTGCAGCATTAGCTTTTAATAAACTTCTGTAAAATGAAACACCGGCAGATAAATAATTATTAATACCTAAATCTAATCTACCACCACCAGTTAGCAACCTGAAACTTAAATTATCTGCATAGTAAGAAACTGAAGGAGAAAATCCGAGATAGTTTGGAAATGTTTCGATAATAGCAGCAATTCCAGAAACAGGAAGCCAACCTTTGCGAAGTTCAACCATTTTAACTTGTGTTGAATCAAGCTTCCAGTTTTCAAGTAAGTTATTATAAATTGCTCTTGCCGAATCATGTTCAGCGGCTTTTGCGTATGAATCTGCTAAATATAATCTTGCTTCAAAATCAGTTGAATCCTGACGTATTAAATCTTTGAACTCTTTAATTGCAGAAAGAGAATCTCCCATTGCATAGTATAATTTTGCTCTTTGCATTTGAGCTTGATAATTAGCGCCAGCATTTAAAACTTGATTATAAGCATCTAAAGCTTTTTGATATTGTTTAGCACAAAATAAAACATCACCATATTCTTTTAATATTAATAAATTTGGTTCAGCTTTACTTTGATATTCTTCATAAAATTGAATTGCACCACTACAATCACCATCAATTACTCTTTGTCTTCCAATTTCTAAAATTGCGTAGAGTTTTTCTTCTTCAGCACGAAGTTTTTGCCAATCAATATTTGATTGAAGTTTTATTACATCGTCATTATTCGGTTCAATTTCTTTTGCTTTGTTGGCTAATTCTTGTGCACCTTCAAAATCTTGTTTTATTAATATTAATGATGCCTTCGAAATAATTGCTTGTAGATTATTTGGTTGTTTCTTTAATACATTATCCAAAAATTTTTCTGCAATATCTAAATCTCTATTAATCCAAACAGAAACTTGTGCTCTGAAAAGTTGATATTCTAAATTATTTGGGTCATCAAGTAAAAGTTTGTCTAAAATGTCAATTGCTTTATCAAACTCGCGGTTCCATGCAGAAATTTTTGCATAACGAAATCTTAATTCTTTATCTTTTTCATCAGGATATTTATCAAAATATTTATCGAGCATTACCATTGCACTGTCATAATTTTGAAGATACTCGTAATAATTGGAAACAGTTTTTAAAGCCTCTTTATCAAATTCATTTTTTTGTAATATTAATTTTGCTTCATCAATTTTAGCTCTATAAACGCTATCGCGATAAGCAGTTACATAATTCCATTTGTCTTTGAAACGTTGGTCTTCACTTTTGGATATGTTTAAAATTTTTAGTTGATCATAAGCTTCTTCAATTCTTTTAGCTTTTATTAATTCATCTACAAGTTTAAATCGTGTTTCTTGATCGTTTGGATTTCTCCTCAATAATCTATAATAACGATCAATTGGGTATTCTTTTTCATAATCACGACCTACATTAACATTTAAATATCCTTGTTTATTTACTAAGTCTAAACCATCTTGAGCTTCTTTGAAAAATGGTTTAAAACTTAAAGCCGTTTCAAAAGCTTTCTTAGCAATTTGATATTTACCTAACCAAAGAGTGAAATAACCATAACGACTCCATAATCGCCAATCTTGCGGATACCTATCAGTATATTTTTTTAGAATTTTTTCACCTTTAGTTATACTGCCGGTTTTAGCAAGAACTTCTGTGTATCTAATTATTTCATCAGCAGAGGCATTATCGTCACGTTCTAAATATTTGTCATACCACTCTTCAGCTTTTGCCCATTCTTCCATTAATTTATATGATTTGCCAATTTCAAGGTAATTGAAAGGAGTATTTGGATTAATCGCAATTTCACGTAAATGTCCTTCAATTTTTTTATTTAGGATTGCATACCAAACATTTAACATGTTTTGTAAATCTCGTTCATATTTATTTTTTTTTGCCTGGTCAAAATTTTGTAATGCAATAGCTCTTCTGTAATCTAATCTTGCGGCTTCATACTGAGATCTTTTTTCAAAACATTGTCCACGAAGGTAATAACCTTCAGGATCTTGAGGCAGAGCGGTTATATATTTATTTAATTGGTCAATAGCTTCGCCATATCTACCAGCTTGCATATGTGAAAGGGCAGTTTTTTTAAATGCATCTGCAATATTAACTTTCACTTGTGCATAATTTGCAAAGCTAAATATTAAAGTAAAAAGTAATATCTTTTTGAAATGTTTCATCAAATTATTTTTTATTAAAATGCCTCAAAAATTAAACCTAGTAATATTTATTGAATTATCAGTTTTATTTGTTTATCAATGAATTAAAATAAGAACATGATTTATTTTGAGAAATAAACTTTAAAACTGAAAATAAATAAATGGCGCAATATCAGCTGATTTAAATTGCGCTACAATCCAAATTACAATTACCATTAAAACTGCCTGAAAATACCATGGTAAAGCAATAACTAATTTTTTAAAAACATTTTCAATTTTTGTTGGCATAAAATGTAAAATATAACCAAGAATTATAAGTCCAAGTATGACAGGTAATTTTTCTGCAAACTGAATGAAAACTTCTGCATGAAAAAAGTCAAAAATTTGAGAAAACATGTCTTTAATTATTTGAAAATCAGAAGTTCTAAAAATCAAAAATGAAAAAGCAATCAAATGGAATGTTATTAATGTTTGGAAAAACTTTAAAAATTTTGTGTTATTAATTTTTAATAATGTATAAAGTTTTTGTTTAGGTTTTTGAGTGATTAAAGCAAAGGACATCATAAAGCCATGCATTGCACCCCAAATTATAAAATTCCAGCCAGCACCATGCCAAACACCACAAATTACGAATGTAATAAATATTGCAATTATGTTTGCCCAAATTTTTAATGAACGTATTGAAAACTGAAGAGGTTTAAAAATATAATCAAGTAACCAAGTAGATAGTGAGATATGCCATCTTCTCCAAAAATCAGCTATGCTTGTAGCTTTGAACGGAGAATTAAAATTATCCATTAATTTAAAACCAAAAAATAAAGCAACACCTATTGCCATATCCGTGTAACCGGAAAAATCGCAATAGACTTGAAGTGTATAGCCATAAATTGCAAGTAAATTTTCTACACCTGTGTAACGAAGTGGAAAATCAAAAATTCGATCTACAAAGTTTAGACTAATATAATCTGCAATAACAACTTTCTTAAATAATCCAACCATTAATAATAAAGAAGCTCTTCCTAAATCTTCTTTAGATAAAAATGGCTCGTTATCAATTTGCGGTAAAAATTTTGAAGCACGATCAATTGGTCCCATCAAAATATTTGGAAAGAAAAAGACATACACACAAAAATCACGAAAGCTTTTAGTTGGTTCTAAAGTTTCAAGATAAACGTCAAACACGTAACTAAGAGATTTAAAAGTGTAAAATGATATTCCAATTGGTAAAAAGATTGATAAAGGTTCAAAATTAGTTTTATTAATTTCTGAAAATATTTGTAAAATGAAATTTGTGTATTTAAAATAACCAAGGATTGCAATGTTGATAATTACCGCAAATAATAGATAAATTCTTTTGAACAGCATTCTATCCGTTGCGGCAATTCCTTTTGCAAATAGGAAATTAACAACAGCTGAAATGATTATTATTCCAGCATAGTAGCCGGTAGATTTGTAATAAAAATAAAGTGAAAAAAGAATTAAAAAACTTAACCTTAGTGATTTGTTCTTACCAATAAAATTATAAATTAACAGAAAAAAGAGAAACAAAAAAAGAAATAAACTTGTGCTGAATACTAATGGATCATTAGGCTTATATTTGAATAATTCAATTAAAAATTGGAAATTAATATTCATTATTAAACCAAATTATCTTCTTCTTTAATATTTGTAAAAGAACTTGGTGTTTTTTTATTTCTTCCTTTGATGAAGAGTGCGATTAAAAGTAAAATTATAACAGCACCACCACCAACATAAACCCAATTAATTTCATAAGCAGGTGCAACTTTCTTTTTCCATTTTGCCAGCTGTGCATCTATTGAATCTTTGTTTGCTTCAGTCATCATATTGTTTTCAATTAAAACTGGAATCCAGACAGGTTCAACAGTTTTAAAGTAAACACTATCTGTAAAAGCATAAAATGTATTTTCAACTTCTTCTTTACTTTTAACATCATAGTTTTTTAATTCATCATCGACAAACGCTTGAACTGATTTAAAAAATTGATCGCCGCTTGAAAAAGGTAACAAAGCAATTTTCTTTTCACGGAAAAGTTTATTTACTTGTCCCCACATTTCATCATTTAATGCTAAATTCCAGTCAGTAAATTTTGCATCAATGTTTGAGATTTGCATAGTTTTATCTTTTTTACTCAAATAAACTTCTGCTAACTTTGGTCCTATTTGTCTCCAGACTTTATTAAAATCATGATATTGCTTTTTCATTTCTCCCAAATCTTCAGGAGTAAGTTTAGTTGCTTTCATGAATTGAATATTATCATCAATCGTTCTTTCAATGTTGTAGAAAAGATTTGAAGATTCAACTTTGCCAAAGATATTTTGTTTTTCAACATCGCTTGTAGTTGGATATTTGATAAACTCATTAAGTAAACTATCTACAATTCCACGAACAAGTAAGTCTCTTTGTTGAATATTAGCTTTTAATTGTGCAACAAGTTTTTGAAGTGATGAAATTGTTTCAGCATCTTTTTTAGATTTTATATTTAGTAATCTTATTTGTGAAAGTAATCCTTGATTTTCTTGACTTAGTTCAGAAATTTTATCTTTTAATGTAACTACTTCAGTTTTTAATTCTGTTATTTGAGTAAAATCTCCTTTTCTTAATTCTAAAGAACGTTCAAGTTTTTCAAAACTTGAAGTAAAACTTTCAGGGTAAATTGATTTATCAATTAATTCTTTATCATTTAAAAAATCTTTTTTTGCTTTTTCGATATTATCAGAAATTATTGTAAGCTGATCCAACGAAGAGGCATTTTTAATTGCGGATTCAATTTGCTGAATTCTTGATTTAAATTTTTCAACTTTTTCAAAATCAGATTGAGAAAAGGAAACATTACTAACAAAAAGTAAAATCAAAACAGTTAATAAAAAATTCTTTAACATAAACTACCTCACTAAGCCTTTACTTGTTAATTGGTATTTCTTTTGATTATCAATTAATTCAATAAATTGATTTTTTTGGTTAAACACTGGTGAACTTAAAGCTTGTTTTTCTGAAATTTCAATTTTATTTTCTAACTGCATACCGTTTTCAATTGGTTTAAATACATAAACATTTTTAAAATCTTTTCCAGTTATAAAATAAAATCCTGCTTTGTCACGAATTATTCTCACTTCTTTTCCAATGTAATTGGTTGAGTCTTTAAACTCTTCATAGAAAATGGGTTTTACATTTACAGAAAAAGAATATCTTTGTTCAGTAATAAATCCTTTGTTATCTACTTTTAATACATTTTCAATAGGCCAAGCATAATCGGCAGGTTTAAGTGTTAATGTTGAACAAGCATATATAAAAATTGATGCAAATACAATTATTATGAATTGTTTCATAAACATCCTCGCTTCAAATTTTAACTAGTTAAACATAGTGAAAATGCAAATGATTTTCATTATTTAATTTGAATTTTGTTAAAATTATTGTTTTTGCATCACATTATTGTTATGTTCATTATAACTTATTATAAAAGAAAGGCAATAAAATGAAGGTTAGTAAATTCTTTTTTGTATTATTCTCTTTAATCTACAGCGTAAACTCAATTGCTCAAGATCAAGAGCAAATGATGAAAAAATGGCAAGAGGCAATAACACCTGGTAAAATGCATGAATTACTTTCAAAAATGGTAGGAGAGTGGGATACTGAGATGACATTAATTGATCCAACGGGACAAGAAATGAAATCAAAAGGTGTTTCGAAAACAGAGTCAATTTTAGGTGGTAGATACTTTTTAACATCGCAAAGTGGTATGATGATGGGTATGCCGTTTGAAGGTAAAGGGCTTGATGCTTATGATAATGTTGCTAAAGAATTTGTTTCGATTTGGGTTGATAATATGGGAACTGGTGTAACTGTTATGAAAGGATATTACGATGAAAAAACAAAAACCCTTAATTATAAAGGAGAAAGTTTAGACGCAATGACTGGTCAAACTGTTATTTATCGTACTGTTACTAAAATTGATAATGATAATAAAATAAGTTTTGATATGTATTCAATTCAAAATGGTAAAGAAGCAAAAATGTTTACAATGATTTACACAAGAAAAAATTAATGTCTGTATTTATTAAGTCAGCTTATTAAAAAGTTGGCTTAATTTTAATTAAGTAGCTCTAAGGATTTTCTTCATCATCATCGAATGATTCTTCATCAAGAAGATCATCATCTTCAAAATCTTCTTCAAATTCATTTTCTTCAAGATGTTCTTCTTCGCTAAATTCATCTTCTGTATCATTATCTCTTTTTGAGGAAGAAGTTGGTGCTGTATATGCCTGCGTATAACCACTTCCACTTGAATAATTGTCATCCATTTTATCCAGAACTTTACTAAGAAATTCATTTACTAAATTAGTTTTCATTAATTCTGGAGTTAAATCGGTTCCTTCTAATTTAGTTTCGGATACTTCACTTAACTTCCAAATTTTAGTTAAATCATTTTGATTTAGTTTATTCAATTCTTTCATTATCTCTTTTTCAATTACTGCTAAATCACTTTGATCCCAAGGACTTTCAGAATACAATTGATCTTTTAAGTAACTCCAAAATGAACTATTACTTTTATCTGGGGATTTCATTTTTTCTAATGAATTTATAACACTATCAACAATTTTACTTGTAATATTTGCCATAACAATTCCTTTAATTATTACACGTTTAAATTAGTAAATAAAATTAAATGAATAAAAAGATTAACACTAAAGTTTTTATAAATAAAATTATTTTGTTCCTTCTTTAATATTATTTTAATTTTTGATAGAAAATTTTTGCCCCCGTAGCTCAGTGGATCAGAGCAATGGCCTCCGGAGCCATGTGCACAGGTTCGAGTCCTGTCGGGGGTACAATTTTTTAATATACAAGTTGAAAATCTAGATGAATAAACATAAAAACAATAAAAATTTTCCCGTTGTAATATTCCTTTGTTTGTTAACTTCCAGCCAAATATACGCTCAAAAAATTTTTATTAGAGATATTAATAAAAAACCAGTAACTGATGCATCAGTTACTGTTCATGTTTATTATAAAGCAATAGATTATTTACTTCATGAAACAAAAGAAAAATTTTTTTCGTTTGTAACAGATACTTCAGGAACATTTTCTCTTTCGGGTGAATTCCAAAAAGAGACTTATAAAGTTGACTCTGTTTCAATTTCAGTTCAACATGAAAATTATCTCCCTCAAAAATTAACCACACTCGATTACTCCACTGATTCAAAATTTAGTTACACAATTTTTCTTGTACATAAAAAAAACGAAATTAAAGTTGTAAGTATGCCAGGTGAAGAAAAAAATGAATTAGATATTTATACGACTAATGAAATATCAAAAAAGCTTAACATTGAAGAAAAAGAACTAATAAAATTAATTGAATCAAAAAAAATTAGAGCTAAAAAAATCGGACAAAAATATTTTATTAGTGGAAATGATTTGAGAAAATACCTGGAAGAATAATTGTGAGTTAATCCATGTTATTAATATTGAAGATGTTAACAACATAATCTATATAAAGTATAAACTCAATAAAAATTTTTTTTAATTATCAAAGAATAAAATTTTAAATGCAAAAAAATATTACAAAAAAAATTTTGGATTGTTTTTCCGATTTTAATAAGTTGCATTCCACAACAAAATAATTTCATAACTATAAATCAAAGTCGGAGTATGTTACAAATTACACTTGATACTAAAGAAAGTAACAAATCACAAAAAGATAAAAAAAACAAAAACTGGGGATTAAAAATTAAAGTAGTTAAAGACAGTAACACATCTGAAATGATTTTAAGTTTTGAAGAAGAAATTTCCTTTCGACAAGGAGATGGAAAAAAATCATCACAAACATTTGAAAATGGATTAGAACAAGTTTCATAAATGAAACAAACTAATTTATCAAATCGATTGGTGTCTTTAGATGTATTTCGAGGTATAACAATTGCCTCAATGATTTTAGTCAATAATCCTGGTGATTGGGGAAATGTTTATTCACCTTTACTTCATGCTAAATGGAATGGCTGCACACCAACTGATTTAGTTTTTCCATTTTTTCTTTTTATTGTTGGAGTCTCGGTAACTCTTTCTTTAAGTAAAAGAAAAGAAAGAGGTGATAATCTTGATAAGTTATTACTACAAATTTTTAGAAGAAGTTTTTTAATTTTTATTATCGGTGTTTTTCTGAATGCATTCCCTGATTTTAATTTCTCAGAAGTTCGCATACTTGGTGTACTTCAACGAATCGCGATTGTTTATTTTTTTATTTCATTAATATTTCTTTTTACCGAGTGGAAAGCTCAAATTATCATTTCTTCAATTTTGCTTTTAGGTTATTGGGCATTATTAACTTTAATTCCTGTTCCTGGTATTGGTGCCCCAAACATTTCACAACCAACTATTTTTGACCCAACTTTACAAAAAGAAATTGCTCCAAATATTGTTGCTTGGTTAGATAACAAATTATTAGCTGGACATTTGTGGAGAACCACAAAAATTTGGGACCCTGAAGGTATATTAAGTACATTACCAGCTATTGTTACAGGTTTGCTTGGAGTTTTACTTGGCAAATTTTTAAAATCAAAGCTGGATGAACTCAATAAAATTGCCTGGATTTTTGTAACAGCTAACTTTCTAATTTTTATCGGCTTGTTTTGGAATTTATCTTTTCCAATAAATAAATCACTTTGGACAAGTTCTTATGTATTATTCACTGGTGGATTAGCACTGCATTTTTTTGCAATGTGTTATTTTTTAATTGATATTAAAAAATATGATTGGTGGACTAAACCGTTCATTGTTTATGGAACAAATGCAATTACAGTTTATACTCTTTCATGGATTGGTGGAACAATTTTAAGAAGAATTAAATTTAATGTTAACGGTATAGAAACTTCATTAAGAAATATTTTATATGATAATTTATTTACCCCAATCTTTTCTCCAATTAATGCTTCGTTAGCATGGGCTATATTTTATGTACTGTTTTGGCTCGGCATTATGTGGATCTTCTATAAGAAAAAAATATTCTTAAAAATATAACCTTCGACATTGTTGTCGTTCATTTCGACTAAATCAAATTATTTACCTAATCACATTGAATAAAAAGTTTTAATTCTATCAATTTTCCAACGTTATTCCTTTGGCACAATAGTTATAAAGTAAAAGATGTAACACACTAAATCAAAAAACAAAAAGGAGTAACAAAATGAAACGTTCAATTTTATTCTTCGCAATCCTCTTAGGATTATTTTTTGTAGCAGAAACAGCAAATGCACAAACAGTTGGAAATCCAAACAAAGGTGCAAAAACAAATTGGGTTGATGCAAACGGCGATGGTATTTGTGATAATGTAGGTACATCAGCTCAAGGCGCTGGTGTTGGAAAAGGTTTTGGTAAAAAAGATGGTACCGGAACTCCAGTACAACCAAAAGATGGAACAGGTTACGGCGCAAAAAATCATTCAGCAAATAGTGGTACAGCTTTAGGAAGTGGTACTGGCACAGGCAGTATGATGAGACGTGGAAAAAAATAAAACAAAAAAGTAAAATAAGAAAAAAGAGCTGCTCTATTGGGCAGCTTTATTTTAATAAATAAAAACTATACAATTAAAAATTCTCAATTAGCAATTCTCAATTATCAATTATCAATTCTCAATTATACATTATAAACCTATCTCGCATAAATATAATTATGCAAAACCTCAATTGTTTCTTTCATGTCTTGTATATTAAGTTCAAGTAAATCTTTGATAGAAATAATTCCAACAAGTTTTTCATTATCAATTACAAGGATGTGTCTGATTTTATTGTTTTTCATTTTTGTTAAACATTCTTGAGGAGATTCATCAATCTTAGCAATAATTAAATCTTTTGTCATTACATCATCAACTTTTGTTAAATAAATATCAAGGTCTTTTGAGATTACTCTCTTTACTAAATCACGTTCTGAAAAAACGCCGAGTACTTTTCCTGTGTCATCAATTATTGGGACAAGACCAATATTTTTCTCGGCTAAAAAATTAACAGTGTCTTTAACAGTCGAACCACTTTTAATTGTGTACAACGATTTTGAATTTAATATTTGCTTTATAGTTTCCATTTTTACTCCTATTAAATAATTACTAATTTTTGACATAAGAATAACTTTTTATTAGAATTATTGCAAGAAAAAAATAATCTATAAATAAATATTTAATTTATTAAAATGAATTTTCAAGAAATAAAATTCAGACTTTCCAAAAAGATTGTGGGCATTGCTGGCTGCGGTGGTCTTGGTTCTAACTGCGCAGTCTCTTTAGCTCGTGTTGGCATTGGTAAATTAATTTTAGCTGATTATGATATTATTGAAGAAAGCAATTTAAACAGACAATATTTTTTTTATGATCAAATAGGAAAAGAAAAAGTATTTGCACTCAAAGAAAATATTTTGAGAATTAATCCAAATATTGATGTTCAAGCTCATCTAGTGAAATTAAATTCAAATAATATAATTGAAATATATAAAAATTGCGATATTATAGTTGAAGCTTTCGATAAAGCAGAAATGAAAGAAATGATTGTAGAAACTGTTTTGAAAAACTTTCCTGATAAATATTTAGTGTGTGGAGTTGGGCTGGCTGGGTATGGAAAAAATGATTTAATAAAAACTGAAAGATTTGGAAGATTAATAATTGTTGGAGATAGACAAAACGAAACTTGTGAAAATAATCCGCCAATTGCACCAAGAGTTTGTGCGGTTTCAAATTTAATGGCAAATGTTGTATTAGAAATTTTACTTGGAGATGAAAATGAAAATAATTCTTAACAATAAAGAAGAGATACTTGAACTAAATGAAGATAAAATTTCAGTTAACAAATTACTTGAAATAAAAAAATATTCTTTCCCACGATTAATTGTAAGAATAAATGAAAATCTAATTAAGAAAGAAAATTATAACACTACATTTATTAAAGATGGAGATAAAGTAGATATTATTCATATGATAAGTGGTGGTTAAAGTGAAAGTTGTAACTCCAAAAGAAGCATTCGAATTGTGCAAGGAAGGTGCTTTGTTGTTAGATATAAGAGACGAATTTATTAATGCCTTTAAACAATTCGATGTTGAGTTAGTAATCAATATTCCTCTGAAAAAATTAAATGATAAGATTAACAACTTACCTAAAGGGCAATTAATTATTATAGCGGATACAAGTGGGATTAACAGTAAAGAAGTTTGCAATAATCTTTTCAAGCAAGGTTTTAATGTTTGTGTTTTAGCAGGTGGATTTGTTGAATGGGAAAGAGATGGTTTTCCAATTTTGATTAATAAAAAAGAAAGATTATCCGGTTCTTGTGCATGTCAATTAAGACCAAGAGAAAAAAAGTAAAACACTGGCTTTTATAAATTAACTTTATAAAAACCAGTGTTATTCAAAATTATTTCAAAGGCCATTCACCTTTATCATATTTTTCTCTTAATTCTACTAGTTCTGGTAAATCCATTCCAATTTCTTTTAGAAATTCTAATTTAGGAACTCCATTATTATCCCAACCTCTTCTTAAATAAACAGCATCTCTAAGTTTGTCATATTCTGCTTCGCGATGTTTGCGAAGTATTTTAATTTTTTCTTCTGTTGTTTTTCCTTCAGGATCAATACCAAGTATTTCTTTTAACTGTTTATCATATCTTTCAGCACGAGATTCATATTCTTCAACCGTAACAGGACCAGCAGCACGATAAGGCTGATCATCCCATTTTCGGGTTCCAAAACCTCTTCTCAAATTAAACATTCTTTGATAATTGTAAACTCTTTCTGAATCGCGTATCAAACGATGTTTATCAAATTCTCTTCCTGTTACAGCTTTATAAATTGTAACATAATTATCAACATGTTCTGGTACTTTAGCTGGTTCATCTGTTTCAGCATTGTTTGCAGGTTCAACATCATTCCATGGAAGTTTACACAATCCAACTAATCCAAACCATGTTCTGAAAAGTGGAAAATAATGCAAAGCTTCAGCTTTATCTTCAAATGTTGGAATTTGATTGTTAACCATATCCATAAAAATTAGCCATGCTTCATCATGTTGCGGACCTTTATTAGTCATTGCATATCCGCCTTGTTGTGCTAAAGATTCTTTTGACATGTATTGAGAATATTCTAAACCTTTGTTTTCCATAGCAATATCTTGCAAGAATTGTGGATCGCCCCAACCTTGCTCAATGAAATAATTTTTTAACCAGCGAACACCTTTTCCAGCAAGTTTACCAAAACCTTCACCGCGAGCAACCATGTGTAGTAATTCCATTGCGTTGTCAGCATTTCCAAAATTTAATTTTAGTCCACCGGTTCTTTCTTCATTTAAAATTCCATTCTCGTAACAATCCATTAAAAAAGCAACTGTAGTTCCCCAAGTTATTGTACAAATTCCATAAGTATCACAATAGAAATTTACTTCAATTGTGTAATCAGGATTAAAAATTCCAGAGTTAGAAGCAATGCCTCCTGCTGTTTCATATTCAGGGCCATCAACTATTACAGATTGACCTTTGTAAGGACCAGTTCTTAAAATATAATTGTTAACACCTTTTGAACAGCTCATATTGCAACCAAGCCAACAACCATCAAAAGAACCTTGTTCAAATCTAGCTTTCCATGTTTCGCTATCAATAGTTCCAGGTACAGCTGGGTTACTTCCAAACTTAAAATTGTGAACAGGTAATAAATCGTAATCATTCATAATTTCAACAAGATGAGCAGTTCCTTTTGTTCTCATTTCACTTTGTTGATCATCAAGCTCTCGCATTTCTTTATTGAATCTTTGACCTCTTTCAATTATTGCTTTCATGTCAACAACATGATTCATATCAGGATCAATTTTAGGAACAAGAGCAACGAGGGCTTTAATTTTTTTATTACGAAATACTGTACCTATTCCACCACGGCCAGCTTGTTTTAAACGAACACGTTTTTTCTTTTTATCATAAAAACTAAAATTTAACATTCCGATTAAAGAATGTTCAGCGGCACTTCCACTTGATACAACAGCAATTTTCATTTTTTCCGAATCGTTACTACCAAATCTATCATAAAAATATTCTGCTAGTTCATGGCTATCTTTTGGATAATTTGAACCATCTTCAATAATAATTTTTCCACCATTTCTTCCATCAAGAATGATGACAATATCTTCTTCAGATTTACCCTGCAATTCTAATGCATCAAAACCGCAAATTTTTAAGAATGGTCCAAACCAACCACCAACGTTACTATCCATTACTGAATCTGTTTGTGGAGAGATTGAAACTACTAAAGATTTTCCTGTCCCAGAATATTGTGTAATTCCACAAATTGGTCCGCCAGAAATTACAATTTCATTTTCAGGATCATTCCATTTGGTATCAGGTTTAGTTGCATCCCATAAAAATTTCAATCCGTAACCTTTTCCGCCAATGAATTTTTCTTTTATCCATGTTGGAATATCTTTAATTACAATATCTTTAGAGCCAACATTAATGTAGAGTGATTTGTCAGTATAACCTTTTTCGAGCGGTGTTATTGGATAGGAAAATTCTTTAAAGATTTTTCCTGTTTCAATTGTTGTAGTGTTCATTATGAACTCCAAATTATGAATAATTTATAATTCTTTGCATGAAAAATACAAGAATAGGTAAAATCAAACAAAAAGGTTTTATTTAATAATTCTTTTGAAAGTTATTTATATTTTTTAGGGTATTCATTAAAAATCAATTTCCCAGAATTTCTCGAAATATTTTCCCAATTATCAATTGGAATTTCAAGACCAACAATTGCACAAGTTGGTAAATTGTAGATTGGATGGTTAGAAATAAAATTTGCAAAGTTAGATAAGCCAGGATTATGCCCGAATAGAAAAACAAGATTGTTGATGTTTTCAATTTCACTAACGACTTCAATTAAGTTTTGCGTAGTTGCTTCATATATTCTTGAATCATATTTTATTTTTTTTGTATGTGTTAAAATATCAGAAAAGATGTTAGCTGTTTGACTTGCTCTTTCAGCCGTGCTTGAAATAATTAAGTCGGGAAAAATATTTTTTTCTTTTAGTAACTTAGCCATGAAATTTGCATTGCGAATTCCTCTTTCGTTCAAAGGTCTTTCATGATCAGAAAGACTTGGGTCATCCCAGCTTGATTTTGCATGTCGGATTAAAAATAGTTTTTTCATTTAAGAAGGGAATCTAATTGTTGTTTAAGAAGAGTAACGTTTCTTTCTTTAATTGGTTGAAGATATTTTTTAGCATAAGTTGTGAAAAAATGATGTTCATTCATAAAAGCAATCGTGTTAGTTATGAATTCAATTTCATCAATCTTCTTATTTTGAATTACTTCAATTTCATTTTTATAAAGTTGATTCCTTTCAAAAAATGAAGTTTTACCAAAATGATGCAAATCTGCATCACAAACTATTTCCTGTAAAATTGATGTTGGTCTTTGAGGAACCTTTGTAGCTAAAATACAAGCAACAACTGAATCAATTTTTTCTGATGGATAATTTTTTTGAATGAGAAAATTACTTGCATACATTGCACTAATTTCTTCATGTCCTTTAATTTTTTCTGTATAACCAACATCATGGAACCAAGCAGCAATTAATACAATTTCTAAATCTTCATTCGATAAATTTTCACCTTTGGCAATTTCTTGAACTGCAGTAACAACTTCTAATGTATGTTTTATATTGTGATAATAAAATTTATCTGAAATTTTTTCAGTAATTAATCCAGAGACATATTCTTTAACATCTGTTAACAAATTTGAATTCATTTGACACTTAATCTTTTCATTTGCAATTAAAGAAATTAAAATTAGTAACGCAATAATTTTTAGCGACATGTATCAACCTTCTGAATTATTGTGTTTGCCGTAGGATATTCAAATTTTGGACTTATATAAGGAATGCCAAGGTTCAAACCACGAAGGATAAATAAAATTGCAAGCAGAAATGTAAAAACTGGAATTAATCTATTAATTCGACTTCTTAAATTAAAAGTTAAAACTTTGCCAATTATAGAAGTTAAAAACATAATTGGAGTAGTTCCTAATCCAAACAAAGCCATATAGATTGAACCATTAATTGCATCACCTGTTGATATTGCCCCTGCAATTCCTACATAAACAAAACCACATGGAAGTAATCCATTTAATAAACCAATTGCAAAAAGTGATTTACTTGATTTTTTAGATACTAACTTTGCAAAATTTATTTTTATAAAATTTGTAACAACTTTGTAAAATTTTAATTCTGGTAATTTTGCTTTAAACTTTTTTGGAATTAAAACATAAACTAAAATAAAAAGTCCGATTGTAATTGAAAGACCTTGTTGCAAGCCAAAAAGAATAACTCGGTTACCGAGTAATCCAAATAAAAATCCCATTACAGAATATGTTATTATTCTTCCAAAGTTATAGAGTAATCTTCCAATAATTAAATTTATTTTTGCTTCACCAAAAACAGGAAGGGCTAATGCAATTGGACCACACATTCCAACGCAATGAAAACTTCCAAGTAATCCGACTAAAAAACCTGTCCAAACTTCCATTAATTGATCATTAAAATTTTTTCATTATAATAATTTTGATTTTCAACACTCCAATCAACTTTAATTTTCCATAAACCTTTTTCAAGATTTTTAGTAAAAATAATTTGTTGAAGGGAATCTGTTAAGTCAATTTTTGATTTAAAGTCGCTTTTGTTGTTCGAAGGTCTGTAAAAATAAATTTCTCCTGAAATAATTTTATTCGCAAAAATTTTAGGAAAATTAAAAACTATTTGATCATTTTTATTTAGTATTTCAAGTTGTTCTGTTAAATTTTTTGTGCGTTCAATTTTATCAATCTGACTCTGATATTCCAAACCTTTTGCGTAGTAATCATTAGTTTCCAAAGCAACATCTTGATTCATAAAAATAAAAACCATTGTTAATATTGCAATTAAGAATAAAATATAAGTTAAAGCTATGCCTGTTCCCCAGTTAAATTTTAATTTCATTTTTTTACCTTCCCGAGAAATGCTGTATCAATTACATCTAAAATTTTACCATTTGATTTTACTGCAATTTTAATTGGTGTTTTTATTGTCTTAATTTCTTCTTTTGGTAGAATTACTAAAAATTTAGCTTCAGTAACTTCTTGAGGAGCCACAGAAAGTTTTTTACCAATAACTTGAATTTCTCCTTTTAAATTTTCTAGCTCGAGCTCTGCATTTATATTATTAAAAGTTTTATTAATAATCTTCAGGTCATAAATGTTGCTTAGTTTATTACCTGGTTGTTCCTGAAAAAGTGTTCCGGGTGTACGTAAAATACTTAATTCAACTTCGGTTCTATTAACTAACATAAAAAGAATCAAAAAAGTTAAAAGCATTAAAACAATTGTGTAGCCGATTGCTCTTGGTGTAAATAAAGGCTGTTTCCCAGTTTCAATTTGTGTTTTAGAAGCATATCGTATTAACTTTTTTGGTTTATTTATTTTTTCCATTACGGAATCACAAACATCAATGCAAGCGGTGCAATTAACACACTCAAGTTGGGTCCCATTTCTAATATCAATACCAGTAGGGCAAACATCAACACACAAATGACAATCAATACAATCACCATTAGTGCGTGATTCATTTTTTTTAAGTTTGCCTCTTGGTTCACCTCGTTTGTAATCGTAATGAATTACTATAGAATTCTGATCAAGCATAACGCCCTGTAATCTTCCGTAAGGACAAACTAATGTGCATGCTTGTTCTCTGAAATAGGAAAAAACAAAATAGAATAAACCAGAAAAAATTAAGACTGCAAAAAAAGTAGAAAAATGTTGTGTCGGAGTATCTTTTATGTACTGATATAATTTATCTACACCAATGATATAAGATAAAAATGTATTTGCAATAACAAATGAAATTGAAAAGAAAACAATTTGCTTAAAAGTTTTTTTGAAAATTTTTTCTCCGTTCCAAGGTTGACTGTTTAATGCTTTTTGTTTGTTAGCATCTCCTTCAATCCAATATTCAATTTTTCTAAAAACCATTTCCATAAAAACAGTTTGTGGACAAATCCAACCGCAGAATAATCTACCATAAACAACTGTGAATAAAAAGATTGAAACAATAACTGCTATCATTGTTAAAGCAAATAAATGCAAATCGTGAGGTCCAAATGGAATTCCGAAAATGATAAATTTTCTTTCAAGAACATTTAATATTATGAAAGGATGACCATTAATTTTGACAAATGGAGATATGAATAAAAATGCAAGTAATAAAACACTTACAATTATCCTCGCATTATAAAATTTTCCTTTAGGTTTTTTAGGATAAATCCATTTACGTTTACCTTCTTTCGTTATTGTTGCTAATGAGTTTCTAAATTCTTCATTTTCTTCTGAAACATTTACACTATTCATATTAATTAAATTTATTGTTTAGAATTGGTTTCTTCTTCTTTCCAAATCGTTCCTTGTGGTTCTTTTGGTGCTGCTGGTTTAGTTCCATGCAGAGTAATTACATAACTTGCAACAGCTCTCATTTTTGATGGATCAAGTTGTGATTGCCAGCTAATCATTCCTTTTGAAGGAACACCGTATTTAATAGTTTTAAATATATTTTTAATTCCGCCACCATGAATCCAATAATCATCAGTTAAGTTGGGACCAACTCCACCACCACCATCATTTGCATGGCAAGCCACACAGTTCTTTGCAAAAATTTCTTTTCCTTCAGAGACTGTCGCTGCATCATTTGCAAAAGTAACGGTTTCTTCATTAATGAACGCACCACTTCTTATTAACATTTCTCTTTCAAAAGAAGCTTGTTGCATTTCGGCAGCGTATTCATTTTGTTGAACATTTCCATCACCAACAACATGAAAAACTATCATATAGATTATTGCAAAAGCAATTGAACCATAAAATAAAAAACTAAACCATGGTGGAATTCTATTATCAAGTTCTTTGATTCCATCAAAATCATGATGAAACATTATATCTTCTTCTTTTTCAATAGGAACTGAACGAGTTAACCAGCTTAACATTTTTTTAAAAGGTGATTTTAATAATTCACCATTAAAATCATTCTTTTCCGAATATACAATAGCGAACCACATTAGTATAGCAATAAAAATTAGAGTAATTAAAAGAGAAATTTTCATTACATGATTTAAATCGTAACCTGCTCCAGTTTCAGCAAAGATATTTGAGTAATTGATAATGCTAATTAAAAGAAACGAAAAAATGATTTTATTTAGTTGTTTCATTTTTTATCTCTGAATTTTTGTTTTTGATATTGTTATCCAAGGGAATATTACCCATGTAATTTAAGTAATGTTTTTTTCTTGTAAATGTCCAAAAAATCAATACAACAAAAGATAAAAAGAAAGTTATTAATGAAATTATCGGAACAATAGAAGAATCATTTAATTGTCTAAAATATTCACCAATCATTTTGAACTCGCTGAATTATTTCCTTTAATATCAGTTCCCAATCTTTGTAGGTATGCAATAAGAGCAATAATTTCTTTATCGGGTTCTGCTGGTGCACCATTATTGATTAAATCTTCTGCAATTTTGTTCGCCTGTTTTTTCAAATCTTCATTTGCAATATCTTCGTAACCTTTAGGATATGGAACTCCAACTGAACGTAAAGCATTAATTTTTACTTTAGTAGTTGAAATATCAAGCTGATTAGTATATAACCATGGAAATCTTGGCATAATAGAACCAGGAGACATTGAACGAGGATCTTCCATGTGCATGAAATGCCAAAGATTAGAATATTTTCCGCCAACACGCATCAAATCAGGACCAGTTCTTTTAGAACCCCAAAGAAACGGATGATCATAAACATATTCACCAGCTTTTGAATATTCACCATATCTTTCAGTTTCACTTCTAAATGGACGAACTAATTGAGAATGACAAGCATTACAACCTTCCCGAATATAAATATCACGTCCTTGAAGTTCTAAAGGTGAATAAGGTTTAACACTTGAAATTGTAGGAACATTAGTTTTAACAGCATACATCGGAATGATTTGAACTAATCCACCAATAGTAACAACAATGAATGAAAGAATAGCAAATTTAACAGGTCTTTTTTCCAACCAACGATGAATCTGACCACGTTTCATTTTTTCGTTATCTTTTTCTAAAGGAGCTGCTTCGGTTTCTTCATTTTTTATAAAAGAACCACTTTTAGCTGTTTTAATTAAATTATATGCTAATAAGAACAAACCAGTAAAATAAAGTAAACCACCAAACGAGCGGATGATATAGAATGGAATAATTTGTAAAGTAGTTTCAAGAAAATTAGGATACTGAAGAACTCCAAGTGGTGTAAATTGTTTCCACATTAAAGCTTGTGCAATACCACTCCAATACATTGGAACTGCCCAAAAAACAATTCCTAAAGTAGCAATCCAAAAATGAAGGTTTGCTAATTTTTTTGAATAAAGTTCAGTCCCCCACATTCTTGGAATAATCCAATAAAGAATTCCAAAAGAAAGCATGCCATTCCAACCTAAAGCTCCAATATGAACATGGGCAACCGTCCAATCTGTAAAATGAGAAATGGCATTAACATTTTTTAAGGAAAGCATTGGACCTTCAAAAGTAGCCATACCATAAGCTGTAACAGCGACAACCATAAATTTAAGAATTGGATTATCACGAACACGATCCCAAGCTCCACGCAATGTTAATAGTCCATTTAACATACCACCCCAAGATGGTGCAATTAACATTATTGAAAATACTGTTCCCAAAGATTGAGCCCAATCTGGAAGTGCTGAATAAAGAAGGTGGTGAGGACCAGCCCAAATATAAATAAAAATTAAAGCCCAAAAGTGTAAGATTGATAATCTATATGAATAAACGGGACGATTAGCTGCTTTCGGTAAAAAGTAATACATCAATCCTAAATATGGTGTAGTTAAAAAGAAAGCAACAGCGTTATGTCCATACCACCATTGAACTAATGCATCTTGCACACCAGCGTAAACAGAATAACTCTTTAAAAAAGTCACTGGAATTTCAATTGAATTTACAACATGAAGCATTGTAACTGTAACCCAAGTTGCAATATAAAACCATAATGCAACGTACATATGCTTTTCACGGCGTTTGGCTATTGTTCCAAAAAGATTAATTCCAAAAGCAATCCAAACTACTGCAATTGCAATGTCAATTGGCCATTCAAGTTCAGCATATTCTTTACTTGTTGTAATACCTAATGGAAGAGTTATTGCGGCGGCAAGAATTATTAATTGCCAACCCCAAAAATGAAATTTACTTAAGAAATCACTAAACATTCTTGCTTTCGTTACTCTTTGAGTAGAGTAATAAACTCCAGCAAAAATTATATTTCCTACAAATGCAAAAATAACTGCATTTGTATGTAAAGCTCTTATTCGTCCAAAAGTTAAATATGGAATACCAAAACTTAATTCTGGAAGATATAATTGAATTGCGATAATCAATCCAACTAACATTCCTACTATTGCAAATACAACTGCGGCAAGCAGGAAGTTTTTTACTATTTGATTATCATAACTAAATTTTTCAACCTGCATTAGTTTCTCCTGATAAAAGTTAGTTAATCATTTTTTTCTTTTTTTGATTCATCGAATAAAATTCTTATCGAAGGTGTAAATTTATCATCGTATTGACCTGATTTTACAGCCCAGAGATATGCACCTAAAAAAATTAAAGCAACAATTAAACTAGCTGCGATTAAGACTAAAACAATTTGCATTAAATTAATCCTTTTTTATTTGCTAATAAATTTGTTGCTATGGTTGTAAAAATTACAACTGATATTGAACTTAAAGGCATAAGAATGGCTGCAAATAATGGAGTAAGTTTGCCTTCAAATGCAAAAGTTAATCCAATAATATTATAAATTATTGAAAGGACAAAACTTGCAATAATTATTTTTTTACTTGTTTTAGAGAAATTAATAAAAACATTTATTAGTCTAAAAGATTGTGAATCTAAAATAGCATCACTTGCTGGGGTAAAATTATTTGTGTTATCGGTTATTGAAATTCCAACATCACTTTGTTTTAATGCTCCAGCATCATTTAATCCATCTCCAAACATTAAAACTTTCTTGTTTTGATTTTGTAGTTTTTCTATAAAATTTAATTTGTCGTGAGGTGAGTAATTGAAATATAAGCCAGCATTTCCATGGAATATTTCATTCAAATTATTTTTTTCGCTTTCGTTATCTCCACTTAAAACAAAGATTTGATATTTCTTTAAAAGTTGTGAAACAATTTCTTTCAGCCCAGCTCTATATTTATTTTTTATTTCAAAATAACCTTTTATTTCTTCATTAATTGCAACAAATACTTTTGTTGAATCAAGTTCATTTTGATTTTTGTTCGTAACAAACTGTTCTGATCCAATTTTAATTTTGTTTTTATTTACTAATGCTATAATACCTTGTCCGATATTTTCTTCATAATTTTCAACAGGATATATTCTGTTTGGTGATAAGAAATTAAAGATTGCTCTGCTTAACGGATGGGTTGAATTTGCAACAACTGATTTAATTAAATCTTTTTCATTTTCAGATAAGTCCAAACCAATAAAATTAACAAGAGAATTATTCCTTTCGGTTATAGTTCCTGTTTTATCAAAAACAATAGTATCAATGGAAGAAAGCTTTTCTACTATAAAAGTATTTTTTAGATAAAATTTATTTTTGCCAAAAATTCTTAATGTGTTTCCAAGAGTAAAAGGGGTTGATAATGCTAAAGCACAAGGGCAGGCAACAATTAAAACTGCAGTGAAAGCATCAAATGCAATTTTATAATTTGGTAAAGCAAAAAGAGCAGCTAATACTGCAAATGAAATTATTCCGAATGTGAAATATTTACTTACAATATTAGCAAAACTTGTAATTTGCGATTCTTCATTCCTATTAAAAGCAGTTCTATTCCAAAGTTGAGTTAAATAACTTTGTGAGACATTTTTAATAGTTTCAACTTCAATTGCGCTACCAATTTGTTTCCCACCTGCAAAAATTGTTTCACCATTCTGAACATTTACAGGAAATAATTCACCTGTAACAAAACTGTAATCGATATTTCCAAAACCTTTAATTAAAATTGAATCGGCAGGTATAATTTCATTGTTTTTTACAATGATTCTTTGTCCAACTTTTAGTTTTTCTACTGGAATTGTTGTTTCATTATCACCATTTTTAATTGTTACAGCGATAGGAAAATATGATTTATAATTTCTTTCAAAGTTCAGTGTATCATAAGTTTTATTTTGAAAAACTTTCCCAATTAAAAGAAAGAAAACTAAACCTGTTAATGAATCTAAATAACCAGCTCCACCTAGGAAAATAATATCATAAATACTTCTTAAGAATAAAACAAAAATTCCTAGTGCAAGAGGAACATCAATGTTTACAATTTTTTTCTTTAAACCTTTCCATGCAGAGATAAAATAATCGTTACTGCTGTAAAAAAATACTGGTAACGAAAGCAAAATATTTATGTAAGAAAAAATTTGTTTGAGTTCACTATGTTCAACAACATTAATTGATAAATATTCTGGGAAACTTAAAAGCATAATGTTACCAAAACTAAATCCTGCAATTCCAATTTTATAGTAAAGATTTTTGTACTCATTATAAACTGCTGTTTCATTCTTTGCGTCAAGATTTAGTAAAGGTTCATATCCAAGTGAATCAAGCAGCTCAACGATTTTCTTTAATGAAGTGATTTTTTCAGCGAATGTGATAAAAAGTTTTTTTTGGAGAAAATTAACTCGCGAAGAAATTATTCCATTATCAAGTTTGTAAAGATTTTCTAAAATCCAAATACATGAACTGCAGTGCATTTGTGGAATGCTGAAAGCAACATTGGTCTTTTTGCCATCAGAAAATTCAATTAACTTTTGCTTGAGATCTTCATCATCAAGAAAATCATAATTTCGTTTTGTGTAATATTTCCTTGTATTACCGGGCGATTGTTCAATTGAATAATAAGTGCAAAGATTATTTTGATCTAAAAGTTCATAAACAGTTTTGCATCCATTGCAACAAAAAATTTTATCGTTAATTCTAATTGAATCATCCGAACATTCTTCGCTGCAATGATAGCAAAGTGTTTTAGTAGTTATTTTTTCTTTTAGTAATTCTTCTTTCAATTGAAATTATGATTAGTTAATTTTTAGTACATCAAAAATTAATAAAAATAGACCTTATATCGAAATAAATTCTCTGAATTAAATTATTTAATTGTTACTATTTTTACAAAAACAAATTGAGGATTAGATGGAATCTTTAAAAAACAAAATTGTATTTATAACTGGTGCATCATCAGGAATTGGAAAATCAACCGCTTATGCATTTGCTAAAAATGGTTCAAATATTATAATCACCGCAAGAAGAAAAAATTTAATCGTTGAAATTGCTGATGATATTAAAAAAAAATATGGAGTTAATGTTTTACCAATTCAGCTTGATGTAAGAAATAAAGATGAGGTTATTGAAACGATAAAATCATTACCTAAAGAATGGGAAAATATTGACATCTTAATTAACAATGCTGGTTTGGCAAAAGGATTAAATAAATTTTATGAAGATGATCCTAATAATTGGGATGAGATGATTGATACAAATGTAAAAGGTTTATTATTTGTAACACATGCAATTTTACCTGGCATGATAGAAAGAGGATTTGGTCATATAATTAATATTGGTTCAATTGCTGGTCACGAGGCATATCCAAAAGGTGCAGTTTATTGTGCAACAAAACACGCAGTTGATGCAATAACTCGTTCAGTTAGAATGGATACAATTGATAAAAATATTTTAGTTAGTACAATTGATGCAGGATTAGTAGAAACGAATTTTTCAAATATTAGATTTAATGGAGATACCGAAAAAGCGAAAGCTGTTTATAAAGGATTAAAACCATTAACAGGTGATGATATAGCAGATGCAATTATTTTTTGTGCTTCACGTCCGCCGCATGTTAATATTGCAGAAATTACTTTGCTTGCAGCAAGACAAGCATCGGCAACTATAGTTTACAGAGAGGAATAATAAATATTAAAGTCTGTCACCCTGAGCCCGCCTGATGGTAGTCAGACTTGTCGAAGGGTGACAATTTATAGATTTACATAAATATTAAAAATTTCTTTTCAATAAAATACACTCAAATCGCCAGCACCCTCACGAATTATTTCAGGTTCTTCACCACTTAAATCAACTATACTTGATGGTGTCCCTTCAAGATGACCAACTGATAACATTAAATCTACCTGATAATCAAAAATTAATTTTATTTCATCTGGATTGTATAGAACTTCACTTTTTCGATTTGTAACACTTGTGCTTACAATGGGATTTCCTAATTCTTTTACTAAAGTTAATGCAACTTCATGATTGGGAACTCGAATTCCAACTGTGTGGCGTTTTGTCCATAATGTTTTGGGAACTTCTCTAGCTGCTGGTAAAACAAAAGTATATGGACCGGGTAACAATTTTTTCATTTTCTTATAAGCAAAATCTGAAACCTTAGCGTATTTGGAAATATCTTTCAAGTTAGGGCAAATAAAACTAAATAATTTAGTACCAGCATCTTGTTTTATTGCATAGACTCTTTCAAGTGCCGCTTTGTTAAAAATATCGCAACCAATTCCATAAACGGTATCGGTTGGATAAATTATTACTCCACCATTCTTTAATACTTCAACTGCTTTGTTGATAAAACGAGTTTGTGGATTTACCGGATGTAGTTCGTAATACTCCATACTTGGCTCCTTCCTTAATTTAATGAGATTATTGTTGTAGAAGTATTTTCATGTGGCTCGTGGAAATTTCAATCTCAAGTAAATAAGATATTTTTAAATTGTCAAGAGTAATTTTACTATTTTTCATTAAAAAAATTTTTATGAAAAAGAAAAAAATTTCAAAACAAGTTATCATTTTAGGATTAGTAAGTTTCTTTACTGATTTTTCAAGTGAAATGCTTTATCCCATCACGCCAATTTTTCTTACTTCCATTCTTGGTGCTTCAATGTCAATTGTTGGAATTATTGAAGGAATTGCAGAAGTAACAGCTGGATTCTTCAAAGGCTACTTTGGTTTTTTATCAGATAAATTAGATAAAAGAAAAATCTTTGTTGTTTCTGGTTACGGTGTATCTGGTTTGGTTAAATCATTACCTGGAATTTTTGCAAATATTCCGATTGTAATAATTTCCAGAGTGATAGATAGAATTGGAAAAGGTGTTAGAACTGCACCACGTGATGCTTTGCTTTCAAGTTATGCAAAAGAAAATTCTGGTGCTGTTTTTGGCTTTCATAGAAGTATGGATACTTTTGGTGCTGTGGCTGGACCTTTAATTGCAATCTTATTGTTAAGTTATTTTTCATTCAGTTACTCACAAATATATTTGTTTGCATTTATTCCTTCTGCAATTGCAATTATTTTTACACTTGTTGTAAAAGAAGTAAAAGTAGAATCAAATCAATCAGGGAAAAATTTTTATTCAGCTTTCTGGAAATCGTCACCTAAAGAATACAAATATTTTTTAGTTCTTGTTACTTTATTCTCATTGTCTAACAGTAGTGATGTTTTTTTAATCTTAAAATCAAAAGAAATTACAAACTCAGATTCTACATCGTTGGTTGGTTATGTTTTTTATAATTTGGTTTATGCAATTAGTTCATATCCAGTTGGAATTATTTCGGATAAAATTGGTAAAAAGAAAATGTTTATTGTCGGATTAATAATTTATTCAATTGTCTATTTTGCATTCGCATTTAATAGTAGTTTTATTTTGTTATGGTTTTTATTTGCAATGTACGGGGTTTATGCATCTGCAACTGAAGGTGTTTCAAAAGCTTTAGTTTCTGACATAGTAAAAAAAGAATATAAAGGAACTGCAATTGGATTATTAACAATGTCATCAAGTTTTGCTATAATGATTGGTTCTTTTATGGCTGGAATTCTTTGGGATAATTTTGGTTCACAAATTCCATTTTTATTAAGCTCTGTTATTTCATTAATTGCTGCAATTTTGTTAATAAGATTTAAATAAATTGAGGTTGTATGATTTCAAATAACAATAAAGATATTTCAATTCATTTTGCAGAAGAAAAAGAAGCTGGAATAATATTATCATTTATAAAAGAATTAGCTGAATATGAAAAGTTGACTCACGAAGTTGTAGCAACAGAAGAAAAACTAAAAGAAACTTTATTTGGTGAAAAAAAATATGCTGAAGTTTTAATTGCAGAATATAAAAATCAACCAGCTGGATTTGCTTTATTCTTTCACAACTATTCTACATTTTTGGCTAAACCAGGAATTTATCTTGAAGATCTTTTTGTAAAAAAAGAATTACGTGGTAAAGGAATTGGCAAAGTTTTGCTTTCATATCTTGGTGTTATAGCATTAGAAAGAAATTGCGGAAGGATTGAATGGTCTGTTTTGGATTGGAATGAACCTTCAATAAAATTTTACTTGAAACTTGGTGCTATACCTTTGAATGATTGGACAGTTTATAGAGTAACAGGAAATTCAATAAAAAAATTAGCTGATGAATTTTATAAGTAATTATATAATTATCTTGAATCTATTTGCTAACAAGCAGATTTGTCGAAAGATGGAAAAAAATGTTCATAAACAATAATTTTTTGACAATACAAGCTTTCTTATTTTTGCAAAAAAGAAAATGGAACTGATGGAAAAAAAATTAGCAGTAATTGCTGTAAGTGGTGGAATGGATAGTTGTGTAACTGCTGCTATTGCAAGTCAAAATTATGAATTAGCATTTGCGCATTTTAATTATGGTCAAAGAACAGAAAAACGTGAATTAAAAGCATTCAATGATATTGCAGATTATTACAACGTAAAACATAGATTAATAATTGACTTTTCACATTTTGCTAAAATTGGTGGTTCATCTTTAACTGATAAAAATATTGAAGTAACAAAAGCTGATATATCAAACAAAGAAATACCAAATTCATATGTTCCATTTCGCAATGCAAACATTTTAAGTGCATGTGTAAGTTGGGCAGAAGTATTAAAAGCCGAAGCGATTTTTATTGGTGCAGTTTACGAAGATGCAAGTGGTTATCCCGATTGCAGACCTGCTTTTTATGAAGCATTTGAAAAAATGGCTGATTTGGGTACGAAACCTGAAACTAAAATTAAAATTGTTACACCAATTATTAATTTATCGAAAGCAGAAATAGTAAAAAAGGGAATTGAACTTAATGCACCATTAAACTTAACTTGGTCATGCTATCAAAACGAAGATGAAGCCTGTGGAGTTTGCGATAGCTGTGCTTTTCGTCTTCGTGGATTTCAACAAGCAGGCATAGAAGATCCAATTCCATATAAAGTAAAACCAAATTATAAATGATTAAATTTTTTGATGAATAAAAAACATTAAAAAAATAATTTTGCATTTTTTGTAGATTGATTAATAGAAAAATATAAGATTAAATATGGTAAAGTAAAACCAAAGGTAATTATGAATGAAAAACAAAAAATACTTGTTACTTTCCCAAATCCAAATCCTGAACGTGATTATACCATAATTCATGTTGCACCAGAATTTACTTCTGTTTGTCCTGTAACAGGCCAACCTGATTTTGGTACAATTACATTTGAATACATTGCAGATAAACTTTGTGTTGAATTAAAATCTTACAAGTTATATTTGCAATCATTCAGAAATGATGGAATTTATTTTGAAGCAGTTACAAACAAAATTCTTCAGGATTTAGATGAAATATTAAAACCACGCTACATTAAAATTACAGCCAAATTCAACACACGCGGTGGAATTCATTCCGAAATTATTGCCGAAAACAGAAGAAAAAAATTAAAAAAGAAATTCGTTTGACATTGTGAAAATTAATTGATGTTAAAAAAGATTTAGTTTAATTAATAAAAAATCTAATTATCAATTATCAATTATCAATTTTCAATTATAAATTATCAATTATCTCAGCCGAAGGTTGTTAAGCCTCTGGCTTTAAATTATAAAGGAGTTTACAATGTCAAAAAAAATTATTAAAAGAAGTTGGGCTGAACCATACAAAATAAAAATGGTTGAGCCAATTAAAATGACAACAAGAGAATATCGTGAAAAATGTGCAAAAGAAGCTGGCTACAATACTTTCTTATTGAAAAGTGAAGATGTTTACATTGACCTTTTAACAGATAGTGGTACAAATGCAATGAGTGACTATCAATGGGCAGGATTAATGATGGGCGACGAAGCTTACGCTGGCAGTAGAAATTTTTATTATTTGTGGGATAATGTAAAAAAATATTATGGAATGCCTTACTTTGTTCCCACTCATCAAGGTCGCGCTGCTGAACATATAATTTCAAAAATTATGATTAAGCCCGGTGATTTTATTCCAGGTAATATGTATTTCACTACTACAAGAGTTCATCAGGAATTAGCCGGCGGAACTTTTGTTGATGTTATTATTGATGAAGCTCATGAAGCACAAAATGAACACCCATTTAAAGGAAATATTGATCTTCAAAAATTAGAAGACTTAATTAAAAAAGTAGGTGCAAAAAAAATTCCTTATGTAAGTATGGCTGGTCCTGTTAACATGGCTGGTGGTCAGCCATTCTCAATGCAAAATTTAAAAGAAGTTTATGCACTGACAAAAAAGTATGGAGTTAAACTTTGGTTCGATGCTACTCGCGCAACCGAAAATGCTTACTTTATTCAACAACGTGAAAAAGGATACGAGAATAAAACAGTAGCACAAATCTTAAAAGAAATGTGTTCATACTTTGATGGAATTTGGGTTAGTGCTAAAAAAGATTTAATGGTAAATATCGGTGGATTTTTAGCAACACGAAATAAAAAAGTTTATGAAGAAGCACGTAATATGGTTGTTATTTACGAAGGTCTTCATAGTTATGGTGGTTTAGCTGGTCGCGATATGGAAGCAATGGCTCGTGGTATTGAAGAAATGGTTAGACCTGAAAATATTAGCTCTCGTGTTAGACAAGTGGAATATTGTGGCAAAGAACTTGAAAAATTTAACATACCACTTGTTAAACCTTACGGCGGTCATGCAATTTTTCTTGATGCAAAAAAATTCTTACCACATTTAAAACAAGATTTATTTCCAGCTCAATCCTTAGCTGCCGAAATTTATATTGATAGTGGTGTTCGCGGAATGGAACGTGGTTTAGTATCTTCTGGAAGAGATCCTAAAACAGGGGAACAGCGTTATCCTAAATTAGAATTAGTTCGTTTGACTTTTCCAAGAAGAGTTTATACTCAATCCCATATTGATGTTATGGTTGAATCTATTGCAGAAGTTTATGATAAAAGAAAATCTATTAAAGGATTGAAAATGGTTTATGAACCAAAGTATTTGAGATTTTTCCAGGCAAGATTCGAGAAGATAAAATAAAATTGTTTTGAAAATAGTTTTTCTCAAAAAATTAACCCATGGAGTAATCTGTGGGTTAATTTTTATAAAATATGTAGGTAGTTAAATTGAGTTATTTTATTAAATTTTTTTTCTGTTCCATCAATGAATTTCTTTCCCAAAAAACTCCATCAAAATAACCTTGTATAGATTTATCACTTTCAGCTAGCTCCAATCTTTTTTCTGCAATTGAGGCAAATGTTTTATCCATTTCAATTCCAACATAATTTCGGTTTAATTTTTTTGCAACTACTGAAGTTGTTCCAGAACCAAGAAATGGATCAAATATAACATCATTTTCATTTGATGAAGCTAAAATAATTTTTGCTAATAATTTTTCCGGCTTTTGAGTTGGATGTTCTGTGTTTTCTGGCATTGACCAAAATGGTATTGTAATATCTGTCCAAATGTTTGATGGATGAGTTAATCTATAATTTCCATTTTCAGATTCTTCCCAATCTTTTGGTTTTCCATTTTCTCTGTATGGTGCAATAACTTTCTTTTTTAATTTAACAGCGTCGAGATTAAAGGTGTAATCATTACTCATCGTGAAAAACCAAATATCTTCAGTATTATTTTTCCAATTTGATTTTGCACCTCGCCCTTTGTCCCGCTCCCATACAATTCTATTTCTTACTTTAAAGTATTTTTCGCCAACTTGCTGAATTGCAGAAGATGAACGAAAATCGCCACAGATATAAATTGACGCTGTCGGTTTTAAAATTTTTACCAATTTAGAAATCCATGAATCAATCCACTCGATGTAATCTTTTGTTTTCATTTCTTTGAATGAATTGGATTTGAAGTTTTTATTAAGATTATATGGCGGATCAATGAAAAGAAGATCAACGAATGATTCTGGTAAAAATTCCAAAACTTCGAACAAATCTTGATTAATTGTTTTATTTATTATTTCAGTTACTTCAACTTTTCTGGAAAGAGTAATTAACTTTTTTGAAAATATATTTTTTTCTTTCTCGGTAAATATTAATGTCCTGTTTCTTTTTGCTTTGGTTTTATTCATAAGAAATAAGAATTGTTAATTAAAAATAGTTAAAAGAAAATTTATACTTATATCTAAATTGAAATAGAAATATCTAAAAACAAAATAAATATTCGTTATCATTTTTTATATTCGCACAAACGTTTTGAGATTAAATGGAACCACTTGAACTAAAAAAGTTTTTTTACGAAGACAGGAATAAAATATTCACTAATACAGAATTGATTAAAAATCCTTATCAGTTTTGTGTTCAGTGGAGTATTCTTGTTGAGGAATATATTTTAAAAATTTTAGGTGGAATGAAATTAACTTGTGCGGTTGCTTCTGTTGGAAGTTTTAGCCGCCGTGAATTAGCTCCATATTCTGATATTGACTTAATGTTTATTTTTGAAAAAGTAAAAGGAAATGATGACTTAATAAAAGAATGTATAACAAAACTTTGGGATGCAGGAATTGAAGTATCTCATACAGTTCGTGAATTTGATGATATTGAAAAGTTTATTAAAAATGATTTGGAAACATTTACTCAATTTTTTGATACTCGTTTTCTTTTAGGCAATGAAAAAATTTATAATCAGTGGAATAAAAAAATTCTTTCATCATTAAATCCTACCAATAAAAAAAGATTGCTTGAAGAATACATTGCAGATATAAAAAAGCGTTATCAAAAATATGGTGATTCTGCAAAAGTACTTGAGCCGAATGTTAAATATACAGCTGGCGGCTTGCGTGATGTTCAAGTTATTCAATGGATGTATTGTCTAAAGAATGAAACTTTATTAAATGTTCAAGATGAGGTAACACAATCTGAAACATTTTTTAATTTATTAAGAAAAAATAAATTATTAATTCCACGTGCTGTAACTCGCCTTTATGAAAGCTTTAAAATAATTCTCAACACAAGAAATCTTCTTCATCTTTTATCCGAACATAAGAATGATAGACTTGAATTTTTTATGCAGGAAAAAATAGCTATCACTTTAGGTTACACTTCCGAAAATTGGCAGTCATACATGCGGAAATATTTTGAAGCAACAAATGTTGTTAAAAGATTTTGCCGCACAATGCGTAAAAGAATTGAAGAGGAAATTACACCGCCAGTTAGTGATTATTTAACAATTCAATTAGATGATGATTTTGTAATTCGTGATGGAAATGTTTCTTTAGCTCGTGAAATAAATCTTGATATGAGCACAATTCTTCGTGCATTTTACTACCGTGGTTTGCACAGCGCAAGATTTGAAGAAAATTTAAGAACACAAATAATTGAAAAAGTATTTGATTTAGAAGAAAATCAAATTTATGATCACAAGTCTTCAGTCTTTTTTAGAGAAATTCTTAAACTGCCAAGGAATGTTGGTACTATTTTAACATTAATGAATGAACTTGGTGTATTAGGTGCTTTTTTACCTGAGTTCAAAGAAATGATTGGTTTTTTTCAACCAGGAGTTTATCATTGTTACACTGCAGATGAACATACTATAATTGCAATTTCCAATGTTGAAAAATTAAGTGAAGAAACTTCGTTGCTTGGTAAATTATTTCAGGGACTTAAAAACAGAGACTTACTTTACTTAGCTTTATTATTTCATGATATTGCAAAACCAATTAGTGTTTCTGGCCATGAAATTATTGGTGCTGAAATTGCAAACACAATTATGAGTAGACTTGGTTATTCACGTGAAGAAATTGAAATGGTTCAATTTTTAGTTCGTTATCATTTAACAATTGAACAAGTAGCTTTTAGAAGAAATTTAAATGATCCATCAACACTTGATAACTTTGCACAAATATTTCCAACTTCAGAACATCTTGATTTGCTTTATCTTGTTACTTACGCTGACCTTTCAGCAGTTTCACCAGTTGTTTGGACTCAATGGAAAAGTGATTTGCTGAATGAACTTTATCATAAAACTAAAACAATGCTCGATGAAAGAATAACTGCTCAAGAATTGCTTTCACAAAATCTTCAGGAAATACTTAAAAATTCTGTTGCTTACTGGGAAGAAAATGTTAAAGAACATATTGATTCGATAGATGATATTGGTTACTTGCAAAACTTTACAGCAGAAGAAATTAACCAGCATATTGAAGAGATTGAAAAAGGATCAAATGTTGCAGTGTTCTTTAAAGAGAATGAATCTTTTACAAACATAACTATTATAACACGTGATTCAGATGCTTTACTTTCAAAATTATGCGGGGCTTTAGCTATAAACGATTTAAATATTCACGATGCAAAAATTTACACAAGAAAAGATGGAATAGTTATCGATAATTTTAATGTAACAGATTTCAGAACTTCTTCGTTGGTTGAAAAAGAAAGATATGATAAAATTAAAAATGATATTGAACTTGCAATTAATAATGAACTCCAAATAATAAAAGAATTCAATAATATAAAATCAAAATGGTGGAGAATTGAAAATAAATTATTCAAGCGTAAAGGAAAAGTTAAAATAGTTTTCGAAAAGCATGATCTTTATACAATAATTGATGTTTATTCACCTGATAGATTGGGATTGCTTTATCACATAACAAAAAAATTAAATGAACTTGGTCTTTCAATTTACTTTGCAAAAATTTCAACTAAAGCTGATGATATAATCGATGCTTTTTACATTCTCAATAAAAAGAAAAAGAAAATATCATCAAATCAATATGAACTTATTTCGCACGAATTAACTCAAACAATCGAAGAATTATTAAAGGTCTAAAATGAATTTCATGAACAGAACAAACCCAATTGGATTTTTTGATTCAGGTGTTGGTGGTTTAACCGTAGTAAAATCTTTTATGCAATTTATGCCGAATGAAAATATAGTTTATTTTGGAGATACTGCACGCGTTCCTTATGGTTCTAAATCAAATGAAACTGTAATTGAATATACACTTCAAGCTGCAAATTTTTTATTGAGAAAAAATATTAAACTTCTTGTTGTTGCTTGTAATACTGCTTCATCTGTGGCATTAAATGATTTGAGAAAATTTTTAACAATTCCTGTAATTGGAATGATAGAACCTGGTGCAAAATATGCGTTGTCAGAATCAAAAAACAAAAGAATTGGTGTAATTGGAACAAGAGCTACAATCAATAATAAAGCATATTCAAATGAATTAAAAAAACAAAATCCAAAAGTTAAAGTTTTTGAAAAAGCTTGTCCTTTATTTGTTCCGCTTGCAGAAGAAGGCTGGATTGATCATAAAGCTACTGAATTAATAGCAAAAGAATATTTAACTGAATTGAAAGAAAATAAAATTGATAGTTTGATATTAGGTTGCACTCATTATCCAATACTTGCAAATGTAATTCAAAAAGCTGTTGGTAAAAGTGTGAAATTAATTGATAGCGGAACGCCAGCCGCTCGTTTAGTAGAAGATTATTTAAATGGGAGAGGTTTAAGAAATCAATCTGTTCATCATGGTGTGGCAGAATTTTATGTAAGTGATGTCCCAACTAAATTCAAAGAAATTGCAGAAAAATTTTTAGGTAAAAAACTTACTCATATTCATAAAGTTGAACTTGAAGAATTAACTAATGAATAAAAGCGATCATTTATAATCATAAAAAATAAATTTATTCAGTGCACTTTTTTTAGAAAAAGATTAAGATTAAAAGTAAGATAAAGATCAAGATTAAGATCAAGAAAAAGATTAAGATTAAGAAAAAGATTAAGATTATGAATACGAGTAAATTATTAATTAATCTTCGTGATTAAAATCTTGATGTAAATTATCTTTTACTTCTAAATAATCACCAAAACGTTCTAATAAATCCCAGGAGTAAATTCCATAATCATAACCATCTTTCCATTTTATTTGAATAGCATAGTTACCAACCATTTCAATTTTTTCAATTTCGTAACCTTGAGGTGGTACATTTGTTTTTGCCGGGGCGGGATAATGTTTCCAAAGGATTGTTTCACCTTTGTTATTAGCATCGGGTGATTCGTCACGTAAAAATTTTAATGGATATTTTATTGTTTTTCCATTATCCCATGATATTTCTAAATAATCTTGTTTGTGTAGTTTAATTTTAGTTGGTGTAGCCACATAAACCTCATTTTTGAATTAATAACAAATGGTGAAATCAATTAATTCACTCTCCAAAATATAAAACATTTTAGTAATTAGTTATAAGTTGAAAAATTCCTATTATTAGGAAGTAGTAATAATAATTTTAATGATTAAGGATTAAATTTAGAGGTCAAATTCTTTTACTTACTAAATTTTAAAACGGTTATAAGTATTTAAAAAATTATAATAAACCTATTTGATAAGTAAAAGTAAACTATTATTGAAAACATTAAATCTTAAATAAAATTCTTAAAAAATGTAAATCTATAATTGTTTTTATTCCTTTAACTTAGAATATATTATTGACATTAAAATCAGAGATATACTAACAATAGCGAATGAAATAATTTTAAATAACGGTTCGCCAGCTGTTAAACCATATATGAGACTATAAATTAAAGCAAGAATTAAAGTGAAAGTTGACATTAAACGATATTTCTTATTTACTAAAATCTTACCTAAAACATAATAAAGAAAAGCAAGACCAATCCACGCTAAACCAACAAATTGCCCAGGTAAAATATGATACAAAACTATTGGGTTTATAATTGTTGCTATAATTAAATACGAATTACGAATATTTTGTGTTTCTAAGCCTAATCGGGTTTTTTGCCAATTAATTATTCTTGCACTAATTAAAGCTACTATACCAAAATTTAAACTAGAAGCATTAAATCCATTACCGCTTAAAAAATTTGCAAATAGAATTAAAACGAAAATAAAAATGTTTGCAACAACAATAAATTTTGAACGAAACCAAAGAGCTGTTGAAACAACAAGAACGCTTTGCCAACATAAAAGCACAAAATTATGAGGGGTATCAAAAAACGATATTATTCCAATGCTTAAAGCTATATAACCCGCCATTGAATATATAAAAGTAACAATTTTACTTTTAATTAAAATATAATGGTAAGCAGCTATTGAAATAAAAAGCAAAGCAAGAATGATACTAGTTATGAATAAAAAATTTACACTTAGTTTTTGTACTAAAAAGAATATTAATATTGAACTTATTAAGGAATTAAAAATTGATCGGGTAATTGCAAAACCTTCATTAATTTCATACTCAAATTCTTTAACTCTACCAAAACCATAAATAGCAACCATAAATAAAGTAATAATTGCCGAATAAGATTTCATTGGATCAATTATTATTTGATTTCCTAATAAAGGATTATTTATGAACCATATTAATTGTGTCAAATAATTAATAATTAAAGAAATATTTAATAAACCATCCCAGTTAAATCTACGGCTTAATAAAACAGATAATAAACTCAATCCTAAAATCGTTACTAAAACAAGAAATGCTGAATTAGAAAAAAGTGAATTTAATTCGAACAAAATAAAGCTTAATGAAGTTAAATATTGAAATCTTTTATTAATTGAATAGCCCAAAGCAACAAAAGCAATCGCATATAAATGAATCAAAACAAAATTTAAGTTATCAAAAATGGGTGTGGTTGTAAAATAGTGTAACTTTAATGCAGAGAAATACAATATAATTATTCCACTGCCAAATAAATAAGCTGACAAATCCTTTATACTTTTTGATATAAAAATGGGACTAAATATTAATGTTGTTCCAATCAATGCCCCAATTATTAAAATAATGGTTGATGAAATTTGAGTAATGGGAAGAATTATGAGATTAATAACTGCAAGTAGGAAAGCAATAATACCAAATTTAGCAAACCATCTTTGTCCGAATCTGAATTCAATTTCTTCATCTAATGGCTTGTTTTCTGTAGGAATTTCTGGTTGTTTTATTTCTTCGTCAGGTTCATATTGTCTGATGCTAAGTTCATTTTCTATACGTTTTAACCTTGAATCTATATTTTGAATTACCTTGACAATGTAAGATATATCATTTCCCTGAACCATATTAACCTCTTATATATTTTTCTCTTTTTCAATCCTTTTAAGATATAAATAAATTAATATCATCAGTAAAGTACTAAATAATATAGCCGCCACCAGACCAATCCTTCTTATGTAGAATTCATCTATTTTAGATTTCGCATCACTGATTACTTCATCGGAAGCGATTTCTCCTTTTTTAATTACTTCTTTAAATTTTGAAACATCAAAAGAGTGAATTACTGTCCTTGCTTCTAAAATTGAAGAGTTAATATCACGTTCTCTAAATTTTATTTCTTCTACTTCCATGCCTTTTTGTTCTGCTTCAAATATTTTTGAAGTTGCAATTTTATGTTTTTCAGTAAGGTCATCTATCAATTTTCTCATTTCTAATGCAGCTGTGTATCCCTTAAATTGTTGATTTTGAGAATGACATTTAGAACATATAGAAGTTTTACCTACACCTAAAAGTTCATCTCGTGTTACAGCAATATTATGATTGTTATGACATGTTTCACATTCAGGATAATTATTTTTTTCAAAAGCTTTTTTATGCGGACTGGATGCAAATAATTCAGCATTTAAAGCATGACAAGTTCCACAAACTTTAGATATTGATGAAATGCCTGGAGGAGTTGCGGCATGATTACCATGACAATCGTTGCATGCTGGGGCTGAAATATCATTCTTCTTTAAAAGTGCTATACCATGTACACTTTCTTTATATTTTTCAAATTGATCTGTTGGTATCTTAAACTCTTTCATATATTCTTTATTACTATGACATTTACTACAAGTTGTTGGAATATTCGTTGGATATACACTCGATCGAACATCTTTTGCAGAAAATATATTATGCGAACCATGACAGTCAGCACAAGCTGCCGCTTTTTTATTACCAGCTTTATTTAACATTCCATGTTTACTAGTTCTATATTTTTCAATTTGATCAACAGGTAAAGATGGATTGTACTTTTGCATATAAACAACATTGCTATGACATTTTCCACAAGTTTGAGGAATATTTGTTGGATATACAGGCGATTTGGGGTTATTGACTTTTACAATTCCATGTGCATTATGGCAAGTTGTACATTGCGCAATTGATGTGTTGGCAACAGTAGAAGCTTTTCCGTGAACACTTTTATTAAGATTTTCCATTTGGCCGGTTGTAACTGATGAACCAAACTTTTTCATTTTTGAAGGATTAGAATGACAATTAGCACAAATTTCAGAAATTTTATCTGGTTTTGGTTTACCAATAAAACCTTTTTTTGCACTCATAGCAATTGCATCATCATCTGAAGTATTATCCCCACCATGACAAGAGCTACAAGATAATCCTTTACTTTTATGAACATCATTTACAAACTGTTCTGCCTGAATAGAACCAATTTCCATGTGACATTGAAAACATTGGTCTATTTTTTTTGATTGGCTAAATAAAATAGTGTAAAACAAAATACTAACTACGAATACTTTCATAATACCCATCCCAAAATTGTCATAACTATAATGAATATAATTGCAAAAATTCCAATATAATTTATTAATCGGTTTTTTTGTCCTCTTGCAGTTTTGCGGTCCCAAAAGGGTACTAATAACCATAAAACACCAGCACTTCCAAATAATAATATGCCTAAAAGTTCTCCATCAATAAATAAAATTTTGGAAGGTAAAAATTTTAAACTCTGAAACATGAACATAAAGTACCATTCAGGTTTTATTCCTGCAGGTGCAGGCGCTAATGGATTAGCTTTTAATCCTAATTCTGAAGGGAAGAAGACTGCTAAAACAGCAAGAATATTTAAGACAAGCAACCATAGGATTAAGTCCCTTAAAAAGAAATTTGGGAAAAAAGGCATATTTCCTTTAACTTTTTCTTCTACTGGTTCACTCATTCCTTGTATCTGAACTAAAAGTAAATGAATAAAAAGTATCAAAGAAAATATTAATGGTAATAACATAACATGGAATGCAAAAAACCTCGATAAAGTTGCACCTGTTACATCTTCACTTCCTCTTAGTAATAATTTTAATGGTTCTCCAATAATTGGAACAACTCCAACAATATCAGTTCCAACTTTAGTAGCAAAATAAGCTAATTCATTCCAAGGAAGAAGATAACCACTAAATCCAAATGATAGAGAAAGGAAAAATAATAACACACCGGTTACCCAAGTTAATTCACGCGGTTTTCTATATGTTCTCTCAAAAAAAACACTGAACATATGTATAAAAATTGTAAATATAAATAAGTTTGCAGACCATGCATGAATAGAGCGAATTAACCAACCAAACTCAACTTTTGACATTATAAATTTTATACTTTCATAAGCTTGTTCAGAGCTGCCTTTGTAATAAAAAGTAAGAAGTATTCCTGTAACTACTTGTATAATAAAAAAGAAAAGGGAAACTCCTCCGAAATAATACCAGATAGAATGGGAATGAATCGGGACATATTTTTTACTCATGAATTTTACTAAATCTGAAATTTGAACTCGTTCATCAATCCACGAATAAATATTGTTAAATAGTTTTTTCATAGCTATGAGGAGGCTTTTGTGATTATCAATTCGTTATTTTTTAAAGTTGCAACAAATTTATCAAGAGGGCGGGGTGGTGGACCAGAAATATTTCTACCTGTTAAATCATATTTACCATTATGACAAGCACACCAAATTATTGATTCGTCTTTTTTGTACTGTACAGTACAATCAAGATGCGTACAAGCTGCCGATAATGCAATGAATTGTTCCTTCTCTTTGCGAATAACTATTATTGGTTTATTTCCAAACCTTACAATCTTTGAGTCGCCAATTGCAAAATCATCCAAGTTACTAATTTTTACATCGCTTACTTCAACTTCTCTTTGCTTTGGTGGTTTTAAGAATGACACTATTGGATAAACTATCAATATTAAAAAGGCACTAGTAGAAATATTGATAATGTATTTGAAAAAATCTTTTCGAGGTATTTTTTTTTGTGTTGTTGTATTCATAATAGCATATAGTTTGTATTTTGAAAATGGATAATACAAAACATTAAATGTGCCACGTTAGATTCGTTGGGCTACTTTAGAGAAATGATTTTTTTTGTGAGAAAACAAATAATAATATTATGATATGGAAAAAAATAAAATTCTAAATAAGAGTTTAAATTTTAATTTTTTGTTTCATTTATGTCTTAAGAATGACATTAATGTCACACTAATTAGGAATGATTTTTAAATTTATTCGGATCTATATCATATTGATTAAACAAACGATAAAGATGTCTGCGACTTAACGAACAGTCTTCAGCAACTTTTGAAATATTTCCAGAAAATTTCTTTAATGAATCAATTAAATATTTTTTTTCAACTTCTTCTATAGCTTTTTGTTTTAAATCATAAAGAGTGATTTTGGAAGAAGTATTTACAGATGATTTTTTCGATAATATGTAATCAGGAAGATAATTGCTTGTTATGATATTTTTATTACAAAGGCTTACTGCACGTTCTATAATATTTTGAAGTTCTCTTACATTTCCAGGCCAATTAAAATTGCATAAAATGTCAAGTGTTTCCTCATCAACTCCATCAATGTTTTTTTTATTTTTAAGAGAATATTTTTTCAAGAAAAAATCTATTAGTAATGGAATATCTTCTTTACGCTCACGTAAAGGTGGTATATGAATATTTATCACATTTATTCGATAATAAAAGTCTTCACGTATTTGCCCGCATTCAAGAGCATTATTTATATTTTGATTAGTTGCAGAGATAAATCGTGTATCAAATTTTATTAAAACGTTTCCACCTATTCTTCTTAATTGTTGTTCTTGAATAGTACGCAATAATTTAATTTGTAAACTCAAGGGCAATTCACAAACTTCATCAAGAAAAAAAGTACCACCGTCAGCAAATTCAAGCAAACCAATTTTTCTTTTAAAAGCGCCTGTGAAAGCACCTTTTTCATACCCAAATAATTCTGCTTCAAATAGATTTTCTGGAAATGCACCACAATTAACTGGAACAAATGGACCCGCTTTCCTTTTACTTCTTGCATGAATACTTCGAGCTATTAATTCTTTTCCTGTTCCATTTTCTCCTGTGATTAATATGTTTGCATCTGATTGAGAAATATTATCAATCATCTCAAATATTTCAATCATTTTTTCGCTCTTACCCACAATATTTTCAAAAGAATATTTTTCTTCTAACTGTTCAAGAAGGTTATATTTTTCTTTAAAAAACTCTCTTTGACGCAAACCTTTTTCAACAATCATTTTTAATATTGTTGCTTCAAATGGTTTTTTTATAAAATCGAAAGCTCCTGATTTCATAGCGGCCACGGCTCTTTCAATTGTACCATAAGCAGTAAAAATTATAAAAGGTGTGTAAGGCAAATATTTTTTGCTAATTTCAAGGATTTTCATTCCATCATAGTTTGGCATTAACAAATCGCAAATGATTAAGTCAAATTCTTCTTCCTTAATAAGAATAACAGCTTTTTCGGGATCTGAAATTGGAACTGAATCAACATTACTTATTGTTGATAATATCATTTCGCAGGCACTTAACATATCTGGTTCATCATCAATTATAAGGATTTTTTTGTTACTCATATGATGAATCTCCTGGGATCATGATTGAAAATTTTGTCCCTTTACCAAATTGACTTTCAAAGTTAATTGAACCACCAAGATTTTGAATACAAGTTTTAATAATTGATAATCCTAAACCTGTTCCATTTTTTTCTTTTGTCGTAAAAAAAGCATCAAATATTTTGTCTTTATACTCATCTTTTATTCCAATTCCGTTATCAATTATATCTATTTTTATAAATCTTGAAACATTAGTGTCATCAAGTTTATTAAAATAATTATGAATTGAAATAGTTATTTCGCCAGAATAATTAACGGCATCAATTGAATTATTTAATAAATTAATAAATATTTGTTCTAATTGTCTTTTATCTCCATATAGTTTTACTTCTTTATTTTCAAATATTCTTATCACTTTAATTCTTTTCTCTTTTAATTTGTGATTCAAAAGGAAAATACATTCATCTGCAATCTTTCTAACATCCATTTCTTCTTGTGTACTTGACATTCTTTTAGAGAAATACAATAGACTACCAACATAATCCGAGATTCTTGTGGTTTGCTTTTTAATAAGTTTTAATTCTTCATTTATATTAATATTATTTTTAAGAAGATTTATAGAATCCAAATGAGCAGTTATTATACCTAAAGGTGTATTAATTTCATGTGCTACATTATCTACTAATTGACCAATAGAAGCAAGCCTTGAAGTATGGTCAAGCTGTTCTTGATATTCATGAATCTTTTTTAAGCTTTTATTGGTCTCTTCAACTTTCATTTTTTGAATATTTAAATAGTAAATAATTATCAAAAAAAATATAATAGTAAAGAATATAACTATACCAAGTAAAAAGAATAATTGAAACCTTTTAGTTAATTGCTTAGTTACGTCTTCAAGTACAGTTGAGATTGATAAGTACCATTTTAAATTTCCAAATTTAATTGGCATATAAGCATAAATTCTTTTTTGGCTTCCTTTGATCGTACTATATTCATCAAAGGCTGGTACTTGTTTTTGTAACATGTTTTGTTGAGCCGAAAATGATATATGGCATTCATAACAATCAGCTTCTTTATCATAGACAGAATTAAATAGCATTTCTTCATGTCTAGGATGGTAAATTAATTTTCCTTTGCCGTCAATTATCCAAATAAAATCATTATTTGAAAGACTTAGTTTATGAACAAATCTATTTATTATTGAGTTGAAATTAATTTCAAAAGCTAAATACTTCATTTTTTTTGAATAATTTTCTAAAGGATAAATTATCAAAAAATTATTCTTCAGTTTATTATTACTTTTTGCTGAAAATACATCCGATATTAAAAAGCCATGTTCAGTAACAATTGAATCTACTTTATTATCCAGTATTATGCTGTTAAGATTATAGTAAATCTTATTTACAGATTCATATTTAATACTTGGCTTTAGTGTTATTATCATTACATTTGATATATATTTTTTATCACAGGTTGAGAATATTTTTTTTAAGATTTCATTTTGATGAGAGTTAATCAATTCATTGTGGAATTCTTTTGAAAAAACTTTTAAGTCATTTGTTAAATGCTCAAAGAAAAAATCCACACCTTGTGCAACAGCATTGACCATTTCAAATTGTTGTAACTGATGATTTCTTTTAGCATCGTCGAGAGTAATTTCATATATTTTTTTTGTTATAAAAATAAACGTAATTGCAAACAAAACAACAATTACAAGGTAAATCGATTTAAAGTGTTTCTTTATAAATAAAAATTTTGAAGCCAAAATAACTTATCCTAAATAGATGTTATAATTTATATATTAATCATAACAAAAAAATCTCATTAAAACATTATATTATGATATAATAGAAACATCAAAATATAATTTAGTTAAAAAATTGATTTGTGGTAGTTAAATTAATCAATGGCATGGCTTTGCAAGAATTCCTCCCTCTCTGCAAAGCCAAGGCATTGCTCAGCTTTACGGAACGAGAAGAACAAATATGATTTTTGTGTTTACTTTACTTTAAACCCATTCTTTATCAAATTTTCTTTTGCTTTATCCAATGAAACTTCTTTCAGTTTCATGTTGCAAATAGGGCAATTTTCAGCTTTGTCGGAAATGACATTCCAGTGCATCTGATCTTGGAAAACTTTATCATCGTTATTTTGGTCAATTGCGATTAAGTCGATCTCACCTGTTCGAATAATAAAGGAATCGGCAGAGTTTTTTTCCGAATTCATCGCACCGTGATCATGATTATGGTTCATGCCGTGCATCCCTACCATTCCGAACCCCATACAACCCACTAAAATGAGAGGTAAAATCAGCAAAAGAAAAATTAAATTTTTCATGTTAACTCCTTTGTTATATGATTTATTATTCTGCAATACAGCAATGGTAATGTTTGAAAAATATTTAGTATAAACTATCAACCAGCTATTATAGAAATATTATCTTGAAAGTAGTTCCGTTCCCTTTTAAAGAGCTGACTTCAATCTTGCAATTATTTATTTTACAATATTCTTTTACGAGTGCAAGTCCTAATCCATTTCCCTCAAACTTTCTTGTATAGCCCTGATCTTCCTGAGTAAAGGGGAGAAATAGCTTGGGAAGAAAATCCTTGGAAATTCCAATACCAGTATCGGAAATAGAAAAAAATATTTTTTGCTGATCATCCTTAGAAAGTGTGATTTCTATATATCCTTGAAAAGTAAAATTTATAGCGTTTTCAATTAGATGCTGAAATATTTGTTCAATACTAAATTTATCTGCAATAATGGTATAATCAGTTGCCTGAATATTTAATTTGATTTGTAAGCCCTTGTCTTGAGCGGATTGTTCTAATTCTTTAACCTTTTCAGTCAATATTTCTTTAAGCTCTACATTAGTAAATGTTGGATTATAAGCCCCAATTTGAAGTTGCGACATATAAAGTATAGACTCAATTGTTCTGATTAATCTTCGGCTGCCAATTTCTAATTCATCAATATAGATACTTAAATCAGAACCAACTGGAATATCCAATTCTTCCTTTATCGACTGAGCGCAGTTTACAAGAACATTTATTGGCGTTCTTATCTCGTGCGACATTTGTGCTAAGAACTCTGTTTTTAACCTATCTGATAATTCGGATTTTTCCAAGGCTACTTGCAAATCAGCTTGCGATTTTTTTCTTTCTTTTATTTCCGAAGTCAATGGTCGGAGGAAGAAATAGTATAGAATTGGAAATACAATTCCAGTCATTAAAAGAGAATCGAGGAAGATTCCCAAATAATTTGATCCATCAACAAAATAGATATGTCTGGTTGAAAGTAAAAAGTGTGTTGTAAAAATTGTTACAAGAATTATAAAAAAGTAACTTGCAACCAGATTTTTTCTAATAACATTATACATAGACTTCTCGCTTTATTTTAATGTGCCAACACTCCGCCAAGAAATCCGGTTATAATAATTCCAACTACTACTACCAAACCTATTACCCATGAATATTTTTTTGTCCTCTCAATAAATAACGCAACAAACCATATTAAAATCAAAATTGTAGAAATTATTCCAGATAGGCGATGCGTATTGGCTAGCCATTCTTTTGGTTCTCCTATAAAAGGTGTTAACTGAAAATTGCCGGTGAAGTAAGCTGAGACGGCTGATGCGAGAGAAATTCCCAAAAGTATTTTTACGGATTGAGCAACACAAGGACTTTGCTTTTTGATATTAAGAAGCGAAAACAAAAAGGCAGCCAGCGTTAGTGCAATAGGGAAATGAACGATTTTATTATGTAGATGCGCAAACATTTCCTCGGCAGGTTTTAAAACAAATTCTTTTTCTTTTATTTCAATTTCATTGCTTGTTTTCATTGTTGAATTTTTCGAATGACCATTTACGGCAATCGTATCTTTTCCAACAATTGTTATAGTGTCTTGTTTAACAAGTTTTTTTTCATGTTTGCCTTCGTGAGCAATAATTGCAAGCTGACTTAAACTGATCAGTATTAAAAACAATACTTTTTTCATAATTATTCCTTTCATTTATATCTTAATTCTTACACCTCCGGAAAGTGTAAAATCCGGTGATGTATTTCCAAATCCCTTGGAAGAGATTAAAGTTAGAATAATAGTTTCACTTGCTCTGTAATTCATTCCCAGAGACAATTGTTTCGGAGCGTCATATTCTTCAATAATTTTTGTATATCCTGTATAATAGAGGAGCAGAGAATACTCGCCATAATTGAAAAATTTTCCCAAACCGATTCCGTAAGTAAAGGGATTTTTATAAATGACACTGTCTGGATCTCCAATATTTAAATATCCTAAATCAACAAAGCCGACAAAACTTTCCAAAGACTTTCGCAAAGTAATAGAACCTCCAAAATCATATTTACCCGTTCCAATATTCATACTTGTAACAGCAGTTGGTACTTTAACTTGAGTATTTACAAACAAATCAATTCCGCTTTCATAATCCGAGATGATTTTATAATCCAGGTAACTGTACAAATCACCAATACCAATATTTAATCCATTATTCATTGCAGTTGCTTTCGTTCCACTATTATCGGATTGGAACATCATTCCACCAGTTTGACTTGTACTGCCATTACCACTCATGATCAAAGGAAGTGATACCGTAATTCCAATATTTCCGTTTTGATATCTCAAATTGCTATAAATTGAGAACAGGTTATTATACGAATCAAAGACATATTTTCCACCGTTAACCTGAACACTGGATGTAAAATACCAGCCATCTTGAGCTGTAATTTTGAAATTCGTTAATAACAATAAGAAAAGGAAGCAGGCTAATGCCCGCTTCCTAGATTTAATTATCATCATTTATCTTTTCTCTCTTGATAATATTTATCAGCATCATTTAACATGTTTTTATATTCTTTCATCATCGTTTTCATATTTTCAATCATGTTGTTCATGTGATCTTTCATGCCGCCACTTTCCATCATTTTTGAATCTGCCATCATTTTATTCATCTGATCGAGAATAGCCTGCATATCTTTTCCCATCATATTTATTCCTTGCATCATATTTATCATCCCCTCATTCATCTGCATATTTCCCATATCATGATTTTGCATATGGTCGTTCATCATGTTGATCATCTGATTGCTTTTGTCCATCATCTGCCCCATTTCCTCCATCATGTTTTGCATCATTGAACTCATATGATTTCCCTGATTTTGCATCATACCTGTATTACCGTGATGCTGGTTGTGTTGTGCGAAAATCATTTGGCTAAAAAACATTAATATTGTTGTTAGAAATAAAAATCGACTTGTGATTGATCTTACAGTTTTCATTTTTTAACTCCTTTTTTGATAATTAAAATTATTTACTTTAAATTAGTTTTGTCAAATTTTTCTTTGCTCTTCAATACTTAATTCTTTTCATTTCATTTTACAAAGTGAACAATTATTAACCTAATCAGAAAACACATTCCAGTCCATTGTGTATTGAAAAACTTTTCCATATTTATTTATCGACAGATTCTAAATCAATGATACTTTAGCGAACAATTGATTCAGCTTTCTCAGATTTTTTATTTTTCATTCCTGAGTATTTGTGCTGTTCATGTTGCATATACATTTTTTCAGTTGAATCACCACATGCGTCATTCATCGTTGTGATATTTTTTTTCATTCCACTACTACAACACGATTTATGTTCTTATGCAAACACGTTCGAAAGACCAAAAAATGTAATTCCTGCCATCATTAAAGAAACAGCAAGAATTTCTAAGTGTTCTGTTCTATTCATGTTGTATTCATATTATACTCCTTTTTTATTGATTGTTTTATTTAATCAGCACAAATTTCTTTGTTTCTACATAATTATTGGCTGATAGTTGATAAAAATATACTCCCGTATATAAGTTACTTGCATTAAACTCTACTTCATAAGTCCCTGCATCCTTATATTCATTTATCAAAGTATAAACAGCTTTTCCAAGTATATCGAAAACAGTAAGCTTCACATGAGAATTTGTAGGTAAAGAAAATTTGATTTTTGTTGTAGGATTAAATGGATTTGGATAATTTTGCTCAAGTGAGAATTTATTTGGAAATATTGATTCATTCTCATTAATCTTAGTAGGATTAGTTACTATAAATTGTCCCATCATTCCATCATCTTCATGTGTGAGTAAATGACAATGAAACATGTAAGGAACTGTTGGATTTGAAAAATCTTGAAATTTTGTAATAAACCTTACAGTTTCCATTGATTCAACTAAAACAACATCTTTTCTTCCACGTTCGTTTAATGGTACTTGTGTGCCATTTCTATCCAATAAATAAAATTGAACATCATGTATATGAAATGGGTGTGCAATTGGTGTTTGGTTCCTTAGTTCCCAAATTTCAGTGTTATTTAGTGGAATGCTGTAATTGATTTTGTCAATCTTGAATGGAGTTCCATTGATTACAAAAGGACCAGAAACATTCATCATTCCACTAATAGATGAAAATATTAATATACGTGTGGCATTAACAGAAGAGATAGAAAATGGCGAGTTAGAAATTAAAACAGAAGGAATAGTTGTAATAGGATTTTGTGTTGGAGCAATAATATCAAATTTTAGTATATTAAAATTAGCGCCATTTAATTTGTTATTTGAATAATCAGGTAAACTATTTCCCATTCCAACAGAACTTGATCCTATTATTCCAGCTTGTAATTCAGAAGCATAACTCATGAGATAAATAGATTGCCCTTGCAAAGATGAAAAATCAATTAATATTTCTGCGCGTTCTCCGGGAGCCAAACGTAATCTTGTTCGAGATATTGGTGCATTTAACAATCCACCATCACCACCGATTTGATAAAAAGATTTATTACCTGTTAAACCAAAGTTATAAGTTCTTTCTGTTGATCCATTAAGTAAGCGAAGTCGAACAATTTGAGCTGGAACTTGCAGATAAGGATTTTTTGTGCCGTTCACTAATATTACAGAATCCAATTCGGATCTAACTATAAATTGTTTAGAGGCATCAAAAGCCCTTGATTGAATAACGATTGGAAAATCATCAACACCATATTTGCGTGGAAGAATTATCTTAGCTTCTTCTTCATCTCTTACAATTATGAATCCTGCGATTCCTTTAGTTACATGTTCTGCAGTTTTTTTATGAAGATGAGGATGATACCAATATGTTGAAGCGTTATCTAATACAGTAAAATGTGGGCTCCAAGTCGAACCTGGTAAAATAAATGTGTGTGGTCCACCATCATTTTCTGGGGCGACATGCATTCCATGCCAGTGTATTGTAGTTGTGTCGGATAGTGTATTCTTTACATTCAAAGTAACAATATCCCCTTTTCGTAAAATCAATGTTGGACCTAGAATATCTTCATTGACGCCCATTGTATTGGTTGTATATCCTGAGTAAAAATTTCTACTGCCGTTTTTTATGATTAAATTAAAGTTAGTTCTGCTTAATGTATCAGGTATAGGTAGTTTATTCTGAGATTGTATATTAGCAGAATATAACAGGCAGAGAGAAATTATATATATAAAAAACTTAATCACAAAGATATTCTCCAATAATTATTTTACTTTAAAATTATTCTTTACAAGATTTTTTTTAGCATTCTCAAGAGATACTTCTTTCAATTTCATATTGCATAATGGACAATTACCAGGTTTATCGGAAATTACATTCCAGTCAATTACATCCTGATAAACCTTTCCATCTTTATTCTCATCAATAGCTTCTAGGTCATTTTCTCTTTCTCTTATTAGAATTGATTTCTTTTTGTCCATCATTTCTTTTTGTTCTTTATCGTCAATTGATGAGCGGAATCTTTCATCCCATGTTTCATTTTATGATCATGTTTCATCGTTTTGTGCTTCGCTTCAGTTGAATCATATTTTCCCTGGGCTAAAGCAGGCACACTAATTAGAAACATTAGAACTAAGAACATATTCAAGGAAATTTTTATTGCATTCATTTTTAACTTCTTTTTAGGTTGATTTACTTTTTAGAACATTTCCTTTTAAAGTTAGTCTCATAATACTGTTATTAGGATCGTTTGTATAAACGGAAATAATTTTATTCTGCTTACCCAATCTGTTTCTAGAATTAAATGTAACTTTTATTATAGTTGATTCATTTGGACCCAATTTATTTTTTTCAGGCATAACTGCTGTGCAACCACATGAAGCGCTTACCTTTGTTATTTTCAAAAGCTCGCTGCCTTCATTTGTAATTACATAATAAATTGTCACTATTGAGTCTTGAATAATTTCTCCAATATCATACGTCATCAGATTTATTATTGCTTTAGGTTTATTCTCGGGTTGTGTAAACACAAATGTTGCAGAAATTAAAATGAATAGAGTTAAAGGAAGGATTTTTACTCTAAGAGTTTTCATTTTGAATATATTCCTTTATTTGTTGTTATTCATTTAAATAATAAAATTTAACGATGACTCTTTCTCGCGCATTTAATCAGTTTCTATATAATCTTACTTTAAGTAAAAATATTTGTACTGAATCATTGCACAATCAATTTTCCTTTCACCATTCCCATTCCGCATTGAAAGCCGTATTCACCCGGCTTTTCTATTTTCAATTCTATCGGTACTATTTTGAATGGAGTTAGTGTTGCTCTTTTATTGAAATCCGAAAAAACAACTTCTTCAGTGCAGACAGCAGTTTCTTCTCTAATAAAATTTAATTTGATCGGCTTGCCAGCTTCAAAGATTAAAACATCCGGAGTGTAGCCGCCTTTAACTTTTATAATCGCTTCTTGAATGCCTGAATCCGAACTTTCGATCTTAACAGCTTTCTTTTCAGAGAACCAGAAATACCAGGCAACTAATGTAGATAATCCAAGTCCACCTATGATTACTAAAAATTGATCGATTGCCATTTTATCATCTCCTTATTTCAAACTTGGTTTAAATCTTCTCAAACGATTTGCATTTGTTACAACTGTTACCGAACTGAATGCCATAGCTGCGCCAGCGATAATCGGTGATAATAAGATTCCAAAGAATGGATAAAGTAATCCAGCTGCAATTGGAATTCCGAGTCCATTGTAAAAGAATGCACCAAAAAGATTTTCTTTTATATTTTTCATTGTTGCTTTAGAAAGCTGAATTGCAAGTACAACACCTTTAAGGCTTCCCTTAATTAGAGTAATGTCTGATGCTTCAATTGCAACGTCGGTCCCTGTTCCGATTGCTAAACCAATATCAGCCTGTGCTAATGCTGGTGCATCATTTATACCATCGCCAACCATAGCAACTATCCTTCCTTCATTCTGAAGTTTCTGAACATTAAATGCTTTGTCTTCAGGCAATACCTCCGCGAGAACTATATCGATTCCGACTTGCTTTCCAATTGCTTTTGCAGTTATGATATTATCCCCGGTAATCATTACTACTTCTAACCCAAGTCTTTTAAGCTGGGCAATAGCTTCTTTTGAATCTGGCTTAATAACATCTGCTACAGCAATAATTCCAGCGGCCTTATTATCAATTGCTACAAACATTGGTGTTTTACCTTCGTCTGCAAGTTTTCGACTTTGTTCTTCCAGATCGTTCAGTTGTATAGAAAAATTGTTCATCATCTTTAGATTTCCAAGAAGTATTTTTCTTCCATTAATATTTGCTTCAACTCCGTGTCCAGGCACAGCATTAAAATTTTGAGCATCAAACAATTCGAGGGATTTATTTTTAGCTCCGTTCACAATTGCTTCGGCTAAGGGATGTTCAGAAGATTTTTCTACGCTTGCACTTAAGCTAAGAACTTCATTTTCAAAAAATCCATTTGCTGTAATAATATCTGTTAGAGCAGGTTTTCCTTCTGTTATGGTACCGGTTTTATCCAGAATAATTGTGTCTAATTTTTGAGCTGTTTCCAATGCTTCACCACTTCTTATTAATATTCCATTCTCAGCACCTTTACCAACTCCGACCATTAATGAAATTGGTGTTGCAAGTCCAAGTGCACAAGGGCATGCAATAACCAGTACGGTGACAAAAACTATCAGTGAATAAATAAGCTGAGGTGCGGGACCAAAAACATACCAGATAACAAAAGAAAGAATAGCCGTAATGATAACTGCAGGTACAAAATATCCTGAAACCTTATCTACAATTTTTTGAATGGGAGCCTTGGAACTCTGAGCCTGTTCAACCATCTGAATAATTTGTGAAAGTGCGGTATCTTTTCCAACCTTAGCAGCTCTGAATTTAAATGAACCGGTTTTGTTAATTGTAGCACCGATTACTTCATCACCCACATGTTTTTCAACAGGAATAGATTCACCAGTAATCATTGATTCATCTATTGATGATGTTCCATCTATAATAATACCATCTACTGGAATTTTTTCTCCGGGTCTTACAATAATTATATCGTCAAGTACAACTTCTTCGACAGGGAGATCAATTTCATTTCCATCGCGCAATACTCTTGCAGTTTTAGCTTGCAATCCAATTAGTTTTTTTATTGCTTCTGAACTTTTTCCTTTTGCCTTAATTTCAAGAGCCATTCCCAGAACAACCAGCGCCACAACAACAAAAATCACATCAAAAAACTGATCGGCTAATTCAGCTGCAGGAAATATTTGTGGAAAATAGGTAGCGATCATCGAATATATCCATGCTGCCGAAATTCCGGTTGAAATTAAAGTGTGCATATTTGCCGAATGATTTCTAAATGCTGCAATTGCGCCCGAATAAAACTGTGAACCAGACCAGAACATAACAGGCAGAGCTAATATTCCCATTGCCATCCAGATGTATCTTAAAAGGGAGGATCCCATTTGAAATTGTTCGGGTAGTCCCCAAACGGTTGGATAACTGAAGAAAATAACAGGCAGAGCAAGTATTGCAGCAAAAATAAATTTGTGCATTAATATTTTATACTCTATTTCTCGCGCAAGCTGATTTTCATCGACTGGTACCACTTCCTTCTTTTCTTTAACTTCAACAACAGCTTCTGCTTTCGGAGATGCAGTATCAAAAACTTTGTAACCAAGTTTCACAATTACTTCTTTAATTTCTTTTGTATTTATCAGACCAGGGATATAATTGATAATTGCTGATTCAGTTCCCAAATCCACGCTTGCAGAAATAACGCCTCTTTTTTGCTTTAATTCCTTTTCAATTTTAGTTACACACGATCCGCAATGCATTCCTTTGATTCCCAGCTTTAAGATTGAACGACCAGTTTTGTAACCTGCTTTCTTAATTGCACTTATTATTTCTTCGGTTTTCGTTTTGTCAATGCTGTATTCAACGTATGCTGTTTCAGTTGCATAATTTACTATAGCTGATTTGATCCCGGGTAATTTTTTTATTTCTCTTTCAATATTTATCGCACACGATGAACAATTCATATCAATTATAGGAAGCTGAATTTTTTGTATTCCATAACTAGAAGTATAAGTTGAAGCAGACATTTCTTTTTTATGAATATATTTGTGCGGTTCTAAGGCAAATTTCTGTTTGCATTCTTCAGAGCAGAACTCAAATATTCTACCATCTAAATCAACATAATTTTTAGACGGTGATTTTATTCCCATACCGCAAACTGGGTCGTATGTCTTTACAAATTGGGATTTCTCTTCGGTTAACATTTATAATGCTCTACTCATTTTAATTGTTTTTCACTTTTCCTTATGATGTGATTCGTGATCTGATTGGTTCATTGTTTTAGTTGAATCACTCTTCATATCATGTTGCATCATTCCGCATTTCATCATCTCTTTATCATTCATCATCTTTTTATGTGTTTCTGTATTATCCATCATTGTTTTGCACCTCTGCATCATAGCTTCTTTATCACCTTTATTTTGCGTTGTCTTTTTATCCATCATTTGTTTACACATTGTGCTGTCATTAGCAATTTTATCCGTACATTTCTGCATATCTTCTTGTTGCATCATCATTTTGCTTTCTTTCTTTTCTACAAGTTTTTCCTGTGCATTTATTAAAGACGCAAAAGTGAATAGAAATCCAACTATAAATACTGCAATTAAATTTTTCTTAAGCATTTTATCACCTTTTAATATTAGTTTGTAAAAATTATTATTTAAAGATCTATTTTTAGCCACTTCAAGTTTTCTAAAGTATTATTTTAAAGATTAAAATTCAGATTTAGATTATTAAGCTTAAACCTTGAATTATAATCTCATTAAGCATTGTTCCAACTCATTTTTATTATAGAAAATAAAGCAATAGATGTGCCACTAAAAAGTTGTGATTATTGCAGAAAACTAAGAATTTCAGCTTTAGAAAATTTAAGTTATTTAAAAATTTTTAAGAATAATTAAAGATATTTAGCAATTAGGTGAAAAAATTTTGATTATTAACTTGACTTAAATCTGAAACAAACTGTATTTAAAATAATTATTATTTTTTTATCCAAGTCAAAGCCTATTTTTAGTCAAGACTATCAACAGCTTTTTTTAGTTTTGTTCTTATTTCTTCTGCTATTGAAGATAGATTAATATTATCAACAGCCTGCATAGATGAAACCGGATCGACAGCAGCCACTTCAATTTTATTCTCTTTATGTTCAATAACGATAACATTGCAAGGCAGCATTGTGCCTATTTTATCCTCCGTTTGTAGCGCTTTATATGCATATGGAGGATTGCAAGCGCCCAATATTTTATATCTCTTGAAATCAACATCTAATTTTTTCTTTAAGATTTCCTTTACGTCAATCTCAGTTAAGATACCGAAGCCCTCACTCTTTAATGCCTCGGTCACTTTTATAATTGCTTCTTCAAATCTCAATGTTAATTCTTTTGAAAAATAGTATGACATAATTATTCTCCTATCAAATTAATTAAATAAAACTAACTTAAATCTTTTTTCATACTCTCAAATTCTTCTTTAGTAATCTCTCCTTTTGCATATCTTCTCTTCAGTATATCTAATGCGGATTCTAGTTCTGGTAATTGTGAATTTCTTTTGTTTTTATTAGGCAGATATACAACTATGTACATGATTATTATTAAAATTATCAGCCAGAACATCCAAACAAACCATATACCTCCGCCCATAAAACCATCGTGAAGCATTTTATTACTCCTTATATCATTATAATTTTTTCAGCTTAAAATATTTTATTCGTATTTATAAAATGTATTATCCAAAATCTTTTACATTTATTAATAATGATGTTCGGCTGAAAGCCTTGCTTTCTCCTCTTTATCAATAATAATTTTTCAGCGGTATCTAATAACTTTTAATTAAAACTTTCTTCAGGGTAAAGCGATTTTATAGAATCTAACAACTTATTAAATTTTTCAATAGCCGCCATAGTATTTTTCATATCACCGGCATCTCCATATTCATCTAATAAAGCTGCTGAATCTTCTACTTGCTTCGCCAACTTTTTTAATTTGTCCATTTTGTCAGAAGGTAAACCTGTTGACTGACCTGGTAATGAATTAACTAAGTCACTTATAGAAAATGCGAATTTATGAACATTCTCTAATTTATTTGCTTCCATGGTTTTCTTTAGAGCAATGTTATCTTTCTGAATAGCAGCCCATGTTTTTCCAATCTTAGGCGTCTCCAAATTGGATTTAGTTTGTGCTTGCGTCTGAACCTGCTTTTCATTTTGCAGACTATTTTTTTCATTTTTATTATCTCCACATCCAAAGAATATAAAATTCAATGAAAGAAATGATATTAAAACGAGTGTTCTGAATAGTTTCATTTTTTGCTCCTTTATGTTTTGGATAGACAAGCAATATATTTTGCTCGCAAATCAGTTATTTTAATTTCTCAATTTTATTTTTTCAAATTCATTAAAAGCTAATAACTAAAATTTTAATAAGAAAAAGTAATACCCACTCCTAAGCCCATATCACTGTCGTAATGTGTAGATACAGAAAAATATTTAGTGAGGATATACCTGAACCCTGCCATGTATTCTTTATCAGTATTTACCATCAAGTTAAAACGCAAACGGCTTGTTATGGATATATCTTCTCTGCTTAATTGAAAACGAAACTTTCCATCGCTATCAACTCTTGCATCAGCAATAAACAGCATAGGTAATGTATAAGCAATACCAGCTACAGCAGCTTTACGATTATTCTTATTACTTTTCTGACCCAACATATTTTTTTCTTCATCGCCAAAAATATTTTTTGGTCCGCCTTCTCTTTTAAAATGATAGTCAAAGCCGATATAAGGAAACCACCACTGCATCCGATCGAGATATCGCCCGATAAATGTTTCACTCTCGTAGCCATGCTCGTCGTGATAACCCAAATGCCAGATAGTTTGCATTTTCCAGCGAGTATTAGAATACATAGCTTCTCCATCACTTCCATTGCTTTCCAAACCAATGCGAGTCATTGGATGAAATTCACGGTCGTCAGCAAATAATTTTTGAAGAGCACTTTTTGGATCTGGCAGATCAGGATTTGGAGGAGAATTTTCATAGCTGAAAACTCTGCCCATCCCTGACATCATATGGTAAAGAATGTGGCAGTGAAAAAACCAATCGCCTCCCGGCTCTGAAGCAGCAAATTCTATTGTATCTCTTTCCATAGGCATAATGTCAATAATATTTTTCATAATTGCATATTCACCTTGTCCGTTCAGCAGTCTGAAATCATGACCATGCAGGTGCATTGGATGTCGCATCATACTATTATTGAAAATAATTATTCTAAGATTTTCACCTTTCCTGATTAGTATTTTATCGCTTTCAGAAAGCGTTTTATTATCCATTGACCAAACGTAGCGGTTCATATTTCCGGTTAGTTCAAATTTCAATTCTCTGATTGGTCCATCAGGCAAAGTTGTTTTTTTGGTACTCTTCAGCATCTCGTAATTCAGTGTTACAATATCCTGCTCTTCCTGATTTTGATGATGATGTCCCATCTCTTTCATATCCACATCTTCCATTTCATCATAACCAGTAATTTCAGGATACATCACAGTATTCATATCCATCTGCTGATTCTGCATCCTCATTCCCTCCATTTCAATTATATTGCCGTTCATATCCATCATATCATTCATCATTTCCATTCCAGCAAAATATTTCAACTTTGGCAGCTTTTGTGCGGGAACCTTTTCTCCACTTCCCAGCCATAATGAAGCCGACCCTGTACGGTCTTCCGGGGTAGCAAGAAATTCATAACTTTTGTTTTCGGGAACGGTGACAATAACATCATAAGTTTCTGAGACAGCTATAATTAACCTATCAACTTCGACTGGTTCTACATCATTGCCGTCAGTAGCAATAACAGTAATTTTACCGCCCGAATATGTAAGCCAAAAGTAATCTGATGCACCTGCATTAGCTATACGCAGCCGTACTCTGTCTCCTGCTTTGAACTGTGGCTCTTCATTTTGGTTTTTCCCGTTTATCAAAAAGTTATCATAATATATATCGCTTACATCCATCGCATTCATCCGCTTCCACTCATTGGTAATTTTAGTTCCAAAATGTCCGCTGATTAATGCTTCACCATAACTTTGAGTAGCACCCTTTTGTATTGCAAACCAATCGGAAGCTGCTTTAAGACTTCGATGTACTTCTTTCGGATTCATATTTGTCCATTCACTTAGTACAAGGTTAAGTGTCGGGATTTTCAGTTCATCATTTCTTTTAAGCATTATGAAAGCGCCGTACATACCAATTTGTTCCTGAAAACTTGAGTGGCTGTGATACCAATGCGTTCCGTGCTGAATGATCGGAAATTTATATAAATGAGTTGTATGTGGGGCAATAGGATTCTGAGTAAGATATGGTACACCATCATAACGGTTTGGCAAAAAGAGTCCGTGCCAATGCAGTGATGTTTCTTCATCCAGATTATTGTGAACCCATATTTCTGCAGTGTCGCCTTCTGTAAATATTAATGTTGGCATAGGAATTTGTCCGTTTACTGCAATAGCATGTTTTTCTTCTCCGCCAAGTGTAACGGTAGTATCAGCAATGTATAAATCGTAACGGACAGTTTTTTGTGCGAAAATATTTGCTGAAACAAGAAGAAAAATTAAATAGATTAAAATATTTTTTTTCATATAGTGTTCTTTATACCTCTATCAACTTGAGGGAGTTTGATTAAAAATTTTTATTTATTTGCTTTGAGTGTTTCTTTTGTTGAACCACAAGTCAGCATTTTTTTACCATAATAAGGATTAGCAATTTTTGATTTTTCGCTGATCCAATAAGCATCAGCCATAGGACAATATTGATAAAATAAATCGATAGTGTTAACCTCCATTTCTTTCAGCATATCGTAAAAGTTAGAAGATAAATCTTTAAACTGTTCACGCTGTTTGCTTATATCGTTCGTGCTGCCGATGCTGGAAGCTTTTTTGGTTAACACATCATAATATTGTAACCAGATTTTTTTCTGGTCGGTAGAAAATATTTCCAGTGGTACATTTATAAATTCAGCACTTAAAGAGTTTGCTGCTGTGAGGACTGTATCACCATTATCTTTTGTTAACGCATTTTTAAGATTAAGGTAATCTGTGATAACCATTTGCAACGCTTGTTTTGAAGTATCCTGAGAAAAAGCTGATTGCACATAGCCAATTGCTGAGAGAAAGATTATAAAAATTATTGTTTTCATATTTTTATTTCGAATTGTTTGTTAATAGTTATTATTTATTTAAATATTTTAATCTGCTTTAATCTCAATTAGCAGAAACATTTTACTGTACTTCTTAAAGCGATTCTACTTTAATCATTTTAATGCTAATGCTTCCTTTGCCTGAGAATTTCATTCCCACACTTCCGGGATTGGGCTCACTACCATGTCCATGGACTATCATTTTATTATTTAGGTAACCTCTGAAGTGAGATCCACCACTAACGACTCTTATTTCAAGCCAGCCACTACTTTTAAATTTATCATTTTCAAAAATCTCTATTTCTCCGTTGCTTTTTCTTACTAAAGAAATTACACCGTTTTTTATTCCAAGAAAATCATAGTTATTTTTATCTTTGAAATGATGAATCAATTCTACTTCGCCACTAAAATCATCAATATTAATTTTTGCAGTAACCTGAACACCTTTAATACTATTATCATAAATAAATGCTCCACGGCGAACTTCTTTGCCCAAATGGAACATCAGTGAACCGTCGCTTTCATCATACATTGGGTTGAGTTCAGTAAGTGAGCCTTCAACCCATTTAAATTTATCCGATAAGATTGATTCAATATCCGGGTTAAAAGTTAAATTCCATGATCCATTTTTACTTACTGTAAATGTTGAATCTGAAATCTGTTCTCTTTTATCTTCTGATTTAACTGAGCCATCTTTTTCTGAAATAATATTACCTGTACCAAGCCCGTATCCAAAAACTAATTTTGCACCGTGATCACCTGTTTGATATAAAAAGTAAATCCCTAAAAGCCCAATAAGAACTACCGGTATCACAATTACTTTTTTCAGAGATTTAAAAAAGTATCCAATTAACAATCTTATAATTGTATAAATGCTAAAGAACCATAAAGTAACCTCAGCCCAATCAGCGTGATCGTTTACTGCGTTTACAGCATTTATGGGAATATTTAAACCGTCGGATGCAGCTCTCCCTGTAAGGAAGGCAATTACAGCGGCTATTGTTCCTAAGAAAAATAATAATAGCGCCGACTTTTTTATCCAATCGAATTTTGTAGAGAACAATCCTATAATATCGAACAGTACTGCGATCATTAAAAGGACAACGGGAAAATGAACGATCATTGGATGAATGTTTGGCGCCCAATCTGGTAATAACTGCATAAAAAAACCCTTTCATTTATTTATATTAAAAATCCATTCCAAACAACTTGAAATAGAATAGTTAAAAGTAATTTTATTTAGTCCTGCGGCTCCTATTTAAGAGAGGGTGAGGCTGGAATTAATTGTATAATTAAATCCAAGTGATAATAATTGAGGGGCAGGATAACCATCAATTATTTTAGTATATGCCTGATAATAAAGCAACAAAGAATAATCACCACTTACATATTGAAGATGAATTGCTATTGATCAGGTGTCTTGTGCGTTTATTACATCAAAAATTAAAATAGGAAAAAGTACCATTACAAACCTTATCAAAAATTTAGAATTCATATCATCGTTATTATTTTTTTATCAATACTGACTGCATCAGAAACAGAAGAAAACAAGGTACAATTTTCTTTTATTATTTTACCGTCTGATAGTTCAATAACTCTTGTTGAATGTTTTGTATATTCTTTATTATGTGTTACCATTACAACAGTTTTACCTTCTGAAACAATAGAAAGAAAGATATTTATAATTTCTTTACTTGTATTAGAGTCAAGATTACCAGTGGGTTCATCAGCAAGAATAATTAATGGATCATAAACCAGAGCTCTTGCGATTGCAACACGCTGCTGCTCTCCGCCGCTGAGTTCATTAATCAGTCTTAACGATTTATCTTTAATGCGAACTTTTTCAAGTATCGAAAAAACAATTTCTTTTTTCTGCTTTCTTTTCTGGTCACTTATAGCAAGCGGAAGCATTACGTTCTCTTCAACAGTTAAATATGGTACAAGCTGAAATGCTTGAAAAACAAAACCCACATACTCTTTCCTAAAATCAGACAGGGCGTTAGGTGTTAATTTATAAATATCAATTTGATCAATTAATATATTTCCCCCTGTAGGTTTGTTTAACCCGCCAAGCATAGTAAGTAAAGTACTCTTACCAGAACCTGACTCACCCATCAAAGTTACAAAACTGCCTTCTTCAATATTTAGAGAAATATTATTTACAGCACGGATTGTTTCTGAACCTGTTTTATATTCTTTAGTAACATTTATTAACTGAATTAAACTCATTTTCATTTCCTCTTACAAACTTCTGAATGCTACAGTTGGATCAAGTCTGGCTGCTCTTAAAGCGGGGAAGATGCTTGAAAGTAGCCCGGCAAGAATTGCCATACCAACTGAAATAAATAAAAGTGAATAGTTATAATCTATATTTGGGTTAGTATTCATACTTAATAGGGGAGTAATAATCTTGGCGGCTACTACTCCCATAAAAAACCCTAACAAACCTGCAACAAAGCTTGAAACTAAAACTTCTAACAGAATAATTTTAATAATATGTAATCTTCTGAATCCAACAGCCATAAAAATTCCAATTTCTTTTGTTCTTTCATTCACAGAAGCATTGACATTGGTAAATACAACCAATAAAGAAATTACAAGGATTACAGTTGAAATTCCGAAAGAAAAATGTTCAAAACTGTGCATAGCTGCCATTTTAGATTCAATTGACTGCTTGATAGCGGTTACTTTTGCGTCAGGTAGTTTAGCTGAAGTTTGTCTTACGATTTCTTCTATCGGGCAATCGTAGCATCTTGCAGCAATTTCAATTAGACTTAATTCATCTTTCTTATTGAAAAGATCTTGTGCAGTCTTTAAATCAATAAATATTAATTCATCATCCTGTGAACCAGTTTCATTAAGAAGCCCGGTTATGATAAACTCTTTATTATTTAAATTGACTTTTTGATTTAATATAATATTCAATTTTTTGGCTATGTTACTTCCGATTAAAATTTCATTACTTTTTTCTGGGAGCTTCCCATATACTTTCCACCATTTTTTTAAACGAATTTCATCCTGAAAATTTATTCCCGCAGCAATTACATTTTTTTCAGTCGATACATTTTCGAATTTGATCGTTACTCTATTAAACAACTTTGGAGCAATTATACTTAAGTTATCTTTGTTCTTAATTGATTTAATTTTTGAAATATCATTTTGTTTTAAATTCTCATTTTCAATTGTCAAACCTGTAATGGATATTTCTCCATAGTTAAGATTTAAGCCATCATTTTTTGGTGTAATAATCATATTAGCACCAAATTCATCTAAATTTTCTGCAACGCTTTTGTTAACATTATACGAAACAATATAAAGTGTTACAAATGATGCAACGGCAATAAGCAATCCGATAATCAAGAAAGCTGTTCTGGATTTTCTTCTTCTTATACTTTGAAAAGATATTGAATATAGTTTCATTTAGTTACCAAGTTATTTAATGGTTTAATTGTTTTACATATTAAACTTCATATTGCACTTACTCTTGCATTCGAACTTTCTATCTTCAATTATAAGTCAACCATGAACCATTTAAACTCTTCTCGTCCAACCTAGTACTAAGTTTTCATCAATTTGAATTTCATTCCCCACAACTTTACTCGGTATAGGGTCTGGAGGATATTTGCCACACGCTCCACTAATAGCTTCGAGGTTGTTCAGATTCCATGTTGTTCCACATGAGTTGCAAACCAGGTTGCTGCCTTGCATATGGAAATCTCTCGAATCGCATGGCTCGCACATACTGATTGCAGTAATTACTTTTCCTTCTTCCGATAAATATGCAAGTATCGGTATAGAGGTATTATTTGTGGAAAAATCAAATTTTACCATTTTCTTTTCTTTAACTACATCAAGAGGAAGTATAATTTTACCACCTTTTGCGAAAGCTATTGAATAGTTTGCATCAAAACGCAACGAAGGATATGTAATTGAATTTACAACTTTTGGTTGTTCTTTAATTATTTTGTATTCTTTTGTTGGCTGAGTTGAGTAGTAGATTATCATAAATAATATTACAACAGTTCCTACAATAACCCAATAAATATTTTTATTTTTAGCAGAACTGCTTTTTAATACACGTTCTTTCTTGTTGTTATTAGCTCTGAAAGTTTTATTTGATAGTTCATTGAGCATTGAACCGCATTTAGGACAAAAATTTCCTTCCTCTTGAATTCTAATGCCGCAGTGTGGACAAAAATTTATTATTGACATTTTCACCTCTACATTTTCTTTTCACTAACTTATTTGATTATATTTTTTGAATTTGAAAAAGTATTTAAATCATTACTTTTCCAAATTTTTGAAACATCTACTTTTTTATAATCCTTAGCGTATTCAGATTTTAAGTACCCATATTTATTTGCTAAAGCAACTATAATATCATTCTTTTGACCATTTTTTCCCATATAATCTCTAATAAACTGTCGTTCTTCCTCAGCATGTGGGCAGGTGCATTTTTCCAATGATTTTTCACCGCAAGTGCCACATGAACAAACAAATTTTGATGCAATTTCATAAACAATTGATTCAACTACAGGATTTGTACTTTTAATTTCTACAGTACGCACTGAAGAAGTATTCTTATCTTTCCAATAATCTATTAAAGTTACTGCGAGATAAGAAACAATTATCACGATTGCAGTAATCAAAACAGGTTTTAATTCAATCTTCTTTTGCATTTGGTAATTTTTGTTTTCAGAAGAATGCTTTTGTTTTCTCTTTTTATTAGTATCATTAAATCGATTGTGCAGATTTAATTTTGTAGAATTTTTGTCTGCAGTTACTATAAGATTCTCACCGCATAAAATACAATAATTATTTCCCGGTTTATTTTTTGCGCCACAAGTTTGACAGATAATTTCTTGCGGGTTATTTTCATCTTTTAATTCATTTCCACAATTTCTGCAAAATTTATTTGCATCATTATTCTCAGTTCCACAATTAATACATTTCATAAATCACCTTAAATTTGTCAATTTATTGGCGCTACCAGATTTTTTATCATCTATTCTAATTATTGAGACCATAATCAAAACGAAGACAATATCTTCCTTACCTTATAAAAAAGCTGGTAGCATATATTATTAACAGCAAATAATTGAAACGAAAATTTTCTTTGCTATCATTATCAGAATCATTACTTAACCTTAAAACCATTTTTAAGCAAATTTTCTTTTGCTTTATCAAGAGATACTTCTTTTAATTTCATATTGCATAATGGACATTTACCAGGTTTATCGGAAATTACATTCCAGTCCATCACATCCTGATAAACCTTTCCATCTTTATTCTCATCAATAGATTCTAAGTCAATTTCTCCTTCTCTTATAAGAGGAGATTTCTTTTCCCCCATCATTTCCTTTTTATTCTCCATCATCATTTGATGAGTTGAATCTTTCATCATCTTCATATCATGCATTTTGTTTTGCATTGATGAATCTTTCATCATATCATGTTGATGATGCATCATTTTATGTTTTGTTTTTGTTGAATCTGTTTTGTCCTGAGCAAATGTGTACGAACTAAGAAGAAACATTGCTACTAAGAAAAAATTAGCGAAAATTTTTAATGTATTCATTTTTTAACTCCTTTTTAGTTTAATAATAGTTTTTAAATTTATTTACCTTGCTTTTTATCTTTAGTACAACTAAAAACAATGCTATCGAAAAGATTTCCAACATTACAATTTTCAATTTCATTTTTTTTAAGATTCTAAAGTAATTCCATTTTTCTTAGCTTCTCTTTTCATTTCCCATGACCGCCACAGGTAATAAATTACTGGATAAACAGCCAATTCCATTAATACTGAAGTAATAACTCCACCTAGCATAGGAGCTGCGATACGTTTCATTACATCGGCTCCAGTTCCATGACTCCACATGATTGGAATTAAGCCAGCAATAATTACAGAAGCAGTCATAATTTTAGGACGTACACGTTTTACTGCACCATGATGAATTGCTTCTTTTAATCCTTTTAATCCAGTAAGTAACCCTTTTTCCTTCCATTCTTTTAATGCAATATCAAGGTAAAGTAACATTACAACCCCCGTTTCCGCATCTAAACCTGCTAGAGCAATAATTCCTACCCATACTGCAATGCTTAAATTATAACCAAGAAAATAAAGTAACCAGAATGTTCCTACCAAAGAGAAAGGAACAGCAAGGAAAACAATTGCTACTTTGGTAAGTGAGCGAGTATTAAGAAAAATAATAATGAAAATGATAAATAAAGTCATAGGTATAACAATCATTAATTTCTGTTGAGCTCTTTGCATATATTCATATTCACCGCTCCAAGTAATGTTATAACCAGCAGGTAGTTTAATTTTTTCGGACACAATCTTTTGAGCATTTTGTACATAAGTACCAACATCAATATCTTTGATATCGATAAAGACCCAAGCATTAGGACGTGTATCCTCACTTCTAATGACCATGGGAGCTTTACGAGTTACAAAAGAGGCAAGCTGTCCAAACGGAACTTGTTCACCTATTGGAGTTGGTATAAGGACTCTTTTTAATGCTTCGATATTATCTCTTAATTCTCTACTGTAACGAAGATTTACTGTATACCTTTCTAAACCTTCAACAGTATTTGTTATAGCCATTCCACCCATTGCAGTTTGAATGACTTTTTGAACATCATCTATTGTTAATCCATATCGTGCAGCTTCTTTTCTATTTATTTCGATATCGAGATAATTTCCACCCACAGCTCTTTCAGCAAAAGCACTCAAGGTTCCGGGTACAGTGCGCATAACAGCTTCTACTTCTCTTCCAATTTCTTGCAGAGTATCTAAATTGGGTCCTGAGATTTTAATTCCAACTGGAGTTTTTATTCCAGTACTTAGCATGTCAACTCTTGTCTTAATTGGCATTGTCCATGCATTTGTAACTCCTGGAAATTGAATTGCACGATCCATTTCATCAATAAGTTTTTTAGGGGTCATTCCAGGTCGCCATTCACTTTCAGGTTTTAACATAATTGTAGTTTCGACCATATCCAACCCAGCGGGGTCAGTTGCAGTTTCGGCTCTTCCAATTTTTCCAAATACATGATGTACTTCTGGAAATTGTTTAATTATTTTATCAGTCTGCTGAATTATTTCTCTCGCTTTAGTAATTGACATACCTGGCATCGTAGTAGGCATATAAAGTAAATCGCCTTCGTAGAGTGGAGGCATAAATTCAGAGCCAATTTTTTTAAATGGAATTATTGTTAATGCAAGTATTATTAAAACTGCAGCTATAACATATTTATTATATCTTATTACAAAATCTACAACTGGATGATAAACTTTAATTAAAAATTTATTAATAGGATTTTTTTCTTCTGGCATTATTTTACCTCGGATCCAATAACCCATTAATATTGGAACTATAGTTATAGATAGAATTGCAGCAGCTGCCATTGAATAAGTTTTTGTAAATGCTAATGGTTTAAATAATCTTCCTTCTTGAGCTTCCAGTGTAAAAACCGGGATGAATGATACAGTAATTACGAGTAATGAATAAAATAGTGAAGGACCAACTTCTTTTGATGCATCAATTATTAACTGCCATCTATTTCTTCTTTGTTCTGGTGGTTTTAATGCTTCATGTTCAATGTGTTTGTGGGCATTTTCAATCATAATTATTGCTGCATCCACCATAGCACCGATAGCTATTGCAATTCCACCAAGTGACATTATGTTCGCATTTATTCCCTGCCAGCGCATTATTATAAACGACATTAAAATAGCTGTAGGTAGAGTAAAAATAGCTACAAAAGCACTTCTTGCATGCATCAGGAATATTATACATACAATTGCAACAATAAGTATTTCTTCGATAAGCTTTTCTTTTAATGTATCGATAGCTCTTTCAATTAATCCTGAACGATCATATACAGGATCAATTTTTACATCAGACGGAAGCCCTGCTTTTAACTCCTCAATTTTTTTCTTAACATTTTCAATTACTTTGAGTGCATTTTCACCATATCGCATAACAATTATGCCACCGACTACCTCACCTTCGCCGTTTGCTTCCGTCAAACCTCTTCTCATTAAAGGTCCAAGTGTTATATCTGCGACATCTTTTAAATAAACAGGGGTGTTTGTTTTTTTGTCAACCATTAATGGAATATTTTCTAAATCTTCAATTGATTTTATGTAACCGAGACCTCGTACCATAAATTCCATTTCGCCCATTTCAATTACTTCGCCACCAACATCATTATTAGATTTCTTTATTGCCATTTCAATCATATCAATTGGAATGTTGTATGCTAGTAACTTTGCAGGGTCAACGGTCACTTGATATTGTTTAACATAACCACCAATGCTTGCTACTTCGGCTACACCTTCAACAGAAGTTAATGCATATTTAAGATACCAATCTTGAATTGAACGTAATTCCTGTAAAGATCTTGTCTTTGATGTAAGCTTATATTCATAAACCCATCCAACACCAGTTGCATCAGGACCTAATGTTGGAACAACATTTTTAGGAAGCCTTTTCTGTGCATAATTTAAATACTCAAGCACTCTGCTTCTTGCCCAGTAAATGTCTGTACCATCTTCAAAAATTATATATACCAATGAAAAGCCAAAGAATGAATAACCTCTTACTACTTTAGAACCAGGAACAGAAACCATTGCAGTTGTTAAAGGATATGTTACCTGATCTTCTACTATTCTTGGTGATTGACCTGGATATTCTGTATAAATTATTACCTGAACATCACTCAAATCTGGTATTGCGTCAATTGGTGTATTCAATAAAGAATATATACCATATCCAATCAAAAATATTGTTGAAAGGATTACAAGGAATTTATTTCTTATTGAAAACTCTATAATTTTTTCTAACATTTTTACTCTCCAGAACTATTAATATTTGCTCATTTTATTTTAAATCCATGTTTTATCAAATTTGCTTTTGCTTCTTCCAGAGTAGACTCTTTTAATGTCATTCCACAAATTGGGCATTTGCCGGGTTTATCAGAAATTACATTCCAATCCATTTGATCCTGAAAAACTTTTCCATCTTTATTCTTATCAATTGATTTCAGGTCAATTACACCTTTTCTGATTATGGATGAAGTTTCACTTTTTTCTTTCTTACTCTTCGTTTGTTCATGATTCATTTTGCTATGATCCATTTCTTCATGATTCATTTTACTATGATCCATTTCTTCATGATTCATTTTACTATGATCCATTTCTTCTGCTTTTGATTTCTTAGATTCATTCATAGGTTTTTTCATATCCATTCCTGCATGCCCACTCATCTGCTGAATTGCTGCTTTAAGATTACTTTCTGAATCAATTAAGAACTGAGAAGAAACTACAATATTTTCGCCTTCATGTATGCCTTCAAGCACCTGAACCAAGCCTTCGGATTCTACTCCTAATTTAACTTCTCTTGGTTCAAAGTAACCACCACCTAATGAAATAACAGCAATATTTCTTTCTCCAGATCTAATAATTGCTTGCGAAGGAACAACAATGGCATTAATTGAAACAGGCGAAACAAATTTCACAGTGGCAAACATTCCTGGTTTAAATTCATAGTTAGATGTATTTCTTACTTCAGTTCTAATCTTTACAGTTTTAGTTTCTTCATTGAGGAATGGGTATATGTAAGTAACTTTGCCTTGAAATTCTTTACCGGGTAAATATGATAATTCAAGATCAACATTTTGACCTAATTTAATCCAGGGCAAATCCATTTGATAAATATCAGCCATTGCCCATACAACAGATAAGTCTGCAATTTTATATAAATCCATTCCAGCCATTACTTGCTGTCCTTGATAAACCATTTTTTCTACAACAATGCCATTAACAGGTGAGTAAATGGTTAAAGTTTTTTTAGGTGAATTATTTTTTTCAATTTCATTAATATCTTTTCCTGAAATGTCCCAGTAGAATAATCTTCTCTTTGCACTGTTAACTAATTCCTGTGCGCCGTCTAACACCTCTTTAGAACCTTGAGAAACCTTTTTTAAATAGCGAATTGCTTGAAGATATTCTTCTTGTGTACTAACAAGTTCGGGACTGTAAATTTCAAAAAGTGGTTGACCTTTTTTTACATATTGCCCTGTATAATCAACATAAAGTTTTTCTACCCAGCCCATAATTTTTGTTGTAACTGTTGTGACTTTTCTTTCATCATAATCTATTTTAGCAGTAGTTCTAATAATTTTTTGTAGTTTTTGTTTTTTGGCCGTTTCAACACGTACACCAATATTTTGAACAACTACCGGATCGATTTTAATACCCCGGACATCACTTTCACCTTCATAAACAGGTACTAATTCCATTCCGCAATCTGGAGCTATACCTGGTTTATTAGATGTGTACCATGGATGCATTGGATCTTTGTAATAAGCAATTTTCTTTTCTCCACTTTTAGTCTCTTTATCTGAGTAGACAGGAACATAGTCCATTCCATCTGGTGCTTTTTTCGGTGTAGGTGAAGTTTGAGTTGGATCCATTGGATTTCGGTAGTAAAGTATTTTTCTTTCACTTTTCGTGTCAATGGTTGTTTTGGAATTAAAAATAAACCATCCAATACCCAATCCTATTATGAGAAAAATAATTGCTGTTATAATATTCTTTTTCATCAAGTTATCTCCCTTATTTACTATTCTAAACTTTCTTTAATTTTATTTAGTGGCAAACCGACTGCTTGTTCAAGCTGGGCTATTGCTTGCATTAAATTCATTTCGCTCATATAGAAATCTAATTTTGCCATAAAAAGCATTCTATATGCATCTATTAACATCAAAAATTCTGTTTTTCCTGTTTTGTACGCTGCTAATGTAGATTGAAGTGTTTGTTCAGCTTGTGGAACAACTGTATTTTTATTCAGTTCATATAAATTTTTATTTGTTCCTAATTTAACAATGGCATTTTGTACTTCGTATGAAATCATGTTTTTCATTGAATTATATTGTTCTTCTGCTGCTTTTATATTCAACTCATTTTCCTCAACTTTACCATAGTATTTATCTTTCGACCATAATGATAGGGGAATATTTACACCAACCATTGCCGACCAAAAATCATTTTTAGTATCTATCATATTTTTATACATTACTCTTGCCATAATATCCGGATAGAATTCAAGTTTGGATGCTTTTAATTCACTTTTGTACATTTCAATATTATAATTCATCTCCTTTAATTCTGGTCTGATTGATAATACAACGGAAAGTAATTGCTGGTAATTATATTCGGGAACCTCTTCATAAATTTTTTCTATTTCATTGAAAGATTGATAAGGTGGACGATTCAAAATTGTGTTAAGCATAGTTTCAACATCTCTTTTTTCTTTGTAAAGATTTATTTCATCATTTATTAATGAGGAAAGTTCGGTTTGCGCCCGTATAATATCTGGTTGTTTTCCCATTCCAACTTCATATTGTTTTTTTGCTATCTCGATAAATTGTTTTAATAGTTCCTGATTATCTTTATTTATTTTTATTTTCTTTTGAACATAATAAAGTTCATAAAATGCAGTTTTCAATTCTCGAATTATCTTGTTCTTTAATGCGCTAAATTGTTCTTCTCTCATCTTTGCATTATTTGCGGCTGATAATCCCATCGCATTTAATTTACCCGGGAATGGGATCATTTGCTGAATGTAATAATCCATTTCCATATTATTTTTGAGTGGATTAGGAAATGAAGTAGTTGGGATTTGGAAGAATTCTATTCCAATTTGAGGGGCTTCCCACGATGTTACTTGTTTTATTTTTTTCTCGTCACTTAAATATTTAAATCTGGAAGCTTTCAATTGTGGATTATTTTGTAATGCTTCTGTTATAAGAGAATCAAGTAGTGAATTATTGTTTTGAGCATTTGTAGAATTAAAAACAATTAAAACAATAAGAGAAATAATAACATTAACATTTTTCATATTTTACCTTTGACTCAATGTTGAATTTTGTTTACACGAATAAGAATTATGATTATAGTTACTACAATAAGTAAATAAGCGATATGACAAATTATATATAACATATTATTATTCATAGTTAATTTTTAATATGCAAAGTCTGTGCCCAAATGAATTATTGTTTTTAATGAAAAAATAGAGTACAAGAGTAAAAAACATTTTAAAGATTTTAAATTTATTTAAATAATTTAATTTCTTCAGTTTAATAATAATAACTAAATAATTTTAAAAAAAGATTTATGATAATATCTGTTTTTCTTTAGAAAGAA
>JARGDL010000012.1 GCA_029210465.1 Stygiobacter electus
TATCAATATAAACCTATTTATGCTTAATTACATAAAGTAATATCTTACCTTTTATTACCTCTTCTATTAGACTATTTTCCACTTGAAATTGCCATTGTCTAACATTGTCTTAATATTTTGCTAACCTTTAGATTAAAAAAATATTAATGATAATAATGAGGTATTATCTTAGCTTTAAATTAGTTATTATCGGTATAGATAGGGAACGAATTAAAAAAAATCTCATCTCAACAATAATCATTTAAGTTAATTCTTTTATTAAGAAAATTCTTTGTATTAAAATTCGCCAATTATAGCTATTAAAAAAATAAAAACACTGGCTTTTTTTTTTAGCAACAAATAAGTAATTAATTTTAATGCATTTTGATGTGGATAAATTTATTATTTAAAAACGATTATTAAATATTAGCGATTTTAATTCACAGCCTCTCAAAAATCATAACCTATTTCTAAAATTACTCTATAGAATTGCCTTTGCTTTGATTAATGCCATTAAGCTAATCCCAAAACAAATTTTATAAACTAATAGGAGATTAATTATGAAAAATGATTTGCATTCACTTTCTTTACTTACAATTAAAGATGCATACAATTTATTGGGCGTGAGCAGAAATACGTTTATGCAACTTATTAATAATGGTAGAATACGGTTCGTTCAAGTTAACAAAAGAATAAAAATTCCACTCGGTGAACTTGAACGATTTATTAATGATAGCTTATGCCAATACACTAATATTACAAATGAAGATTTATTCTATACAGATTCAAATTCAACTCCAGTTCCACAATTTAATTCAGAAGAGTTATTCGCAAACATTTTGGAGAAACACAATGGCAAGCATTTACAAGAAAAATAATACAATATACATTAGTTGGTATGATCCATTTCTTGGTAAAAATAAAAATAAATCTACTGGCTTAATCTATAATAAGTTGAATATGAAAAAAGCCAAATTAATGGCTGTTGAATTTCAGAAATCAATTGATATCGAAGTTAACAAAAGAAATCAGTTAGGTATAAAACGCAATTCAATCGAAAAGACAATTGACCATTTCTTGCAAATCAACAGCAACAAAAACCCTAAAACAATTTATGAATATAATCGTTTCTTTAAGCTCTTTACAGAAAAATTCAATGTTAAAGATCCTGCTACACTTATAAATAAAAATAGCTGTGAAGAGTGGTTAATATCCTTATCAAAATATAACTATCAAAGTAACACTCTTTATGCCTATAATAAAGTTCTAAAAAAATATTTGAATTTCTTATTTGAATATAACTACATACCAATGTTCAGATTAAATAAAGATGTTGTTTATAAGCAGGAGGTAAAAGATATAATTGTTTTCACTCCGGAAGATTTAAACCTTCTAATGAATAATCTTGATCAAAAAAATGAAAACTTTAAAGTTACTTTTTACTTGTTGCTATATACTGGCTTAAGACCAAGTGATATTTATAATATATGCGGTAAAGATGTTGATTTGAAAAATAGAACAATAAAATACTACTCCGAAAAAACAAAGCAATATTTTTATGTGCCGTTTCATAGAAAACTAAAACCAATTCTGCAAGAAAGAATAAATCAAGTAGGTGATAGCAATTTAATTAAATATGAAACAATTGGTAATATTGGCAAAGCATTTAGGCGTTATCTTAAAATGCTTAACTTAGATAAAAAAGGCTATAATCTTCGTACCTTTAGAAAAACCTTTATCACACTTGCACACCAAAACGATATTGACCTTGCAACTGTTGCTAAAATTGTTGGGCATAAGAAAATTACTACTACAGAAAAATATTACAATCGACTTTCAATTCTTAAACAGGCAAATGAACTAAAGAAGCTAAAATTCTAAAACGCCTATTACTGTAATTTATTTTTATTAGAAATAATCACTCACATTTTATAGTTTTGTATTAATATTAAAAATGTTGAGGGATTATGCCCGTAAAAAAATCTGATCTTTATTCTTCAATCTGGAAAAGCTGCGATGAACTTCGCGGCGGTATGGATGCTTCCCAATATAAAGATTATATTCTTACATTGCTTTTTATTAAGTACATATCCGATAAATATGAAGGTAAAGAATTTGCACCAATTGAAATTCCCAAAGGTTCAAGCTTCAAAGATTTAGTTGCATTAAAAGGTAAACCAACAATTGGCGATGACATAAATAAAAAAATAATTGCACCAATTGCTGAAAAGAATAAACTTCTGGGGACGATAGATGTAGCTGATTTTAATGATTCCGATAAGCTTGGTAAAGGCAAAGATATGGTTGATCGCCTTTCTAAGCTTATTGGCATTTTCGAAAATCCAGCATTAGATTTTTCAAAAAACAGAGCAGATGGTGATGATTTACTTGGCGATGCCTATGAATATTTAATGAAAAACTTTGCTACTCAAAGTGGTAAAAGTAAAGGGCAATTTTACACTCCAGCCGAAGTTAGTCGCATTATGGCTAAAGTTATTGGTATCAATAGTAGCAAAGTAACATCTGAAACAACTGTTTACGATCCAACTTGTGGCTCCGGTTCTTTGTTGCTTAAAGTTGCTGATGAAGCTGATTGTAATATTTCACTTTTCGGGCAGGAAATGGATGTTTCCACTGCGGCTTTGGCGCGTATGAATATGGTCCTTCATAATCACGCTACTGATGTCCAAACTATTGCAACCGGTAATACTCTTTCCGACCCTCAATTTACTGATGGCGAAAATAAACTTAAAACTTTTGACTACGCTGTCGCTAATCCACCATTTTCTTATAAATCTTGGACTAACGGCTTAACCAACGATAAAGGGGTTGTTAATGATAAATATAATCGCTTCGATGGTTTTGGAGTTCCGCCAAATAAAAATGGAGACTATGCTTTTCTAATTCATTTAATTCGTTCACTTAAACCTAATGGCAAAGGTGCAATTATTTTGCCTCACGGTGTTCTATTTCGTGGTGGTGCTGAAGCTGAAATTCGTACTAACATAATCAGAAGAGGTTATATTAAAGGCATTATTGGTTTGCCACCTAATCTTTTTTATGGCACTGGAATTCCTGCTTGCATTATTGTAATTGATAAAGAAAACGCCCACAGCCGTAAAGGCATTTTCTTTATTGATGCAAGCAAGGGCTTTATTAAAGATGGCAATAAAAATCGTTTGCGTCATCAGGATATTCATAAAATTGTTGATGTGTTTAATAAGCAGTTGGATATTCCAAAATACAGCTGCAATGTTTCCTTTGATGAAATTGAAAAGAATGAATATAACTTAAACATTCCCCGATATATTGATAGCCAGGAACCAGAAGATTTGCAAGATATTGATGCACATCTTCACGGCGGTATTCCGGAATCTGACATTAATGCACTTAATAAATATTGGGAAGTTTATCCTTCACTTAAAAATGAACTTTTTGAAAATGGCAATCGCTCCGGTTATCTTAATCTAAAAATTGATAAATCAGATTCAAATGTTGGTTACTCTGAAATTAAATCCAAAATCTTTAGCCATCCCGAGTTTATTGAATATGCAAAGAAAATTGATAAGGCATTTAATAAATGGAAAAAGAAAATTTACGATGAACTTTTTACTATCGATAAAGATGTTAAGCCAAAAAAACTTATAAATAATATCTCCGAAGAAATTCTTAAAGCATTTGAAGATCTTAAACTGATTGATAAATATGATATCTACCAGCATTTGATGGAATATTGGACAGATATAATGCAAGATGATGTTTACCTTATTGCTAATGATGGTTGGAAAGCTGAGTTTTATTACAACACAGATAAAAAAGAATTTGATTGCGATTTACTTCCTAAAGAAATTGTTATAAATCATTTTTTTGCTAAAGAGAAAGAAGCACTTGAACAACTTGAAATTGAATTAGATAACATAGCTTCGCAAATTGAAGAACTAACAGAAGAAAACTCCGGCGACGAAAGTTTAATTGATGAAGTTAAAAATGATAGTGGCAAAGTAACAAAAACTCTTGTTAAACAAAGATTAAAAGAAATTACACCATCAACTAAAGTTTATAAAAATGTTGCAGAACCTAAAGAGTATTACGGAGATAATTACGATGAATATAAAATACTAAACCAATTTATGGAACTCTTTGATAAAGAAGCTGACATAAAAAAGCAGATTAAAAATGCAGAAAATGATTTGCTCGAAAAACTAAAAGAGAAATATGCCGCTTTAAAAGTTGATGAAATTAAAACACTTGTTATAGATAAAAAATGGTTTGCTAAAATTTATACAGATATTAAAACCGAACTTGATAGAATTTCCCAGCAGTTGACAAACAGAATAAAAGAACTTGCTGAACGTTACGAAACCACACTGCCTCAGTTAAATGAAAAAGTAGAAACGCTTGAAAAGAAAGTGCAAGAGCATCTTAAAAAAATGGGTTTTGAATATTAATCTGTCGCAAATATTTACTAAATTTGCGACAAAAATAAAGCTTCTATATGACGCAACTTATTGAAAATAAAATACTTACGAAAATGAAAAAAGCCAAGAGGGGCACGCTCTTTTTTGTTGATAATTTCATTAGTTTTGGCAGTCAAAAGGCAGTTAGCAAAGCCCTTCAAAGATTAGTTGCAAAAGGAGAAATTTATCGCGTTGCACCTGGAATTTTTGTTCGCCCGGAAATAGATCAGGTTATAGGCATAATAATGCCAACGGTAGATAAAATTGCAGTCGCAATTGCAAAAAGAGATAGAGCTCGTATTGTACCAACCGGCGTTTATGCATTAAACAAGCTTGGCCTTTCAACTCAGGTTCCTATGAATATCGTTTATCTTACAGATGGTTCACCTCGCAAAGTTAAGCTTAATAAAAATGTTATTACTTTTAAAAAAACAAGTCCCAAAAATGTAGCGGCTTTAGGCAATATTTCTAAGCTTGTTATTCAAGCATTAAAAACAATTGGACAAAAGAATGTTGATGAACAAACTATCAAACATCTTCAAACTCTGTTAAAAAAAGAAAATATAAATTATTTAGATCACGATATACGTCTGGCTCCGGAATGGATTCGTAAAATTATGAGACCTGTTCTTAATGAGGTTAAAAATGAGCAATAATCATATTGCAGAATGGTTTAACTTGTCTGAAGCAACCAGAAAAAATATAATCGAACAAACTTCTCAAAAGATTGGTTTACGTCCATTTGCTGTTGAAAAAGATTGGTGGGTCGTAAATACTCTAAATCTTATATTTTCTCTAAGCTGTGCCGAACATCTTGTATTTAAAGGTGGAACTTCATTAAGTAAAGCCTGGAACATTATAGAAAGATTTTCTGAAGATATTGATTTAGCAATTAGCAGAGAGTTTTTGGGGTTTGAAAATGAACTTACTAAATCTCAGGTTAAAAAACTTCGTGAAAAATCCTGCAAATTTATTTCTGAAGTTTTTTTCAATGAGCTTAAAAAGTCATTTGATGATAACGGTTTTCAAGGCGTTAAGCTTGATTTAATTGAGCGTAATGCAAACGATACTGATCCCATCAAAATAGAAATTGCTTATACAAGTTTATTAGAAGCTAATCCTTATTTACCTTCACGTGTACTAATTGAGATCGGTAGCCGTTCTTTAATGGAACCTAAAACAGTACGCTCATTTAATTCTTTTGTCTCAGTACAGTTCAAAGATCAATCTTTTGCTTCTCCTTCTTTATCTATTCCGGTTGTTAATCCTGAAAGAACTTTGCTCGAAAAGATTTTTCTTCTACACGAGGAATTTCAGAATGAACCCAAAAAAATAAAAGTTGAACGAATGAGTCGCCACCATTATGATATAACTAAACTTATGGAATCGCAATTTGGTGCAATAGCTTTATCAGATTCAGATCTTTTTAATTCTATAGTTAAACACCGCAAGCACATTAACTTTCTTAATTATGTTGATTATTCAAAACACGTACGTGGTAAATTAAATATCATTCCGCCGGAGTGGCTACTTCCCGACTGGGAAAAAGATTACAACCAAATGAAAGAAGAAATGATTTATGGCGATGCTCCAACTTTTGATGGCTTAATGAAAGAAATTGCAAATATCAACAATATTATAAACGGAATGAAAACTGAATGAAAATGCATCTTAAAAAAATGGGTTTTGAATGGAAGTAAAAAAAGGATATAAGCAAACTGAAGTTGGGATTATTCCGGAAGATTGGACTGCGATGAGTCTAGGTGAAGTTGGTGAAATAAGAATGTGTAAAAGAGTTTATAATTATCAAACAAAGTCAACAGGTTCAATTCCATTTTATAAAATTGGAACTTTTGGAAAAGAGCCAGATGCATTCATTTCAGAAGAATTGTTTTATCACTATAAACAAAATTACTATTTCCCAAAGAAAGGTGATATTCTTATTTCAGCTTCAGGAACAATCGGTCGAACAGTTGTATATGATGGAGAACCAGCATACTTTCAAGACTCAAACATAATTTGGATTGACAACGATGAAACTATAGTATATAATTCCTATTTGTATTATGTATATCAAGTTATAGATTATAAAACTGAAGGACAAACAATTCAGCGATTGTATAATGATATTATAAAAAATACATACTTTATTTGCCCGCCAAAACAAGAACAATCCGCAATTGCACAGGTTCTCAGCGATACAGATGAACTAATCTCCTCACTTGAAAAACTAATTGAAAAGAAAAAACTAATTAAGCAAGGTGTAATGCAGCAATTGCTTACTGGTAAAAAACGTTTGCCTGGGTTTAGTGGTGAGTGGGAAATGAAAAAGTTAGGTGATATTGCAGCTATACAAAGGGGCGCTTCTCCTCGACCAATAGATTCCCCCGATTGGTATAGTTCTTCGAGCAATGTTGGTTGGGTACGTATATCTGATGTAACTGCTTCAAATGGAAGATTATTAGAAAAAACTGAAGATTATTTATCCAAAGCTGGAATTGCACGTAGTCGATTTCTTAAAAAAGGAAGTTTAATAATGAGTATTTGTGCCACCGTGGGTATTCCAGTAATTACAAATTTTGATGTATGTATTCACGATGGCTTTGTTGGATTTTCAAACTTATATAACGTAGATAAAGTTTTTCTCCTTTATAAGTTAAAGGAATTAGAGAGCATTTTTAAGACTTTGGGTCAAATGGGATCACAAAGCAACCTGAATACAGAACTCGTAAACAATTATGAAATCAATTTACCGCCAATAGATGAACAAGTAGCCATAGCATATTTTCTTAGTGATATAGATACGGAAATCGAATCACTCAATCAAAAATTAAATAAATACAAATCCATCAAACAAGGAATGATGCAAAATCTGTTAACCGGTAAAATAAGGTTGGTATGAAAAGTATAAAGAATATTTCACTCCGCTGGAGCCAAAACCAATGGATAACTCCGTAGGAGTTAAATATTTGTAAAATAAAACAAATCCCCATAAAGCTAGAACTCCGTAGGAGTTCAATATAAGGATTTATATGTACTCGATATTCTTAAATATGTTTTACTGGAAAAGTAACGTAACCCAACGGACAAGCTACTGGGGAAGTTAGTGAGCAAGTTAAAAGAATTATAAAAGAAGAAATAAAGAAATGATAGAAATTGGTCAAATCGAAAGAGCTACTCAAAACCGAATAGTAAAACTATTCAGAAATACACTTGGCTATACTTATCTTGGCAATTGGGAAGAAAGCGAAAACAACAGTAATATCGAAGCTGAATATCTTTCAAAATTCCTAAAAAAGAAAAATGTTAAAGATGAACTGATTGCCAAGGTAATAGATAAATTAAAACAAACAGCTAATAATTATAGCAATTCTCTTTACATCAATAATAAGAACTTTTATTCATTGCTTAGATATGGTGTACCAGTAAAAGAAGATATAGGACAAAATCACGAAACCATTCAGATAATTGATTGGCAAAATCCAGAACAAAATGATTTCTACATAGCAGAAGAAGTAACAATATTAGGCAATAGAGAAAAACGCCCGGACATAGTTTTGTATGTTAATGGAATTGCACTTTCAGTAATAGAATTAAAACGCAGCACTATTTCAATAAATGAAGGCATTCGCCAAAGCATCGTAAACCAACGAAAAGAATTTATAGAGCAGTTTTTTAATACAATACAATTCATTTTTGCCGGCAATGATACTGAGGGCTTACTCTATGGAACTATTGGCACTGGCGAAAAATATTTTCTTAAATGGAAAGAAAACGAAGATGATTTTTCAGAATTGCAATTAGATAAATACCTTAAGCTGATGTGCAACAAGAAAAGATTTTTAGAACTAATCTACGACTTTATAGTTTTTGATGCCGGTATAAAAAAACTTCCAAGATCGCATCAATACTTTGGCGTAAAAGCCGCACAAGATTTTTGCAAACACCACGAAGGTGGAATTATTTGGCATACACAAGGCAGTGGTAAAAGTATTGTAATGGTGCTTTTGGCTAAATGGCTTCTTGAAAATAATTCCAATGCTCGTGTTGTTATTATAACCGATAGAGATGAACTCGATAAACAAATAGAAAGAGTTTTTTCTGATGCCGGCGAAGAAATTGTCAGAACTTCAAGCGGCAAAGATTTAATGGAAAAACTTGCAACTCCAAATCCAAGATTGCTTTGTTCTTTAGTTCATAAATTTGGTAAGAAAGATGTTGATAACTTTGAAGAGTTTATCAGAGAAATGCAGGAAAATCCTTCTGTTGCTTATGGTGATATCTTTGTATTTGTAGATGAATGCCATAGAACTCAATCTGGTAAATTGCACAAAGCGATGAAGGCAATATTAAAGAATGCAACTTTTATAGGATTTACCGGCACACCATTATTAAAACAGGATAAGCAAACAAGTCTGGAAGTTTTTGGCCGTTATATTCATACATATAAATTTAATGAAGCAGTTAAAGATGGTGTTGTACTTGATTTAGTTTACGAAGCTCGTGATATTGACCAGAAAATTACATCTCAGGAAAAAATTGATAATTGGTTTGAAGCAAAAACCAGAGGCTTAAATGATTATCAAAAAGCCGTATTGAAGAAAAAATGGGGAACAATGCAAAAGGTATTAAGCTCATCTTCACGGCTTGATATGGTTGTTAAAGATATTATTTATGATTTTAGTACTAAACCACGATTAAGCTCCGAAAGAGGAAATGCCATACTTGTTGCCAGCAGCATTTATGACGCTTGCCGTTATTATCGTTTATTTCAACAAACAGAATTAAAAGACAGATGTGGATTAGTAACTTCTTATAATCCCACTACAAGAGATATCGTTACTGAAGATACAGGTGCAAATACTGAAACAGAAAGGCAATTTATTTACAATACTTACATTGATTTGCTTAATGGCAAAAACACAGAAGCTTACGAAGATGAAGCAAAAAGAAAATTTGTTAAAGAGCCTCAAAATATGCGTCTTTTAATTGTTGTTGATAAATTACTAACTGGTTTTGATGCACCACCTTGCACTTATCTTTATATTGATAAAAATATGCAAGATCACGGATTGTTTCAGGCAATTTGCCGTGTTAATCGTTTAGATAGTGAAGATAAGCAATTCGGTTACATTGTAGATTACAAAGATTTATTTAAGAAAGTGGAAAACGCTGTTGCCGTTTACACTTCAGAACTGGATTACGATGACTTCAACAAAGAAGATGTTGATATTATGTTAAAGAGCCGATTAGAAAAAGGCAAAGAAAAACTTAACAATGCACTTGAAGAATTAAAACTGTTATGCGAACCAGTTCAACCACCAAAAGATACATTGCAATACATTAGATATTTCTGTGGCAATCCTGAAAATCCAAATGCTTTGAAAGAAACTGAAGTTAGAAGAATAGCTTTATATAAAGGTGTTGCTTCATTAGTAAGAGCTTACGCAAATATTGCAGATGAAATTGAACAAGCCGGCTATACCGCTGATGAAATCCAGAATTTGAAAAAAGACTTAAACTTTTACATTGATTTACGAGATGAAATAAAACGAGCCAGTGGTGAAGTTATAGATCTAAAGTCTTATGAAGCCGATATGCAATTTCTTTTAGATAAATATATTCAGGCAGAAGAAAGTAAAGTTATTTCTCCATTTGGTGAGACATCACTTTTAGAAATTATTGTAAATAGTGGAATTGCCGATGCAATAAAAAATTTACCAAAAGGTATTAAAGAAAATAAACAAGCCGTTCAGGAAACTATTGAAAACAATGTAAGGCAAAGAATAATTAAAGAGTATTGGATTGACCCGGCATACTTTGAAGAAATGTCAAAGCTTTTAGATGAGATAATAATGCAAAGACGAAATGAGGCAATTGAATATGAAAACTATTTGAAAAAAGTTACTCTTCTTGCACAAAAAGTTTGCAACAGAAAAAGTGAGTCATTGCCATCTGGAATACAAACAAATGCACAAATAGCACTTTACAATAATTTAAATAAAGATGAAGAACTGGCTTTGAAAATTGATGAAGCTGTTAGAAAAACCAAGAAAGCAGATTTTAGAGGCAATCCACAAAAGGAAAATGAAATTAAAGCCGCTATTTATGCCATACTAAAGGATAAAAATGAAGTTGAAAGAATTTTTGCTATTATCAAGAAACAAAATGACTACTAAAACAGAGTTGCAAATAGGTGATTTACTTATAGATGTAATTTATAAAGATATCAAGAATATTCATCTAAGCGTTCATCCGCCAACAGGTAGAGTGCGAATATCAGCACCTCATAGAGTGAAATTAGATACATTAAGAATATTTGCTATCTCAAAGCTAAGCTGGATTAAAAGGCAACAAAATAAAATTAGCAACCAAGCACGAGAAACCAAAAGAGAATACATTACGAAAGAAAGCATTTATTTCTTAGGCCGTAGATACTTACTAAAAGTAATAGAAGCGAACGCAAAATCAAAAGTTGAAATCTCTGGAAATACTATAACTCTTTTTATTAGGCCTAATAGCTCTACTGAAACACGTGAAAGAATTATTTATAAATGGTATCGCCAAGAATTAAAAGAAAGACTTTTGCCGCTGGTTGAAAAATGGCAAAAGATTATAAAAGTTGAAGTTAAAGAAATTGCCATAAAGAGAATGAAAACTAGATGGGGCACTTGCAATACAGAAGCAAAACGTATATGGCTAAATTTAGAATTGGCTAAAAAGCCCATTGAATGTATTGAATATATTGTAGTGCATGAAATGGTGCATTTACTCGAAAGAGGCCATAATGCTCGATTTAAAGGCTATATGGATAAATACCTTCCGATGTGGAAAGTCCTAAAGAAACAGCTTAACCAATTGCCATTAGGCCATGTAGATTGGGATTATTAATTATACTCCAGATAACTACTAAGCTTTCAAAGCCAAGCTGAAATACGCGGAATAATATGTTTAAGAAATTTATGACTGTTGCATATAGACTATCCATCACAATAAATAACGGCTTTATTAAATATGGCAATAAATAGAATTGTGCCATATAATAACTGCATTAAAGGTAATAACTGGTGCTATAAATGCCAAAACCCTAAACAAAATAAACTTATAAACGCAAATTAAAGTATTACAAATAGATTATTGAGTATATGAACTAACTTCAGTATATTTTTAAATGTTCAACAATGCATTTATCAATAATATAATACAATTACTCAAACAAAGGCTAAATATCTACAAATATGCAATAACACATCCATGACTATATCACTACAATCGAAATTAGAATCAACACAATAAAGTTATAACTATAAACATCAACTAAATTATAATATAACAGTTGACCAGCAAGATTTTCACTATTATGAATAATACTCACGTAACCTAATGAAGCACATAATAATTTGAATGGCCCAATAAGCTATAACCTCATAGAAATAATTTATAACTGCTGAACATTCATATAATGTTAGGTGCTATATGCTTTAGGCAATAAAGCCTATGATATTAAAGGTATTACTAATTTCTTTGTTGCCATATGATGCTATATATATATTATAAATGGAATTAGATATTAATGCTATTGTTATTCAAGGTAATGATTTTAGTCGTTGATGCTATTATACAATAAGGCCATAAGCTAAAGCTGTTACTATTAATAGATGCTCTATTATATAGAGTTGCTATGTATATATGTATGGTGCCCTAATATATATAATACTACATTTCTGGAAAGGCCATTTAGCCCCCCCATTAAATGCTAATACTAAGTATAAATTTATTTCCTAATAAACTCATACCATTACAAATACCAAATTTGTTGATAAAAGTAATTTGAGTTAATGTACAAAGCACATAAAATATTAAAAAAAGTAGTTATTTCATCACATAACCAATATTAGAAAACCATTCACAGTTTGCGTTATTCTATAATGCAAAGTAGCAAAAAAAATCCTACCATAGTATACCACAATCATAATACGTCATATTACTCTTAACCATAATATATATTGGCCGTTATGGTCAATGCCATACAATGCCTAAACAAATTAACAAATTAATGGCACACTTAAACCATATAGACCATTTTTGTACTATGCCATAGTGTGTCCCCTTACTCATATACTTCAATTGAAACAGCATAATATAAAGCCGTTACTTTAGATAATAGAATATCTCATTGACTAGATATAATGAATACATAACTCCAAAGATATTATGCACCCTCCCACTCTTAGGCTATAAAACACATTGTTATTAAAGGTGGATTATTCTTTGTTGCTAATAAAAGCTATTTGTTATAATAGAGATTAAGTTATAATATTTCTTTGCCGGCTATGATTTTTATTATAAATGGTATACACTTACGCAATGTAAAACCAATTTCGAAATTAATTTCCTTCATTATATCCTTAATATTTTAATTCAATTATAAAAAGTATATTATGACATTACTTTAATAAACTACTTTTATTAATATATCTCAAGGGAAATACATTCTTACAAACTTTATCTTCACTACTCTATTCAATTTGGCAACAATTAAGTCTAGCATAATATGGCTATTGGTAACTACATAATGCTAACATTCAATGAACTATAAAGCTTTTATATTTCAGCCTATATATTGCCTTTATATTTTATACTGTATTTTTGAATGCTTTGGATTTTACCTATCAGCCATTGTAATTATATTCTTCATAATTAACATTAATAGTTTCAGGAATTATCCCAGTTTTACTTGCTGCTATTTTAAGAGCATCATGTACTAAACTCTTGACCTTATTAATGTTACTTTTATTTAGCAGTAATAAAAGTTGATCATGAACAACATTTATAATTCTAAATTCACCATTATTTTTTTTATTAGCCTCTATAAGCCATTGCCTTATAAATTCAGCCCCTGATGCTTGTATGGGATAACTTTTAGATTTAGTAAATAAATCTTTTTTCCTAAAACTTAATGGATCTTCTATGATAGTTTGCCAACCCAATAAAGTTGGATAAGATATATTATTATTTTTAATTGAGTAGGTATAATAAATTTCTAGTGACTCTAAAATACCTGGATATTCACTTTTGATAATATTAATTACTTTTTCATAGAAAATTTTTGCCGGATCATTATAAACTTGAGATCCAGGTTTTGGGACATTTATATTTTGTTTTTCTAATATAGCATAAAACTTATTCAAAAAATCTTTAATTTCACTTTTGGATATTTTTGCCATTAGATTATTATCTTTTTTATCAATTTCTGTCCTTGAATTTTGTGATTCTTTTAATCCCTTAATAAAAGTATTTTTTGTCCCTCCATAAAAATTAATATATATACACTTTTTTATAAGATCCTTGATTTCACTTTCATCATTAATAAAATATTGAAAATTTGTATAATTCTTTTTTAAATATTGCTTTATTAAACTCTTTAAATAATCAGTTGGTCGGTTTGATGGTGAAATAGATAGCTTTTTTAATGTTTTTTCAATTTTTTCTTGTAATTCTTGTAGCTCCTTTTGATTACTAAAATATTGCTTGATCTCATTATCGTTGTATAGTTTTTTAGCCAAATTAGCAGAGACAACTATATCTTGACCCGATATATCCATAGATAATATAATTTCATCTTGCGTAATCGGTGAAAATATTTCATTCTTTATTTTTTTAGGTATTCCTTGTAAATTTAATTTATGGCATGTCATTCTATGTGTTTTAGCACCATGAGGCATAAAGTAACCTGTTATAACATTGTCCTTAATTAAATTATTTTTAGAATTATTGATTATCTCCTTTAACCAGAAGGCTAAATTTTCCTCTTTATATTTACCAGTTTCAAAGTTAAAACAAACTGCTTCTTCATTTTTATTTGTATATAATAGCGATTTAGCTTTTTTAATATTAATAGGAATTCCTTCTTGGCTAAGTTTATTCACGTATGATATGCATTCCAAAATTTGTTCAAAATGAGCACCTTTATTATCTATATCATTAAAATTACTGATCATTCTCTTATTTATTAATAATTTCTTATCCTTAAATTCTTTTTTAAATATTTTAAAACTTTTGTTTAAATGATAGTAGTTTAATAATCGATTAATTTGTTTATTGTTAAGTTTAAATTTATTAGTTAATAAATGATTTAATTCTGAAAATTTAAAAACATTAACATCATTTTCTCGTTTTGTATAAAGTGAGTAAAATATGTTTAGATAATTCAGTAAATAATACTGTGAGTAAATATGATAGTTGTTTTTTATTTTATAAATTCTCAGAAAAGGATTATTTTCCATAGCTTGAAAATTAAATTTTGAAGACCTATCTCTTATATATTTCGTTTCATATGCATACTTTATTTCATCAAAATTGTTAAAATGTTCGTGAAAATTAACACCACTCGAGATATATAATTTTGTATTATACAAGTTCAAATTTGTACTCATTCTTGAAAAATATTTATTATGAATTTTTATTACTTTATCTAAGAAACTCTTGTAGTTATTTATACTTCTAATTGTATAGTTGCGATATCGAGAACTGTTTTTAATGTAAATTTTTTCTCTGCGATATAATGATTTAACTTGATAATGTTTTAATAATAAATCCGTACCTTTTTTAAATGTTCTACTATCCAAATTAGCTATTTGGTATAAATTATTTGGTTCTCTAATAATAACTTCATCATTTTTTTTATTTTCAATAGTAGTTATAAATACACTAAAAATTACCCCAGCTAATTTAATTGGTAAAATGGGAGGGTTTTTTGAATCCGTTTTTTCTTTTTCATTAATAATATCCATTGCAACTAATAAACATGAAAATGGAAGGAAATAATTAAAATTCCTCCATGGCCCAAATGGATTTATAGATTCATCCTCCGTATAAACATATTTAATTAATTTATCGGTATAGATAAACGATTTTAACACAAATTTTTTTTGAATAATATTTCTTGTTTTTTCAATTGCTTTATAATATTTGCCATTTCTATTTGAAATAGTTTTAAAGGATATACCATTATCATAAAGCTTTGAAATTGCATAGATTAGTTTTTGAATGGCTTCTTTCTTTGTATTTATATCCTTAAAATATTTATTAGGATACTCTAATGCGAAAGGCATAATACTTCTGGTTTTCATATTTTCTATAAAATTAATTATCTAAATAATTAAGAAATTCTATTTTTTCATAAATGCAATATATTAATTTTATCTGAAGTAGAAACTGAAGTAGAAAGTGCATTTTAAAAGCAATTTTTTAAAAGAAAACCTTTGGAAATCGCTCATAAATAGCCTTTTTATACTCCTGATGTACCTGTCACGCAGGAGGTCGCGAGTTCGAGTCTCGTCGGCCCCGCAAAAAGCCCGATTTAAAATCGGGCTTTTTAATTTTAAACAATAATTTTTTTAGTCTCACTTTAATGCTATAAAATTAAATAACATCTAAATATTATATTTCTTTTTCATCCATTCATACGCAGCATTTATTTGTTTCGTTTTTAGCTCGGCAAGTATTTTTAGCTCTTCTCCTAAATCAAAAACTTTATCAGGATGATATTTTGCAATTAACTCTAAATATTTTTTTCTAATATAGGATTTGGTTACTTTTCCACTCAAACCAAGTACTTTTCCATAATATTTTGCTTTTTCAAAATCTGTGGCTTTAGTAGAATCAAATTTTTCTTCAAAAAAATTGCTGAATTTTTCATGCCTTTCATTTCTGTAATATGTATAACTTTTTTCTTGGTTACTATAATCTGTTTTTGAACTTGATTGTGTTTTCTTTCGGTGTGTTTTTTTATTGAAATGAGTACCAACAGTTTTTTTAATCGAAGTATAAAGAGTTGAAGAATTATCTCCCATATTAAAAAGGTAATCTAAAATACAATTGTTAATTTCTTTCCAATCAGTGTTTTTTAACTTTTCTGAATTTTCTATTAATTGCCTTTTAATTGATGAATCAGTCAAATTAGTTTTTATTTTTTTTAGATTATAATCTTCAACAATTGGTGTGGAAAATTTTAAAATATCATTTACCCAATCTTTTAATTCATTTTCTTTAACTAAATTTTGTAAAATTAAAAAATCTAAATAAACTGATTCTGTGCTGGTGATTTTACATAAATAGCTGGAATAGGATATGCATTGTAATTTGTTGAAAATTGTAAAAATAAATTCGTTTAGTATTTGTTCACTGTCTAATTCGAAAAATTTTTTAAATATATTATCAGAAATTTCATTATTGAATTCACTGCGTAATTTATAATTCAACTTAAAACTACCACCTAAATATTTATTAGTAAAATCTAAATAAGCATTTTGAATTAATCCGATTGCGGTCCAAATTTGAGTGTAAATTGTATCGTAAATTATAAATGCATCATCATAATTATGCTGTTCAAATATTGAATCGGCAACATCTCTTAATTTTTGAATGTTCATCGAATTAACCTTTAATAATATTTTGTTATTTTACAATTCAAAATTAAAAATATAGGACAAAATGAAAACTAAATTAATCTATTCATTAATAATTATTGTTTTTGCATTTATAGGTTGTTCAAAAGAAGAAAATAAAACAAATAAAAAAGCAGAAGTTAGAACTAATTATGCTCATCAAGCAACGGTTCTTGAAGTAATTCATGTTACTGAATATACTTATTTAAGAGTTAAAGAAAATGATAAGGAGTATTGGATTGCTGCGCCAAAAGCAGATATTAAAGAAGGCACTGTAATTAATTTTAATCAAAGTATGGAAATGAAAAATTTTGAAAGCAAGGATCTAAAGAGAAAATTTGATACAATTTTATTTGTTGATAATCTTGATGCTAAACTTGGTGTTGGTGCATTGAATCGACCGATGAAACCAAATATTGAAAAAGAAAATATTAAAATTAAAAAAGCAGCTGATGGAATTACAATTGCTGAACTTTTCGCTAATCCAAAAAATTATGAAAATAAAATTGTGAAGATTAAAGGCAAAGTTGTAAAAATTAATTCCGGCATTATGAATAAAAATTGGATTCATATTCAGGATGGAACAAACTTTAAAGATGATTTTGATTTAACTATAACTTCAAATCAAATAGCTTCTATTGATGAAATTATTACTGTTACTGGTAAAATTATTTTGAACAAAGATTTTGGTTATGGTTATTCTTATAAAATTTTAATGGAAGATGCAAAGATTGAAAACTCTAATAAAAAAAGTAAAATGATGTCAATGTAGAATGTATAATGTGTAATTGCCAATGGCGAATTGCTAATTGAAATCTTGCGAATCATCAGTCTGGTTGAAAATTAAGAGTTATTGATTTACTTGTCATTAGAAATGGTGAAAAATTTTTTACAAATATTGATTATTAAATTGTATTAAAAATTACTTCAATTTTAATTTTACATTATAAATTCTACATTATACATTATTAAAAGTTTTTTTTGAATCCAATTTTTGTTTTAATAATTCGTTTACAGTTTGTGGATTAGCTTTACCTTTTGTTGCTTTCATAATTTGACCAACAAAAAATCCAATCACTTTTTCTTTGCCTGAAAGATAATCTTGAACATCTTTTGGATTGGCATCTAAAATTTTATCAATTTCTTTTTCAAGTTCACTTGAGTCTGATATTTGTGTTAAGTTCTTTTCTTTAACTATTTCATTTGGAGATTTATTCGAAGTCAACATTTCATTAAAAACATCTTTTGCAATTTTATGTGAAATAATTTTATTGTTAATTAAGTTAATTAATTCACCTAAATTTTCAGGTGTAATTTTAAATTCTTTTATTTCAATTTTTTGTTCGTTTACTATTTTCAAAACTTCAGTCATAACCCAATTACTTGCAGATTTATAATCATTTGTAACTCGTAAAATCTTTTCATAATAATCTGCTAAATTTATCGAGCTTGTTAGAATATCAGCATCATAAATTGGCAATTTATATTCTTCAATAAATCTATTTCTTTTTTCATCAGGAAGTTCGGGTAATGATTTTTCTAACTCAATTTTCCAATCTTCATTTACAACAACCGGCATTAAATCAGGGTCGGGAAAATATCTGTAATCGTGGGCTTCTTCTTTAGTTCGCATTGGAAATAAATCTTCTAAATCGGCATTCCACAAAAGCGTTTGTTGAATTATTTGTTTTCCATCTTCAATTAGATCAATTTGTCTTTCAATTTCTTTTTCAATAGCTTTTTCAACATTACGAAATGAGTTCATATTTTTTACTTCAACCTTTGTCCCAAATTTTTTTTCGCCTTTTAATCTTATACTAATATTAGCATCGCATCGTAATGAACCTTCTTCCATATTTCCATCGCAAATATCAAGGTAAGTAAGAATCTGTTTTAACTTAGTTAAATAAAGATAAGCTTCTTCAGATGAACGTAAATCTGGTTCGCTTACAATTTCCATTAAAGGTGTGCCAGTTCTATTTAAGTCAATCATTGTATAATCACCAAAATCATGAATTGATTTGCCGGCATCTTCTTCCATGTGAATTCTTGTTATGCCGATTTTTTTATGTGAACCATCTTTTTTTTCTATTGTGATAAATCCATGTTCACAAATTGGTTCTTCATATTGAGAGATTTGATAATTTTTTGGTAAGTCGGGATAAAAATAATTTTTTCTGGCAAAAATTGATTTTTCATTTATTCTGCAATTTGTTGCTAATCCCATTAATACTGTAAACTCAACAACTTTTTTATTTAATACAGGTAATGAACCGGGATGACCTAAACAAACTGGACAAACATTTGAATTTGGAGATGAACCAAATTTGGTCGAGCAACCACAAAATATTTTTGTATTAGTTTTAAGTTGAGCGTGTACTTCTAATCCAATTACTGCTTCATATTTTGATGTTTCTAACAATTTTAATCCTTGAATTTTGAATTTAACTTTGCGAATATAAGAAGTTATTAATGTATAATGTAAAATGTAAAATGTATAATGCAAAATGTATAATGAGTATAAGGGCGAATTTTTATAATCAATTTTAATTCTCAATTATCAATTTGCAATTATCAATTATACACTATACATTTTACATTATAAATTGGAGCCAAAATGAATCTTGATGTTTTAATTTTTGCTGCACATCCGGATGATGCTGAACTTTCAATGGGCGGTACAATCGCGAAGTTAACTTTTCAAAATTATAAAGTTGGAATAATAGATTTAACAAAAGGTGAATTGGGAACCAGAGGTTCCGCTTCTAAAAGAATGAATGAAGCGAAAACTGCTTCAGAAATATTAAAAATTAAAGCAAGAGAAAATCTTGCATTTAAAGATGGTTCGATTAAATTCAATGAAAAATATTTAAAGATTATTATTTCAAAAATCAGAAAGTATCAACCCAAAATTTTATTTGCACCGTATTTTAATGATAGACATCCAGATCATATTGGGACATCACAATTAGTTAAAGAAGCAATGTTTTTTTCTGGATTGCCCAAAATTGAAACTAAAGAAAATGGAAAATTGCAATCGGCATTCAGACCAAATAAAATTTTTTATTACATGCAGACTTATGAATTCGAACCGACTTTTATTATAGATATAACAGAAACTTTTTATACGAAAATGAAAGCTATGTATGCTTATGACACTCAATTTCATAATCCTGAAAGCAAAGAACCAGAAACATTTATTTCTAATCCACGATTTATAAATTTTATTAAAGCACGTGCAAGTTATTATGGTTTTAAAATTGGCAAAGATTATGGTGAAGCATTTTATTGTGAAGAAAAAATCGAATTATCAATTAATGATTTGTTGAATCAAAACAACTCAAAATGAAAAAAATTAATGAATTAATTAATCGCTTCGGAGTTTTGTTCAGCTTAATAGTTTTTATTTTATTTCTGATTTTAGTTGATTTTGGTAGTGAAAATCAAAATGCAAATGTTGTTGCAGCTACAGCAGTGTTAATGTCAATTTTATGGATAACAGAATCTATTCCACTTTATGTTACTTCACTTTTACCCTTGATAATTTTTCCTTTTACAAGTGTATTATCATCGAAAGATATTTCTCAATCATATATGAATTCAACAATTTTTCTTTTTTTAGGTGGATTTATAATTGCAATTGCAATGGAAAAATGGAATCTTCATAAAAGAATTGCTTTAAATATTATTTTAAGAATTGGCAAATCACCGGCAATGTTAATACTGGGTTTCATGATTTCTGCTGGATTTATTTCGATGTGGATTTCAAACACTGCAACAGCTGTAATGCTTCTGCCAATTGGAATATCTGTAATTCTAAAGATTGAAGATGAATTCGGAATTGAAAGGACGAAAAATTTTTCTAAAGCAATTATGCTATCTATTGCTTATTCATGTTCAATTGGTGGAATTGCAACATTAATTGGAACACCGCCAAATTTAGTCTTTGCAAGAATTTATAAATTAACTTTTCCAAATAATCAACAAATATATTTTGGTGATTGGATGAAATTTGCTCTACCTGTTTCAATTGTAATGTTATTTTTAGTTTGGCTTTTAATAGTAAAAATTTTTTTCAAAATTGATAAAGGAATTGTAATCGACAAAACATCAATACTTAATGAAATAAAAAATCTTGGAAAAATTTCTTTTGAAGAAAAAGTAGTTCTATCTGTTTTTATTGTTACTTCTTTACTTTGGATTTTTCGTGGTGATTTAGATTTAGGAATAGTTAAAATTTATGGATGGGTAAATTTTTTTTCACAAAAAGATTTTATTGACGATGGAACAATTGCAATTTTTATGGCATTTCTTCTTTTTGTTTTGCCTGCTAAACAAGATCAAAAAAGAATTTTAGATTATAATTCAATAAAAAAAATTCCTTGGGATATAATTCTATTATTTGGCGGTGGCTTTGCTTTAGCAGATGGATTTGTAAACTCTGGTTTATCAAAACTAATTGGGGCTCAATTTGTTTCATTAAAAGGTATGAATATAATTTTTCTAATTATAGCTGTGAGTTTTGTCTTAACTTTTTTGACTGAATTAACTTCTAACACTGCTACAGCACAAATAACTTTACCAATTCTTGCTTCTTTAGCAATTGAATTACAAATTAATCCTTTGTTAATTATGTTACCTGCTACTTTATCTGCTTCGTTTGCTTTTATGCTTCCAGTGGCAACACCTCCAAATGCAATTGTTTTTAGTAGTAATCGTCTTAAAATTTCTGATATGGCAAAAACAGGATTGATAATAAATTTTGTTGGAATATTTGTAGTTACTTTTTTTATATACTTCTTTTTTGCATGATGGATTTGCTGAGCAGTTTAAAACTACTCAGCAATTATATTTTTAATCTTCTAATGATTCAACTACAATTTTCACTTCAATCATTTTATCCCCTTGCTGAATTGAATCTACAACATCTAAACCATTTATGACTTTTCCAAAAACTGTATGCTTGCCATTTAAATGTGGTTGTGGAGAATGTGTAATAAAAAATTGACTGCCATTTGTATTTTGTCCAGCATTTGCCATTGATATAACACCACGTTCATGTTTCAAAGGATTATTTTTTACTTCATCTTCAAATCTATAACCGGGACCGCCACGGCCAGTTCCTGTTGGGTCGCCACCTTGTATTACAAAATCTTCAATTACACGATGAAATGTTACGCCATTATAAAATCCTTCATTTGCAAGAAATACAAAATTATTTACTGTCTTTGGTGCAAACTGCGGATAAAGTTTTAATTCTATTATACCTTTTGTTGTTACAATTAATGCTTTATAATCTTTATCAACATCAATTGTCATTTCAGGTGGAGTTTTCCATTGCTTCATTTTATTCCTCTAAATTTTAAATGGTGATTTTTTAATTATATGTGTTGAAATATTTTCAACAATTTTTGTTAGCATTTTATCAATATCATCATTTTCTTCAAACTTGTTTTCAAAATTAACATAACCATAATTGACAGGTTTTTGTTTATCATTATCCCAATTCATGAATTTAAATTCACATGACATTATTTGATCAGCAAGTTTTGCTGGTGCTAATTTTGTTTCTGCTGGTGTTGGGTTTGAAATAGAAAATGTTTTTGCCGGATCAGAGCTTTCCCTTTCTTTTTTAAATATCGAAACAGAAAAGCTTTCAATCAACAGTATAAAAACATTTGTATCATTTGTCTCTAATTTGTTTGAAGGGATCTTAAAAGTGAAAAAGTTATTATCATTAAATTCAAGTTTCTTTTCATTAAAATTTATTTTACCATTTAAATCAATAAAATCAATTTTTGAAAAAGTAGTTTGAGAGTACAAATTTGGTTTTAATTGTTCATTAATTGTTGTTACTAATTTTTTATTTATTAAAGTCAGTTCACTTTCGTTAAAAATATTTTCCGTATGACGAATTTTAAATTCATTAATTGATGAAATGTAAAGAATTGCATTTTGTATTTTTTCATTTTTATACTCAGGTGAAATAAAAATATCTTTTGAACTGCAACTCACTATTAAAAATACAAGTAAAATTAAAATAATCTTCTTCATTGTTTTTCTCATAATATAAATTCAATTCCAATATTAAATAAATAATTCCATTTTTTAATAAAGTTTTTAGGTATTCCTATATTACCAAAATGTGTAGAAGAATATGCATCAACATCAATTTTATAACCACTCAATACTAAATTAAATTTTTTAAAGAAATTATAACCCAAACCCAAACCGTACATCCAACCTGAACCACCTTGTTGAAAAGAAAAACCACCGTGAGCTCCTTCAGTTCCCCAATGACCAATTAAACTCACATAAATAAAAAATGCTTTAGTAAAGTAATAGTTATAATTAAAAATAAACTCTAAACCTTGAAAGGGTCTATCATACAATGCTTCTGCAAATCTAATTTCAGGTCCATGTATGTTATTAAATAAAAATTTAGCACCAATAGAAAAATTAAATCCAGAGTTTTGCAATTTGTCGTAATAAATTTGTTCTATATTATTTGAATAAGTTGTTTCAATAAAATTCTTATTTATAAACGTAGTTTCAAATTTTATACTTCCTTTTATTTTAACGTTTTTAAATAATGGTTCATCAAGGGAAAACTTGTACTTATACTTTATTGAATCAAGATTTTCAAATTCAATTATTATTAAAATTTCATAATCATTAGAATTAAAATTTTTTACTAATATTTTTTTGCCATTTTTTAGTGTTGAAATATTATCGAAATCAGTAACTTTTTTGTCATAAACTAATTTAAATTCATTTTTGTTATCCGGGAAATGATTAACTAAAAAAGTATAATTATAATCAAGTTCCGGAATATTAATTTCAGAAGAATATATTATTCCAATTTTATCATCGAATTTAGATCTTAAAATTTGTGTTGTGTCTTTTTCTAATTTTGCAACCTTAATAGTTTTAATTATATCTTGAGAGTAAACATTTACAAATAAAATTAAAAAAATTATTAATGAGCTTTTCATTTTATCATCTTGTTAATTTTTTATATTTAACTCTGTGAGGAATATCAGCATCTTTTCCAAGTCTTTGTCTTCTATTTTCTTGATAATCAGAAAAATTACCTTCGAACCAAACAACTTGGCTGTTACCTTCAAAAGCAAGAATGTGCGTACAAATTCTATCTAAAAACCATCTATCGTGAGAAATTACAACAGCGCAACCGGCAAAATTTAGTAAACCTTCTTCCAATGCACGCATTGTGTTTACATCTAAATCATTTGTCGGTTCATCAAGCAGAATTACATTTGCGTGTTCTTTTAATGCAATTGCAAGATGGACACGATTACGTTCACCACCGGAAAGCATTCCAACTTTCTTTTGTTGATCGGCACCAGTGAAATTAAATTGTCCTACATATGCACGTGAATTAATTTCTCTTTTACCAAGATATAAAATTTCATCGCCACCGCTTATCATTTCCCAAACTGTTTTTTCGGGATCTAATATTTCACGACTTTGATCAACATAAGCAAGCTTAACGGTATCACCAACTTTAAAACTTCCGCTATCTGGTTTTTCTTGTCCAACAATTAATCTAAACAAAGTTGTTTTACCTGCACCATTTGGACCAATAACTCCAACAATTCCACCGGGTGGTAATTTAAAGCTCAAATTTTCAAATAAAATTTTATCACCATAAGCTTTAGAAATATTTTCAGCTTCAATCACAACATTTCCTAAACGTGGTCCGGGTGGAATATAAATTTCTAAATCTTTTTGGCGTTGTTGAGTTTCTTCATTTAACATTTCTTCATAAGCATTGATACGAGCTTTTGATTTAGCATGACGAGCTCGTGGAGCCATTCTTATCCATTCTAATTCACGTTGAAGAGTTTTTTGTCGTTCGGTTTCTTTCTTTTCTTCTAACTGCAATCGTTGTTGTTTTTGTTCAAGCCAGGAAGAATAATTTCCCTTCCAAGGAATTCCTTGTCCACGATCCAATTCTAAAATCCAGCCTGCAACATTATCTAAAAAATATCGATCGTGGGTAACTGCAATTACTGTTCCAGGATAACGATTTAATTCAGCTTCCAGCCATAAAACCGTTTCAGCATCAAGATGATTTGTTGGTTCATCGAGTAATAATATATCAGGTCTTTGAAGAAGTAAACGACACAAAGCAACTCTTCTTTTTTCACCACCAGAAAGAACATTAATTGGAGTATCGCCTGGCGGACAATTTAAAGCATCCATTGCAAGTTCAAGTTTTGAGTCTAAATCCCATGCACCAAGTGCATCAAGTTTATCCTGAACTTTTCCTTGACGTTCTAACAGATCATTCATTTCATCATCAGTCATTGGCTCAGCAAATTTTGCATTAATTTCATCATATTCTTTTAGAACATCAACAATTTCCTGAACGCCTTCTTGCACAATTTCTTTTACAGTTTTAGTTTCATCGAGTTTTGGTTCCTGTTCTAAGATTCCAACTGTGTAACCAGGAGAAATTGCAATTTCACCGTTAAAATCTTTATCAAGTCCAGCAAGAATTCTTAACAAAGTACTTTTACCAGAACCATTTAAACCAAGCACTCCAATCTTAGCACCATAGAAATATGAAAGATAAATATCTTTAAGCACCGCTTTTTGATTGTAGTATTTACTTACGCCAATCATTGAATAAATAATTTTATTTACTTCTTGAGCCATTAATTTCTCCGTTGAATTTCATAATTCAAATTAAAGAAAAAAGGGAAGAAAAACATAAATTAAAAATTTTGAGATTTTTTGTTAAATGATTTAACCTATATTTTCTGTTGTAAACCAGTAATTAATTTAATTTGGAACAATTTTCAATAAAATAACGTTTTGTTTTATAAATCTTGATAAAAATTTCCAGATTAGATAGGTTTGTAATCAAAATTTGAAAAAGGATTAAAAAATGAATGAAATTAAGGAAAAAATGAAAGTAGAATTATCTGATGATATGAAAGTCATTGATGATTTAACTTCTTCAGAATATAAATGGGGTTTTATAACTGATATAGAAAGTGAAACTGCCGCAAAAGGTTTGAATGAAAATGTTATTCGAATGATTTCATCTAAAAAAAATGAACCTGAATGGATGACAGAATGGCGTTTGAAAGCATATCGTTATTGGTTAAAAATGGAAGAACCTAAATGGCCAAATGTTCATTATCCACAAATTGATTTTCAGGATATAAGTTATTATTCAGCTCCAAAACAAAAGCCAAAATTAAATTCACTTGATGAAGTTGATCCTGAACTTCTTAAAACTTTTGAAAAACTTGGAATTCCACTTGAAGAACAAAAGATTTTATCTGGCGTTGCTGTTGATGCTGTTTTTGATTCAGTTTCTGTTGCAACAACTTTTAAAGAAACATTAAAAGAAAAAGGAATTATTTTTTGTTCAATCTCAGAAGCAATTCAAGAACATCCGGAATTAGTAAAAAAATATCTTGGTTCTGTTGTACCATACACAGATAATTTTTATGCGGCTTTGAATTCAGCAGTATTCAGTGATGGTTCGTTCATTTATATTCCAAAAGGTGTTCGTTGCCCAATGGAGCTTTCTACATATTTCAGAATTAATTCTCAAGAAACTGGACAATTTGAAAGAACTTTAATTATTGCTGATGATGATTCTTATGTTAGTTATCTTGAAGGTTGCACTGCTCCAATACGCGATAACAATCAATTGCATGCCGCAGTTGTTGAATTAATTGCTTTAGAAAATGCAGAAATAAAATATTCAACAGTTCAAAATTGGTATCCCGGCGATAAAGAAGGTAAAGGTGGAATTTATAATTTTGTTACTAAACGTGGTGCTTGCAGAGGTAATAATTCAAAAATATCATGGACTCAAGTAGAAACTGGTTCAGCAATCACTTGGAAATATCCAAGTTGTATTCTACAAGGGGATAATTCTGTTGGTGAATTTTATTCAGTTGCTGTAACTAATAATTATCAACAAGCAGATACTGGAACAAAAATGATTCATATCGGAAAAAATACTCGCAGCACAATTATTTCAAAAGGAATTTCTGCTGGTAGAAGTAATAATTCATATCGTGGATTAGTTCGCATCGGTAAAAATGCTGTTGGTGCAAGAAATTTTACTCAATGCGATTCAATGCTAATGGGTGATAAATGTGGTGCACATACTTTCCCTTACATCGAAGTTGAAAATGATACTGCAAAAGTTGAACATGAAGCAACTACATCAAAAGTTGGTGAAGATCAAATTTTCTATTTAAATCAAAGAGGAATTTCAACTGAAGATGCGGTTAACATGATTGTTAATGGTTTTTGTAAAGAAGTTTTTAATGAGTTGCCAATGGAATTTGCTGTTGAAGCTCAAAAGCTTTTGGCTATCTCGCTTGAAGGTAGCGTTGGGTAATAATTGATAATTGACAATTGCAAATTGATAATTTCAAATTGATTTAAAAAATTTTAATTAGGAGAAAAAATGTTAGTTATAAAAAATTTAAAAGCAAATGTTGAAGGTAAAGAAATCTTAAAAGGAATAAATCTTGAAGTAAAAGCTGGTGAAATTCATGCTATAATGGGTCCAAATGGATCAGGTAAAAGTACTCTTGCAAATGTTTTAACAGGGAATGAAAATTATGAAGTAACAGATGGCGAAGTTTTATTCGATGGAAAAAATTTACTTGAAATGGATCCGGAAACAAGAGCTCGTGAAGGAATGTTTTTAGCTTTTCAATATCCAATTGAAATTCCAGGAGTAAGTAATGCAACTTTTCTTAAAACAGCATTGAATGAAATAAGAAAATACAAAGGTTTAGAAGAAATTACACCAAAAGAATTTCTTGCCTTAATTAAAGAAAAAGCAAGTTTACTTGGAATGGATGATGCAATGATTTCTCGCTACGTCAATGTTGGTTTTTCTGGCGGTGAAAAAAAGAGAAATGAAATTTTACAAATGTTAATGCTTGAACCTAAATTTGTTTTACTTGATGAAACTGACAGCGGTCTTGATATTGATGCGTTAAAAATTGTTGCTAATGGTGTTAATATTTATAAAAATCCAAATACAGCTTTTCTTGTTGTAACACATTATCAAAGATTACTCAATTACATTGTTCCTGATTTTGTTCATGTGCTTTACAAAGGAAGAATTATCAAATCTGGAACAAAAGAACTTGCATTAGAACTCGAAGATAAAGGTTACGATTGGTTAATAAAAGAAGAAGAAATGGAGAAAGTTTAAGATGAACATTAAAGGTTTTTATATTGATAAATTTATTGATTTTGAAAAAAAGCTAAATGGTGAATCTATAACTAATTTTCATAGCTTTAGAAAAGATGCTATCGCTAAATTCAAAGAAATAGATTTCCCAACAACAAAAAATGAAGAGTGGCGATTTACGGATGTTTCTCCAATTACAAAACAAAATTTCATTCCGGCAAATCTAATTTCTAAAATAAAAATTGATAAATCTAAAGTTGAAAAAATAATTTTTACAGGTTTCGATTTTCATCTTTTGGTTTTTGTGAATGGAATATTTGAACCATCTTTAAGTGAAATTAAAGATTTGCCTAAAAATGTATTTGTAGGAAGTCTAAAAAAATTTCAAGCAGAAAAAGAAGATCTTTTTTATAAACACTTTAATAAAATTGTTAGTAACGATACAGCTTTTAACTTTCTCAATTCATCATTCTCGGTTGATGGTTTTGCAGTTTATGTTCCTAAAAATATTGTATTAGAAAAACCAATACAGGTTTTATTCATCAATGGTAGTGAAGATGAAAATATTCTCATATCACCAAGAAATTTATTTGTTGTAGAAGAAAATTCACAAATGAAATTAATTGTAAATTATAATGGATTGAATAATCAAAAATATTTCTCAAATATTATTACTGAAATTTTTATAGGTGAAAATGCAATTGTTGATTACTACCAAATTCAAAATGAAAATGATAATTCATATCATATTGAAAAAATTCAAGCAATTCAAAAAGATAAAAGCTTATTCAATCAATTTAATATTACCTTTGGCGGAGAAATAGTTCGTAATGATATTAATTCCAAACTTGATGGTGAATACATTGAAACGCATTTTTACGGTTTATACATGATTAACGGAAAACAACATGTTGATAATCATACTTTTGTTGATCATGCAAAGCCAAATTGTATGAGTAATGAATTATACAAAGGAATTTTAGATGAAAATTCTCATGGTGTTTTCAATGGTAAAATAATTGTTCGTCAGGATGCACAAAAAACTAATGCATATCAGCAAAACAAAACAATACTTTTATATAAAGGTGCAACAATTGATACAAAACCACAATTAGAAATTTTTGCTGATGATGTTAAATGTTCACATGGTGCAACTGTTGGACATCTTGATGAAGTAAGTGAATTTTATATTCGCTCACGCGGTGTTCCAAAAGAACTTGCAAAGAGTATGTTAATTCGTGCTTTTGCAAATGATGTAATTGAAACTATGAAAATCACTGAACTGAAAGAACAAATCAATCATATGATTTTTCAACATTTACATCAAATTGAAATTTAGAATTAGTGTTTAGTTTTTCTTAAGAATTAATTTTTCAATTGAAACAGGTGACTTGTGCTAAAAACAATTTCGGAAGTAAAAAGAAAATTTAATGTTGAAGAAGTTAGAAACGATTTTCCAATTCTAAAACGTGAAGTTAATGGAAAACCTTTAGTTTATCTTGATAACGCCGCTACTTCACAAAAACCACAATCTGTTATTGATGCAATCACTCAATACTACACTTACGATAATGCTAACATTCATCGTGGTTTATATTTTTTAAGTGAACTTGCAACTGAACAGTATGAAAATGCACGATTAAAAGTTAAAGAATTCATAAATGCAATGAGTGTTTCTGAAATTGTTTTTGTACGTGGAACAACAGAAGCAATAAATTTAGTAGCTTCAACTTTATGCCGTGCAAAATATTTCAATGAAGGAGACGAAGTCTTAGTCTCTCACATGGAACATCATGCGAATATTGTACCTTGGCAATTAATCAGCGATAGAAAAAAAATTAATTTAAAAGTAATTCCAATTAATGATAATGGTGAACTTGATTACGAAGAGTTTGAAAAACAAGTAAATGAAAAAACAAAACTTGTTTCTGTTGTTCATATTTCGAATGCACTTGGAAGTATAAATCCCGTAAAACAAATAATTGAATTTGCACATTCTAAAAAAATTCCTGTTTTGATTGATGGGGCACAAGCAATTCCTCATTTAAAAATTGATGTTCAAGAACTTGATGCAGATTTTTATGCTTTCAGCGGACACAAAGTATTCGGCCCAACCGGAATTGGCGTACTTTATGGCAAAACAGAATTCCTCGAAATGATGCCTCCATATCAAGGCGGCGGTGATATGATTAGAACAGTAACTTTTGAAAAAACAACTTTCGATGATATACCAAGAAAATTTGAAGCTGGTACTCCAAATATTGCGGGTGGAATTGGTCTTGGTGCTGCAATTGATTATTTAAATCAATTTGATAGAAATGAACTTGCTGAATATGAAAATGATTTACTAAAATATGCTACGGAAAGACTTTCTGAAGTTGAAGGATTAAAAATAATTGGCACGGCAAAAGAAAAAGCAAGTGTAATCTCTTTTTTGATTGAAGGTATTCATCCTTATGATATTGGAACTATAATTGATACTGATGGTATTGCAATAAGAACTGGTCATCATTGCACTCAACCAATTATGCAAAGATTTAATATTCCCGCTACAGCTCGTGCTTCTTTTGCTTTCTACAACACAAAAGAAGAAATTGATAAATTAATTAATAGTCTGTACAAAGTTAAAAGAATGTTTTCATAGGTAGTTAAATGCTTGATAAAGGACAATTAGAACAAAAAATTATTTCAATACTAAAAACCTGCTTCGATCCTGAAATCCCTGTTGATATTTGGGAACTGGGATTAATATATGAATTAAAAGTTGATGATGAAGGAAATGTTTATATTAAAATGACTTTAACTACGCCCAATTGTCCAGTTGCAGAAAGTTTACCACAAGAAGTAAAAGAAAAAGTAAAGTCTATAAGCGGCGTTAAAGAACTTTATCTTGATTTGACTTTTGATCCACCATGGACGATGCAAATGATGAGTGAAGAAGCAAAACTTGAACTTGGATTTTTATAATTAATAATTTAAGCCAGAGGCTTATCAGCCTTCGGCTGAGAAAATTGAAAATTAATAATTTTTATCTGTTATAAATTTTATTCACATTTTAATTTATACAAAAAAATGAAAGGTTAGAAAAATGTTCGATATAAATCAAAAGCCACCAATTTATGATCCAATTGCAGTTCAACCAATGCGGGATGAAATAATTTATGTTGGCTTCAAAGAAGCAACTACACCACAATTAATGGATGAATATTTAAATGTAAATAATGAACAAACAACATTAGTGTTTATCAATTCAGTTTGTGGTTGCTCAGCTGGAAGTGCAAGACCCGGTGTTTCTGAAGCATTACAAAATTCAGTTATACCAAATAATTTAATTACTGTTTTTGCTGGTCAAGATCGTGTCGCTGTGGATTATTTAAGAGAAAAATATCTATCTGAAATTCCACCTTCTTCACCGTTTATTGCATTATTTAAAAATGGAAAACCAATTTATGTAATGCCACGCTACAAAATAGAAGGAAGATTTCCAGAAGAAATTGCTGAAGAATTGAAACAAGTTTTTAATAACATTTGTAATGGTGTTGGTCCATCTATTCCAAAAGAAAAATATGAACAATTAATTCATGCAAAAATGTGTGGAAGTAAAATTCCATTAAATGATTAGTCTAAATAGAGATTGAGAATAAAAAAAGAACAAGAGTAAGATTAAGAACAAGAGTAAGAGTAAGAGTAAGAACAAGAACAAGAGTAAGAGTAAGATCAAGATCAAGAACAAGAGTAAGATTAGGAACAAGGGTAAGATTAAGAACAAGATTAAGATTAGGAACAAGAGTTAGATCATGAGTAAGAAAAAAAATATTATCTCAAAAATTCATAATCATAATCATAATCTTAATCTAAATCTAAATCATAATCTAAATCATAATCTAAATCTAAATCTAAATCTAAATCATAATCTAAATCATAATCATAATCATAATCTAAATCTAAATCTTAATCATAATCTTAATCTTAATCTTAATCTTAATCATAATCTTAATCATAATCTTAATCTTAATCATAATCTTAATCTAAATCTAAATCATAATCTTGCTCATTATCTTACTCTTACTCATAATTTATTTAAAATATAAAGAACATGAAATTCAGTACAGTAGAAGAATATGGATTGCGTTGTTTGCTGCGGATAGCAAAATTTTATGAAGTTGGAAAAGCTTTTACAATTCCCGAAATAGCAAAAGCAGAAGGAATAAGTGAACATAACGCTGGAAAAATTTTGCGTCAATTACGACTTGGCGGATTTTTAGAAAGTTCACGCGGATTTATTGGTGGATATACATTAACTCGACCTCCAGAACAAATTATAATTGGAGATGTACTTCAATCACTCGGTGGAAAATTATTTGATGATGCGTTCTGCAATTCACATTCTGGAATTTTTGATATTTGTACAAACTCAATAGATTGTTCTCTTCGTTCTCTTTGGCGGTCAATTCAAAATGCAGTTGATTCTGTAGTTGGTAAATTAACTTTAAAAGATTTACTTGCAAATGATAATTTAAATTTTGAACAAAAAATTTATAGTAACATTTCTTCTGATTAAAATCACATCATATCAATTAAAATAATTATATAATTCTATCAATTGAAAAGAAAAGCTTCTTTAATTATATTGCACTAAGACATTTAGGGAAAAAAAATGAAAAAATTATCTATAATACTTGTTCTTATTCTTTCTCTTTATCTTTCAGCATGTTGTAACTGTGGAACTGAAAAAAACTTAATTAAAGGGTACATTACAATTATTGGCAATGAACCTTTCACAAAACTTGCAATTAATGATGGTAAAAAATTATTTGCAATAAAATGTGATAAAGAATTATATGACAAACTTTGGAAGGAACAGGGAAATTATTACGTGCTTGAATTTGATGATGCTTTTCAAGAAAATTCTGTACAATATTTAAATGTTATTAATGCTTTGCAAGTAAAAGAAATTAAAAAATAAAAAGGATGATGTTATGAAAAAATTATTTTTAATAAATATTTTATTATTAGCAACTATAAATTATGCACAGTTTAAGGTTAATTCAGTTCAATTATCAGATGAAAAAATAGTCGAGCAAAGTTATCCAATAGATGCAAGAGAAGCACTTGAAAAGTTTAATAAAGCAAACAACATAACTGAAAAAGATTACCAACCAATTTCAAAATCTTTAAGAAAAATAACAGCATGGAATTTTAATGTAGGTTCTACTAAAAATTGGTATGCTTCTGATTTTACAACTCAACAGTTTTATGTTGTTAATTCAACTTGTAGAGCTGTAGGAACTACATGTTATATTTTTGTAGAAGATTCATTATGGGCAAATGGAAAAGTAAATCAAGATGCAGTTAATTCTGTACTGAATGCATTCGATAAATCAACACCAGCAAACCCTAATAAAGGTATTTATCAAACTGATGTGGAAACATTTGGAAACCCTCCTGATGTAGATAGTGATCCAAGAATTATAATTTTAATTCTCAATATTCGTGATGGTTACACTGGAACTGGTGGTTATGTAGCAGGTTATTTTCACGGTTATCATGAAACTAGCTCAACTTATAGCAATAAAGCTGAAATTTATTATTTAGACGCAAATCCATTAAACTTGAATTCCTCTGGTGGACTTAATGTTGGAATGAGCACAACAGCACACGAATTTCAACACATGATTCATTATAATTATCACCCCGGTGGACAAGAAACATTTTTTAATGAAGCTTGGTCTTTAATTGCTGAGGTTGTTAATGGATATAAATTATATGGGCAAGGTGGTTATAATAGTAATCCTAATAGATATATTTTTACTTGGAGTAGTGATAATACAGATGTATTAAAAGATTATTCACGTGCGGCGCGTTTTTCACTTTACTTGTATGAACAATTTGGTGTAGATATATTAAAGAAATTTGTACAATCAAAACTTACAAGTGTTAATGCTTTAGATTTTGATGTTTTACCATCGTTAGGAACCGACAGAAGATTTGCAGATATTGTTGTTGACTGGTGGATTGCTAATTACTTAAATGATAAAACTATTAATCCTCGCTGGGGTTATAATTATCCTACGGTTGGAAGGGTAAATCCTACAACTATTTCAACACCAAATTATAACGGCTCTGATTTTGTTTACAAGCTTGCTTCACAATATGTAACATTTAACAGTGGAAAAAATTTAAGTATCATTTTTAACAGCACGGCTACAAACGCTATAAAGATTAAGGCAATAAAAATTGGTAACACACAAAAAGAAGTGGTAGATGTTCCTGTAAATCAAGATGTAAGTTTTAATGATTTTGGCACTACATATAATACAATTACATTTATGATCTATCATGCAGATAGAAATGAATTTAATACCGGTCCATTTAATGTAACTTATCAAGCATCTGGAAATAGTGTAGCTACTGTTCAAGAAATTAAATATGATGAAACAGAACCAACAGGATATTTACAATTAACTCAAGGTGATAGTGTAGCTGTTGTATTTGATCCGGTTCCAGGTATGAAACTCGATTCTGTTAAAGTTGCATTGCGTGGTGTTTCTTCAATTAATGGTAGAATATTAGAAACTTATGGAATTGGTTCACAACTTGGTGGTAAATTGTTAGCAAATATCACAGCAACACCAACACTCAGCGCACCTCCCGCCGTTGTTAATCCAGGTACAGAATATCCTTACCAAACACCTTATCCTAATTGGGTTAAAGTTGATTTAAGAAGTTACAACTTAACGGCAGATAAAAGTTTTGTTGTAGAATTCCCGATTGGTGCAGCTTATCCTGCTTCGAATAGAGTAATGTGTACTTATTATGCTTCAGATGCATCTTATCACAGTTTTTCATATCAATCTGCAAATAGTCGTTGGGTTTATTACTCCGTAAGTGGAAAAGATGGTTATATATTTTTGTTCCTGATCCGTGCTTATGTTAGTTCAATTGGATCTGATATTGAGGGACCAATTGAAATTCTTCCTTCAGCTTATTCACTTGAACAAAATTATCCTAATCCATTTAATCCAGAAACAATAATAAGTTATAGTTTACCAAAGCAAACTAGAGTACAAATAAAAATATATGATATAACGGGCAAAGAAATAAGAACATTAATAGACGAAGAGAGATCGGCAGGAAAATATAATATACTTTGGGATAGTAGAAATAATTTAGGAGAACGTGTATCAAGCGGAATATATATTTATAAAATTATTGCAAATAATTTTGTTCAAAGTAAGAAAATGGTTTTAGCAAAATAATGATTAATGTAAATTAAGAATGTAGAATGCAGAATTTAGAATTTTCAGTTGGTAGACAAGTGTATAATGAGAAAGTAATACACGGCAGGTAGTTTCTAAATTTTATATTATAAATTAACATATACTTTGTAGAAAGGAAGCAAATCTGTGTTATCTGTGGTTAGGTTTTTACCACAGATCTCACAGATTAACACAAATTAAACAACCCATATATTAAAAATTATTTTACTGCAACACTTTCTTTTGAAAAAAGTTTAGTCAATTCTTTAGCATTTCTGTTTTTCCAACTACCTTTATGATAAGCATAACCGGTAATTAATGGCATCGCAATAGTTGCTTCAGAATAAACCATCTGTTCAAAAGTAGTTTCAACTTTGCCCCATGAGCTTGCTTCTTTTAAAGTTGAAGATGATAAAGCACCATCACGAACATCAGCAACTGTAATTTGAATAGCATATTTATGCATTGGAGCATTCTCTTGTAATATATCAGCAGCTACAACAATATCTTGTGTGAAATTTTTTGGAACGCCGCCACCAACCATAAAAATTCCTGTTTCTTTGCTTGCTAATTTAATTTGAGTTAATTCTAAAAAGTCTTTACCCGAATCAATTGAAACGTGGTTTTCGGGATTTTTAGTTTGATGCATTATAATTCCAAATCCTGCTGAGCAATCAGAAAATGCAGGTACAAAGATTGGAACATTCTTTTTGTAAGCGGTATAAACAACGCTATCATCAACTTTTGGTCCGCCATTTTCATCAAGATATTTACCAAAGTGCCATAATAATTCACGTGATGAATATGGTCGTGGTTCAAGTGAATCAAAAATTTTTGCAGTTGTTTCATCGCAAATTCTTAATTCATCTTCATCAATAAAAGTATCGTAAATTCTATCGATATGTAGTTCTCTCATTTCATTATCATCAACAAAAGGAGAGCCGATATAGTGCTTGAAGCCAAGTGCTTCAAAAAAATCTTGATCAACCATAATTGCGCCAGTTGAAACAATAGCATCAACCATATTATTGTTTACTAAATCGAAAACAACTTTTTTTAATCCGGCACTAAACAAACTGCCCGCTAAAGTTAAAATAATTGTGCAATCTTTATCTTGAAGCATTTTATCATAAATTTGTGCAGCTCGATTTAAATCTCGGGAGCTAAAAGCCATAGACTCCATTGATTCAACTAACTTCACAACATTATGTTCTTTAATGTCTATGTGCTTAATTACATCTTTTAAATAATCTTTTTTAGTTGACATTTATAATCCTCAATTTTTGGTGTGCAAAGATAAATCAAAAAAAATTTTTTTTATAATTTTTTTCTGCCGATGAAATGATTAACTACTGTATTACCCATTTGAAAAGGTTCTTCTTTGAAAAATTCAAATCCAAGTTTCTTATACCAGTTTAATGCAATTTCATTTTTATTCATAACACCGATATAGATTTCATCAAAAGAGTTGTTTGTTGCTTCCTGAATTGCAATATCAAAAAATTTCGAACCAATTTTATAGTTCTGAAATTCAGGTAAAATATAGATTGATGATAAGTAAAATTTATTTTCATCTTTATTGATAGTAAGTTTTAACCAACCGCAAATTTTATTTTCAATTATAGCTACATAACAAATTATATTTTCCGATGAGAATATTTTTTCTAGTTCGTACAAAGAATATGTCTTGTTAAGATAAAAATCTAAGTCTTCTTGTGGAATAAATTTATAAGCATCATTCCAAGATTTTCTCAAAACGTTTTGAACATCGGGAAAATCTTCTTTAGTCCATTTTCTTATTATTACGTTAATCAAAAAAACTCCTTTGCAAGTTTTAATATTCCTTGTCGCCAGGGAACGCGGTGATTAATTCCAGTTTGATTTTTAAATGTATCTAAATTTTCAATGTACCATTTATAATTTCTTATCAATGCATCTTTATTAGAATATTTTGGATTAAATCCTAAAACCCTTTCAGCTTTTTCGATTGACACGAATGAATCTTTTGAAGCCGTTTCATAAACCCATTTGTAAAGAGGAGAAAGTTTTAACTCTTCTAAAATTTTCAAAATTAATATTATAGGTTTTTCTGGTAGTGAAATTATCTTTTTACCATAACCTGCAAAATCCAAGACAGCTTGATAATCTTCTTTCATTGTTGAAAAAATTTTTGCCCCAATATTAAAAGTATCATTAACAATATCTTCTGGTAATTTGATACAAAGATCAATTGCATTACATAAATCCTCAACATCAAGAAGCTGATATTTATTTTCACCTTTGCCAATCACAGGAAAATTTTTACCATCATTAGCCCAATCATAAAGTAATGCAAAAACACCTAATCTTTCTGGACCAATAAAAGATTTTGGACGAAGAATAGGCACACACATTCCTCGCTTTCTGAAATCAAGACAAATTTCTTCAGCTTCTATTTTAGCTTGACCGTAATAACCAACTCCATCAAGTTTATCATCTTCATAAATTGGATGATGATTAGGAATACCATAAACTGCAGTTGAAGAAATATGAATAAATTTTTTCACCTTTTTATTAAATGCTACTTCGAGAAGGTTTTTTGTGCCGTCAATATCAGTAGAAAAAATATCTTCTTTCTTATAAAGTGGTAAAGCTGCAGCAGTATGAATTATAATATCAATTTCATTTATAACTTCATTTAATAAATTCTTGTTTCGAATATCACCTTTAATATTCACTATTTTATTGTGAACATCTTCATAATTAAAATCAGAAATATCGAGTGAAATAATAGAATGATTTTCTTTTAGCAGATATCGAATTAAGTTAATTCCAAGAAATCCAGCCCCGCCAGTAATAAAAATTTTCATAGAAAATACTTTTACTTATTAACTTACTCAAAATTTGAAATAAAAATTTAAATTAACAAGTTCTTGACATTCTAATGCTATGCCAATATATTTACACCCCTTGAAAAATAGTTATTTTACGTTTGGAGGAAGATTTGAAGCAAGAAAGAATTACAAGATTTGTTAAACCTGAAGATGCTGATCAAAAATGGTATATCGTTGATGCCAAAGATCAAATTTTAGGTAGATTAGCTGCTAAAGTTGCTAGTGTTATTCGTGGAAAACATAAAGCAGTATTTACACCCAATATGGATACAGGTGATTTTGTTATCGTTATTAATGCTGATAAAGTAAAAGTAACGGGAAAAAGAGAATCACAAAAAGAATATTTCACATTTTCCGGCTATCCAGGTGGTGCAAAATTTCGCTCATTTAAGGAATTAATTGAAAAGAAACCTGAGTGGGTTGTTGAAAATGCAATAAGAGGAATGTTGCCAAAAACAAGATTGGGCAAAAAACTCTTTAAAAAATTAAAAGTATATGCTGGTGAAACACATCCTCACACAGCTCAAAAACCAATAGAATTAAGTTTATAATGGAGCTTTTTTAATGGTAGATAAAATTTTTGTCGGAAGAAGAAAAGATGCTGTTGCCAGAGTTTTTTTACGTTCTGGTTCTGGAAAAGTTACAGTAAATGACAGAGCATTTGAAAATTATTTTCCAATGAAAGAAAATCGTGATAATATTTTACTTCCATTTGTAGTTACAGAAACATTAGGTAAATATGATGTTTTTGCGAATACAAACGGTGGTGGTATTACAGGCCAATCAGATGCAATTCGTTTAGGTATTGCAAGAGCATTGGAAGATATTAATCCTGATTTCCGTTCAAAACTAAAAGCTGAAGGATTATTAAAAAGAGATCCTAGAATGGTTGAACGTAAAAAATACGGACAAAAGAAAGCTCGTAAACGTTTCCAATTTTCAAAGAGATAATCAACTTATTTATAAAATCATTCATACCTTTAGATTTGCCCCCTGTGTTCCACACTAAAAAGGAATGACGGGTAAAGTTGAAGAAGGTAGAAGAAAAACAGGAGAAATTATGCCAAGAGTACAACTAACTGAACTCATCGAAGCAGGTGCACATTTTGGTCACCTAACCCGCAGATGGAACCCTAAAATGAAGCCATACATTTTCATGGAAAAAAATGGCATTCATATTATTGATCTTAAAAAAACACAAGAAGCTATCGACAAAGCTGCTGAAGCAATTACTGAAATTGCTGCTCAAGGAAAAAAAATTATGTTTGTCGGTACAAAAAAACAAGCTAAAGGAATAATCGCACAAGAAGCAAAACGCTGTGAAAGTAATTGGGTAAGCGAACGTTGGTTGGGCGGTATGCTTACTAACTTTGCTACAATCCGTAAAAGTGTTAAAAGATTACAAACCATTGATAAAATGGAAAGTGATGGCACATTCGAAAAAATTACGAAAAAAGAACGCTTAATGAAATCAAGAGAGAGAGATAAACTAAGAAAACTTCTTGATGGTGTTGAATCAATGACTAAAATTCCTGGTGCTTTATTTGTTGTCGATGTTAAAAAAGAAGCTATCGCTGTTAATGAAGCTAAAAGATTAAATATTCCTGTTTTTGCTATTGTTGATACCAACTGCGATCCGGATCCCATTGATTATATTATCCCGGCTAATGATGATGCAGCAAGAGCAATTGAAATTATTTCAAAAGTTATGGCGGATTCAATTATTGAAGGATCAGCTAAAGCTAAAGAATTAAAAGCTCACGAAGTTGCTGAAACAGAAAAAACTAAAAAGTTGGAAGAAGAAGAAGTTGAAAAGAAAGATGGTAAAGGGAAAGTTCGTCGTGTAAAATTTGAAGGTAAGGATGATAAAAAATCTGGTGATAAAAAGAGACAATTTAAAAAACAAGTAAACAAACCAGAAAATAAACAAGCTAATGCTTCTACTGAAACAAATGAAACTAAAAATGAAGAAACCCCTCAATCAACAGAAACAGAAACTAAAACTGAAAATCAATAATTGAAAATAGAGGAAAAGAAAATGTCTGTAAGTGCACAACAAGTAAAAGAATTAAGAGAGAAAACTGGCGCTGGAATGATTGATTGTAAAAAAGCTCTTGAAGAATCAAACGGCGATTTTGAAAAAGCAATAGAAATATTAAGAAAGAAAGGTGCTGCTGTTGCTGCTAAACGAGCTGAAAGAGCTGCCAATGAAGGTTTAGTGTTAACAAAAGTTTATAACAATGGAAAATCTGCAGCAATATTAGAAGTTAATTGTGAAACAGATTTTGTTGCTAATAGTGATGATTTCAAAAATTTTAGTAACCTCGCTTTGGAAGCTTTGATTGAACATAAACCTGCTGATGTTGTTGCTCTTCTTCAGTTAACACATAATGGAAAAAATTTAGCCGATGAATTAAATGCCCTAATTGGTAAAATTGGTGAAAAAATTCAAATTTCTCGCTTCTCTTTAGAAGAAGTTGATAATGGTTTAATTGTAGATTACATTCATCAAGGCAGCAAACTTGGTGTTTTAGTCGCTGCAGAAAATGTTCCTTCTGATAAATCTAGTTTGTTAACTCCAATTTTAAAAGATATTGCTATGCAAATTGCAGCAATGAGACCAATTTCAATTTACCGTGAAGAAGTTGATAAAACCACAATTGAAAAAGAAATGGAAATTTACAAAGAACTTGCTCGTAAAGAAGGAAAGCCAGAACAAATCTTAGAAAAAATTGCAACTGGTAAGTTGAATAAATTTTATGAAGAAAACTGTTTATTCGAACAAATATTTGTAAAAGATAACACGAAAAAGGTTGGAAGTTTAATCGAAGAATTTAACAAAGCTAATAACACACAAGTTAAATTAGCTAGATTTAAACGATTCCATCTAAGTGATGAAAAAAAATAAAAACTTTTGAAAGGTCTTATTTCTAAATAAGACCTTTTTTTTTATATTGGAATTACTATGAATAATAATTTAAAGTATAAAAGAATTCTTTTAAAATTATCTGGCGAATCATTAGCCGGAGAAAATGAATTTGGAATAAACCCAACTATATTATCATTCTTTGCTAATGAAATTAAAAAAGTTCATCAACTCGGTGTTCAAATTGGAATTGTTATCGGTGGAGGAAATATTTATCGTGGTTTGAATGCTGAAGGTCAAGGAATTGATAGAGTTACTGGAGATCAAATGGGAATGCTTGCAACAATGATTAATTCCCTTGCTTTGCAAAATACTCTTGAAAATCATGGTATGTACACACGATTGATGACAGCAATCAATATGTCTGCAATTGCTGAACCATATATTCGCAGGAGAGCAATAAGACATCTTGAAAAAGGAAGAATAGTAATTTTTGGAGCAGGAACAGGGCATCCATATTTTAGCACAGACACAGCAGCCTCGCTTCGTGCTGTTGAAATTCAAGCTGATGCAATCTTAAAAGGTACTCGTGTCGATGGAGTTTATGATAGCGATCCAGAAAAAAATCCTCAAGCTAATATGTTTGATGAAATTACATACATTGATGTTTTACAAAAAGATTTACGTGTTATGGACTTAACTGCAATTAGTCTTTGTAAAGAAAATAATTTACCTATCATTGTTTTTAATATGGATAAACCAGATAACCTTTTAAAGGTAGTTACAGGAAAAAATATTGGTACTTCTGTAAAAAATTCTACTGAAATTAAAAAATAATTTATAGAGGAATTTATGCTAAACAATGAACAAATTAAAGATGCAAAACAAAGAATGGATAAAACTATTGAAGCTTTCAGAAATGAAATTGCAAAAATAAGAACCGGAAAAGCAACCACTGCACTTCTTGATGGAATTAAAGTTGATTATTATGGAACTATGAGCCCTCTTAATCAAGTTGGAAATGTTGCTGTTCTTGATGCTCATACAATTGGAATTACTCCTTGGGATAAATCAATGGTTCCAATAATTGAAAAAGCTATTCTTTCATCTGGATTAGGATTAAATCCATTAAGTGATGGAACAAATATCAAAATTCCTATTCCACCTTTAACCGAAGAAAGAAGAAAAGAATTAGTTAAACTTGTTAAAAAATTTGGTGAAGATGCAAAAATTGCACTTAGAAATGTTAGAAGAGATGCAAATGAGCATTTAAAGAAACAAGAAAAAGATAAAAAGATTACAGAAGATGAATTAAAAGAAGCCGAAAAAGAAACACAAAAACTTACCGATGATCATATCGCTAAAATTGATGAAATAATTAAGCATAAAGAAAAAGAAATAATGGAAGTTTAAGATCACTTAATTCATTTCAAATAAAAATAAATTTTTCATCCATAAATCCAACGTATCAGTTTGATATGTTGGATTTATTATGTTATATTGTTCACGTTACTTTTCTACATGTGATTCTATTTTACTGCATAAATCATCAATTTTCAGCTGGAATTATTCTTTTCCCTAGAATCATAATTTAAAATTTTTTTAATGATTGAAAGGATAATGATATTTTAAAAGCAATAGTAATCGATGACGAATTACACGGAAGAGAAAATCTAAAAATGATTTTGGAAAATTACTGTCCCGAAGTTGAGGTACTTGGAACGGCAGAATCCGTTAAAGAAGCAAAAAAACTTGTCAACTCATTCAAACCCGATGTTGTGTTTCTGGACATTAATATGCCAGTGTTAGATGGTTTTGATTTTATCGCTGAATATGATGAGTTAAATTTTATGGTTGTGTTCGTTAGTGCTTACGAAGAATTCGGCATTAAGGCGGTTAAAGTCGGTGCCGTTGATTATTTGCTAAAACCAATCAGTATTAAAGAACTTAAACAAACTATTAAAAAACTATTAACACTAAAAAATAAAAAAGAATATATTGTCTCAGCAACCGAACCAGATAAACTGATTTTGCCTGCTTCACATGGTTTTGAAATTTTATTAACAGATAATATTATACGTCTTGAAGCTGAAGGTTGTTATACTAAAATAATTTTAAATGACAGAAAAACTAAAATCATCTCCCGTAATTTAAAAGAATTTGAAAATTCTCTTTCCGACAAATACTTTTTTAGAGCTCATAAATCTCACATAATTAACTTGAAGCATATTAAAGATTATTCAAAATTAAGTGGTGGTTATGCTACAATGTCGGACGGAAGTAAAGTGGAAATCTCACGCAGGAAAGCACCTGAGTTTTTAATAAAAATTAAATCTTTTCTAAGCTCTGTTTGATGATTCAAGTTATTCGAAAAAGAGGTTCATTAGATAATATAAAGAAATATTTTCTTAATGGATTTTTATGTATTCTTGATGAAGCTATTAGTAAACAATTCAAGCGAATATTTACTTTAATAATTCTAATATTTATTGTTCAAAATAATTCTTTTTACTCACAAACTCCTTCTTATCATCACTACAACGCAAATGATGGACTTGCATCATCGACAGTGTTCCAAATTATACAGGATCATGATGGTTTTATCTGGCTTGCAACACAAAATGGTGTAAGCAGGTTTGACGGCAAACGGTTCACTACTTATACTGTTAAAGATGGTCTCAATTCAAATATGATCACTTCATTAACTCTTGGTATGAAAGGTGAAATTTTCTTTGGTAATTATGAAAAAGGAATTAACGTTTTAATTAATGGGAAAATAAAAAATTATTTTAATGAGTCTAATGGAAAACTTGATTTTATTACATTTCTAATAAATGTTCCAACAATTAAAAATAAAAATAGATTACTTGCAAATACAAGAGGGGCTTATATTCACGCATTAGAGATTGACAAATCCCATAAGCTATCAAATAAAGTAATTAATATTGAACTGTTTACATTAAATAAGATTGATACATTATTAGATGGAAGAACAATTGCATTAACTAATAAAGGATTGTACGAATTAAAGAATGATATCCCGAATAAAATTAACTTTGAAGAAAATACCAATATTGAAGCATTTTGTTTAACAAATGATGTTAATGGTGGGTTTTATGTAGGCTCTAAAGGAAAAATATATTACATAAAAAACAATAAAATAATTGCTGTTCACAAAATAAACGTGGGCGGAAATAACGAAGTATCAAATGTACTTCGAGATAAAAGTGGGAATCTTTGGTTTTCTGTCCTTAATAAAGGATTATATAAAATTCCTTCCAACTCGAACGAGATTATTAATGTCGGAAGTAAAATGTATCTTCAAACTACTAACGTCAATCATTTGTTTGAAGATAATGAAGGAAACATTTGGGTTGGAACTTATGGTAAAGGTGTTTATTGTTTTACGAATTTCTTTTTATCAAGTTACATAGAAGAAGATGGTTTAAGTAATAATAGCATTCATTCAATTGTAAAGGATAAATCGGGTAAAATATTTATCGGAACATATAATGGAGTAAATTTATTCGATAAAAATAAATTCGAGCATATTAAGAAAGATCCTGAAAGTCCCTTAACTGAATATATTCATAATATAAAAGTACTCAATGATGTCGTTTATGTTGCAGGCGGGTTCCCGTACTATGATAAAGAGAAGGTTAATTATAAAGGAATAAAATTTTATTTCTATAACCGTCCATCTTTTATTCGTACAAAAAACGGACTGAATATATTTGGAACAACCGGAAATCAGTTAAGGATACATCACAATTTTTTTGCCAATAAAAATACATTTGACAATCTCTTCATTTTTGGTGATAGTGCATTTTCAAACCGTATAAATGATTTATATGAAGATACACAAAATAATATTTGGGTAGCGTCCACTATCGGGTTATGTAAATTATCCAATTATAGATTAATAAGAAATAAAGCAAATTGGGACAAAACATTTTTTACATCTTTTCAAATTCTGAAATCAAGAATTAGAGCCATCTACCAAGACAAGAAAAATAAAATATGGTTCGCTGGTGATTTGGGTGTTGCAAGTTATAATCTATTTAATAATTCTATTTTAGAATATAAAAGTATTAAAGGCTATGATCTATCATTCTCAACTTCAATCTCTTCAGATAAAAAGGGAAGAATTTGGATTGGTACAATGCGAGGACTTTATTTACTCGATGGAAATGAAATAATTTGTTTGAATAGTAAAACGGGATTGACTACCGATGAAGTACTTTCACTTTATTATGATGAAGAAAAAAATATTATGTATATCGGAACAAGCAGCGGCATTTTTTTACTAAATATAAAAAAGTTTGATGAATTCCATCATAATCCGCCAGAGATAAAATTAGTGAGCATTCGTGCTGGTGATTCAATATATACATCAGCACAAGATTTAGTGTTTGAACCCGATGCAAATAATGTTTATATCGAATTTGCTGGATTGAATTTTTCCTCACCCGGTTCTGTAATTTACAAATACAAATTAAAAAATGAATGGCGGGAAACCGAACTTAACTTTTTAAACTTTACTTCTTTAAAAAATGGAAAATATAACATTGAAATAGCAGCTAAAGCTCAAAACACAAGTTGGAGTAAACCAATTATTGTTTCATTTACAATTCTTCCTCGTTTTGTAGAAACTGTCTGGTTCCTTATAATAATTTTGAGTTTATTCTTATCAATTGTTTTGCTATTAGTTTTATGGAGAATTAAATATGTTTCAAGAAAAAGCAAAGAGAATTTAATTATTACTGAAAGAATAAATGAGCTTAAACATCAGGCACTTTCTGCAATGATGAATCCTCATTTCATTTTTAATTCACTTAACTCAGTCCAATACCTCATTAACAACCACAGAACTGAAGAAGCGAATGACTACATTGCAATGATGGCAAAATTGATCAGAAAAAATCTTGATACCGCAGGAAATGGATTTATACTTTTATCAGAAGAAATTAATAGACTAAAACTTTATCTCGATCTTGAAAAGTTAAGATTCCAGGAAAGATTTTCTTATGAGATTATTTCTGGTGAAGATGTTAAAATTGATTCGCTTTTGATACCCAATATGATAATTCAGCCTTTTGTTGAAAATTCTCTTTGGCATGGAATAATAAATTCCGGGAATAAAGGACTACTTACGATTTCTTTTTTATTTGAAAATATTGAAATTGATTCGGTTATTAGTAAATCGCTGATTATAAAAGTTACAGATAATGGTATTGGTATTAAGCAAGCTAAAAAGAATAAAAACGAAGACCATATTTCTAAAGGAATACAAATAGTTGAAGAACGTTTGAAACTTTTAAGTACAAAAATGGAACTACCAAAACCAATTATACTTGAAGATTTGAGTGAACGAAACAGTAATTATCATGGAACTGAAGTTATAATTTCACTTTCTCCACCAATGTACAGAGACATTTCAATTAATTAATTTTGCTTGAAATTATCTAACGGATAACATTTCTTAAAACCAACGATATTTTATCTAAACCGTTAATTTAAAGTTTACTACCGATAATTTAATAAAAGATACCATATCCTTATTAGATGTTTCGTAATCATAGATATGAAATTAAATTTGACACAAAAACGGATATAGAGTAGTGATTACTATTAAAAATATTCTCAAAAAAATTTCATTAATCGTAAATAAATATTTTTTCAAAAAAAATAATTCCCTTCCGCTTTTAATTATCAAGAAAGATAATAACGATGAAATTATTAAAGAATATAAATCTATTGAAGATGCAATAGCAGATATTGAAAGTGATCCGAATGTTTCGGTAGAGAAGATTGAAATTCTTAAAGCTTCTTTAATAAAGCTAAAAAATAGGACCTCTATAAAGATCAAAGATGGTGAAATTATAAAATAATATTAATAAGGAGAAAAAATGGAAATTATAATTAATACATTCAAAGTAAAATATGTTTTATTCATGTTTACTTTTCTATTGCTTGGTTTAAATACATACCAATTACAAGCGCAAGTAAAATCATCTAAAATCTCTTTTATTGAGACAAAGCACGATTTCGGCAAAGTTCAACAAGGTAGAGTATTAACATATATATTCAAATTCCAAAACAATGGAGAAGATTCACTTGAAATAAAAAATGTTCGTGCCAGTTGTGGTTGTACAGGTGCAGCAATTGGCGAAAAGAAAAAATTTGCAAATGGCGAAGAAGGTGAAATAAAAGTGACTTTTGACACAAATGGAAGAACTGGAGTTCAGAATAAAACTGTTTCAGTTCAAACAAACGATCCCGAAAATCTGAATGTGATGCTTTCTTTTACCTGTGAGATTGTAAGTAAATGACGAAAATTTTAAAAATGAAAACTAAAATAAAAATATCAAATGGATCATTAATTATTTACCAGAATATCCTAATAATCATTCAACTACCAAGAACTTTTATTAGGAGGTTTAGATGAATTACAAATCACGCGCCATATCCTCATTTCTTTTACTTCTATTAATTTTTATCTTGCCGCAGTTAAACAAAGTTCAAGCCCAGGCGGTTAATGTAAAACTATTTCCGCCTCCGGCTAATCAATTAAAACAGGCAGATCTATGGCGTCTTAATATAACTTATACAGGAGCGGTAGCAGCTTACAGAGCATCTCTCATTACAGTTGAATTAAAAGAAAAGACTTCCGGGATGCAAGCCACGAGTAAATTAAGATCGGTCGTGATCTCAGGATCAAAAAGTTTTTCATTTAATGATTTCAATACAACAGACTTAACCTACCACAATACGAATCTTCAAGAAGCTTACGGTAAGAATATGAATGCACCCGATGGTAATTACACCATCTGCGTATATGTAAAAAATGAAAAGGGTGAAATAGTAGCAAGTGATTGCATTGACCAAACTATAACCACTGTAGTTCCGGTAGACGTAACTCCGCATCTTACCGTAAAATTAATTCCTTCTCCTCCTCCAAATCTGCTAAGGTCAACTGACCTCTGGAGAATCATAGCAACTAACCAAAGTGTCCTAGCTTACAAAGCATTTCTTATTAATGTTGTTCTGAAGGAAAAAACTACCGGACTTCAAGTCGAGAGTAAATTAAGATCGGTCGTGATCTCAGGATCAAAAAGTTTTTCATTTAATGATTTCAATACAGCAGACTTAACCTACCACAATACGAATCTTCAAGAAGCTTACGGTAAGAATATGAATGCGCCCGATGGTAATTACACCATCTGCGTATATGTAAAAAATGAAAAGGGTGAAGTAGTAGCAAGTGATTGCATTGACCAAACCATAATAACTATAAAGCCGGAAAAGGTAAGCATACAACTAATTTCTCCCCCGGATGGCTCAACACTGATTTCGAATCAGCCCGTTCTGTTTACTTGGATACTTCGATCAATTAAACCCGGTACCGTTTTTAATTACAGAATGAAAGTAGTAGAAATACTTGGCAATCAATCTTCTACGGAAGCAATTACACAAAACCCGGCATGGTTTGAAAGATCGGACATTACGACAACGACATTAATGTATCCCGTGGCTGCAAGGAAACTAGAGAATGGGAAAAAGTATGCTTGGCAGATAACAGCCTATGTAAAAAATGATGAGATCGGGAAAAGTGAGACCTGGAGTTTTAATTATGGTCGTGAAGAAACTCCTGAAAAGATTACTGAGGTAAAGCAATGTGATGTCTTTAAAGTAGAATTTAAAAAAACTGCCAAAGGTGATACAATTTCTTACAAGCTTTTAATAACTAACAATTATAAAGGTAACTTCGCTGGTAATAAACCTGGAAGTTTCCGAATAACGGTTAAGGACGATTCCATAGTCTCAATTACTGGCGGAGTAACAGAAGGGTGGAAACGGACACCGTCGAAATTTCCTATCGGTTCAAGCAGTGTGAAGTGGGCAAACAATTCTGGGAATATTCCAAATGATACGACTGATTTAGGGAATATAATATTCCGTGATATTTATTCTAAACCAATTAAGGTGGTTTATGAATGGTTGGATAAAGAGGAAGCACTGATTTGTAAAGATTCTTCTTCTTTTATCGCATCGCGTTTTTATTATGAATTAACTACAGAACTCCCGAACAATTTTATAGAAGTGTTTGATAACTTTTTAAATATACAGTATGCTAATAATTATGCATCTATTGATGAGACCACCTTAAGTATTTATGATGTTGAAAAATATGAGATTGTCAAACCAAAAAATGAAAAAGGTAGTAAGCCAAATAATAATGATAAAAAGAATACACAAATAAATTCTAATGGGCTAAATAGGATTACGATAGATTTGAAAAACTATGTACTGCAGCCAAAAACGACTTATCTGTTAGTCGTTTCTGACTATAAGAACAACTATTATCTCAACTTTAAAGTGACCAAACAAAATGAAAAATAAAATTATCATATCAGTTGTTTTACTTATTATCTCAACAGGGCTTAAAGCGCAAACAGGCGGTCCCGGACAACCGGAGTTTATGCAGTTTAAACCTGCAACCGCGACTGATCTTGTTAACCCCACATCCGGATCATTCTCATACAATATTCCCCTCTTTGATGTTGGCGGCTATCCGGTCAATCTATCATACCAGTCTGGTATTTCAATGGAAGATGTTGCCTCAATTGTTGGACTTGGTTGGAATTTAAATATAGGAGAGGTAATGCATACTGTGAGGGGTTTGCCCGATGATTTTAGCGGCGATGTTGTTACAAGAACAATCTTTATGAAACCAAACATCACTTATGGTGGCAATACAAATGTCGGGTTGGAGATAACTGGACTTAATATTGGTGCGGGTATTAATATGGGCATGGGGATATTTTATAATAATTATAACGGATATGGCGCAGAGCAGAGTTTTGGTGTGAATATTTCCTTGCACAAAGGAAGTAACCCCGGTAAAGCCTCAATTGGATTAGGTATAAAGGCGAACTCTCAATCGGGAGTTGATATTTATGCAAAACCATCAGTCTCGATGCACTTGGAGTCAAGTAGTGGTTTAGCAGCAACCGGATCTCTTGGAGGAATGATTTCAGTCAATTCCAGAGAAGGGTTAAAAACATCCGTTAACGCATCGATGGATATTTCTCAAAACACAACAATGACTCACAATTCAGGAAGATTTAATAAGAGTTCTAAAAATTATACGGATGATATTGAAAATCCAATCGCGGTTTCAATTGCAAGTGCTTCTGCGGCATACTCATTTTCCAAAATTCCCGAAATACCACGTGTTACTTATCCTTTTAAAACACTTGCATTTGCCGGAAGTTTTAAGGCGGGGGCTGAAGTATTTTTTATGCATCCACATGGAGAATTAAGAGGATACTATACGTCCCAGGAGCTAAGTACCAATATTATCCATACACCCGCCTATGGTTATTTATATTCTGAAAATTCTTCAGGCTTAGAGAATGTGCTTTTGGACTTTAACAGAGAAAAGGACCAACCATATATTAAAGATGCATCTATCAATATTGGGATACCATTTTTTACTAATGATATTTATACTGTTAATGCCCAGGGGATAGGAGGTTCGTTCCAACTAAATCGGGGCGATGTTGGTGTAGTTTTCGATAACAAGGTATCTACTTCCGGAACATCAGTAAATCTTGGGGCCGAAGTTGGATTTGGAAATGCACTGCACGTTGGCGCGGCTCTTTCTACCACTCTTAGTTCCTCATCATCAGGAAAATGGGAATCAGATATTACACCTTATCTTGCATTTAAAGGCGAAACAACAGATCAACTATATCAATCAGCTTACTTTAAGAATGTATCCGATGTTTCTGTCGACGCAAACGGATTATACAATAGACTCAAAGGCGATAAACCGGTTGAAGTTAAAATTAATGATGCAAACACGTGGGGAACAGAAGTCAAAACAACCTCAAATTTAGTTTTAGATGATGATGATCTCAATCCAATACTTCCGGGTAATTACCTAAAAACAATTCGTGACCCGAGAACGATTAATATACAATTTCTTACAGCGGCCCAAGCATCAGTTTCAGGGCTTGAAAAAAAAATTAAAGAATACCCCGTCAATACTTTTGATTGCAGCCGTCCCACAATTGAGACTGAAAGGATTACACCTAATGTTCGGCAGCCGCACCATATTTCTGAAATGATATCTACAAACATAGACGGCATGCGTTATGTGTTCGGGTTGCCGACTTATAATCTAACACAAAAGGAAGTGTCCTTTACTTTGGATAGCACCAGCGTTCCGGGAACTGATGGACTTGTCAATTACAGGAATCATCCGGCATGGGGAACAAATGGTAAAGATGGATTCTATGAAAGCACTTTACTCCCGCCGTATGTGACAAGTAATCTGCTTACAGCGGTGCTGAGCCCCGATTACATTGATATAGATAATAATGGACCATCGATGAACGATGTTGGCAATTACGTAAAAATTAATTACAGTAAAGCCGGAACTTATAAATGGCGCACTCCATATGGTAAGGATCAGGCAACATTCAACAAAGCATTTTTAAGTGATCATGCAGATAATAAAGCAAGCTACATATTCGGTGAAAAAGAGTTATGGTACATTCACTCTATCGAGAGCAAAACGGAAGTTGCGGAGTTCTATTATGATACAAACGGCAGGAAAGATGGACTCGGAGTAAAGGACGAAAATGGTGGGAAAGATGTAACGCAGAAGCTCTACAAACTCGATAGCATAAAGGTTTATTCTATTAATGAACGGGTACTTAAGGGTAACGCTGCAATACCTATAAGAATTATTTACTTTAATTATGATTATGAATTATGCAAACAAATAAACAATTCTTTAGATAACAGTGGTAATGGTGGCAAGCTTACACTCAAAAAAGTTTCGTTTGCTTCAGGAAAAAGTAAAAGAGAATTGCTTTCACCTTATAAGTTTAACTACGGAGAAATGCCATCAGGTTTCGTAGTTAATCCAGTCTATAACCCAAGAAATGTAAATAGGTTTGGTAACTATCAGGAAAATATCGGTACTTCTGATATTGATATTAGTACGGCTCTTTCGAATATTGATTTTCCTTATGCTACACAAGATGAGATAGAGATGACCAAGAATTCCTATGCATGGAATCTTACCAAGATAACTTTGCCGGGAAGCGGAACAATTAAAGTGCAATATGAACCACACCATTATGCTTACACCCAGGATAAAAGATGTATGCAAATGTTTCCGTTGGAAGATACCGGAAGTCTCTATACAGGCATCTTCAATGGCGCTCAGAATTACACAATAAAGTTCAAACTGGAAAAGCCTATTAGTGGTTTGAATGCTTATGAGCAATTGCTCTATAAGTATTTCAATAATGACCTAACCCAATTTTATTATTACAAAGCTCTGGTGAATCTCAAACCCGATATCCCGGAATGGATCAGCGGGTATTGCAAAATTAGAAGTATCGCATTAAGCGGCACAGACTATGCCTTAATCAATTTGGAACCGGTTTGTAAAAATGATGATGACAATTGCGCGGCTAAAGTTAATCCAATCGTAAAGAATGCTTGGCAGTTTATGCGAATGAACAGACAGGATTTATGCTATGGTAGCTCAGGAAATATTAGCGCAACAGGGTTACAAGCGTTTCTACAAAGCAATCCGTTTGGGCAAGTGCATAATCAAGTTAACGCTTTTATTAATGGATTTAATAATTATGCTGCATTACCGCCGCAGGAATTCGCTTCTTCAATGATTTCCTCTAAATCATTTTTCAGATTATACTCTCCAGATAAAAATAAAATAATTGGTGGATCAAGAGTTCGAAGAATTATAACTGAAGATAATTGGTCTCAGGAAACAGATGGATCTTCGTCTGACAAACAATATACGATTGATTATGTATACACGGAAAATGAGAAAAACCCGGTTACAAATCAGATGGAAACAATAAGCAGCGGGGTGATGGAATACGAACCTTTCAACGGACAGGATGAAAATCCATTGCGACATCCGGAGTTCATCGACCAGCATATTAAAATGGCTCCTGACAACAGATTGTATGTTGAAACTCCATTTAACGAATCATTATTCCCGGCTTCAAATCTTATTTATAGTAAGGTTAAAATTATCTCTAATAAAACAGATCTGAATGTACCGGGGCAGGGATACCAAGAGATAGAATCCTTTACGGCAAAAGATTATCCGGTTTCTAATGGAAAGACCGATTTAGGAAACAATCACGAACAAAAAACAAATCCTGTTGCTGCTTTTGCGATGTCAATATTCGGTATATCCGAGTTCCACGATTATATAACGCTTTCACAAGGCTTTTCAATTATTTTAAACGATATGCATGGAAAACAGAAAGCCACGAGAAATTATAACGGCAATGGTGCTCTAATTTCAAGTGAGCAATTTGAATATAAAATTGCCGGCAACCTGAACTTGATTAATGGATCCAATCAAATCTATCAATCCGATAAACTTGGAATCAGTGTTTCTGCTATATGTGATTCAAGAAATACCGAACATTCTACGACTGTAATAGGAGTGAATACTAATCTGGATATGGCTTTTGTACCTTTGGTTCCTCTTACTCTCTTTGTCCCTCTGCCGGATATGTCGGTTGAGAATACCAGGATTAACACCGTTGCCTTTAACAAAATTGTAAATAAAAAAGGAATTCTTACAAAAAAAACAGTAACTGAAAACGGCGCTGCCGTTAGTACCGAAAATATTTTATTTGATGATAAGACAGGGTTTGTTGTTTTAAGTAAAACAACAAATGAATTTAACGATTCACTGTATAAATTCCATTATCCGGCACATTGGATTTATGAAGGATTGGGATCGGGATATATTTCTTCCGATCTAGAGTTCAGTGTTTCATTAATTTCAAATAATTACTTCACGGTTACGCATGATGTATTTAATGCATTGGCTGTTGGAGATGAAATAATTAGCGCCGGCTCCAAATATTGGATAACTGAAAAACAGTCCGCCGGAAACAAAATAAAAATTGAATCTAATATTGTCGGGACGCCTGTTGCAATTACATCAGGTAAAGTCCTTCGATCAGGCAGACGGAATCAATTGATGCAGGAGGCGGGGTCGGTTGTTACACATATTAATCCAATTACCGGCAATAAAATAATTTTTTCTGAGATAGGTCTCAATGCAAAAGTTATAAATGCAAGTATGCAGGAATTCGCAGATGAAAGAGTGAAGTACTGCGAGTGTGACACGGTTAAGGGCAAACCTAACACCAATCCCCGGAATTTATCCGGTGCAACTAATCCTTATATTACTGGTGAAAAAGGGAATTGGTATCCTTCTACAACCTGGGCATATCTTACAGATAGAGAAAGAAGTGTTGGGTTCAATTCTCTTCAGACTAATATCAGATCAGATGGAAGTTTTACAGATTATAAAAATTTCTGGAGGTATGATAATAATTTAAATCCAGGTTGGCAAAGATTTGCAACCGGCTGGCAATGGGTCGAAACAGTTACTAAGAAGGATGTCAACGGACTAACTCTGGAAACCAGTGACGTTCTTGGGAGGCACAATGCGTTGCTTACAGGTTATAAGAATAAATTAGTAGTAGCTGAAGCCGGCAATGCTCGAATCAATGAAATTCTCTTTGATGGTTTTGAGGATTGGAATTACCTTTCGATCTCTGGAGACTGCGGCAGTATTCCTTTTTGTATTCCTAAAATCGTAAACTGGGATGGGATATTCGTGCAGGATACCGTAGAGTCGCATTCAGGAAAATATTCCGGCAAACTTATCAGGTCCGGGCAGACTATCACTATCCCTGTATCGCCCGTAATACTAACGCCGGAGGTAAATGAAAGAGAGAATAGTCCTACATCTCATCCAACCAAACCAATCTGTGCCGGCACATTCAAACCGACCGTCAACATGAAATATGTTATCTCGGCATGGGTCCGTGATAATGCTGATCCGCTGGCAATTACGTTCAACGTTCCGGCTATTCATGTGGGATCTGATGTATTACACACCAACGGAGATATCATCGATGGATGGCAAAGGATCTATGGAGAGTTCACTATTCCCCAGGGTGCTGCTTCCCTTACACTAAAGTTTATACAAGGATCAGGCACTACCTGGTTCGACGATATAAGGATATCTCCTTTCGATACTAAGATGATTACTCATGTATATGACGGGAATACACAAAAGCTAACATTTACGTCGGATGAGAATAATTACTTCACAAAATATAATTATGACGCGGCGGATAATTTGGAATCAATAAACAAAGAGACAGAAAAAGGAGTACAGACTGTCAAAGAAGTCCGTTCATCAACAGTGAAATTGCCATGACCATAAAAACAAAACTATTATATTATATTGTTTTCTTGTTGATGTCTTCTCTTGCCTTTGCACAGATGGATGAATTTCAACAAGTGTTCATGAAGGCCAATCAGCGATATCTATCTGAGAAAAATATCATGGTAACCCAGCATTATCTTTTCTCGCTCGACTCTTCTAGTGCAGTGCCATTTGACAGCGGGTACTGCTACATCGTAAAATACGATCGGATGATACACTACATGTTCAACGGTGTGGAATCATTTAACGATGGAACATATATGATTAGAATCAGCAATCCTGACAAGTACATGATAGTCTCGCGGAGTATTCATCAGGATTCATCAGCGCTCGGATTCATCTTCAAAAAAGGATTTTCTTATTTCAAAAATGTTGTGAAAAAGAATATCAGTAATGAATTATCCCAATGGAACTTGACCGGCGGAACTTTAGGAGTGCTGGCTGCGAATATTACTTTTGATTCACGAGAGACCAGAATCCGCAATATACTAGTGGAATTATCACCGGACCATCCCTTCGTTAACCAGATCAATCCCCGCAAATCGGGAAAGTCACAAAACGTGTTCATCAATATTGATTATAGCTACACGACGAAATTGAGCAAAGAGCAGCCAAAATTATCGGATTATATTCATATTGAAAATGACACAGTAACGCAGGCTGAAAAATTTAAAGATTATCAGATAAAATTTATCGAGTAATTCAAATGGAACGATAATGTCAAAAACACTGCTTATACTTTTGGGAATTTTCTTTGTCGGTGCGCTCTCTGCAAAGACGATGAATAAGATGAACTTTCCGATGAATGGGAATGCTTTCGTCGTGAACGGCAGCACTAACACTGTCACGCACTACGCGCAACTTCCTCCATCGGAAAACTGGACTACATTTCAAAATAGTTCTCAGAAATTTTATTCATTCACCAACACTCTCGAGCTTGACCAGATTGAATCTACATCGTTTGTTGTTGATTTTGATTACAAGCTTAAGATTACGGGGACACTAAACGTATGGAAGATTGGCTCGGGTGATCCTGAGCCCGCTCAGAATATCACTCTTGAAATTAATTATGATCCCAACACCCAAAAAACCAGCAGACGAATCGATTATTATGCATACTCAAACGTATACAAGTCAGAATTTATTATTGAGTCGGTTACATTGACAAGTGTTGCATCACCATCAGACTTATATGAAAAGGTAGCCAGTATTGTCGAGTTAAATTTTGGAATTGAACAGACATCGTTCTTGAAACCTATTTTTTCTAACGCGCCTTTATTTTACAAACCTTGTGTTGACAACACAACCAATGAACTGATATTAAGTTGGAACATCGTTAGTTATGCTGAAGAATATGAATTAGAGATCACTTTTAAAGATAATTATTCTAATAACTTTAGCACTCCACTTCCGGCGTCAGCACTTAGGTATGATTTCAAAGAAAATTCTACAAGGATTGTTACAAAACAAAATTATTATAGAATTCCGTTAGTCTATGAACGCGGTTATCTATTATACCGTGTAAGGGCTGTAGGAATGGGAGGTGTAGATTGGAATAAAAGAATACCATGCGCATGGTCTGCCGGCGATCCATTCGGATCTGTTGCTGCTTTCACAAATAAGTACGGTCCAATTCCATCTCACATGGGTGATAAAATCAACTGGCAGTTGAGCACAACTTACAGCGATGATGGTAAGAGAAAGGATGTCGTCCAATATTATGATGGTTTGTTTATGAACCGCCAGACAGTTACAGGTGTAAGTCAGTTAAAAAATATGTTCACTCAAAATGTCCTAGATAATTCCAAACCGAACAAGTACAAACTTGATGACTTAGAAAGAAAGCAAGTATTAGGAAAAGTTAATGAGGTTGGAGAGCAGGATAAAAGTCTGCCAATACCTGCAGGTAATGTAAGTTTAAGTCCGGCAACCGGAATATCGCATTTACCATTATTTCCGGTTGGATGTACATTCTACGGCAGCGAAAAAATTAAGGAAATTATCGCACAGGAAGTTATCTACGATTTTAACGGGCGCCCTGCTTTACAGATCTTACCGGTACCAACCGGAACGCATAAAATCACGTACATAAAAAAGCTTAATAAAAATATTGCAGGAAGTTCTTACTCATGGAAAGATTTTGATACTGTAAATAATTGTTTACTCACTGCACATCCCATGAGTGACGTTGCTTCGGGTAATGCATTGGGTGCGGGCGTTTACTATTCGCAGAAGAATCCTAACAAACTTGGCTTCAATGCTTTCATCCCCGATAGTAAAGGTTATCCTTTTTCAAGAGTTCAGTACACATTCGACAATACTGGCAGAACATACCGGCAAGCTGGTGTTGGAATAGTTCATGCACTGGATATACCGAATCTAGTTGGACATGAAACAAAATTTTATTACGCCAAACCTAACCAGGTTGAATTAGATCGAATGTTCGGCAATGAAGTTGGATATGCCGAAAGGTATCAAAAAAATATGGTAGTAGATCCGAACGGGCAGGTTTCTGTTTCTTATCTTAACCCGGAAGGAAAAACTATCGCGACAGCATTAACAGGTTTGAAACCTGATAATCTGATTCCTCTTGATAATGAAAGTAATCCGGAAGTAACAATTCATGTAGATCTGCTTGCAAGCAATACACCCGACAGCCTCGAACACAGTCTCACTGTCAATGAACAATTTAATGTTGCCGCCGAAGCAGAGTATAAATTCGATTATTCAGTAAACGGTGAAAAACTTAGTTATAGTTATTGCCTAAATAATAATATTTGCCTCGATTGTATTTATGACCTTGAAATCAAGTTGATCTACAATGAAGCATGCAGCACGATCCCAATCTTTTCATACAACGGTACATTTGGCGACCTTGTCAACCCAAATAATCCTGGCCAACTCAATATGGATCTTAGCTGTATGAATTCTTCGAGAAATCTTGATACTCTTGTTACGCTTCAAGCCGGAAGCTATACTCTTGTAAAAACTTTGAAAGTAAATAAATTTGCTGCTGATGCTTATGTAAAACTTGTTTTTAAAGATACATGTCAGAGCGTACTTCAAGAATTTTTGGACGAAGAAATAAACAAGATAGATACAATGGACTGCTACCAAGCTGATCTAAGTCCTAAACCGTTGAATGAATGCGATCGTGCCAGATACATGATGCTTGTTGACGTATCGCCGGGCGGTCAATATGCACAGTACGATATTACTAATATTACAATCAATGGGGTGGTAACCACGATTTACGATGCAAGTAATTATCCTCTTTCAGTTTTCAATCCGGCTAACGTTCTGCCTACCCATCCGAATTGGATTAACCTCGGTCTCAAACTCCCTGACGGAGTAACACCCATTCCTGATCTGCAGTCTTTAATCTTGAACTGGGATAACTTAAGTTTTCCGGGAATATTTCTTCAGTATCATCCTGAGTACTGTATGCTTGATTGGTGCGATAATCAGAATTTTGGAAAAGATTATGATCTCAAACTCAATGAAGCACTAACTTTTCAAGCAGCTATCGACTCGACTCTTATCAGCACTACTTCGACAGATCCCATTTACAAACAGATTTTTGATAATGATCCTTACTTTCATACTGCACCGAATATAGCATTGGGCAATGATTTCTTAGCATTTCTCGCTCATCCTTGCGGAGGGACAAAGAATTTAGATTCCTTCGCTAAAGAAGCAGCATATTGCCAGGCTCAGCCTGCATCTCAGGCAATTATTTCCAATATGCAAAACAATTCAACTAATAATACACCGTATGCGAATCCTTCAATTCCAACATGTGTAATACCTTCCGGTTATCACACACCTGGTAACTCGGCATATCATGCGTTTGGTTCAGATCCGGCTACAAAAGATTACGAATGGCAGAATCTCCGGAATTTATACCTCACATACAAAGAAAAATATCTATATGAAAGCCGGAGAGATTATTCCATTAATAATGGTTGTTTCAATGGATGCATTGGAGTTCAAAATTTCTGGTTCTATCCAATGCCTTTCAATTTTTCTGGTTCCAGCTCTTATCCTAATTTTTCTGGGAGCGGAACTTTTAATGGCAATTCTTGGTCGGCAGAAGGGCATATTCCAATTAACTCTACAGACCCATGCGGAAATACACGATACTTGTACGAACATAAAGTCAAGCGGTTTACAAATCGTTATGATGCTTTCAGTAATACTACTACAGACATTCCAATAAATTTGGCAGATGTTAATCTCTATGATCCATGCGCTACAGAAGCGAACATCAATGTTATTCAACCACAGGTTGGTGCAGTTGTCAGTCAATATTTATGCGATTCACTTAATGTTTCCGGGCCTGTAGCACCAAGGGATAGCTGCTGGTCAAGTGATTTTACTTCAATGCTTAATCAAAATTTACCGAACGTAACTGTTGCAAATGCAATAACTCTGACTGGAAACCAAATATCACCACTTATCAGAGATATTTTTTCTACAGCACCTATCTCTCAGATTCACACCATCATTCTTTCATTGATAGTTAATAGTAATACTAATACTAATGTGTATAATGTTAAGCTAAAAGATAATAATGACAGAGTATGTGAGTTTATTTTTTCTACTCCGATGGTAGGCGGTACTCCTAAACCAATCAGCACTGTATGCTGTCCGCTAACCTTGAACGCAAATACATTTAGTTTTAAGATAACTTTTACTGATGGTACAACATCAAGCATAAATGCAATGACTAAATGTCAGATGCCTTTATGTCCTCCTCCTGCCTTTGTTATGCCGCAGGATTCTTGCACTACAAGAACTTCATTCACTTTGGAATTATTTTCGTTTTTATCTATCCTAAAAGCGCCAGGTACTCCGAGCAGCGGTTTGTATCACAACGAAGGCATTTCACAGCAGCTTGATCACATGATGGAACCATTCGGTCCGATAAAATATTCGTTGAACCAGAAAAACTGCACGCTAACATTTTCACCAACATCTGTTCAATCTGAAGCTACAATGTCGCAAAGGAAAACCATTCGATCAACAGCTGACATCAGAACACAGAGACAGGCAGATTTGCATCCTCGTCCAAAGATTCCTGCACCATGCACTATTACATTTTCAGACTGTGACTGGATGAGCAACGATGCAACACTTATTTCTATCAAACCGTTTTTCCCAAATGGAATAGCGAATGTAGTTACACACGAATTCATTATTACGTATTGCAAAGGCAGCAGACCCGACACATTTACAGTAAAAGGGAACAGCGGCTGCTTCCCAGTAAATGACTGCAAACCTCCTTATTTCTGCGGCAATGATACTTTACCTAAAATGCCTCCTAACAATTATAATGCATGCGTTGAGTCTAAGTTACTCACAGCCACATTTATTGCATATAGTAATTATGAAAAATGGATTGACAGTTTAAAAACTGATCTACTTTCTAAATACTACGCAAAATGTATGAAAGCTGTTGAGACAATGTCTTATGATTATCCAGACAGGCAATTTCATTACACCCTCTACTATTATGATCAAGCAGGGAATCTCGTCCGCACTGTTCCTCCTGCAGGAGTTCAATTATTGTCTCCGTCTCTTTCTGCACAGATAGACAGTGACCGCAATGCACATATAATTAATGGTACCGCGGGAATTACTGCACACACATTAGTAACTAACTACGCCTATAATTCACTGAATCAAAATATTTGGCAGGTTACTCCGGATGCAGGTAAGACTACATTTTACTATGATAAACTTGGCAGAATCGTGGCTTCCCAAAATGCGAAGCAGTCTTTGAACAACGATTACAGTTATAGCTGGTATGACAAATTAGGACGTATTGTGGAAAGCGGGAAGATTCATTTAAGCGGCTCACTAAATTCGAATGTGGTTTTGAATTACAATAATTGGAAAACTTATCTCTATAGTATACCTGACCGATCGGAAATAACATTCACGCAATACGACGAATTATTTAATACTACTATCTCAGCAAAATTCGGACCTGGCGGCCAGCAGAATCTACGAGGAAGAGTAGCAAGTATTTTTTCTTTTCCAGATAAGGCAGCACAGACGGCGGGGAACTACCGTCATGCAACTCACTACACTTATGATGTTACTGGTAATGTACCAATTGTTCTGCAAGATTATCCTACGACACCGCTTGGTACTAAAGCGATTGCCTACAACTTTGATCTCCTTACTGGCAAAGTAAATGAAGTGCGTTACGAACCCGGATTGCAGGATGAGTTCAGACATAAATACTTTTATGATGACGAACTCAGACTGACGAAAGTACAGACGAGCACTAAAGGGATTATCTGGGAAACCGAAGCAGAATATTTTTATTACAAACATGGTCCGCTTGCACGTACCGAACTCGGACAATTGAAAGTGCAGGGACTTGATTACATCTATACCTTGCAAGGATGGATAAAAGCTGTAAACGGAACTACTCAAGATAGAACTCAGGATGCCGGAAGTGACGGCATCGCGTTGAACAATCCGAAACAAATTACAACTCAAATAAATGGTCAACCGGTAAATACAACTGTAGAAACCGATGCAAATTATAATTCAACCGGATCAGGTTATCATAGTCTTCATAGCCCGGTAGCCGCAGATGCATTTGGCTATGTTCTCGGTTATTACAACGATCTGGTTAATCCGGATTACACACCTATTGACCCGTCGGTAAGTACAACAACTGGAATGGATGCAACAACCATTGGTAATGTTAAGCCATTATACAACGGCAACATTAGCAGGATGTATACATGGCTGCAAGGACAGGATATGGGCGGACTTGGAATGAATTATAGATATGATCAGTTGAACCGTCTGAAAAGTCAACAAGGATTTACAATAGCAAATACAGGTGGGCAGTCACTATTGGGAAGCGATGCTTATAGTATGAATCTGATTTATGATCCAAATGGTAATATCATGAAGCTTGATCGAAAAGGCAGAGTCACTAATTCAACTATGGATAATTTAACTTACAATTATTATCCCGGAACTAACAAGCTTGCTTACGTGCAAGATGCCGTCAACAGCAACTATCCCGAAACCGGCACCGTCGTTAACGGGACTGTCACTGATATTGATAACCAGAGTAACGGAAATTATACTTACGATGAAATAGGCAATCTAATAAAAGATAATAGTGAAGGCATCAACAGCATAAAATGGAATCTGCAAAATAAAATTACCAGCATCGCTAAGACGGGCGGGACGCAGATTGATTTTGCTTATGATGCGTTAGGAAACAGGGTTTATAAAAACTACAGTTCGGGAAATTCAGTTACGGAAACATATTACGTCCGCGATGCGCAAGGAAATATTCTTGCAACTTATGAAGTGAAAAACGATTCCCTATTTTGGAATGAACATTATCTGTATGGAAGCAGCAGACTCGGCATTTGGCATCCTAAGAAATATATTGAATCACCAGGAGACGGGTTAAGCGGTATTGTTGATTGGCAGAACATAATACCGTCAACAGTTCAAACTATAAAAGACAGTACAATACGCGGCAGTAAGCAATATGAGTTGAGCAATCACCTTGGGAATGTTCTGGCAACCATCTCTGACCGCAGATTACAAACTACACCTGCCGCACAAGGAACTTCGGGTATAACGGCTGATTTAATTACTGCAACAGATTACTATGCTTTTGGTATGCTAATGCCAGGCAGAAATTTTAGCAAACAAACTTATAGGTACGGATTTAACGGGAAGGAAAATGATAATGATGTGAAAGGTGATGGCAACCAGCAGGATTATGGAATGCGCATTTATGATTCTCGCATAGGTAAGTTTTTAACTCTTGATCCGTTGACTAAAAAGTACCCTGAATTAACCCCATATCAATTCGCAAGCAATACACCTTTAGAGGCCATTGATTTGGACGGATTAGAAAAACAGCAGTCGACTATTAATGATGATGTTCCCATTTGGGTTAAGGCATTTACATCTGCAAGTGTCAATGATTTGGCGAATCAAGCTTCTAGCTATGCTGACAAGGCGATAGGTGTAAACGTATCCTTTAGTCTTGGACTAAAGTATGGTGTAGAAGCAGGTCCATTAAAGGGATCGATAGGTGGTTCAATTTATTCTACAGAAATAGATGCAAGAGCGTCTGGAGTAACTGCAAGTGGAAATATTGCAAACACTAACGCAAGTCTCTCCATTGGGAATGCGTCAGTAAACAGTGGTGCTTCGGTTGGGAATTGGAATTCAACTACTGGAGTTCAGCCAGGAATAGGATTGAATACTTCAATAAGTGGAAGTTTATCTGCATCAGACAAGAAAAATGCCAATGCATCGGTATCTACTTCAACTACTGGAAATTCAACTTTCGGCATGGATTTAGGACCACTAAGCTTTGCTCTTACTCTGGATCCTTACAATATGTTTATGAGTATTGCAACATCTATAAAAACCATTGTAGTCGCCAAAGCTGAAGAAGTGATGATGGAAATGGACCCTTACAAGTATCTGGTTCCTGATGAAGCAAAAAAATAACGTATTAAAGATAAAAATGGTAATAATATAAAAGTTAAAAAATATCGTATTTAGTTGTAGTGATTATTCAGTTCATATGACATGAAAATTACCTTATAGAATGTCAAAAAAAAGCTGATACAATTATAAAATGGATTCTTCTCAATTCGAAGGAAAATTAATGAAACAGAATACAGCGATAATAAAATTATTGGGCTTAATTATTTTTCTAATATCAAACTCAAATGTTTTTGCTCAGGTTACGGTTCATCTTCAACAGCCCCCGCCATATCAATTTAAAGTTGAGCAGTTCTGGAAATTTGTTCTGATCAACAGCAGCGATAAGCCCGTAAATGTTTATTTAATAGGAACTGCAACAGAATCTTTACAAGGTAAGATTATCGAAGCAACTTCATCTATAATCACACTTCAGAAAGGAATAAAAGCAGTTTCCGGACGCGAGCTGGGTCCATTTACTATCAGCGAATCGAACAGTCGCTATAAAAATATTATACTGAATACCGGCGGGTTGCCCTCGGGGAGTTATAATATTTGCATTGAGGTTCTGGATGCAGCAAACGGAAAGCAGCTTGCAACTGATTGTATTTCTGTTACCGTAGAAAATTTTAACCGTATGGAATTGACAAGTCCGTTCGATGGTGAAGTTATCGGCAATATCTCTGAGGAAGCGACAGAAAATCTAAAATTAAAAAGCATTAATAAAACTCCGCCAATTATTTTTTCATGGCTTCCGCCGGTTCCTGTTCCGCCAGACGTAAGAATCAGTTACAGATTAAAAATAGTGGAAATTCTTGGTTATCAGTCTGTGTATTCAGCAATGGCATCCAATCCAATGTACTATCAATCGCCAAGAATTTCCGCAACTGTTTTGCGTTATCCAATAGCAGCAATGCGACTGATGCCGGGGAGAAAATATGCATGGTCGGTGGAGGCATTTGTTGATGATTTCAAAATACAGGAAAGTGAAATACGATCTTTTGAAATAGCTGGTAGTGATGAAAAGTTAGCTAAGTATTCACGTCATCATTACGCTGGATCGATCAATCGCTACGGTGATGGTGATTTTAATTCACCTTCCGGGTTACCATCCGGTTTATCTTCTTACTCAAATAAAAGTTTTGGAACATCATCCTTAAATTTATTTAGAAGTGCAGCCCCAATTGATTTGTTTGGCAGTCCAGGTACCGTAGTATTTTCCGGCGATGCAAAGTTTACACAAATATCAAGCAGCAAACCTGCACAATTCTCACAGCTTCCTTTAAGCTATCAGACTTTCGAAATTAATCCGAGACTTTCAATCTACGATATTCCATTTGGAATGAATGTTTATCTCTCCTCATTAAACAATTCGAATCGGCAGAGTTTGAACAGCGTTTCATTTATACTTGATCTTGATCGCTTGAAATCAAATATAAAAGATCGTATTTCTAATAAGATACAGGAGACTCAATCTTCTGCCAATTTATATTTAGAAAAACTAAAAGATTTAAAAGCGTTAAGCGATCCTGCTAAAATAAAAGATTTTATTTCTGAAAAGAAAAAGGAGATTCAATCCTCTGCCGATTCATCTTTAGATAAACTAAAAGAGATCCAAGCGTTAAGCGACCCTGCTAAAATAAAAGATCTTATTTCTGAAAAGATAAAAAGAGCTCAAGCTTCTGCAGATTCATCTTTAGGAAAACTTAAAGAGATAGAAGCATTAAACGATCCGAATAAACTTGCAGAAAATGCTGGTCAACTTGGATTAATTTCTTCGGCAGAAAAATTCTTCATGAATATAAAAACATTTGGAATTGGAAGAACGTATCCGGATTATTCAGAATTAACGGTAAGCGGTGTGCCGGTTAACGGATTAAATCTAGAGTACAACCCTGGAATTTTTTACTTTGCAGTTGCAGCCGGGAATAATTCGGATGGTATAGATAATATTTCTTTTAAAAGATCATTTGTAGCCGGACGGATTGGACTTGGGGAAAAAGAAAATACGCATTTCTTTTTTACATTACTAAAAATGAAGGACGATCTGAATTCGATTCAAGTAAGTTCTTCTAATTCATTTTTAACTCCGCAGGAAAATGTAGTATTTGGATCTGAAGGTAAAGTCAACTTGTTCAAAAATGCGATCGAGATAAATGGTGAGGCAGCCGTATCCGGGTTCACAAGTAATTTAAATGATGCCGATTTTGTTAGTGAATCTATTCCGGGCTTTATTAACAATTTATTAACGCCGAAGTTAAGCACATCATTTGATTATGCTTGGAAAGGGAAAATAGCTTTTAATCATGAGTCGAGTGCAACATTTCTTTCTTTAGGAGCAAAAAGAATCGGACCCGGTTTTATGTCGCTGGCAGCGCCGAATTTAAGACAGGATCAATTCCAAATCGATGCTAATTTCGATCAGAAGTTCGCTGATAGAAAAATTACATTAAAAACCTTCTTCAGGATTTACAATGATAATCTTATCAATTGGAAGCTATCAACTACAACTACTACATCGTATGGTATTAATCTCGGTTTTTATTTCCCGAATATTCCGTTTGTTCAGATAAATTATTCGCCGTATTCACAAAGTAACGACAATGTTATTGCAGCTCAAAAAATGAAAAACACATTTAATATGTTCTCGCTTATGACCGGATATTCTTACCAATTTTTAGGTTTGTATGTATCAACTATGCTTTCTTTTAACGAGCAATGGCAAAATTCTCAAGTCGGAATTAATTCTACCAAGTTTTCGAATACATCTTTTATGTTAAACCAGAGTCTCAATTTTGAATTTCCGTTGACGTTGAGTTCGACTCTAAGTTTATCTCAATCCAAAATACTTTCTATCTCAAGTAATATAACGGAATTTGATTTGAACGGAAGTTATCAATTAAGTGAAAATATTTCTGCGAATCTCGGTGGAACCATCTCTAACGAGGAGAATTTAACAAAGCGAGTATTGGTATCTCTTGGCTCAAATATTATTGTTTCTAAATTGCTGAGTGTCCAGCTTCAAGGGAATATATCAAGCTACAAAGATCTTTCCGGCACAGCGAGCAGTTATAACGATGCCATGTTTCAGCTTTCGGCTTTATTACATTGGTAGTAATACCTTGCAAAAGGATGCAAATAATTTTACCGTTTATGTTTTGTCGGAGAAACACTCATGAAAATTATAGTAATCGTGACAATCATAATAACTTTTTTCGGATACAGCTGTTTTCAACAAATTAAGAATACGAATAAAGATTACTATGATTTAAGAGATTCTACAGTTACAGATTATCTGGTAAGATTTTCACATGATAATATTTCAGGTATAGATTCATTATTCGGATACAAAGACCTTAGGGAAAACATTATTATTCAGCCTGGAAAATACTTTCAATGTTTCACCGATACATTCAGAACATTCGCTTTTGTCTTCGATGAAAAATTAACCGGGTCAAAAGTAGTTGCAATTGACAGAAATGAAAGAATTTTATTCGATGCATACATTTTTGATAATGGTCCGGATTACTTGAACGATGGTTTATTCAGGATAATACGAAACGGTAAAATCGGTTATGCCAATGAAAAAGGGATAATAGTTATTGCTCCGCAATTTGAGTGTGCAGATCCTTTCGAAAACGGTACGGCAAGGGTATCGCTGAATTGTAAAAAAACTCAGCCCCTGAACAACCCGGAACATACTATGGAAAAAAGTGACTCATGGTTTTTTATAGATAAGATAGGAAACATAATAAAATAATTTTTTAATATGGAATACTAACAATATAAATGCGTATAAGTATAATAACCTGGGTTAAAATCCCAAGTAATATAAATTTATGAACTACAGATTCTTTCTTAGAAAATTCGGCGATTTTTATACCGAGGTTTACAGAATCCCTGATAACGGGAAATCGATTATGAATAACATTCCCTGCCTTGAGAAATATTTACTCAAAGGAAATTGGTCAAATAATTCCAGCGATATCAGGGGGTTAGTTGAGGATATCTCAACAGGTTATTTTTGCGAAACAACGGATGAAATTTCCGAAGCGGAAACATTATCAATAATTAAAACTATGGATGCAAATGAAGCGCAATAAACAAATATCAACCGGCAAGAAGTTCATCCACAATGCATCAGTTTTTCAAACATGCATTGCAGGGATTTTTTTGATTTTTATTTTCGGCATGAACGGGTTTTCACAAACAAGTTATAAAGGAATATCAATGAATAACAACATTCAAACAAAAAATATATCTCCCGGTTATTTGGATAAAAACAATCCTGTATTTATTTCGATTAAATCACGGGCGGCACAGGATTTAAAGCAAGCCTCGGAAGAAGGCGACATGGAATCATCGGAAAACAAATTAATCAAATCGAAAATAAGAACTTGGTCGGAAAAAAAGCGGAAGCAATTTCAGGCGTTATTCGAAAAATCGATTAACGATTACACAAGCCAAACTAATTTCGATGCCGATACTTTCATGATGATTTTCAGCGAGTTCGGCAAAATGGATCTAAAACAAATCGCGGATGAATATGATCTTCGGGTTCAATCTTTAGGCGATAATAAATTTGCTGCCGAATTTTGGGAAGACGGTTTGGCAGTGAATTCGGAAGCTAATGCTATTAAAAATGCACATGAACTTGCCGCAAGTGATTATGCGAAAAAACATCCTGATTCTGGAATCGGAGATATCAGCAAAATAAAGGAAACTTATGCAGCTACACGGAAATCTATAAATAACGGCGAAACACAAAGATTTACAAAGGTTATAGTGCTTCTTTACACAAAAGAAAAAGATAGCTCGATTGTTTTTCATAACCCGTTTCAAGCGGTATTTGATTTTATTTTAAAATAATTTTTTCATCAAATAACAGATTCTGGTTAAAATGAAATTCCCATTAAGTTGGAAAAAAAAGAGGTTGGGTAAAGAGTATTTAAGTGAGCTGCTGCTGTTTTTTTTCTCAATTGCAGCAGCTTATTTTATTGGGTGGAATAACACTGATTTGCTCTGGAGCTTTTGGATTACCAGTCTTGTAGTTGGTTATGTAAGTGTTTTTCGTACTATTTTATCACCCATAAGACTTATACTAAAGTCCAAATCCTTTAATACTGACAAGGTTCGGGATTTGACGACAGTAAAGAAACTTCAGACAGTGATTTTGGTTGCGATTTTTATTGTCCCAATTTTACTTTGGGTAGTTTTCATAAATTTACACTTTTTTATATTCCATTTGTTACTAGCTTATTTATTGCAAGTTGTTTTTCCTCATCCGGTTTTAACCAATATTTTAGCTGATCCTAAAGGTGGACAATTCTATACTACTTTTCAAATCATCAAAGCTCTTTTTATGTCTTATTGGATAATAATTTTTGAAAAATTTATTTTTGATTACAAAACCAACCGGAAACTCAGCAGCAATCAAACGACTCATCTCCAACCCTTTTGGGTTAATGAAGCTTTTTCTTTTGAAGGGATTAAACGTCCCTATGTTCAAGTAGTAAGAATACATATCTCGATATTTTTATTGTTTGCGATGGATGCCGTTGAAACAAATCAGTACTTGATCTATGTAGTTATTTATAGTTTATTCTTTTTCCCGAACCCTATCTTAAGGAAAGTGAAATCATTAAATATGTATCCAAAATTTTCCCATAAAAAAATTTGATTGTAATCAGGTATTGTGAAAAATACTTTTAATAATGATTACGGTAAAAAAGTTGCAACACAAGTTAACGAAGAAAAAAATCTGGGAGTTTATGAAATTAAATTCAATGCCAAATACTTGGCAAGCGGAATATATTTTTACACAATCAGAACGGGAGACTTCATTCAAAGAAAGAAAATGATTTTGTTAAAATAATAATCGAAAAAAACAAAAAGAGACTTTAACCTTTTTGTTGCATTAAATTAAAAGTAAAAACCCCGATGAACTCGGGGTTTTTTAATGTCTAAATTTATTTCATAATTATTTTTTATCTCCATATTTTTCATGTGTAATTAAACAAAAAAATATTTTAAAATATTTTGAGGATAAAAATGGCTGCAAGTAAAGAAGAAGCGTTAAAATATCATAGCGAAGGAAGAAAAGGTAAAATTGAAGTTATAGCTTCCAAACCATGTTACACTGCAAGAGATTTATCATTAGCCTACACACCTGGTGTTGCTGAACCATGTAGAGAAATTGAAAAAAACGATGATGAAGTGTACAACTACACTGCAAAAGGAAATTTAGTTGCTGTTGTTTCAAATGGTACTGCTGTTTTAGGATTGGGAGATATTGGTCCACATGCAGGCAAACCTGTAATGGAAGGTAAGGGTGTTTTATTCAAAAGGTTTGCCGATATCGATGTTTTTGATATTGAATTAAAAACAAAAGATCCGAAAGAAATAATTCGCGCTGTTCAACTTTTAGAACCAACCTTTGGTGGAATTAATCTTGAAGATATTAAAGCACCTGAATGTTTTGAAATTGAAGAAGAATTAATTAAGACAATGAACATTCCTGTATTTCATGATGATCAACATGGGACAGCAATTATTTCTTGTGCTGCTTTAATTAATGCCACTGAAGTAGCAGGGAAAAAATTAAAAGATCTAAAAATTGTTGTTAGTGGAGCTGGAGCCGCCGCTATTTCTTGTTGTAATCATTATGTCGCTGCTGGTTGTAGTCTTGAAAATATTGCTATGTTTGATACGAAAGGACACATCAACAAAAAGAGAACTGATTTAAACAAGTACAAACAAAAATTTGCTCAAGATATTGTATACAAAGATTTAGCCGATGCAATGAAAGGTGCAGATGTTTTTATTGGTCTATCTAAAGGAAATATAGTTAATCAGGAAATGGTAAAAAGAATGGCTAAAAATCCAATTGTATTTGCTATGGCTAATCCTGATCCTGAAATTACTTATGATGAAGGAATTGCAGCACGAACAGATATTATAATGGCAACAGGAAGAAGCGATTACCCAAATCAAGTTAATAATGTTTTAGGATTCCCATTTATTTTCCGTGGGGCATTAGATGTTCGTGCAAGTAAAATTAATCAAGAAATGAAAATGGCAGCAACTTTAGCACTTGCACAACTTGCTAAAGAAAAAGTCCCTGAAATAGTTATTAATGCTTATGGTGGAAAAGAATTTTCATTTGGACCTGAATACATAATTCCAAAACCATTTGATCCGCGTGTTCTTTGGTATGTTGCACCAGCTGTTGCAAAAGCAGCTATGGAAACTGGTGTCGCTCGTAAACCAATTACAAATTGGAAAGCATATAAAGAAGAATTACAAGATCGACTAGGATTTTCAACAGAAGTTACGCGTGTAATGGTTCATAAGGCTCAACAAAATCCTAAAAAAATTGTTTATCCAGAAGGTGAAGAAGAAAAAATTATTCGCGCAGCACAGTCTGTTTATGAAGATAAAATTGCACTTCCAATTCTGTTAGGTAATAAAAAAGTAATTGAAAATAAAATAAAAGAAATAGGTTATGATTTAAAACATTTTGAAATAATCGATCCAGAACATTCTGATAAAAGTGTTATTTATTCAAATAAGTTTTATGAAAAGAGACATAGAAAAGGAATTACACTTCATGAAGCACATTTATTAATGAAACAACCAAATTATTTTGCTTCTATGATGGTTGAAATGAATGATGCAGATGCTTTAGTCGGCGGATTAACTTATCATTATCCGCAAACAATTCGTCCTGCACTTCAATGTATTGGTGTTAAAGAAGGATTAAAAGTAGTTTCTGGAATGTATATAGTCATAATAAAAAGAAAAATATTTTTCTTTGCTGATACAACTGTCAATATTGATCCAACGGCAGAAGAATTAGCAGAAATTGCAATTACAACTGCAGATGCAGCCAGAGCATTCGATGTTGAACCAAAAGTTGCTATGCTTTCATTCAGCAATTTTGGAAGCGCAAGTTATCCTCAATCTCAAAAAGTAGCTAAAGCTACTCAATTAGTTAAAAACTTAAGACCAGATATTATGATTGATGGAGAAATGCAAGCTGATACTGCTGTTGTTCCAGAAAAATTGGAAAAAGAATTTCCATTCTCAACATTAAAAGGTACTGCAAATGTTTTAATATTCCCGGATCTTGATTCGGGTAATATTGCTTATAAATTATTCCAAAGATTAACTGATGCGACTGTAATTGGTCCAATCATAAATGGAATGAAAAAACCAGTTCATGTAATTCAACGTGGTGATACAGTTCAAGATATTATCAATATTAGTGCAATTGCAGTTGTTGATGCAAGTAAATAATTGATTTATTGTAATCTAATTTTTAAGTCAGCCTTTATTTTTAAAGGCTGACTATTTTAATGTGATAATTGAAGCATTTGAAAAAAGTAAAAGTGTCATTTATATAAGAAGTATAATGAATTGATGAAAGTCATGGTTCTACAATCCCGACAAAGTCGTGATCACCATGACTTAGTTTTGTAATAAACTCTAACAGATAGACAAACCTTTATAAACTCAATAATTTTTCAGAAGTCTCTCAGCATAACATCTTTTCAATTAAATAAAATTTCTTTCTAAAAGTTAAAGTTACCTTTTTTATATTTAGGAAGTAAATGATTTAATAAAGTGCTTAAAAATATAGTTTACATATTTGGAAGTGTTGTAATTTTTTTTGCCGGAATGGTTTTTTATGGAATGATTTTAAACATAAAAGAAATTACATTAAAAGACGCAATGATAGAGAAAGGCGTTTCACAAATACTTGAGCCGCAAATAATCATTGATAAAAAAAAATTTACACTTTACTTATATAATAATAAAAAGTTGATAAAGACTTATAAAGCTTCGTTTGGGAAAAATCAAAGTATAGTTAAAACAAACAAAAACGATAATGTAACTCCAATTGGAGATTATAAAATTTGTGATAAAAGTTCTTCAACAAAATATTATAAAGAATTGAAGCTGGACTATCCAAATATTAATGATGCTTCAGAAGCTTTAACAAGAAATTACATAAATAAAGATGAATTTGATGCAATAATTCTTGCTCATCAAAAAAATGAATGTACTCCAAAAGAAACATCTCTTGGTGCAAACATTTCAATACATGGAATAGGTGAATATGATTTTATTTTTAGGAATTTACCATTTACATTTAATTGGACTAATGGTTCAATAGCTGTTAGCAATGAAAGTATTGATGAGCTTTATTCAGTTGTAAAAATCGGTACACCAGTAAAGATTACTTATAAATGAGATTAATATTAGTAAAAACTATAGTTCTGTTTTTTGTAATTAATTCAGTTTCTATTTCTCAGGAAAAGAAATTTGAATTAACTAAAATAAATTTCGTTGGAAATAATTCAATCTCAACTTCAAATTTGCTTTCAATTATTTATTCAAAAGAATCACCAAATTGGGTTTCTCAATTATTAAATAAGTTTAGCAGTATAGGCGGCAAACCAATTTATTTCGATTCCCTTTTAATTGCCTCTGATATTCAAGCAATAAAATCTTACTATCAGTCAAAAGGTTACTTTAAAACAAAAGTAAAAGCAAATTATGTTATTAACACAAAGAAAAATGAAGCTGAATTAAATTTTATTATCGATGAACGAGAACCTGCTTTTATCAAAAGTTTTATGGTAAAAGGTTTCGAATGGATTGCGGCAGAATATCGTGAATATCTTTTAGATTACATTCAAAGAGATACAAATCGAGTTTATGAAGATGCAATAATAGAACAAAAAAATAATTATACATTAACTTACCTGCGCGATCGTGGTTACATGCTTATTAAAGCTGAAAAACCATTGATAACAATTGATACAATAAAAAATAAAGTTGAAATTCTTCTTTCATATAATGCTGGTAAAAGATATAAAATAAGTAACATCTTCACGACAAGAACCGGAAAAGGTTTTGATAAAATTGATGATGAATTACTTTATGAATTGGTTTCTATAAAGCCAGGTAGTTGGTATAGCCATGCTGATATTCAACGAGGTCAGGTTAGATTATATCGAACTAATTTATTCACTTCTTCGATTATTAATAGTATAATTTCAGATACCGTCGGTAATACTGTCCCATTAAATATTAATGTTGATATTGGTTTGATGCATGAACTTTCACCAGAAATTATTATGAATAACGAAGATAATACATTCAATCTTGGTACAGCATTAAATTTTGTTCGAAAAAACTTTTTAGGTGGTGCAAGAAAATTAACTGCTTCAACTTCAATTGCCGCTCAAAATATTTCTGAGTTTATTAAAAAACCTTCATTTGCAGATTCTTCTTTTTATGGTTATGCAGACGCAAGAATAAGTTTAGAACAACCTTTTATTTTTGGTTATCCTATCAGTACAAAATTAGAATCATATTTCACACTTCAAAAAAGAAGGAATGAATACAACTCAACTCTTTACGGCGGTAAAGTTAGTTTCGATTTTGAATTACCTTACAATGTATATCTTAATTCATTAAATATGTATTTCAATGTTGAACATTCAGAATATCTTTATAAGAGAGAATATTTAGTCAATATTGCAGCTAACTATTTTGAATTAAAAGAAGGGTTGTCTTTAAAGACGGCTGATTCACTTGCGAATTATTTTGTAGATAACCAACTAAAATCAAGATCCTTTAATAGTACAAATCAACTTTTGGGTTTAAACTTTGGTGCAAATAAAACCGATGATTTTTTGTATCCTACTAATGGTTATTCATTATCTTTTGTACTGGAAGAAGCTAATTCAATTGCATATCTTTTCAGTAAAATATTTAATACCAACTTTGAAAGACCACTAAGTTTCAAGACTATAATAACTTCAACTTTTTATCCACAAATTTATAATTCTAAAACAAATGTTTTTGGCATAAAATTTAAAGTTGGTAAAATATTTACATATCGAGGAAATCAAGCAGATATTTCAATTAACCAAAGATTGTATGCAGGTGGAAGCAACTCAATTCGCGGTTGGGGAACTCGTCAACTTGTTCCTAAAAACCCATTATTGAATTTAACAAACATAACTCAAGAGGATTTAGATGCATTTTTAATTAAAGGTGCTGTTACAGGTGGATTTATTTTAATGGAAGGTTCATTTGAATCACGTCATAAATTTTTGGACAAATTAGGTGCAGTTTTATTTATTGATTATGGAAATACATGGAATGATTATAACGAAGTAAGAATAGATCAAATAGCTGTGGCCGCTGGTTTTGGTTTTAGATTTTATTCTGATTTTATTCCATTCAGAATTGATTTTGGCTTTAAAGCTTACGATCCACAAGATCAAAGAAGTTTTTTTAAGAAAAAAATATGGGGTGAATTACTGCAATTTCATATCGGTATTGGAGAAGCTTTCTGATTTATTTTCTTTTGTGGAGTCTTTATTTTTGAGTAAATTTGCCCTCACTTTTTTAACGAGGATTGTATGATTTCCAGCATGACTGGCTACGGAAAAGGATTTGCTGCAAATGATGAACTTTCTATAGAAGCTGAAATAAAAAGTGTCAACAGTAGATTTCTTGAAATTTCTCTTAAATTACCAAAATATCTTCTCAACAAAGAATTAGAAATTAAAGAACGTTTAAAATCAAAAATTAAACGTGGGAAAATTTATCTTGCTGTTACAGTTAAGAAAGGTGATGTTTTAGAAAAATTCAACGAGATTGATCCTGATTCTGTTAAATATGCTTTGAATTTATTAAAGGATATTAAAAAAGCAGCAAAGATTAAAGACAAAGTTAAACTTTCTGATATTTTGCTTTTTCAAAATACGCTATTTAAAGATGATAATGAACAAGCAAATCAAGAAATGGATTTAGTTTTTCAAGCTATTGATGAGTCAATAAATGAACTCAAAAAAATGAGAGATGCTGAAGGTTTAGAATTAGAAAAAGATTTAAGAAACAGGCTTGAACTTATTGAAGATGCTGTTAATTTTATTGAAAACAATGCTAATCTTTCTGTAATAAATTATTTTGAAAAAATTAAAGAAAAAGCTGCACAGCTATATTCTGATTTTTCGAATAATACAGATAGATTAAACCTTGAATTGGCGTTACTTGCAGAAAGAGCTGATGTTACTGAAGAATGTGTTAGATTAAAAAGTCATATAAAACTTTTCAATGAAACTTTGAACAAACCAGAAGAAGCAGGAAGAAAATTAAATTTTATTGTGCAAGAAATGAATCGTGAAGCAAACACTATAAATAGTAAATCTATTTCTTCAGAAATTTCTCATAAAGGAATTTTAATTAAAGAAGAAATTGAAAAAATACGTGAACAAATTCAAAATATTGAGTAAAAGTGAAATTGAGTAAACCAAAATTGTTTGTCTTTTCAGCACCAAGTGGAAGCGGAAAAACAACCATTGTTAAAGATGTTTTAAACACATTCCCAAATTTTGTTTTTTCAATTTCTGCAACAACAAGAAAAAAAAGACAATCAGAAAAAAATGGTGTAGATTACTTTTTTATCTCCGAAACTGAATTCAAAGAAAAAATTGAAAAAAATGAATTTGTTGAATGGGAAAAATTTTACGATTATTACTATGGAACTTTGAAATCTCAAATAGAAGAAAACATAAGTAAAGGATTGAACACAGTTTTTGAAGTTGATGTTAAAGGTGCGTTAAGTATTAAAAAATATTATCCTGATGCTGTTTTAATTTTTATTGCCCCGCCAAGCATTGAAGAATTAAAACAAAGATTAATTAAAAGAAATACTGAAACTGAAGAAGACCTTAAGAAAAGAATTGAAAGAGCAGAAATGGAATTAAGTTTCAAAGATAAGTTTGACTATGAAGTTTCAAATTCCGATTTAGAAATTGCAAAGAAAAAAGTTAGAGAAATAATAGAAAAAGAAATAAAGGAGGAAATATAATGGCAATTCAACCTTTGAGCTTAAAACAGATCAAAGAAAATGCTTCTAATCTTTACGAAGCTGTAATTGTTGCTGCAAGAAGAGCAAGAAGAATTAATGATGATCTTAAACTTGAATTTAATGCTCTGCTTAGCACAGTAACAAATTCAAATGATGATCAATACGAAGACAAAGAAAATCCAGAACAATTAAAACTTTCTTTGGAATTTGATAAAAGAGAAAAGCCGCACATTCAAGCAATTAAAGAAGTTCGTGATGGCAAAGTTAAATTCCGTTACAAATCTGAGAAATAATTTAATTGACAACTTTTTGAGCGGAGCTGCAGTTACAGGTCCGCTTTTTTTGTTTTTAAATATTAACTAATTTTATGTAGAAAAATAATAGCCCAATATTTAAGTGGAAGAAATAAAAAAACAATTAATTGAAGTATTAAAAGACCAGCAAAGTATTTTTGGCGATGACCTGTTTGAAAGAATTGAGATTGGTCGTATTGAAAAAAAGAAAAAAGAATTTGCAGTAAAATTTATTGAAGATTCAAATACAGTTGAAAATAATGAACTTACAATAAGTGGATTAACTTTGGAAGAATATCAAAAAGCAGAAAATTTAGAAGAATTAAATTCAATGATTTCCGATTGCCAATTATGTCCACTTGGTAAAACAAGAAATAAATTTGTATTTGGAATTGGTAATCCAAATGCAGATGCAATGCTAATTGGCGAAGCACCAGGTGCAGATGAAGATTTGCAAGGTGAACCTTTTGTTGGTCGGGCTGGTAAACTTTTAACAGATATTCTTAAAGCAATTAATTTTACTCGCGATGAAGTTTACATTGCAAACATTCTAAAATGTCGTCCACCTGGAAATCGTGATCCGCTTCCTTCCGAAATGGAAACTTGTATGCCTTACTTGTTAAAACAAATTGAATTAATCAAACCAAAAGTTATTTTATGTTTAGGAAGAGTAGCGGCAAATGGATTGTTAAATAAAAAGTTAACACTTTCTGCTTTAAGAGAAAACATTTACGATTTTTATGGAATAAAAGTAATTGTTACATATCATCCTGCAGCATTATTAAGAAATCCCAATTGGAAACGAGGCTGTTGGGAAGATGTAAAAAAATTTCGAAAAATTTATGATGAGTTAACAGCTTAGTTATGGCAAAAAAATCTGATTCAAAAAAAAATAATCAACCTGATTATAATATTGAAAAATTGAAATCAACAACAAAACAACCACCTTCTGCTGTTGAAGTTGAAATGTCTGTGCTTGGTGCACTGATGATTGATGAAGAGGCTGTTCCAAAAGCAGTTGAACTTCTTCAACCTGAAGCTTTCTTCGATCCTAAAAATGCAATTATTTTTAATGCAATAACTTCATTATACGAAAGTGGTGAACCTGTTGATACAGTTTCTGTTTACGAAGAATTAAAAAAAGAAGGTAAAGTTGAACAAGCTGGTGGTGCGGCTTACATAAGTAAATTAACTAAGGATATTTCTTCTGCGGCAAATATAGATTATCATGCACGTGTTGTTCTTGAAAAATGGATTTTAAGAAAATTAATTTCCTCTTCAATGGAAATTGCTTCCCTCGCTTTCGAAGGACAGAAAGATGTTTTCGATCTTTTGGATGAAGCTGAAAATAAAATCTTTCAAATTTCTGAACAGGGAATTAAAGAATCTTTTACTTCAATGGAAAAAGCTGTAAAAGAAGCTTGGGAATTAATTGAAGCAATTCATGCAAAAAAAATTTCAACTTATTCTGTTCCAACTGGATTTACTGAACTTGATGATATATTAGGTGGATTTCAAAAATCTGATTTGATAATAATTGCAGCAAGACCAGCAATGGGAAAAACTGCCTTTGCTATGTCCGCCGCAAGAAATGCCGCAATTGAAAATAAAATTCCTATTGGTGTTTTTAGTCTTGAAATGGCAACTAATCAATTAGTTACACGTTTGATTTCTGCAGAAGCAAGAATTAATGCTCACAGTTTAAGAACTGGTAAATTTAAAGTTGAGGATGGTGCAAAATTTTCTCGTATTATTCATAGATTAACTCAAGCACCAATTTATATTGATGATACACCAGGAATATCAATCCTTGAATTACGTGCAAAAGCAAGAAGATTAAAAAATGAAAAAAATATTGGACTTTTGATTGTTGATTATCTTCAATTAGTTAATCCTTCAATTCATATGGATAGCCGAGAAAGAGAAATATCTACAATCTCACGATCATTAAAAGCATTAGCAAAAGAATTAAACATTCCGGTAATTGCACTTTCACAGTTAAATAGACAGGTTGAAACACGTTCAGATAAAAGACCACAACTTTCAGATCTTCGCGAATCAGGCTCTATTGAACAAGATGCCGATGTTGTTATTTTTCTTAATCGTCCTGAAGTTTATGGTATAACACAATTTTCTGGTAGCGATGATATGAAAGGAGAAAGTACTGAAGGTATTGCTGAAGTAATTATTGGTAAACAAAGAAATGGACCTATTGGCGAAGTGAAATTAAAATTTTTAAAAGAATATGCTCGCTTTGAAAACTTAGATCGTTTTCATGTTTTACCTGAATCATTTGAAACACCACAAATTGAGGAGAAACCATTTTGAAAACATTAAAATATTTATTCGTTTTTATTTTTACCCTTATAAATTTTGTTTATGCACAATCTTATACTCAAAAAGATGTTGAAATTTGTAATTCAAAATTTAAATTGGCAGTTTCAAAAGAACTTGCTTCAAAACCAATTAATGAAATAATAATTGAAATTGGAAAAAGTTTTTTAGGAACTGATTATGTTGCTAATACTTTGGAAAAAGGGGATAAAGAAAATCTTATAATTAATCTTACTGGATTAGACTGTTATACATTTTTAGAATCAACATTTGCACTTTCACGCTGTGTGAAAAATGGAAAAACCACTTTTGAAAATTATCTTAAAGAAATTGAAAACATTCGCTATCGTGATGGAAAAATGAATGAATATCCTTCACGTCTTCACTACTTTTCAGATTGGATTTATGACATTGACAAAAGAGGTTTAGGTAAAAATATAACTAAAGAAATCGGCGGATTAAAAATAAATAAGAATATTAATTTCATGACTACTCATGTTGATTCTTATCGTCAATTAAAAGAAAATCCCAAATTTGTTGAAGCTATAAAAAAAATAGAAAATGAAATTTCAAAAAGAGATTACTATTACATTCCAGAAGAAAAAATTGCTGAAGTTGAAAGCAAAATTCAAAGCGGAGATTTAATTGGTATTACATCAACTTTGGAAGGAATGGATATTGCACATACTGGAATTGCAATTCGTCTTGATGATGGAAGAATTCATTTTATGCATGCACCGATTGTAGGTAAAAAAGTTGAAATTACTACAAAACCATTAGCTGATTATGTTATTGGTAACAAAAAACAAAATGGAATTATGGTGGTTAGACCTTTGTAATTATCGGTTAATTTTCACATTAGTTACAACAAAATATACAATTATAATTGTGAGAATTATAAAAACTATTTTTATTAAGGTTATTAAAAAACTATTGTTAGATTTTTTTCGAAAAGCTTTTACATCACTACTTACAACATTTGCTTGAGTTATTATACGTAGATAATTTTTTATATAATTACAACTTTTAGGTCTTAACTTTGCATCTTTTTGAAGCATTTCAAAAATTAATTTATTAAAAGCATCTGGATAATCATTTCTGAAACTTTCAATTGGTGCAGCTATTTCATTAATGTGAGCAAAAATAATTTGAGTTGTGTTTTGATAGTAAAATGGCGGTAAACCAGTTGCCATTTCATAAGCGGTGCAGCCAAGTGAATAAATATCAGTAAGATGAGAGACTTTTGCTCCAGTTATTTGTTCAGGACTCATGTAAAATAAAGTGCCAACCATTTTTGAATTTGTTGTGAAAGTTTCAAAATCTTCAACTGATTTAGCAATTCCAAAATCGGCAATTTTTGCAACTCCATCTTTTCTTACAATTATATTTGAAGGTTTTATATCGCGATGAATTATTCCATGTGAATGTGCAAAATCTAAACCATCTAAAACTTGTAATAAAATATTCTTTGTGAAATTATAATCTAACTTTTGTTTTCTTTTTATTATTGAAGATAATTCTTCACCATCAACAAATTCCATCACAATACCAATTGATGAATAAATTTCAATCAATCCATGAATTGTAACGATGTTTGGATGAATCAACTTTGCTTGGTTTTTAGCTTCTTTGCGAAATTTCTTAAATGTTTGTGGAAAATTACTTTTGCTTGGTTGAATGACTTTTATTGCAACTTTTCTATCGAGATTCAAATCTTGGGCTTTATAAACAATGCCCATTCCGCCTTCGCCGATATATTCTAAAAACTCATATCCTTGAAATTTCTTACCAATTAAATTTTGCATTTATTTTACTAAGCTTAAAAGTGTTTTTACATTTTCTAAATCTTCATGCTGATCTTTACTTTTAGGTGTTTCAAGAATTAAAGCAACATCTATTAATTTTTTATCATTCATAATATTTGTAAATCCTTCTAAACCAATTTCACCTTTGCCAATATGGTCATGTCTATCAACTCTGCTTCCTAAAGGCTTTTTACTATCATTCATGTGAATACATTTTAATAAATCCAAACCAATAATCCTATCAAATTCACTCATTACTTTCTTATAATCCTTTGAATCTTTTATATTATAACCAGCGGCAAAAATATGTGCTGTATCAATACAAACACACATTCTTTCTTTCTCTTCAACAAGTTCAATGATTTTTGCAAGTTGTTCAAATTTATAACCCAATGCATTTCCTTGTCCAGCAGTTGCTTCGAGCATACTTTTAACTTTGTAATTTTTGGTTTGTTGATGAAGCAAATTTAATGATTCAGCTATCAGTTTAATTCCTTCATTTTCACCAGCACCACCATGAGAACCAGGATGAAAATTTAAATATTGAATTCCCAACTGCTCGCATCTATCTAATTCATCTTTAAAAGCAATTCTTGATTTCTCTAATATTTCTTTATCAACCGCACAAAGATTGATTAAATAAGAATCGTGAGAAACAACAACTTTTATTTTTGAATTTGCAAGTTTTTCTTTGAATGAATTTATTTCTTTTTCAGAAAGTGGTTTTGATGCCCAGCGATTATTGTTCCTTGTAAAAATTTGAATTGCTGTAAAACCAAATTCTTCAGCTTTTGTAATTGCTGAATCAACACTGCCTTCAACAAAAACATGTGCCCCGATTAAGTGTTTCATGTTCTTCCGTTTTCTTTTTAGTTATTTTTATAATTGTATAGTTGAATTTATTAATAAAGGTAGAAAGATGAAAATTTTTATAACAGGCGGAAGCGGTTTTATAGGTCAATATCTTAACATTGAATTAAGTAAAGAAAATGAAATTTTAACTCAATACTACTCGCACATTGGTAATTGCACTCAATTTAATTCAATCAAATGTTCTATTACTGATTATGCTTTGATTGAAAAAATATTTAATGAATTTAAACCCGAAATTGTAATTCATACAGCTTCAATTTCCACTGCTGAAAAAGCTGATAAAATGAATCCAGCAGAAGTTTACGAGATTAATGTTAATGCAACTAAATTTTTGGCTGAGCAATGTGAAAAGCATAATTCTAAATTAATTTATTTTTCTACCGATTTAGTTTATGCCGGTTATCGTGGTTCATATTTAAAAGAAGATGCAAAACTAATTCCAATTTCTCTTTATGCAGAAACAAAATTAATGGGAGAAGTTAAAATTCAAGAGACTTTTGATAATTATTTGATTTTAAGAGTTGCTTTAAATTATGGCTTAGGTTTGTACCACAGCAGTTCACATTTTCAAAAAATTTATGAAGAATTAAAAAAAGGGAATGAAGTAAAATTATTCACCGATCAATATCGCTCGCCAATTTCAGTAATTGAATCAGCAAGAATTTTATCACAGATAATTAAAATGGATATTAGAAAAGAAATAATAAACTTTGCTGGAAAAGAACGTTTATCGCGTTATCAACTTGGCGAAAAACTTTGTGAAGTAATTGGATTTAACAAGGAATTATTAAAGCCAATTACAATGGAAGAAGCAAATGCAATTTATCCTGTTGCAGATGTTTCATTAAATGTTGATAAACTTTTATCGTATGGTATTGATATTAAATCTACTGAAGAATCAATAAAAGAAATCATTAAATATTTTAAATAAAAATATCAGCCTGCTAAAAAAGCAGACTGATATTGATATTAGTTCCCCCCGAGATTAATTATTCAGATTTATCAAATTACCAGCAATAGTTTCAATTTTAGTTCTTAATCCAAATGGTAATCCTTTTGCTCTTTCTGTAATTAAGTTCATTAAATCATATTTAGTTATTTGAGTATCCGAATCAATTACATCATTAAGCAATCTAATGGCAGTATTTCTAAATATTTCTTTGTTAATCGAAAATATTTCTGATTTTTTTATAGGGCTTGCCATTCCTCTTAATTTTGTTTCAATAATTTTAGCCCGGTAATTTATGTTGTTAATTAATTCTTCTAATCTTTTAAAAACATCTGGGACAAAAAGATTATAATGATAAAATTTATTTTCATGCCCCGGTTCTTTTATATAAGCTCCATTTGAACAGATATATCTGAATAAAAAATCATTTAAATGAATTGCACTAAAACCTGTTTCTGAATTCATAATTGATAAACCAAAACCAAAAACATCATTTGGGAATGGTACAATTTTACATTTCTCTTCAACAAGAATATTAGTGTTATAATCGTCAATAAATAATTTATTAATGCCAATAGGAATAACTTTGTTGATTAAATCAATATCTAAGATTTCAGAAAATTTTGAACTGGTAATAGTTAAAGCTTCTGAATCTTCAAGTTTGATAAAAACTTTAGAAGACTTAATGTTTAACAAATAATCATTGCAAATAGAAGTAATTGTTTCATTATCTAATAAATCAAGTTGTCTTATCGGAAAACTAAACCACTTTAATAGTTTCATAAAAAAAGATTCACGAATTAGGAATTGGTGAATCTTTCCATCATATAATTCTAAATAAAGATGATTTTGGTAATGAATTATTTTTAATCTATCAGGTTCTGTTTCGATTGTTTCAGTATGGAAAGAACTTAGATAATCAACCGCTTCTTTACCATCTTTAAACACAGATGATTTACCTTCTGGAAATTTAAGATTCATAGTTACCTTTTAAAATTTCTAAGGCAAAATTATTTATCATTAAAAATTTTACAGTATCATTTGATGATACTTTTTGTATTAGAAATTTTTAAAAATACAACATGCATTTAACATTTATTAATTTTATATTATTCAAAGAAAATATTTAAAATTTTATTTTGAATAAAAAAGAGGGGGCAATGAAAGACCTCAAGCTCAAAATTAAAAGACAAACCGAAATTCTTGGACTCGTAATTTCATCTCCGTCAAAATATCAAATTGGTGAACTGGCCGAACTTTATAATGTTGATGATTTAACAATTAAAAGAGATTTACAAGATTTACGTTCATTAGGAATTGATATTCATTCTAACAGAAAAAAGGGGATTTCAATTTATAACTCAATATCAAATGAATCATTAAAAACGATTATTCATCAATATATAAGTATTGCAATTAATCATAACACCTTTGACCAAGCAACAAATTTGTTTATCAATAAAGTTGGAACAAATGCAATTGCAATACTTACGCAGCTTCAAATTTTTGCTGAAAACAATTTTCAAGTAAAAATAAAATACCTTAAACCAGAAGAAAAAGTAACTGAAGAAAGAATTATTGATCCGTACATAATTTTTCAAGCTGATAAAAATTGGAGATTGCTTGCTAATCATAACGGAACAATAAAACAATTTTTACTAAATAATATTAAATCAATTGAAAAATTAGATAAAAAGTTTAAACCTATTTCATTTGATGAAATTGAAGAAATATTTCGCACATCCTTTAAATGTTGGCTTGGTAAGGAAAAAATTAATGTTAAACTGAAATTCCTTCCGCCTTGGACAGATAGGCTTAAGCCAAGAAAATTAATGGAACTCGAAAAAGTTACTGAAAATCCAGATGGTTCAATTATTTATGAAACAATAGTCAACTCAACAAACGAAATTGCAAGTTGGATTGTAAGTCGTGGTAAAGGAGTAGTTGTTCTTGAACCAATTGAATTAAAAGATCTGGTTATTAAACTAGCTAATGAGGTTTTAGAAAATTATAAATAATATCATTTAATGATACTCTTGATTTAAAAATCACTATTAAATTTGTTCCCGACAATATAGTTATGGTTATTAAAAAATAACTGAATTTAAAAAAGTAACTGACGTGGCGGAGCCGTGTTCAAATTAAAAACAAGGAGGAAAAAATGAAAATAACACGTATTAACAAACTGGAAAACAGCAACAGTAAAACACTAGCCTATTTTGATATTGAAACAAACGACAAAATTATGATCAAAGGATTTCGAATTGTTAATGGTCCAAATGGTCTATTTATTTCATCACCAGATGAAAAAGGAAAAGATGGCAAATACTATGAAACAGTTGTATTGCCAAAAGAGATGAAAAAAGAATTAGAAAAAATGGCAATAGAGGAATACAACAAATAAGTTAAGTTAAGAATTATTAAGAATGTTATCCTTCGGCAAGCCTGACTGCAGTAAGGCAATTAGACCTGTCGAACCATGACATTGTCATCCGGGCAGAGTCTGTGTTACAAACGTGGATTTTGTAAAAATATGTTAAGCATTTATAAGTATTATCAATCAAATTTAATGTCATCCAGAGCAGAGTCGAAGGATGACATTGAATTACATGAAAATAAATTATAAACGCTAAAATGAAAAGAATAGAATTTATCAAATCAAGTATTTTTAGTGCATTTGGATTAATGCTTCCAAAATGGAAAGATTCATCCAAAAAGAATTTTCCTTTCAAAATTTTACATTGCTGGATTCACATATTACGATGGAGATGAAGTAATAGACAAATTAAAAGTTAATGATGAATTAAAAATTGTAGCTGAACCGGAAAATCCCTACGATAGACGTGCCTTAGCAATTTATACGAGCAATAATAAAAAACTTGGTTATGTACCGAGAGTAGAAAATCCAATTCCATCAAGAATAAACCGACAGAATTATAAACTTACAGCCGAGATAGAAAAAATAAATTATAAAGAAGATGATTACAGGAAAGTGAGAGTGAAGTTGTTTATGAATATTTAAATAAAATTAGAGTTAACTAATTACAAAACATTATATGAGGTGATAAATGAGAATAACTCTTGATTATGAAATTACTCCCGATGTAATACCCAAAAATAATGGTCGCGCTTTTATCTCTTTAATCAAAAAGTTAATTCAGGAAACTGATCCATTACTCTTTAAAGATTATTATAATCAGCACAAATTAAAACCTTTCACTTTTGGAACATACTTTCCTCAGTTACAAGGAAATGAAAATGATAAGTTGAAAGTTGGAAATATAGTTAAATTAAATTTCTCAACTTCATCATTACAGCTTACAACAAATATTTACAACGGTTTTCGGGAAGTGAAAGAGCACACTTGGCAAAACAACAGCAGTACAATTTTATTCAAACCGATAAGAGCTTTTCTTCAACCGAACAAAAAAATTGATAGAGAAGAAATAACAGTAAAAACACTTTCGCCGCTGCTTGTTAACAACATTGGTGATTCAAACAAATTTTTACTACCGGGCGAAGAAGGTTTCAAGGAAGGTTTGGAATTCTCCGTACGTGAATGTGCGAAAGAATTTTTAAATGATAACTCGGATTTTCCGTTTGAATTTGAGGTGAAAGCTTGGAAAAGACGGGTACTTTATCATTACAAAAAGATGCCGAGCACAACAGGAATATTTACAATTAAATCCAAACCGGAGATACTGCAAATGATATACGATGTTGGAATTGGAGTCCATCGCTCCCAAGGATTTGGATTGTTGGAGGTGGTGGGATGAAAAATGTACTGTTACCTAACCATTGGTTTTATAATGCAGGGGTCATAGGACTTTTAAGCGTTCTTGAAAAAGGAGGGCTAAATATTTATGATGCAATTGATGACTATGGAGCTGTTCATTTGGATATATTTAGCTCAAAGGATGAGATTTTTGATTCTTGGGATGAATTAACAAAAAGTGCATTAAATATTTCTTATAAAGGTAAAAGTGGTGGTACACAGAAATATTACTATTCCAATCAAACGGAAAAGTCTATTAAAGAAAAAATTCAATTATTTATTAAGGGTGTAACCAAATCAAGAAAACCTTCCGCTTTTACTTGTGGGATTTGTGGAAGAGTTGAGTTAACCACAAAATCAAAAGCTGCATTTTTCAATCAGGCATATTCAAATATTTTGTTAGCTTCAGAGCAGACATTTCCCAATCTGTATTGGGGCTTATCATCAAATGATTTCGTTTGCTCAAATTGTGATTTTGTATTATTCTGTCATCATTTAGGGTTAATCCCAACACAGCAAGGAGGTTTGAGATCCCAACTTTTTATAAACGCGCCATCATTTAAGACAATGTTTTTGTTAAATAAACTTGCTAAAGAACTAATTGGAAGTGAAAAGAACCAAGATATCAAAGATAAAAGACAACTCTTAGCAATGACTGTAATTGAATATACTAATAGAATAAATTCCACTTTGGCTCTTTGGTCAACAATGAACATTGAGATAGTCAATAAACTCCAAATTTGGAATAAAGAAAAAAGAACTGTTGAGGATAAGATAGAATTTCTTTCAATACCATTTGACGTAGTTAAACTTATCTCCGACAGAAAAATAGCATCATTATTAAGCGATATTGGTGAGTTCAGAGTTCTGAATATGGTTTTGAACCGCGAATACCCGAAGCTAATTGATTTTGGTTATAGACTTATGAGAGAATCTCTTTCGGAGAAACCTAATGAGAAATTAATAAATGATTCTTTGTTCATCTGGAAAAATAAACAGTATGGAAACGTAGGTAATACTGCCAATAAAATTTTGAAACTTTACGGGCTAATAGAAGAAAAATTAAATAAGGAGAAATTATTATGATAGCAGAAACAAAAGAAACAATCGAAGAAGTGTTTGCTGGTCTTGATAAAGAATTACAGGAATGCAAACCAAAAGCTCAAGGCTATAAGCGAGCCGCTGACTTGCTTTTTAACTATAATCAAGAGCTGCAAGAAAAACTTGAGCATGCAACGGCGATAAAAAATGATGATGTCGATTTATTGAAAATCTATAATAGAGTAGCTGGAAATAATGCTGCAGATTTAATGGACAAATTAAGAGATCTTGGTTTTTCTTTAAGTAATGATAAGCAATTGAAAGATGCATTTAAAAAAGCTGGGTACCGCTTGCTCGAAAAAACAAGAGCAGCTAAAAGAGATGATGTTTATTATGGAATTCTTAGAATTTTTGTTTCAACACAGCAAGAATTTCGCAAAAATCTTGCAGAACCTTTCAAACCAATTTATTCAGACGAAATGTTCAAAGTCTTCATCTTCTCTTTTTTAAGCGGGATTTTACAATCAAAAGAAAATGAACAATAATTTTTAAGGAGAAATAAAATGAATGCGAATCAAAACACAAATCAACAAATTAAAAATGTAACTGTTACAATTATTTTTGATGGTTCTGCATTGAACCGGGATGAGAAAATTGGAGGGAATATTCTTTCAATAAAGAAAATGAAGGTTAATGGTTCAGAAAGATCTTATTTAAGTAAACCTTCATTACGGCATCATTTATATAATACGCTTCAAACTGCATTCGAAGAAGATTGGAAAGGTGCTAAAGTGACTGGTCAGGGTAAAGTTGTTCAATTTGATCTTACCCAAGATGATATTTTAAGTAGTGCAGAGTTAGATGCGTTCGGCTACATGTACACGATAGCCGGACAAAAATCATTAACTAGAAAAGGTCCAGTTCATATAACTAAAGCCGTTTCTTTATTTCCCTTTGAAACAGATTTAGCTTTTTATGCAAATCACGATTTAATTAATAGAGGGGTAAAGCAAGGATTGGATGTAAAACCAAGTCCTTACAACAAAGAAGAACATAGCTCCTATTATAAATTATCATTAACAATCGATAGTAAAATATTTGGGAATGATGAATGGATTATTGAAGAAAAGCCAGATTATGATGGAGAAAATCTAGTGATAAAGATTCAAAGCCCACAGATTGCAACTCTAAAAGAAGTAGAAAAAGTCGAAGAAGAAGGAAATTCTTTTTTTAAAATTGGAGAAAAGAAGGTAATTATAGAAGGGCAGGAATTAAAGGTTGACAAAGGTCTAATGAGAGAAGATAAAAAGAAGGCAGATGAAGAAGAAGCACCGATTACATTCGATCCAAGTTTTCTTGAAGGAACAGGAAGAAGGAAACCAAATATAAAGGTGATGAGCGATAAATATAATTTAAATGAAGAAAATCAATACGAATTTCTGATAAGCAAGCATGACTATAATGGGGATCAAAAAACATTACGGATAGAAATTAGTGCAGTAAAAAAAATCCCTTGCAAACAATCGCAGCAAATTGATAGCGGATTTGAAATTTATGAAAGTGAAAATGGAATTATAAAATACAAATCAGTACAAACTGGGGGACCATTTCAAATACTATTTGAACTAAATACTAAAGAAAAGAAACAAAGAATCAAAGAAGTTTTGAATACGTTTGTAAGTGGATTAGAAGCAAAATCAAGCGGTGAACCGAATACGACCAGACCACTTCTTATAATTGCAAGCGGATTGAAAGTACCTTCTCCAATATTCCATTCATTTATCGATATGGAGAAAAAATCTTCATCAATAATTGGAATAAAAGACTGTGTGGAAAAAGAAAATTTATGGATAGATGGTAAAATCTATCTTGAAGATTCGGAAAAAATAAGTGTGGCAGAATTTCTTAAAAAGAATACTAAAATAGAACCAAGTTGGCAAACATTTGTTGAATCACTAGGATTAACTGAGGATAAAGATGAAACTGCTCAGAATTAAAATCTATCAACCACAAGCCCATTACAGATTACCTTTTACTTATCAAAGGAGGCATACCTATCCAATTCCGCCTTACTCGACTGTAATTGGTTTCTTAATAAATGTGCTTGGTATATCTCATCAGGATTCTGAAGATTTTGAAAACCTTAAACAAATAAAAATCTCAATAGCCGGAAAGTTTGAAAGCAAAACTACCGAGTACATCTGGTTTAGAAATCTTCTCAAGAAATCCCATGAAGCCAGATTTGGTTATGTTGAGAACAGATTTATAAATGGACATATTGAACACCCAGGCGGGCAATCACCAATCTCAATTGATGTTTTAAATGAAGTTAAATTAGTAATTCATCTTGTTCATGAAAATGAAATTTTTCTAAGAAAGATTAAAGAAAATTTGGAGAATCCAAGTCATCGACTTGAAATGCTACATCTTGGCAGAGCAGAAGATTGGATTGTACTTGAAGAGGTTTCAGAGATCTTTGATATTAATGATGAAAGCAGAGTTAAATTTATTAGAAGAGATGCCGATTACAAGCATTTCTTTTGGATACCAGAGAGTGTAATTACTGCTAACGGTGATTCAGAAGAATATTTCAAAGGCATGGATGGATTATTATATCAGCTCCCGACTTTTTGTACAATAGATGGATATGATAAGACATATAACCGCCATGGAAGAAGAAACTTTGACTATGTAAAAACCAAATTGAATGATGGACTAATGGTTAATAAAGAATTTTATTTCGATAAAGAAATTAATCTGCCAATATTTTTAGGTGATAAATTATGGAAAGAGAAGCAAGTAGAATCTTTGCAAAAAGTTTAAACCGAAGTAATGGTAAAGAAGTACTATTAAGCGATCACACAAATGATTTGTTAAAAGCCTTGGATTCCCTTAAACCCAAGATTAATTCGGAAAAACTTTATCAACTAATCAAATTAACAATATATCTTCACGACCTTGGTAAAGTACTTCCTTACTATCAACACAGTACAGTAAAGAATAAAGAGTATTATCCTTTTGACCTTACAAATATTCCACATTCCTTATTTTCTGTTTTATGGATTGACAAAGAGAAGCTCAAGGAATTAATAAGAAAGATTGATACAATTTCAGAGAGTGAAGTTGAAGATTATAAAAACTTTATTCTTTCTGCTGTTGCATACCATCATTGGAGAGAAAACTTTAGTGAATTGATACGGTTTAGTAATAATGATTTTGAAAGACTTAACGATGTTTTAAATGGAAGAAAAAAATTATTTGAGCAGCTTATTAAAAACTTAATTGAAGGTGTTAAAGGAATCAATGAATTCGAGAAAGAACTAATTAAGTTCGATACAGAAATGTTAGTTGGACTAACAAGAGGAGTCCCATTCTCAGAATATTCTATTCCTCCTTATCAACTTTATTGGCTGCCAAAAAGAATAGATCTGAATGATGAGAAAAGTTTGGAATGGATTAAACTCTCCGGTTTTTTAATGAGATGTGATCATTTTGCATCTTATCGTGAAGATAGCGGCGAAGATGAAGAAATAGAAATTAGCGGTATCCATTTCTCAGCAATAAAAGAAAACATTCGAGGTAGAATAAAATCGGTTTTAGAAAAGAGTGGAAAAACTTTTGAAGAAGAAAAAGTTTGGCAGTTTAATGAAATAACCGAAAATGATGATGGTAATAATTGCATATTAATTGCACCAACCGGTTATGGTAAAACTGAATTTTCATTTCTCTGGTCAAAAGGTGAAAAATTCTTTTATACACTTCCTTTGCGTTCAGCTGTTAACCAAATTTTCGACAGAGCAAAAGGAATATTTGGAGATGGTGATGATGATGTTATGAGCAAGAATAGAAAAGTCGGACTACTCCACTCAGATGCCGATATATATTTACTTGGTGACGGAGGTGAAACTGATAATTTAAAAACCTATGACTTGGCTAAACAAATATCATATCCGGTTATGGTTTCTACCGGCGATCAGTTTTTCCCTTACGCATTAAGACCACCATCCTATGAAAAGATCTTTGCAACGTTTTCCCACTCAAGGTTAATAATTGACGAAGTTCAGGCATACGATCCGAGAGCAGCCGCAATTGTTGTAAAGTTTATTCAAGACATAGTTAGGATGGGCGGCAAATTTTTATTAATGACTGCAACATTACCTGATTTTATAAAAGAAACAATTGAAGAAATGTTAGAAAAGCTTATTGAAAAAAGCCCAGGCATCAAGCCCAAAACAATAGATTTGTATAAAAACGATGAAGTTTTGTTGAATAATGAAACCATCAAACACAAGGTAAACACTATACTCATTGAAAACACAGAAAAAGATTATACTATTCCGTCAGAACAACTGACTTCAATAATTAAAACAGCTGAAAACAATAAAAGAGTTTTAGTAATTCTTAATACAGTTAAACAAGCACAGAATGTTTATGATAGGTTAAAAGCAGAATTGAAGGAAACCGAATATGAAAACAGAATTTGGATGCTTCATTCCCGCTTTACTTATTCAGATAGAAGAAGTTTAGAAAAAGAAACTCTTGAAAAGGAATTTAACAATCCTAAGAGTGATGAAAAAGAGAGAGGAAAAATTCTTGTTGCTACTCAAGTTATCGAAGCTTCTCTGGATATTGATGCAGATGTTTTATTTACAGAAATAGCGCCGATGGATGCTTTAGTTCAAAGGATGGGAAGAGTGTTGAGAAGATACCGAGATAATTGGAAATATAATGAAGAAGAACCAAATGTTTTTGTTTGGGTGCTCAATAACGGTTATGAATCTGGACAAGGCAAATATGTTTACAATGAAGAATTATTAAGACTGACAAAACAGATTTTGCTACTATCCAACGATGATTTAGTACTCACTGAAAAGGAAATAGTTCAGAAGTTAAATGAAAATAGTGCACAGACCAAACCCAATAAAAAGGAATCAAAGAAAAAGACAAAAGCAAAGAAAAAAGAAACGGCTGAAAAAGCTGTCATTGAGACAGTCCCTCAAAATAATTGCTATCATCTTTCTGAATATCAGAAATATAAACTGATAAAGGTTCTCTATGATGATGCTTTGTTAAAAAGGAATGAAGGGTACAAAAAGAAATTTTTTGATACAATTGATTTGCTTGAAGCTGGTTATATGTCAGATAGGAAAGAAGAAGCAGAAAGAATGTTTAGAGAAATTAACACAATAACAATTATTCCATCTGAACAAAAAGCTAATTTCAAAAGTAGTCTTCTTGAATTTATTGAGAATCACTCGCAAGATAATAATCGATTATATACTTTATTCAAAAGAAAAGTGCTTTATAAGTATATTGTTTCCATACCTTACAATCCGAAAAAAATAAACAAGGACCGTTATAATTCTCTAGAATATTGGATAGAAAATGAAGATTATAATCGAAATGATCTTTGGCAGAAACGGTTTATTCGCTGGTGCAAAGGGATTTATTTTATAGACTATAAGTATGATGAAAAAATAGGGATTGATACATATAATCAAACACAAAAAGATTATGATGAAACATTTTTATAACACATAAAATGTTAGGATAATATTTTTCACACTACATCACCGCCCCAAACAAAATCATTAAAGGTTGGTGATGGATAGCGTGCTATTATTATGTTCTTTGAAATATTGAGATTCCGTACAAGATTTTTAAGCCGGGTCTTATCCTGAATTGTTGCAGTTTCTTTTACTTCTATAGCTGTGTTACCATTAAGTATGAAATCTATTTCATTACCTGTTTTAAGTGAGTAATATTGAAGTGTTCCATAAAACTTCAATTGATTAAAAACAGCATTTTCAAACTGAACACCACTGCTTACTTCAGCTAACTGATTTAATAATCCGTTATCATTGATGAAAATTTTTGGCGCTTTAACTATTTCTCTGTCTGGATTCTTTGCGAATACAGGCACACGAGTAATTACAAATGTATTTTCAAGTAAATCTATATAATTATAAACCGTTGGTCTTGAAATTCCTGTTAGTGATGATATTTTACTATAGTCAAGACGTGTTCCTGCTCTTACGGCAAGCATTTTAAGAAGATTATGAATGTTTTTTTTATCTCTGATTTCGGAGATGTTTTTAATATCAATGTTTATGTACGAGCTTAATATATCGTTAATAAGATCTCTTTTATCTGATATATTTTTTGATAACACAACTTCTGGAAAACCACCATAACTGATAAATTCATTATAAAAATTTTTCAGTCTTTCATATTCAGATGAAATAAATTTTTTCCCGATTGTCTTTGCGGCACTGAAAGATATTTCCTTAAAAATCAAAAACTCACTGAAATTCAATGTATGTAATTCAAAGACTTTTTTTCTGCCAGCTAATGATTCAGAAAATAAATTTTTTATGTAATAACTACTTGAACCAGTGATTAGAAATTTTATTTGATAATTATCATATAGATATTTTATAACACTGCTGATACTTGGTAAAAATTGTACTTCATCTATTGCAATTAATGTTTTCTTATTGAAATTAAGTCCTCTTGAAGATAGCGCAGTTATAATATTCTCGTAATTTTTTTCTGAAAATAATTCACGGTTATCAATACGCTCCAGATCAATATAAACTTTGTTGTTACCATCAAAATCTTCAAGCAGTTTTTTAAGCAGGGTTGTTTTTCCTGTTCGTCGTAAACCGGTTATTACAGTTATATATTTTTTATTAAGGTGTTCTTTTAATTCTTTATAAATGATTCTTTCTTTAAAATTCAACATAATTTAGCCTTTTACTATTTGGCAATAATAAATTACAAATAGTTATACTATTTGTAAAGTAATATTTACAAATAAATTTACGTTTTGTAAGTTAATTTATAATAGTCTATGACTGGTACTCAAATATCTTACTATTTTATTTGTCATCGCAAACTATGGTTATTTGTTAATCAAATAGACATGGAACAAACAAGCGATATTGTTTCTATAGGAAAATTTATTTCCGAATCAACTTATGAACGGGAAAAACATGAAATACATATTTCTGATGAAGAGGACGATATTGTAATTGATTTTTATGATTCAAAGAATAGAATAATTCATGAAGTGAAAAAGTCTGATAAGATGGAAGAGACTCATATTTGGCAGGTAAAATTTTATATCTCTGTTCTTGAAAAAAAAGGCATTATTGGTGTTACTGGAGAAATAGATTATCCCAAACTTCGCCAAAAAATTAAAGTAGAATTGACAGATAAAGATAGAAGCGAACTTAAATTGATTAAAGAAAACATAATTAAAATTATTTCATCCGAAGTAGCTCCTGATGTAATTAATAAATCGTTTTGTAAAAAGTGTTCTTATTATGAGCTTTGCTATGTATAAAGACACTAATTTCACGAATTAACACAAAGAAGAATTTTATATTGATTATCAAAAACTTCACGAATTAACACGAAGGAGAATTTTATATGGATTCTCAAATAATTTATAAAGAAGAAGCATTTAAAATTATCGGATGCTGTTTGGAAGTCCATAAAGAGTTGGGGAAAGGATTCAATGAAGTTATTTATAAAGATGCACTTGAAATTGAATTTCAAATAAAAGATATTGAGTACAAACGTGAAAAAGAATATGATATAGCTTACAAAGGTCATATTTTACCAAGAAAATATTATGCGGATTTTGTATTGATGGATAAAATTATTTTAGAAATAAAAGCGATCGAAATGCTAACAGATTCAAATATAAAACAGATTTTAAATTATCTAGCGGCATCAAAATTACGATTAGGGTTATTAGTCAATTTTGGTGAAGATTCACTTAAATACAAAAGAATAATATTATAATTCGTGTTTATTGTTTTAGTGTAATTTGTGTCTAATATTTTAGTGTAATTCGTGAAATTCGTGTCTGATATTTTAGTGTAATTCGTGAAATTCGTGTCTAATATTTTAGAGTAATTTGTGAAATTCGTGTCTGATATTTTAGAGTAATTCGTGAAATTCGTGTCTGATATTTTAGAGTAATTCGTGAAATTCGTGTCTGATATTTTAGAGTAATTCGTGAAATTCGTGTCTGATATTTTAGTGTAATTCGTGAAATTCGTGTCTAATATTTTAGAGTAATTCGTGAAATTCGTGTCTATGAAAAGGAACTATTACATATTCAGCAGCGGAAAGTTAATTCGTAAAGACAACACTATCTATTTTGAACAAGGAGAAAATTCCGATCCGGAAGAAAAAGAAACAATTGTTGAAGAAATAGAAGTTGATGATTCATCACTTAATGAAAATGATAACGAAGAAAATGAAACCCAAAAACTTCCCCGCAAACCAATTCCAGTTGAAGATATAGACTCAATTTATTGTTTCAGCGAATTACGATTCAACACAAAATTTTTAAACTTTCTTGCTCAAAAAGAAATAATACTCCACTTATTCAATTATTATGGATACTATACATCATCATTTTACCCGAGAGAACCTTATGTTTCTGGAAAGTTACTATTAAAGCAAGTTCAACATCATCTTGATGAAGAAAAAAGATTAACTATTGCAAAAAAATTTGTTATTGGTTCAGCTTTGAACATAAAGAAAAATCTTCAATACTATAACACACGTGGAAAAGATTTATCTCATTTTCTTGAACAAATTGATATTCTACATAACAAAGTAGAATCAACAAATTCAGTTCAAGAACTAATGGGAATTGAAGGAAACATTAGATCAAACTATTACATTACTTGGAATTTATTAATAGACCCGGAGATCAAATTCGAAAAAAGAGAAAAACATCCACCGACAAATCCAATAAACGCATTAATATCATTTGGAAATTCATTAGTATATACTACAGTACTTTCTGAAATCTACAAAACGCAATTAAATCCACTAATTAGTTTTTTACATGAGACAGGAGAAAGAAGATTTTCGCTTTCACTTGACATAGCGGAAATATTCAAACCGTTATTATCAGATAGAATTATTTTTTCATTACTAAACAAAAATCAAATACAAGAAAAGCATTTCAGTAAAGAACTTAATAAATGTTATCTAACAGATGAAGGAAGAAAAATATTTTTAAGAGAATTTGATGAAAAACTAAAAACAACAATACAACACAGACAATTAAAAAAATCAGTAAGTTATCGTCAGTTGATAAGATTAGAATGCTATAAACTAATCAAACATTTACTTGGAGAAAAAGAATATAAACCATTTACAATCTGGTGGTAAGGAGGTAAAGATGTATATAATTCTTGTATATGATGTAGCTCCAAAACGTGGGGCAAAGGTATTGAAATATTTAAGGCAACATTTAATTTGGGTTCAGAATTCAGTATTTGAAGGAGAGATTACAGAAAGTAGATTTGAGGAAGTATTACATGGACTAAAAGAAATTATAAACAAAGAAAAAGACAGTATAATTTTTTACACTTTTGATTCAAAAAACTACTATGCAAGAGGAATAATTGGGATAGAGAAAAATGAAACAGATAGTTTTATATAATAATGTTAAAATCGTCGAAGCACCGGTAGAAAAGCATAATTATAGATTGACGACAAAGAGAATAAAAAAGTATTTGAAAATGGGCTAAAAAGAGGTAAATTTAGGCAGTTTTAATCGTACTAATGTAGAATTGAAATAACATTGCCTCTTAGTAATGTATAAAGTTGCACCTGTTTTAATCGTACTAATGTAGAATTGAAATGCGGGAATGAATATTCTGCAGGTCAATATATTATTGTTTTAATCGTACTAATGTAGAATTGAAATAAAGATGAGCAGATTATAGCAAAGCAAGAGCGGATGGTTTTAATCGTACTAATGTAGAATTGAAATATAGATTACGTAGAGATAGGAAATTTATTTGCACAGCGTTTTAATCGTACTAATGTAGAATTGAAATCTCCTTACCCGGGCGAATTCTCTCAATACATACCTCGTTTTAATCGTACTAATGTAGAATTGAAATCCCTAATTCCACAAATATTAAATTGCTTGCTTGCGGTTTTAATCGTACTAATGTAGAATTGAAATCTCAATAGAATAGTAATTAGACCTAAACCTTACACATGTTTTAATCGTACTAATGTAGAATTGAAATTCGGTGCTGGTCGCTGTGATTTTGTCATCAAGGAATTGTTTTAATCGTACTAATGTAGAATTGAAATTCTTGCTTAACTATCGTAATAGCAATTTTACCATCAGGTTTTAATCGTACTAATGTAGAATTGAAATTTTCTTCTTCGTCTAAAATTTGTTTTTTCATTTTAGGTTTTAATCGTACTAATGTAGAATTGAAATAAATGGTTTCAGAAACATAAATCAGATTTTATTAAGGTTTTAATCGTACTAATGTAGAATTGAAATTCTAAAGAGTTGTCTTGTGCCTTGAATCTTATGAAAGTTTTAATCGTACTAATGTAGAATTGAAATTATGACCGTAGATTTATCATCAAATATTCTTCATGGTTTTAATCGTACTAATGTAGAATTGAAATATTCCAAGAGAACGATTATAACTTCTTGTTTCCGTCTCGTTTTAATCGTACTAATGTAGAATTGAAATCTAAAAATATTAAGAAGGTTAGACGAATTTGGAGGGTTTTAATCGTACTAATGTAGAATTGAAATCAATCAATCACAGGAACAAAAACATTTACGAGAATAGTTTTAATCGTACTAATGTAGAATTGAAATACGATAGCGACTTCGACCTTACCGCTGAACGTTACGAGTTTTAATCGTACTAATGTAGAATTGAAATAAGAGCTGCTGGTATTTTTTATCAATCCGCTCTTTGTTTTAATCGTACTAATGTAGAATTGAAATCATAGATTGAGGTACAATCCGTGCTTGTTCCAACAGGTTTTAATCGTACTAATGTAGAATTGAAATTTAGTTATATCTGAATTTTTCGCTTTGCTGATACTGTTTTAATCGTACTAATGTAGAATTGAAATTTTTATTTGTTATAAAATTTTGCTATTTAGATACTGGTTTTAATCGTACTAATGTAGAATTGAAATCTATGATATTACCGCCAAACTCATCTAATTGCATTAGTTTTAATCGTACTAATGTAGAATTGAAATTTCCATGCTTGCTATTTCATCATCGGTGTATATCATCGTTTTAATCGTACTAATGTAGAATTGAAATGAAGTTAAAGTTGAATTATTAAAAACGAATTCAAAAGTTTTAATCGTACTAATGTAGAATTGAAATTTCGAAGCCTGTTTCTTCTCTTGCTGCTTTATAAATGTTTTAATCGTACTAATGTAGAATTGAAATTCGGTTTAATACGTTCATCTTTGCTTCTTAAATCTGTAGTTTTAATCGTACTAATGTAGAATTGAAATGAAGTTAAAGTTGAATTATTAAAAACGAATTCAAAGTTTTAATCGTACTAATGTAGAATTGAAATCAAAACAGAATTGGCGGATTTACGAATTTGAACATAGTTTTAATCGTACTAATGTAGAATTGAAATATGATTGCTTATACTGATCTTCTGTTTGAGATATTCGTTTTAATCGTACTAATGTAGAATTGAAATGATTTACTGAAGATACTTGCCAATGGCGGCTTGTCAAGTTTTAATCGTACTAATGTAGAATTGAAATTCAAATATGCTATTAAAATATAAGTGAAGTCCAACGTTTTAATCGTACTAATGTAGAATTGAAATAAATTTGAAATGATCGAAAAAAATTTATTGGGACAGTTTTAATCGTACTAATGTAGAATTGAAATGACATATTAACTCAAGATCGTTATGCAATGTTAAGGTTTTAATCGTACTAATGTAGAATTGAAATCCTTGATGAGTATTGAAATAAATATCAGTTAAATTGTTTTAATCGTACTAATGTAGAATTGAAATCTGCATTAAAGGGAGCATTATTTCAATCTGGAACAAGTTTTAATCGTACTAATGTAGAATTGAAATACGTGAAATTGCAACATTGATAGGACAACAGCACCAAGTTTTAATCGTACTAATGTAGAATTGAAATTTGTTAAACCTTGCTCATCCTTATATTTTTGTTCTGGTTTTAATCGTACTAATGTAGAATTGAAATGAGCCTTTACAAGTTTGTTCTCGTTTAATGTTTGTATCGTTTTAATCGTACTAATGTAGAATTGAAATTTTTATAATCATAATTTTTTATGTTTTTTTGTATTTCGTTTTAATCGTACTAATGTAGAATTGAAATACAGGATTATAAAGCATATCAAAACCTTTAGCTAACCGTTTTAATCGTACTAATGTAGAATTGAAATAATGTTACTGGTATTGCATCAATATTAGTAATTGCGTTTTAATCGTACTAATGTAGAATTGAAATGAAGGATTTGAAGCACTAACTGGAGTGCCTGCACCTGTTTTAATCGTACTAATGTAGAATTGAAATATTTAGTCAAAATTTCATGTTTCATTTCTTTCTCCTGTTTTAATCGTACTAATGTAGAATTGAAATGCAAAATGGAAAAATGCAGGCGTCTATGTAAAAAAGTTTTAATCGTACTAATGTAGAATTGAAATTCTGCAATATATTGTCCAGCCCCAACGCCCAAACCAGCGTTTTAATCGTACTAATGTAGAATTGAAATTGCAGTGAAGCGATAGGCAGTCAATGTATGTTTGTGGTTTTAATCGTACTAATGTAGAATTGAAATTTTTACGCCCCGATTATTTCTTTTACTTTTTCTATCGGTTTTAATCGTACTAATGTAGAATTGAAATCTTTGTCAAACAGAACAGAGTGAGCAAATTTTTGCTCGTTTTAATCGTACTAATGTAGAATTGAAATTACGTAGGCACATTACAACCTGCATCTTTAACCGCGTTTTAATCGTACTAATGTAGAATTGAAATAAGTGCCATTTCCTTTGGAGATGATGCGAGCCCCAGTTTTAATCGTACTAATGTAGAATTGAAATTAGTCAAGTTGATTAAGCTCATAACGGAGACTTTGGTTTTAATCGTACTAATGTAGAATTGAAATTTAAACATCTTGAAGGCTGGTTAGGACACATAACAAGGTTTTAATCGTACTAATGTAGAATTGAAATGAAATTAGCGAAGCACAAGCACGGCAGGAATATTTAGTTTTAATCGTACTAATGTAGAATTGAAATGCGCCTTTGATGGCGTTTGGCTAAACACTTTTGCTGGGTTTTAATCGTACTAATGTAGAATTGAAATTTTTTAACTTCCTTCAACGAAAACGAAACGACCAAAGTTTTAATCGTACTAATGTAGAATTGAAATTTTTACTCGGTAGACTCTACTTCGTGGCTCGGTGGTGTTTTAATCGTACTAATGTAGAATTGAAATATTTTTCAATCTGATGAGGTTCATACCTTTAACATTGTTTTAATCGTACTAATGTAGAATTGAAATAGAGAAACAGAGAAGAAACCAAGTCTTGATGATATAAGTTTTAATCGTACTAATGTAGAATTGAAATATGATTGCTTATACTGATCTTCTGTTTGAGATATTGTTTTAATCGTACTAATGTAGAATTGAAATATGAATTTATTAAAAAGCGAAGAAGCACAAAAATTGTTTTAATCGTACTAATGTAGAATTGAAATATATTACATTATGAATTTCAATATCTTTCTTACATAGTTTTAATCGTACTAATGTAGAATTGAAATGACAGTGTATCTGTGCAACAGGCTCTGTTGCAAGTATGGTTTTAATCGTACTAATGTAGAATTGAAATTCTTAAAGAAGGTGTTATATACGATAAATCTGTGGTGTTTTAATCGTACTAATGTAGAATTGAAATGATGGCACGGTCTTTATTTTAACCATTGAAGAAAAAGTTTTAATCGTACTAATGTAGAATTGAAATTAATTTTCTTCGGCTTGCCCGCTCCTTTACGGACTAGTTTTAATCGTACTAATGTAGAATTGAAATAATATTTAAGTTAAAGACATTTGAACTTCAAGCATTGTTTTAATCGTACTAATGTAGAATTGAAATAGAAATTGCATCTGCAGATAATGAGGTGCGAATTAGTTTTAATCGTACTAATGTAGAATTGAAATACTTTATATATTATATTTTCTGTTAAAGCTTGATAAGGTTTTAATCGTACTAATGTAGAATTGAAATTAATTTTTTAACTTCCTTTACAAAACCATGAGGTAAGTTTTAATCGTACTAATGTAGAATTGAAATATTTTCATGAGCCAATAAATTCTATTAGTAATAATAGTTTTAATCGTACTAATGTAGAATTGAAATTGCAATTGGCAATTAATTTATCTAAAAAAAAGCAAGGGTTTTAATCGTACTAATGTAGAATTGAAATACTTTTTATTTCAAAGAATTGAATAACAATACAGGAGTTTTAATCGTACTAATGTAGAATTGAAATTCTGTAAAGGTTTAGAAATGGCAAAATATGAAATAGTTTTAATCGTACTAATGTAGAATTGAAATAATTAAATTTAGTTAAAGTAAATGAGTAGCTTTGTTGTTTTAATCGTACTAATGTAGAATTGAAATCCGGTATCATTTAAGCTATATCTTCAAGGTGGTTGGGTTTTAATCGTACTAATGTAGAATTGAAATATTCACAAGGATTATCTTAATAATACAACCTTACAAGTTTTAATCGTACTAATGTAGAATTGAAATAGTTGTTAAATTTTATTAATCAAAAAATTCATCTAGGTTTTAATCGTACTAATGTAGAATTGAAATAAACTTATTGTATTATTAATAATAGGTTTTATAATTATAGTTTTAATCGTACTAATGTAGAATTGAAATAACGTTAAGCAAATGTTAAAGATTTTAGAAAAAGGTAGTTTTAATCGTACTAATGTAGAATTGAAATGCGGATGATGATTATATTGCACTTGATAGTGCAACTGTTTTAATCGTACTAATGTAGAATTGAAATTTGGAATTAAAGGCTCTTTCTGGTCGAGTGCCGTTTGTTTTAATCGTACTAATGTAGAATTGAAATTAAGTGTAATAAATACAATGAGTTAAGTTATGTACGGTTTTAATCGTACTAATGTAGAATTGAAATCTAATCCATTAAATGCTGAAACGCAATATATGTATGGGTTTTAATCGTACTAATGTAGAATTGAAATCAAACAAGCATTACGAAAGCATTCTGCCTTTAGATGGTTTTAATCGTACTAATGTAGAATTGAAATACCAAAGAGCAAATACAAGAAGTAGCACGGCAGTTAGTTTTAATCGTACTAATGTAGAATTGAAATTCAAGAACTCGTCTCTTTGAGGTTTCGACATCGTGGTTTTAATCGTACTAATGTAGAATTGAAATAAAGAAGGAGAAAAAAATGAAGTGGAAACCTTCAAAGTTTTAATCGTACTAATGTAGAATTGAAATACGTTTATTTCTGCTTTGTCTGACACAAATAAAGGCGTTTTAATCGTACTAATGTAGAATTGAAATTGCCAAAATCAGAACAATTTGTAACAAGGTCAACCTGTTTTAATCGTACTAATGTAGAATTGAAATGCAATTTGCGTGCCAAAGCAAACTCACTAAATTAACGTTTTAATCGTACTAATGTAGAATTGAAATATATAAGCCTTTTTTGTTTTGTCTTTTCGCAAGTTTGTTTTAATCGTACTAATGTAGAATTGAAATGTAAGATCCATACATTAAAGGGTTGCGGCTAAATAGTTTTAATCGTACTAATGTAGAATTGAAATAATTGATACAGGCAGTTTCAGAACGAAACACAAGTAGTTTTAATCGTACTAATGTAGAATTGAAATGAAGGAGGGGCAAGCCGAAAGAGTTATGACATATAAGTTTTAATCGTACTAATGTAGAATTGAAATCAGGTATAAAATCCATTCACTTCCATAGCGTGTTTAGTTTTAATCGTACTAATGTAGAATTGAAATACAAATTTATAGAAGAACTAATACCTAACACAATAGGTTTTAATCGTACTAATGTAGAATTGAAATACTATTTACAAAGGACATTATTTTATAACTTCTGGTTTTAATCGTACTAATGTAGAATTGAAATTATCTCATCACAAGGTCAACCTTTGTCCTTGCAAAGTTTTAATCGTACTAATGTAGAATTGAAATTCTTCTACTACTACTTGTGGAATGTTAACTCCCAGTTTTAATCGTACTAATGTAGAATTGAAATGCCGAACACTTACAAGAATGGAAGCACTATGTTGAGTTTTAATCGTACTAATGTAGAATTGAAATCCTCACAATCTGGGCATGTGTGGATGTTGCTAATTCGTTTTAATCGTACTAATGTAGAATTGAAATTCGCATAAATCATTTGAAGGAAATTAGGTGTAAAACGTTTTAATCGTACTAATGTAGAATTGAAATGAAGATAAAGTATATTACCCGAATATACAAGATTAGTTTTAATCGTACTAATGTAGAATTGAAATATGTTTCTTTTGTTAATTTTGGAAATTTCATTTTTAGTTTTAATCGTACTAATGTAGAATTGAAATATTGAAGATTTCTTTGGCTATTTGATTTTGGACCATGTTTTAATCGTACTAATGTAGAATTGAAATAAATTCATAATTGCAGATGCAATATCAGTAATCATTGTTTTAATCGTACTAATGTAGAATTGAAATGATTATCTTGAAGAAACTAAAGCTAAGAAAGTATATCGTTTTAATCGTACTAATGTAGAATTGAAATCTCTTTTCAGTTTGCACAACTAAAACGCCTGCATTTAGTTTTAATCGTACTAATGTAGAATTGAAATATCAATACCCTAACGATATGGTATCGAGGGGAAAAAGTTTTAATCGTACTAATGTAGAATTGAAATTGGCTAATAATCTTTATGGTGGTGTTACTAAATTTTGTTTTAATCGTACTAATGTAGAATTGAAATACTTAATTGTTTCCATAATTAACTACCTATTTGATGTTTTAATCGTACTAATGTAGAATTGAAATAAGTGGCAGATAGTGCAACTTACCGAGTGGCTGGTTGTTTTAATCGTACTAATGTAGAATTGAAATATGAAATTGTTTAGTAACTCAACAAATCTTTTTTTAGGTTTTAATCGTACTAATGTAGAATTGAAATTTGTTTAGAGGTATAGAACCGCCGAAACAGGTAGAGTTTTAATCGTACTAATGTAGAATTGAAATCGCTTTTTGATTTTTATTATGTAGTTCTATATCATAGTTTTAATCGTACTAATGTAGAATTGAAATCACACTTAGATTGCTAATAAGATTATCATCGATTTTGTTTTAATCGTACTAATGTAGAATTGAAATTAATATTCAGGGCGATGAATAAATAATACTAAATCTGGTTTTAATCGTACTAATGTAGAATTGAAATTTATCACTTGAAAAGCTTTCAAATATTTACGAAACGTTTTAATCGTACTAATGTAGAATTGAAATATCCGCAATCTGCTAAAGCTAAAGTTTGCCCCGTAGTTTTAATCGTACTAATGTAGAATTGAAATTTAATTTTTATTTCAAATACTTTATACTTTAGTTTTGTTTTAATCGTACTAATGTAGAATTGAAATTAATATATATTTTAACACTGATAATTTTGAAACATTAGTTTTAATCGTACTAATGTAGAATTGAAATAAAGAATGGTATGGTGAATCTTATAGATTTGCAACCCGTTTTAATCGTACTAATGTAGAATTGAAATAGATTTTCAATTACCTGATATGATAGATTATTTGGCAGTTTTAATCGTACTAATGTAGAATTGAAATCCTGATATTTTATTGCGTGATAGAAATTTATTAACGTTTTAATCGTACTAATGTAGAATTGAAATCATGTCTAAATCTTTTAGAGTATTCATAACGCAAGGTTTTAATCGTACTAATGTAGAATTGAAATATTTACAGAACAGGAAATTAATAATAACAACAAATTGTTTTAATCGTACTAATGTAGAATTGAAATTGATGTATAGGAAAGAATATTTCTGTCAAGTTTACAGTTTTAATCGTACTAATGTAGAATTGAAATGAAATCCTTTTCACAAATTTAATAAATGCCTCTTCGGGTTTTAATCGTACTAATGTAGAATTGAAATCGTAACCCCCTAAAATTACGAATCTGTCCTTGACCT
>JARGDL010000013.1 GCA_029210465.1 Stygiobacter electus
ATTAATTTAAAATATTGATAAGATTAAAAAAATTTTAAATTAATTATATTATTTATTCAGCCAATCTAATATACCGTTAATAAACGTTAATGGATGAGGTGGGCACCCTGGTATGTACAAATCAATTTTATTCTCTTCTAAAAATTTTCTTTCAATATCAGATGATTCCTGAAATATTCCACCACTTATAGCACAGGTTCCAAACAATATTATAATTTTTGGATTTGGGATTGCTTCATAACAAATTTCTGTTGCTAGAGACATATTTTTTGTAATTGGTCCTGTAATTACAATACCATCAGCATGTCTTGGTGATGCGACAAATTCAATTCCATACCTACCTAAATCAAAATTAACATTACTTAAAGCATTTAATTCAAGTTCACAACCATTGCATCCACCAGCAGAAATTTGCCTTAATTTCAAAGATTTACCGAAATATTTTCTAATTTTTTCTGATGCAATTTCTGGTTTAATAAATTTAACTTCTTTTGAGATAATTAATTTTTCTCTTTGTTCGACTGAGATATGATAATTGTTTGTAAAATGAATAATATTATTTGGACAAACTTTTTCACATAAACCGCAAAACGTACATAAACCTAAATCTATTTGTAAAGGATTTAATTTTATTGCATTTGTTGGGCATGAATCAATACAAATATTGCAATTGATCTTGCATTCATCATTTTTAATTTCAGGAAGTCCTCTAAATCTTTCAGTTAAGTTAACATTCTTAACATCATGAATTATTGGATCTCCTTGAAGTAATCTTATTTTTAGAGCATCTTTCATATTAAAATTTCTTTTTATAAATCATGACCGGAATAAGATAAATCAAAACTTTTATTACAAAGTGGAAAATCTGAAATTGGAGTATTTCTTAAAGCAAGACTTAATCCATACCAATTATTGAAAGATGGATCTTTAATTTTATATTGAATAAGTTTTCCATCAGCGTCTGTAAAAGCAATATGTACAATTTCACCTCTCCAACCTTCTGTAATAGATACAGCTCCAGAATATTTTTTAAGTTCGTTAATATTTAATTTAAAATCACCTTCGGGAAGATTTTCAAGTTGTTCATAAACAAATTTAATTGATTCATCGATTTCTAAAGCTCTTAATCTTGCTCTTGCAAAAACATCACCGCTCGACAAAGTTAATAATGAAATTGGACTAAATTGATAGATACCATAAGGGAAATTAATTCTTATATCTTCATTCAAACCAGATGCACGAGCAGCTAAACCAACCATACCGATTTCTTGAGCAAATTCTTTTTTTACTATTCCAGTTTCCTCTAATCTCGACAAAGCTCCGACACTAGTAAAAAAATAATCATTAATAAATTTAATGTCATTTTGAATAACTAATAAATTTTTAGTAATAGTATTAATTATTTTATCATTAAAATCGAAATTAACACCACCATAGGTAAATAAGCCTCTGCCAAATCTTGAACCAGATAATTCTGCTAATGAATTTATAGATAGAGTTCTTAATCTACCATAAGAAGAAGCTGGCAAAGCAAAACCAATATCATTAGAAATTCCTCCAAGACCTGCTAAATGCATACTTATTCTTTCTATTTCAGATGCAATCCCTCTAATTGCTTGTATTCTTAAATTCAATCGTGTACCGGAAAGACTTTCAATCAAATTTGTATGTGCATTAACATGTCCGATAACTGTATCACCAGCAATTGATTCAGTAAGTAATATTCTTTTGTTAGAAATTGAATTTGATTTTAATATTAACTTTTCAACTCCTCTATGCTGATAACCAAGATTAATTTCCAAGTTATAAACATTTTCTCCATGGCATTGAAACCTAAAATGCCCTGGCTCAATAACACCAGCGTGAATTGGACCAACAGCAACTTCATGAATTTCTTCACCATCAATCTTGAAAAAATTGTAATCTTTATTTCCGAAAATTCTATTTTGTTTCCTTACTGGTCTAAGCCAAGGATGGTTTTTGATTTCATAACCATATTCTTCAGATAATTCACATTCAAAATAATTTGTATGAGGAAATTCATTTGCAAAACTATTAAAAATTAGTTCAGGAAAATCTCCTAAAAGAATTTTAATATTTCCTTCTTCATTATTGAGGAAAAAAGCTGACAAAACATTAGGCTTACTTCTATCAATTGGTAAAATAGAAATTAGTCTATTATTGTTTTTTAAGATATTATAAAATTCAGAATAAAATTCTTCTTTACTTAACAATTTAAGTTCATCAATACTAAAAGATTGGTTATTTGCAATTTCCAAAATATTCATATTTTCATACCAAAGTCGTTTAATATACTTAATATATTTTGGTAAATAGTATTAGAAAATGAAAGTGGAATAACAGCAAGCATAATTAGTAACATTATCGAAATTAAATGAATGAGTTCAAACTTTTCCTTTTTAACATAATTGTTTGAGAATAAATCATCTTCCTTAAATAAAATTTCAAATACTTTTTTAGACATATTAACAAAAATGAAAAGCAGAAAAAACATTATTGCAACTAAAATAAACCATTGATTAGAAATTATTAATCCTTCAAAAATTTTTATTTCACTAAAAAATATACCAAAAGGAGGAATCCCTAAAATTGCTAAAACAGAAATTAAAAATAACCAGCCTGTTATTGGTAAATTTTTAAAGACAGATTTAACACTTTCAATTTCGCGAGATTTGTATTTATAATGAATATTGCCAGCCATAAGAAATAAAACGATCTTATTAATAGAATTATACAAAGAATGATACAATGCGCCAACAAAAGCTAAACCACCTGTTGCTATACCTAATGTAATTATTCCCAAATGTTCTACGCTTGAATAAGCAAGCAATCTTTTATAATTATTTGCTTTGAACATATACGCAAATGCAACAAATAGAGAAAGTAAAGAACCAATAATCATAATTGATTTTGCAAAAGAATATGTGCTTGAAAAAGTTACAATCTGAAATATTCTTAAAACACCCAATAAAGCAGTTAATCTCAATGAACCTGACATCAGAGCAGCAATGGGACTAGGAGCGTTACTCGTAGCATCAACATCCCCTGAATGCATTGGGGCAATTCCAATTTTTGTACTTAACCCAACAAAAATGAAAATAAAACTTGCTTTAAGCCAAATTGTATTTAATTTGGAAGCATTTTTTATTAGTTCCCAATAAAACAATTGCCTACCATCATATAAAATATTTTTTGATGCAAGGGATAAGAATAAAATTCCGATAAAAGCAAAAGCAATTCCAATTGAAACAGTAAACATGTATTTCCACATAGCTTCAAGTGATTCTTCATTCCGATAATAATAAATTAAAGGTGCAACACTTAAAGTAGTAGCTTCTGAAGCAACCCAATACATACCAAAATGATTACTTAACATTGCAGCTGAATTTGAAGCTAAATAAAAATTTAAAAGCAAGAAATAATATTTTTTACTTTCTTCAACTTTTTCTGAATATGGGCGTTTTAAATAATTATATGATACAATTACAACCCAAAAATAAACATTCGATAAAATCAAAATAAAAAATCTACTAATTGAATCAATTCCGAAGTATGTAGGAAGAATTGTATGATATAATTTATTGAAAACTAACAAAGATAAAACTAAGTGAAAAATCGCAACGAAAAATGAAATAAAAAAATGAATTTTTATATTTTTAACAATATAACAAAGAAAAGAAGCAAATAATGGGAGTAATATAAAAATTGTGAAATCGAGCATTAATCTTTCAACCTCCTAAGATGAGAGACCTCAAACCCTTCAAATGTGTCACTAATTCTATTTAATGCGATACCCATTAAAAATACAACTACAAATACATCTAATAATATACCTAGTTCAATCATCATAGGTAATTCAGATGCAATAGCAGTACTAATTAAAAAAATACCATTTTCAAGAATTAAGAAACCGCATACATGAATTATTAATTTTTTCCTAAATATTATCAAATATATTCCGACAACAATTGCTGAAAATCCTGATGCAAATGGAATTACATTGAGTTCTATGTTGTTAGATATAATACTCGTTAGTAAAAATATTATTATAACTGAAGCAATAACTATAATTAGAAATGTCAACTGTTGAATAGTTGGATCTATTTTCCGTTTAATATCTAAATCTAATATTATCTTGTTAATATAATTAGGGATTAGTATGACTTTAATTAAAACAATAGTTAAAGGTAAAATAATTGCATAAATAGAAAATTTGAAAATGAATGGTAAAATTAAAAGCAATGCTAAAAGTATTCCTTGGAACCTTAAAACTGAAACATAAGCTTTAACTCGAAAAGTTATTGCTACATAAAAAAGAGATAAGCTAAAAAGAATACTAAAAAAGTTTTCCATGTTATTTCATAAAAGTATAAATAAGTAAATTTAAAATTCCAATAGAAGTAGCAAATAATAAATATTGTGGAATTAATTTCATTTTATATCTTGATGTAATTGTCTCAACTAATGCAAGTGTTATCGATAAAGTTAAAAATCCAACAATAAAAATTAAAATTCCCAAGAAATGATTTTGTTTTCCAAATGGATAGAAAAATGAAATTTCTATTAAAGCGTAAATAGTTAATTTAATATAACTTGAAAATTGATAAAGGAATAAATCAAATCCTGAATTATCAAGAATCATAACCTCATGAATCATAGTTAATTCTAAATGTGTATTAGGATCATCCACAGGCATACGTGAACATTCTGTAATAGCTAAAATAAAAACTGAAATTGAACATACTATAATAAATATTTCATAACCAATATTATTTAATAAAATTGAATTAAAAATTTCATACATAGAAGTATGACCACTAATAAAAGCAATACTTCCAATTGAAAAGAAGAAGATGGGTTCAGCAAATAAAGCAAAGGTCGCTTCGCGAGCTGCACCCATACCTTCAAATGAACTTCCAATATCCATTGCCGATAATATTTGTAAAAATCTTGCTAGCCCTAAAATGTATGCAAATAAAATTATGTCACCATTAAAACTTATTAGAGGTTTTAAGAAACCAACTGGAATAATAGAAGAAACAAAAATCATTGAAAGGAATATTATGATTGGGGCAATTTTACTCACAAAAGATGAGCTTGAAGCGTTGATTGTTTCTTTTTTTATTAATCTTATCAGTTCATAATATGGTTGAAAAACTGGGGCTCCAATTCTTCCTGTAAATATGGCTTTATATTTATTTATCATTCCGGCAAATAAAGGCGAAATAAAAATCACAATAATTAATGAAATAATTCCTTCAAGCATTTCAATTCCAAATAAATGATAATAAACTATAAATAAAAATTGTTATTAAAATAAATCCAATGTAATAACGTATGTCTGTTTGGCTAAGAAATTGAATCTTATCCAGAATATTTCTAAGATTGTTATAAAATGGAATAACCACTTTAGAATCAACTAGATCTTCTGAATGGCTTTCAAAATGAAAACTTTTTGGAAAAACATTCTCAGATAGATCAATTTTTTTATGATATAATAAAATTGATTTGGGAATTTCATTCAATTCATCAGCGAAAGAAGAAGCTGTATATTGCATTCTTGGAGTAATATTATTATAACCACAACCCCATGCTTCTATTTTTCTTGATGAATATTTTTTATTAAAATATTTTTTAATAAAAAAGATAATGGTAGCTAAGCTACTAAAAGAAATAAAAATAAATGAAAAATTATTCCATTCTATTGTCTCTAAAACTGATCTGTAACTATAATTAACAAAATCATATTTTATAATTTTACCAATTAAATAAACAAAAGGTGTCGGGAAAAAACCTATAATAATACATAGTGAAGAAAGTAAACCTAATGAGATGTAATCATAAATATTTATTACAAATTTTTTAATTTCTTTTCTTGCAGTACCTAAGAATATTATTGAATTTACCTTTGTAAAACATGCTACTGCTAAACCACCGACTAGTGCTAAACCAACGGCAAATAACAACATTAAAATAGGATAGTAATTTTTTAATTCGTTTGCAGTTTTAAAAAATCCCACATATATAATAAACTCTGAGATAAATCCATTAAATGGAGGTAACCCACTTATAGCAATAGAACCTATTAAAAAGAAAATACTTAGATATTTCGCACGATGGACAATACCCCCCATTTCTTCAATATTTCTAGTACCAAGATTTTGATAGATTACTCCACTTCCAATAAATAAAAGACTCTTAAAAATTGCATGATTCAAAGTATGCAACAATGCGCCACCAAATCCTAATATTTGTACAGGTAAAGAATTATTAGCAGCACCTATTAAACCGAGTCCAAAACCAATTCCAATAATGCCTATATTTTCTACTGAGTGATATGCCAATAATTTTTTTATATCATGCTGGGCTAAAGCATACCAAACACCAAATATTGCACTAACTAATGAAATAATAATAACAAGCCAACCAACCCATTCTGGTAAAGGTTTAAGAAATAAATAAGTTCTGAAAATACCATAAATACCAAGTTTAATTATTACTCCTGACAGGAATGCACTCAAAACAGTTGGTGCAATTGGATGTGCTTGTGGTAACCAAAAATGAAATGGAATAAATCCCGCTTTTATACCAAAACCCAAAAATCCCAATAAAAAAATTGTTACTGGATAAATTATTTGTAAGTTTTTTTGATACTCATCAAAAAACCAACTTCCAGTTAATTTATGTAAAATGAAAAACATTATATATAAAATAAAAACAATAACATGCGATGCAGCAAAGTAATAGAAACTTCCCTTTTGAACTTCATTCTTTTCATATTCTAAAAGCATTCCTAAAAATCCTGTCATGCTCATCATTTCCCAACATATTAAAAATAAAATTGCATGATTTGCAATAACAATCATCTGGCTTGAAATTATAAGTAAAATAAAAAAGAGCATGAACGATCTAACATTTCTTTTTTCATCTATGTAATGTTTAAGATAAGAAAAGATATAAATAGAAGTAGGTATTGAAATTAATTGAATTAAAAAAAGAAAGAATAAAGAAAGTGTATCAATTTTAACAAAGTTGTAAAATAATGGAAATGTATTACCATTACTTGTAAACAAAAATTTAATTGAAATGAATAGACTAAAAGCCAGTCCAATTATATTGATAGTATTCGAAAAAAAAACTGCACTTTTATTCTTTTTAAGGAAGATAAAAAAGATGGATGTGAATTGTATTAAAAAACCAAATATTAATAAAGAAGTATCATTATCTAATAAAATATTCATTTCAATTATTGCGGGTTAATTCAATTCTTTTGATTATATCAATAATTTCTTTGTAATCAAGTCTATTTTCTAATGCAAAACGGAAAGTTTCTTTAGAAAGTAAAAATGAAATATGAGCTATTAAACTTAAATGTTGTTTTATAGTTTGAGATATTAATAAAATTATAGTATGAACTGGTTTTCCATCAAGTGAGTTTAAATGCAATTGATGTTCAGGGAAAAAAATATTTATTAATGGTTTGTTTTTACCTATAACAATAGGAACTCTTGGATGAGGCAAACTAATCCCATTACCAATTGAAGTACTCATTAATGATTCTCTGCTTTTCAAAAGAGAAATAATAATTTCTTTATCTATACTTTTATCTAAATTGAGTTTAAAGATCATTTGTTCAATGTAATTCTTTTCATCCAATTTACAGTTATAATAAAATGAATCTTTATCTAAAATTTTAACCAATGATTCAATATGAAATTCACTAAACTTTTTATGTTTAGTTAAATTTAATGGAATGTTTTTATTTAAAGCCCATTCAATAATTTTTTGCTTGTTGAAAAAATATTTATCATTCAACAATTGATAAGGTATTTCATCTTTCTTAATTAATTGTAAAATTTCATTTTCAGAAGTCATTAATAAATTTGCAATATCTTTAATTACAAGATCCATATTAAAATTTAGTTATTCATTTCTCTTTTTACAGTTGGAACAAAGTCTTTTGGTCTTCCAAGTTTGGGTAAACCAAGTATTTCTCTTGCTCTATCAAGTGCATCATCAATATTACCGTGAATATTTTCTTCACCATATAAATCAAAAATTCCAGCTTGTGTCATTGCATATAAAGGTTGAGTATGGACACCGGAAAGAATTATATGTGTATTATTCTTTTTAGCGTCATAATAAAAATCTTTCAAAGTTTGTAAACCAGTTGCATCTATAGCAGGAACATTTCTCATTCTAATAATTCTAACTTTAGGTGGATCTTCAACAATTTCCATTTGTTCTTTAAATTTTTTAGCAGCCCCAAAAAAGAATGGACCATTAATTTCAAAAACTTCAACACCTTTAGGAATTGATTTACGATCTAATGAGTTTGGGTCAGGCTGTTCTTCTTCATCTTCAAGTTCACGTGTAACAACACTAACATTTGATACTTCTGCCATTCTTTTCATAAATAACAAAACTGAAAGTACCATTCCAATTTCAATTGCAATTGTTAAATCAAAAATTACAGTTAAGAAAAATGTAGTTAACAAAACGACAATATCACTTTTAGGACTTTTCATTAAAGAAACAAATTCATGCCATTCACTCATATTATAAGCTACAATTACTAAAATTGCCGCCAAAGTTGCCATTGGAATTAGTCTTGCATAATTTCCAAAAAATAACATAATCAATAAAAGTGTAATAGAATGAATAACTCCTGCAACAGGAGTTCTCCCGCCATTTTTAATATTAGTTGCAGTTCTTGCAATAGCACCAGTAGCCGGAATACCACCAAATATTGGAGAAGCTATATTTGCAATACCTTGTGCAATTAGTTCCATATTACTTCTATGTTTCCCACCAATCATTCCATCAGCAACAACAGCGGAAAGTAAACTTTCAATTGCGGCTAAAATTGCTATTACAGTAGCAGGCCCGATTAGATTACGAATTACAGATAAACTGAGTTCAAAACCATGAGGTGCTGGTAAATTAGAAGGTATTTCACCGAATCGACTACCAATTGTATCAACAGGTAGTTTAAAAATAATAACTATCAATGTCGTTACAATAATTGCAATTAAAGAACCTGGAATTCTATGTGTAACTTTAGGCCAAAATATCATTATTAACAATGCTAATGCCGCAATTCCAAAAACATAGAAATTTATAGTTGAAAAATTTTGAAAATAGACAATCCATTTTTCATGAAATTCTGCTGGGACATTTTTAATTTGAAGCCCAAAAAAATCTTTTATTTGAGTTGAAAAAATTAATAATGCAATACCACTTGTAAAACCAACAACTACTGGATATGGAATAAATTTTATCAGTGAACCAAATCTTGCTACTCCCATTATAACAAGAATTATACCTGACATAATTGTTGCAATTGCTAGTCCAGTATATCCATATTGTTGCATGATACCGTAAACAATAATAATAAATGCACCGGTTGGACCACCAATTTGTACACGACTACCACCTAACGCAGAGATAATAAATCCTGCAATTATAGCTGTTATAATTCCCTTTTCTGGAGTAACACCACTAGCAATACCAAAAGCAATTGCTAAAGGTAATGCAACAATTCCGACAATTACTCCTGCTGTTGCATCTGCAATAAATTGTTTTTTATTATAATCTTTAAGTGTGGTTAACAGTTTTGGCTTTAGTAAACTCATATAAATTTGGAAGTAAAATTTTTAATAAATAAAATAGGGATTTATAATCCCTATTTGTACACCCGGAAGGATTCGAACCCTCAACCTTTTGATCCGTAGTCAAACGCTCTATCCAGTTGAGCTACGGGTGCATTTGAATTTTTTCATCGCAAATATACGATTACACGATTAAACATACAATTTTTACAATATCATCAAGTTAATTTTTATTAATTTAGTCATAAAAAAATCATTTATGTTATTTGATGAATCAATATACAGATTTATGTATGCCGCTTTGCAAGAAGCAGAAACTGCATTTGAAAAAAATGAAGTTCCTATTGGAGCTCTTGTAGTTTTTCAAAATAAAATTATTGGTCGTGGATATAATCAAACTGAATTGCTCAAAGATCCAACTGCACATGCAGAAATGATTGCAATTACTTCGGCTTCTAATTACTTAGGTTCAAAATTCTTAGATGAGTGTGATATATTTATTACAGTCGAACCTTGTATAATGTGCAGTGGTGCAATATTACTTTCAAGAATTAAAAATGTTTATTTTGGATCATTTGAACCTAAGTTTGGTGCAGCTGGATCGTTGTTTAATATTCTAGACTCTAATAAATACAATCATAAACCAAATGTTCATTCTGGTATATATGAAAAAGAATCGAGAGAACTTTTAGAAAAATACTTTAAGAGTAAAAGATTATCAGATAAATAATTTTGTGAATTTTTTTTTATTAATTAAGTTTGTTTAGAATTTTCCATAATAAATAAATGGTAATTATATGAGAATAATAATTTTTGGGGCACCCGGAGTTGGAAAAGGAACACAAGCCAAAATTTTATCAAACAAATTAAATATAATTCATGTTTCAACCGGTGATATTTTAAGAGAAGCAATAAAATCTGAGACTGAATTAGGTAAAAAGGCAAAAGCAATCGTTGAATCTGGTGAGTTAGTACCAGATGATATTGTAGCTGGAATTATAAAAGATGTATTAATGGATGAAAAAAGTAAGAATGGTTTTATTCTTGATGGTTTTCCAAGAACGGTTAATCAAGCAATAATTCTTGAAAAAATATTCAACGAATTAAATATTCATAACTTTTATCTGGTAAAATTAGATGCGTCAGATGAAATTATTATTGATAGAATTGTTAACAGATTAGTTTGTAGTAAATGCGGTAATATATTAAACAAAAATTTAGTTACTGAAAACTTTGTTTGTCCAAAATGTAATTCGCTAAATAGTTATATGAAAAGAAAAGATGATGACGAAGAAGTAATTAAAAGAAGATTAAGAGTTTACAGAGAACAAACCGAACCTGTATTTAATTTTTACAAAGACAAAGCAAAAATTATTAAAGTAGATGGGACAAAACTCATTGATGAAGTTACAAATGATATTTTGTTAAAACTAAATTAACACAGTTTCCTATTAGTATGATTTGGGTGAAAATTAAACTGTTATGATTATTTATAATTGTTTAATTTTCATCCTTTTTACGAACAACAACTTTTACAGCTTTACCATTTTCAATCTTAATTATTTTAGCATTCACTTTACGAATTAATTCATAATTATGAGTTGCTAAAATAACAGTCGTACCACGTTGATTTATTTTTTTTAATATCTCAATAATTTCTTCACTTGTTTCAGGATCGAGATTACCTGTTGGTTCATCTGCAAGTACTAAAAATGGTTCATTAATTATTGCTCGTGCTATTGCTACTCTTTGTTTTTCACCACCACTTAATGTATCGGGATAATTATTTTGTTTGTGTGCTAAACCTACATCGGATAGAGCATGTAAAACTTTTCGCTTAATTAATTTTCTCGGAGTGTTTACAACTTCTAAAACAAATGAAAGATTTTCATAAACTGTCCTATCGTTCAATAATTGATAATCCTGGAAAACAATTCCAATTTTTCTCCGAAGTATGGGAAGATCTTTTTCACGAATCGAATCAGATGTATAATCTCCTACTTGAACATAACCAGAATTTGGTATTAAATCCATGTATATCATCTTAATAAAAGATGTTTTTCCAACTCCACTTTTACCTATTATAAATACAAACTCACCTTGTGTTACATGAAGATTTAAATCACTAAATACAGGTTGATTTGAATAATTAAATACAACATGATTAAATGTTAACATTTTAATTTCTCTTCTTTAATACAAATTGAATTCTTTCAGAATTTGCGTTGGCATTTGTAAATGAGAATGCTTCGTAACATTTTAAAACAGAAAATTTAGAATGTGAAATCATTTCAAAATAATCTTCAAACCGATAAATTTTTTGATAGTGAGTTTCTTCTTTAATTACACCATTTCCAAAATCAATGATAAATTTATTTTTATGAATTCTATTTTTTAAACTATAACGACTTATTTGTTCATACTTTATACCTTTATAATCCCCTTTTCTGTTTAAGTACTTTTGATATTTTAAGCTATTGTTTTCCATACTTGCATCAAAAGTAAAAATTCCATTTTCATCTAAAATATTTGCCACTTCATCTAACATTTTTAAAAATTCTTTTTTATTAGTCAGGTAATTAACACTATCAAAACAGGAAAAAACAAAATTAAATTTTTTCTTAAAAGGTAAAGCTAAAAAATTGCAACTAACTTTATTTTTAATTTTAGCTGAAGCTTTGACTAACATATTAGAACTTAAATCACTAACCACATAAAAGTAAAATTTATCAACCAAATAATTTGCTAATGCACAATTTCCACTTGCCAGTTCTAATGAAAAAATATTTTTGTCTTTAATCTCTTTTGAAATTTTATAAATATAGTTAGCCCATTTTTTATAATCTATAAACCTCATTAAATGAGAATACAAATCAGAAATATTAGAATAAATGTTCTCATTCATTTTTAATTCTGTTCATAATTATTTTTTCAGCCCATTTAACTGCGGCAATCATACTTGTTGGTTTTGCGATACCAAAATCTGCAATATCGAAAGCAGTACCATGATCTGGTGAGACTCTTATAATTGGTAAGCCAGCTGTGAAATTTACACCTTTATCAAAGTTTATCATCTTGAATGGAATTAACACTTGATCATGATAAATTCCAAGTATAGCATCGTAGTCTTTATAACTTTTAGTCCCAAAGAATGCATCGGGTACAAAAGGTCCATAAACAAATTTATTATTTAATTTTTTTATCGCTGGTATTATGATTTCTCTCTCTTCATTTCCAATTCTTCCATCTTCTCCATTATGTGGATTAAAACCAAGTAGTGCAATTTCAGGATTCTTAATATTAAAGTCAGTTGCTAAAGTATTCCACAAAATCTCAATTGTATTTTTTATTTTTTCAAAAGTGATATGTTCACTTACATTTTTAAGAGGCATATGTATCGTTAGTAAAGCTGCTTTAAATTTTTGTGAAAGAAACATCATCAAAAACTTTTTTGAATTACTTAATGAAGCATAAAATTCTGTTTGCCCTGAATAATTAATACCAGCAAGCTCGAATGATTTTTTTGAAATTGGTGCTGTAATAACAGCAGATTTTTTTATACTAATTAGAATTTGATAAGATTTTTCAATTGCATTAGCTGAAGTTAATCCAGATATTTTTGTTGGAATTCCTACATTTAATTTCGTTTTTCCAATATCTAAAATTGTAATTGGTTTTCTTGATTCAATTACTTCATTAAGATTTTTAAAAACATTAAACTCAAATTCCGGATTAATTATTTCAGCCGCATGTTCAAACACATTTGAAGGGCAAATAAAAATTATTTTTCTTTTTCCCGGATTTTGAATTTTATTAATTGTTTTAATGACTATTTCCGGACCTATACCATTTATATCACCGCAAGTAAAAACTAAGGTATTCATGAAAAAATTAACTATTCATGCTCATCAAAAATTCTTTATTATTTTTTGTACCTTTCATTTTATCAAGTACAAATTCCATCGCTTCAGTTGGATCGTATTCAGAAATTATTTTTCTAAGAATCCATACTCTGTTTAATTCATCTTCACGCAATAATAATTCTTCTTTACGAGTACCAGAACGATTAACATCAATAGCTGGAAAGATTCTCTTATCACTCAAATTACGATCAAGTACTAATTCCATATTTCCAGTTCCCTTGAATTCTTCAAAGATGACTTCATCCATTCTACTTCCAGTATCAATAAGAGCAGTTGCAATAATTGTTAAACTTCCAGCTTCTTCGGTATTACGAGCAGAACCAAAAAATCTTTTTGGTTTATGCAACGCATTTGCATCAACACCGCCTGAAAGAATTCTACCGCTATGGGGAATAACTGTATTATAAGCTCTTGCAAGACGAGTAATTGAATCGAGAAGAATGACAACATCATCACCAGCTTCAACCATTCTTTTAGCTTTTTCGATAACCATATTAGCCACTTGAACATGTCGTTCCGCTGGTTCATCAAAAGTTGAGCTAATAACTTCTGCTTGAACAGAGCGTTGCATATCAGTTACTTCTTCTGGTCTTTCATCAATTAATAACATTATTATTTTAACTTCTGGATGATTTCTGGTTAAGGAATTTGCAATCTTTTGTAACAATATTGTTTTACCGGCCTTTGGTGGTGAAACAATTAATCCACGTTGCCCTTTACCAATCGGAGAAAGCAAATCAATAATTCTCATAGAATATTCACCGGGTGCAGATTCTAATTTTAATCTTTTTATTGGATAAAGCGGCGTCAGATTATCAAATAGTGTCCTTTCCCGAATTGCTTCTGGATCTTTTCCATTGACAGCTTCAACACGTAGTAAAGCAAAAAATCTTTCACCTTCTTTTGGAGGTCTTACCTGACCACTTACAAAATCTCCTGTTCTCAAAAGAAATCTTTTGATTTGAGATGGAGAGACGTAAATGTCATCTGGTGAAGGCAAATAATTATAATCGGCTGATCTTAGGAAGCCATATCCATCTTGAAGAACTTCCAAGACTCCTTTTGAAAATGTTAAGCCATCTTTTGCAGATTGAGCTTCTAGGATTTTAAAGATTAATTCTTGTTTGCGTAAATCGCTGTAACCGGTTAACCCGTAATCTTTTGCAATCTTGTAGAGATCTACAATTTTTTTTGACTGCAATTCTGAAATATCCATTGGCATATTTTGTTACCTATCAGTTTGTGAAAAATTAGATTTGATTATTTCGATTCTCAATTTTTTGGGGATTTTTTTTATTGGTTTATTGATTTAATTATTTCAGTAGAACCTTACTGAGGCACACATGAAAATTAGTTGTATGTTAATAAAATGTCAAGTTTCTTTTGAAATAATTTTTGATTTTATTTCTCCCAATAAATACATACTTCCCAAAAAGACTAAACATTCATTTTTATTTTGATGAATAAATTTTGTTAAAAACTCATATGGATCATTCACAAGATTAATTTTAATATTTTTTTCGCTTATTAAATTCTTTAGAACTTCATACTTAGCCGCCCGTTCATATTTTAATTCGTAATAAAATATTTCATCAAAAGTTTTGTTTAATAAATCTAACATCAACTTGATGTTCTTATCTTTCATTACACTGAATACTAAAGTTGATTTTTCATAATTATCTTTTTCTTTTTTGAATTCATCAATAAAAATCTGAATTCCTTCAGGGTTATGAGCCGAATCAAAAATTACTCTTGGCTTATCGTTATAAATTTCATATCTACCTTGGATTCCGGTATTGCCAATAACATTTTTAATTCCATTTAATATTTGAGATGAATTTACAGAAAAATTTTCATCAATTGTTTTAATTGCTAATGCCGAATTTAAAAGTTGATGGTAACCTTTTAGCGGCGTTTCATATAAGTTAAGATAAAAATTTTTGCACTTTATTTTTAAATAATCACTTTCCTCTACAATATAATCTTTAATTTTAATTATTGGCGAATTTGTTTCAACAGCTTTTTGAACAATTACTTTTTCAGCTTCGTCGTTTAATTTTCCTATAAAAACTGGTTTATCATTTTTAATTATTCCAGCTTTTTCAAAAGATATTTTTTCAATTGTGTTTCCAAGATGTTCAGTATGTTCTAAACTTATTGATGTTATTACACTTGAAATGGGATCAATAACATTTGTTGCATCTAATCTACCACCTAATCCAGTTTCAATAATTGCATAATCAACACTATTATCATCGAAATATTTAAATGCTAATGAAGTTGTTATCTCGAAAAATGTCGGTTTTTCATTATCAATATAACTATTGATTTGATTTATAAACTCGACTAAATACTCATCTTCAATTTCATTTCCATTAATTTTAATTCTTTCATTAAATCTTACAAAATGAGGAGAAGTATAAAGCCCAACTTTAAAACCCATTTCCATTAAAATTGAAGCAATGAAAGAAGAAGTACTTCCCTTTCCATTTGAACCAGCAACATGAAAACATTTCAGCCTTAAATGTGGATTTCCAATTTTTGCTAATAATTTTTGAGTACTATCTAAACCTAATTTAATTCCAAATTGATTAAGCGAAAATATTTTTTGAAGTATTTTTTCTTTGTCCATTTTAAATTTGAAAAGAGCCTGTTAGAGAAGATATATTTTCTATTTTTTGTTCAGAGCAAAATTTGTAAAGGTCATTAATTATTTCATTACTAACATTTGGATTAATAAAATTAGCAGTTCCAATTTGAATTGCAGTAGCACCAACAATCATAAATTCCACGACATCTTTCCAATTCATAATTCCACCAACTCCAATAATTGGAATATCAACATTTCTTTTTATTTCTAAAACTTTTGCAAGTGCAATTGGTTTTATAGCTGGACCAGATAATCCGCCTGTTATATTTTTAATTTTTGGTTTTCTTGTGTAAATGTCGAATGAGGTTCCAACCAAAGTATTAATTGCAGAGACAGCATCAGCGCCTTCTTTTTTTGCAACTGCAGCAAAGTCTGATATATTTGGAACATTTGGAGAAAGTTTAATTATTATTGGTTTCGATGTAGACTTACGAACTTGCTCTGTAATTTTTCCAACCCAATTTATATCATTACCAAAAATTAAACCGCCATCTTTTACATTAGGACAAGAAACATTTATTTCAAATGCTTTTATTGATTTTTCATATTCTAATATTTTAACACATTCAACATATTCGTCTAATGTGCTGGCTGCAATATTACAAATTATAGTTGCATTTAGTTTTTCTAAAAATGGAATTTTTTCTTTTACAAATGCTTCCAGTCCAACATTTGCTAAACCAATCGCATTTAACATACCTGATGGTGTCTCAACAATTCTCTGAGGTGGATTGCCTTTTCTAGGCTTTAAAGAAATTGATTTGGTAACTATAGCACCAATTTTACTTAAATCTGTGAACTCGGAAATTTCATTTCCATAACCTACAGTTCCGCTTGCAAGCAAAATTGGATTTTTTAGTTTTAACGAACCAATATTAACTGATAAATCTATATTCATAAAATTATTTCCTTTGAATTAAATACAGGTCCATCTTTGCATATTAATTTGTAACTATTATCAGTTGTTTCAATCGGGCATCCTTGGCAAATTCCAAAACCACAAGCCATTGCACTTTCGACTGATAGTTCACAATCAATTTTATTTTCTAAAGAAAATTTTTGAAGTGCTTTTAACATAGGCGTTGGTCCGCAACCATAAATTTTGATATTGTGAAAATCATTTTTACCAATTTCTTTTTCCAGCAGCTCAATAACATTACCGTGAAAACCATAGCTACCATCATCGGTTGAATATTTAACGTTAATTAAATTTTTGTCATAAATATAATCTTTATTTCGGGCTCCGTAGAATGTAATAATTTTTTTATTCGTTAAACTCTTTGTTAAAAATGGAAATGGTGCAACTCCAATTCCACCAGCTACTAAAAATATTGTTTCATAATTATCGTCAATGTTAAAACCATTGCCAAGTGGACCAATAATATCAATTTTGTCACCTACTTTTTTATTTGATAAAATTTTAGTCCCTTCACCATGAATGTCAAATAAAAAATAGACAGATTCATTTTCAATATTGTGAATGCTAAATGGTCTTCGAAGTAATGGAAAATCTGTTTCAGAAACTTTTATATTACAAAACTGTCCAGCTGTTGCTTTTGATGAAATATTTTTTGCTAATACTTTTAACAAAAATATATTAGGTTTAACTTTTTCAACAAATTGTACGATAGTTTTTTCGATATGCATTTTTTATAATGTATAATTAATAATTGATAATGTATAATTACAAATTGCTAATTGATAATTGCTAATTGATAATTGCTAATTGATAATTGCAAATTGCTAATTGATAATTGCTAATTCTTAATTGATAATTTCAGATTGAGAAGTAAATTATTAATATAATATCAATCTCTTTCTTTAAATTAATTTTTGTTTAGACTTTCTTCCAACGCTTTAATTTTATCAAGTCTTCTTTGATGTCTTTCACCTAAAAAATTGGTATTTAACCAAACATCAACAATTGATTTAATTGTTTCATCCCCAAGTGTTTTAGCTCCTAAAACTAAAATGTTTGCATTGTTATGTTCACGAGAACTGCGTGCTGAAAATTCATTATAACAAGTAGCTGCTCTTATACCGGGGAATTTATTAGCTGTAATTGCAGAAGGGATTCCAGTTGCATCTAAAATAATTCCACAATCATATTCACCTGTTCTAACGGTTTTTGCTATTTGAATTGCAATATCAGGGTAATCAACTGAATCTTCAGTAAAAGTTCCTATATCAGTCAGCTCATAATTTTTTTTCTTTAAATATTCAACTAACAATTTTTTTGCTTTAACGCCTGTATGATCTGAACCAATAATTATTTTATTAAACTTATTTTCGTTTTTATTTTCAGAGAACTGATTGACTATTTTCAACCCTTCACTTTTTATTCTATCTAAAGCAAGTGGAGTTAAAACAAAATCTTTTGATATAAAAATTTCTTTTTCACCTTTTTTAATAACTTGTAAAACATAGTCTTCGGTTATTAATTTTTTCATAGAAGATCAGTCCTTTTATTCATCTTTAAATATTCAACAACTTGACGAACTTCTTGAGCTTTATCTTTTCTACAAACTAAAAGAGCATCATCTGTATCAATTATTATTAAATCTTCAACGCCAATTGTAGCAACAAATTTTTTTTGTGAATAAATATAAGAATGAAAAGATTGTTCTGTATAAACATCACCGTTAATAGCATTACCTTCTTCATTTTTATCAGCAATTTCATAAACGGCTTCCCAACTGCCAACGTCATTCCAATAAAATTCTGCTTTAGATAAATAAACATTATCTGCTTTTTCCATAACGCCGTAATCGATAGAAATACTTTTTAATTGTCCATAAACATTTACTAATTCACTTTCAAATTCTTGTGTCCCAATTTTTGTTTCAAGTTGAATTAGACCTTGATCCAAATCTGGTAAAAATTTATTAATTGAATTCAAGATTACATCAACACGCCAAATAAAAATACCAGAGTTCCAAAGAAAATCACCAGCTTGTAAAAATCTTATTGCTGTATTCAAATTAGGTTTTTCGGCAAAAGTTAGAACTTTATAAATATTATTTGATACTTCATTTTCATCAAATTGAATGTAGCCATAGCCTGTTTCTGGTCTTGTTGGTTTTATACCAATTGTAACTAATCCTTTTGACTCATTAGCAAATTCACAAGCATTTTTCAAACAATTTTTAAATGCTTCTTCATCCTTAATTAGATGATCCGAAGGTAATGTTATTGTTACAGCATTAGGATTTTTTTGTTTTATAAGAATTGAAGCTAAACCAATGCAAGCGGCAGTATTTTTTCCAAAAGGTTCAGCAATAATATTTTCTTCTGGAATTTGAGGAAGTTGTTCAATAACAGTAGGTTTTTGAATTTTATTTGTAATAACATAAATATTTTTACTACTAACCAAACCATTTAATCTTTTCACAGTGTTTTGAATCATCGTATTATCATCAAAAATTTTGATTAATTGTTTTGGTTTTTTTTCTCTGCTTCTAGGCCAAAATCTTGAGCCAACACCACCAGCCATAATTACAGCATAAATTTCCATTTAAAACCCCTTTTGTTTTGATAAAATTGATTTGCCAAAATTTTCTGCACGAGTTAAATAATTTGTAATATCTACTTCTTTATTTTTTACTAAAGCTACAATTACAATTAAGCAAGCTCTTAAAGATTCAATTACGTTTATACTCGGTGCTAATTTTTTTTGATTAATTAATTCCAATCCTTTTGCCAGAATTGTATGCATATCAGAAATCATTTCAAAATTCATTTTCCTCGATAAAGAACCATTTTCCTTAATAGTCTTAATGATAGAATTCATTTCGCCATCAGTAAAATTAAACTTTAATACTCGATTAAGAAATGAATCAATTTCTTTTATAGGTTTAATTATTGTTTCTTGATAAGAATCAAATGATAACTTTTCGCTGTTTTCAATATCATCCATGATCAAAGCTTCTTTGATTTCATCAGCTTTTGATCTTTTAGGGACATCAACTATTTCATCAATTTGTGTATAAGTGCCTTTGATTTCAAACTCTTGAGCATCTTGGTTAGAAATTTTGGGTTCAAATCTTTTAAATACTTCTCGAATATTAACTGGAGTTAAAACATCTAAAGACAAGTTTAATTCTCTAACAAGTGAAAGAGCATGTTCTTTGAATTTATCTGATAATTTCAGGAAATCAATTTTACCATTATCAAGGAAGTTATAAATCTCATGAATTTTTATTCCAAGTTTTGAAAGTTCAGTAATCTTTTTGAAATTTTTAATTTCTTCCAATAAATCATTAGAATCGTTTAAACGCTCTTTGATAATTGCAACAGTTTCAATTTTTTCTGAACTTAATCTTAAATTATTAGCTGCTGTTACTATACACTGAATAATATATTGTTTAGCAAAATCCAATTTACACTTTAATGAAATGTTAAAAATGATATTGAAATGTAATGAATTTTATACATTTTTTTGAAATTTAAAAAGGAACTTTGCATATATTTGTAAATAATTTAATAACAAGTTGAAGGTTGATAATGCTAATAACAACTACAAATACTATTGAAGGTAAAAAAATTGTTCAATATTTAGGTTTAGTCTCAGGTGAAGCTATTGTTGGAGCTAATATTTTTAAGGACATATTTGCGAGCATAAGAGATATTGTAGGTGGTCGTTCTGCAGCTTATGAAAAAGAATTGAGAACCGCTAAAGATATTGCAATCAATGAAATGGTTGAGCAAGCAAAATTATTAGGTGGCAATGCAGTAATTGCTGTTGATTTAGATTATGAAACTGTTGGACAAGGCGGTTCAATGCTAATGGTTTCTGCAAGTGGTACCGCAGTTAAATTGGAAGAATAGGTTGTTGTTTCAAGATTACTTAAAATCTTGAAACAACTTTAATTTAATTATCATTTTTAACTTTAAATCCTTTCATCATCCATTTTTTAGCAAGTAATAATCCTATTGGACTTACAATTGCAATAATTCCATAAATGAACCACATTGTTTCAGTATTCATTGATTCTCTTGGTGCATTTGCAGGACAATAATTTATTAAGAACCAACCAGAATACAAACTTGTGATAATTTTTGTAAGGAACCAAGGAAATTGACCAATACCCATATAAATTCCAGTCATATTTTTGGGAGCTATTTCAGCAACCCATTGTAAAAATCTTGGTTGCCACATTGCTTCTCCGATTGTCATGATGAAAAGATAAAGTAGAAGATTTGTCATAGATGGTCCAAGTGCTAAAATAAAAGTAGGTGAAGCCATCACAAATGTACCGATAATCATAATGTTGTAAGTATTTCTTTTAGTTGTAAAAGCGGCAACCATTGGAGTTAAAATAAAAATTAAAATAGGATTTAGATTAACAAAAAATTCAAAATTATCTTTAACAAAACCATCGAATGCTCTACTTGTATATAAAGGTAGGGTTAACCAATTATGTGCAAATAATGTTTGAACAGGAATTAGAATAAAAATGAAGTATAAAAATCTCAAATCTTTTAAGGGAAAATTTTTGATATAAAATTTTAATTTTTCTTTAGCTGTCATTTTACTGAGTTCATCTTCATCTTCAATTGTATTTTTTTCTTTGTTCACTTCATCTATAGCTGATTGAACTGCTCTTTTAGAAATTATAAAATAGACAACAAGCCATCCAACAATTGTTAAAGCGACATAAACCCAAAAAACGCCAAGAATTCCAAAGCTTTTTCTAATTGGTGGAGAAATCAAACCAGGTAAGAAACCACCTAAATTCATTAATGCATAAAGCATTGCATAACCCATTGCAGCTGTTTTTTCTGTTGTAAGTTTTTTTACACCGGCATAACATGCTGGTTGATAAATACCGTAACCAAGAACAATTCCCAAAATTCCAATCATAGAAAAAATATGAGCTGAATTTCCAAAACCAGTTTCACCTATATTTGGAGCGATAGTTAAAAATATTCTTCCAATAAGCATAAAGAAAAGAGAAATTAAAAGTGCTTTTCGTAAACCAATAATATCAACAGTTGCACCTAAAAACAGCATGCTTAATGTGATACCAGCCGTTAAAACACCAACCATTCTGCCAGCTTGAATATCGTCTAAAGAAATAAAATCATTAAAATAAATTGCAAGTAATCCTACAATACCAAAGTAAGTTAATCCTTCTAAAACATATGAAAGATTTAAACCAAACAAAGCTCTCGAAGTGTGGAATAAATCTTTGAAAGGTTGAGTTAATTCATTTACAGTGTTTTTAAATAAATTAGTTTTAGTTTCATTTTCCATTTTAACCTCATTATTGAATAATATTAACTTCAGGTTCAAGTGAAATATCAAACTTTTCAAAAACTTCGTTTTGAATTTTTTTTGCAAAATTTAGTATTTCATTGCCTGTTGCATTTCCATAGTTTATTAAAACTAAAGCTTGCTTGTCATAACAGCCAACATCTCCTTCACGCTTACCTTTGTAACCAACTTTTTCTATTAACCAGCCAGCAGATATTTTATAGCCGCTATCTGTTTGGAAATAACTTATATCTGGATATTTTGCCACTAGATTTAAAAATGTATTTTTATCAACTTCAGGATTTTTAAAGAAACTTCCAGCATTTCCTAAAAAATTATAATCTGGAAGTTTTGAGTTTCTAATTTCTCTTATAGTTTGACTTACAATTTGAAGATTTAATTCATCTTCAGTAAAATTTGATAAAGCATTTTTGAGTGATTTGTATTCTAAATTAAATTTTTTCTTTTTTGAAAGTATTAATTTCACTTTAACAATGAAGAAATCATTTCTTAATTTCTTGAAAATACTTTTTCTATAATCGAACTCACAATCATTTTTATAAAAAGTTATAAAATTATTTTTTGTAAAAGAATAACCTTCGAGTGAATAGAAAATATCTTTAAATTCAGTCCCATATGCTCCAATATTTTGAACAGGAGCAGCACCGACTGTTCCAGGTATAGCTGTTAAATTTTCGATCCCATAGAAGTTATTTTTAACACAGAATGAAACTAAATTGTCCCAAACCTCACCTGAGTAAGCAGAAACAATAACCTGTTCGTCATTTTCATGTTCAATTTCAATTCCAGTTAAATTATTTTTTATAACTAACCCATTGAAATCATTGATAAATAATATGTTACTTCCACCACCTAAAAATATTTTTGAGCTATAATTTTGGATGTTACTTAACAAAAAATCTAAATCTTTAATATTATTTAACTCGGTATAAAATTTAGCAACAGCTTCAACTCTAAATGTATTGTAATTTTTTAGATTAATATTAGTTTTTATCATTTTAGATACTCAATTTTTCCAGTTAACTAACGATAAATTTTTACCATCTGAATTCATTAAAATTGCTCCGTAGTAATCAGTACGCAAGATTTTTATTTTATTTTCATTAAGTCTTTTTATTATTTCTTTATGAGGATGATTAAATTTATTACCAATACCAGCACTAATTAATGCATATTTGGGAGAAACTGTTTTGATAAATTCTTCACTTGAACTTGTTTTACTACCGTGATGGCCAACTTTCAAAATATCAGCTTTCAAAAATGAAGAATATTGATTGACATATTCTTTTTCCATTTTAATTCCTAAATCACCTGTAAACAATATTGAGTTTTCTCCATAAACAACTTTGATTACCCCACTTTTATCATTCATTGATTTACTAATGTTATTAATTCTATCATTATTCAAGATATAAACAACGGTGTTTCCAAGTTGTAATTTTTCATTATGATAATATTGAAGTTTTATTTTATTTGCATTAATCAATTTTTCAAAATTAACATCTTTTACTTCTTCTTTAGTTAATAATGGTTTGTAAATTTTTTTGATTTTATCATTTTTAATAAGCGATAAAAAACCCATAAAATGATCAGCATCTGTATGGGAAACAAATGCATAATCAATTTTATTAATTCCTAATTTATTCATTAAAGTTAAAATAATTTTTTTACCATTATCAAAATTTTTATCAGCATTTCCTGCATCAATTAAAGCAACTTGGTTATTTGGAAATTTTAAAAGAAATGAATCACCTTGTCCAATATCAATTGCAAGAATAGATAATTTTTTATCTTGTAACAATTCATAATTATCAATCTTTTCATAAACAAAAAATGTTGAAATTATTAAGAATGCAAATATTAATTTCTTAACTGGATGATTAAAATATTTTATTAAACTTAATAACAAGCCGATTAATAAGTAAAATAGAAATCCATCATACAACGAAAATGGTTTTACATTTAATGAAGATAAATTTAATGAACCAAGTTTATTTATAAAAAATAAAGTTGCAAATGAAATTAGTTCATTTAACGAAGCAAAATAAATTGCTGTTTGGGTTGATACAAAAGTTAAAACTACAGAAACAATTCCTAAACCAAGAATAATTCCAGTTATTGGAATAACAAAAATATTTGCTACGATGGAAATCAAAGACAGTTTACTAAAATATGCTATTGTAAAAGGTAAAGTTCCAATTTGAGCTGATAACGTTGTTCCAATGAGCAAAAGAATATATTTTAAAAAATTATTCATTTTTAGAGAGGATAATTCTTTATTTATTACAGGTGCAATAATGATCAACGATAATATTGCAGAAAATGAAAGCTGAAAACTTGGATCAAATAAAGCTCTTGGATTAATTAGTAATAAAATAAATGCAGCTACAAATAGAGAATTTAATCCATTAGATGTTCTTCCAAACAAAGGTAACAGTAATACTATTGAAGTCATTAATGTTGCTCTTACAACTGGAGCTCCAGAACCGGTCAAAAGCATAAAAAACAATAAACCGATAATTGTCAAAATAATTCTAACTTGTAAATTCAACCGAGTAAACAAAAATAAAAATATTATTACAACAAAACTCACATGTAACCCTGATACTGCAAGCACATGAATAACTCCAACATTAATAAAATCTTCATTTATTTGATCATCTATTTCGCTTCTATCTGCTAAAATTAATCCTCTCAACAAATGATATGTTGATTTGTTATAAATTTGTTTAAGTTTATCGTCGATGGATTTTCTAACCTCATAAATATAATTTGGAAAAGTTGAAATTGAGTTGTTAATTACTCTTATATTATCTTTTTTATAAACATTAGCTATGAAATAAATTCCCTTCTCTTTCAAATATTTTTCATAATCAAATTCATAGGGATTGCGTTGATCTCTTGGTTTTGTTACGGTTGTCTTTAAATATATTTTATTTCCAATTTTTATTTGGTTGTAAATTGAATCTAAATTTTTCCCCGTTTCATAGATATTACATAAAAACTTTAATGAATTATTTTTAATTGAATCTAACTTCAAAACGAGCGTTAATTTATCTGCTTTTATAAGTTTTATTTCATTTACTTCGCCGTATAATTCAACATTTTTAATTTTTGGATTGTTGAATGGATATTTCCCTAAATTTGAATTAGAAAGTTGATATAAAAAACAACCTGCAAGAAAAAATATTACTAACCCAACTAATGATTTAAAGTTTTTTGAATATTCTTTTATCACCGAGAAAAAAAGAAATAACAAATAGATTAGAAGAAATGCAATTATAAAGTACAAACTAAGTTTGATGAAGTATTGAACAAAAATTCCAAAAGCAAATGTAATTGAATATTTTATGAATGGAAACTGCTTCAATCTATTAACCCCATGATTACACTTTTAATATCATACAAGGCTTTTATTCTGCTAGAAAGAATTTTAGCATCAGGTCCAGATGCAATTCCCAATGCTGGATTAAGTGTGTGCATCTTTATTGATAAATCTTCATAGTTGCCATGATCTGAACAAACTAATAAGTTCATATTTTTTGGGAGTTTTGTTAATATTTTAAATAAAAATTCATCCAATACTTTAGAAAAATATTCTAGTTTATCAATATATCTGCCATGCCCTAAATGATCAGTATGGAATATTTCGAAAAGAGTAAAATTATTTTTACTTGCAATTTTAATTAAACGATTAGCAACGGTAGCAGGTTTTAAAATCTTTAATTTATAACCCAGTTTGGTTTTCAGTCTTTCATTATCAATTTCAGCACTTAATGCTTTACCTTTATATAAGTCTGAAATTTTATGAAGTGGAACATCACTAAGCAAACAACTTAAAGTTGTTACACTTAATCTTTTTTTCCCACTGTTGACATAATCAAAAAATATTTTTGGATATGCATTTACAAATTCTACTTTTCTTTTTCTCTTTTTTAATTCATAAAAGATATTTTTTTCTTTAATTATAGGAATTAAAGTAGAATATGGAAAAGGACCGAAATGCTTTCCAATTATTTTTGATGCATTTACTCCACAAAAAATTGACGTTTGTCCTGTCCCGCTTAAAGGTATGTCTGGAATTCCCATCGTTGCATCGATTGGAAAGATAAATGAATTATTTTTTTTTATAAATTGATTGTCAATCGTTGGGAATTCTTCAAAATATTCATTGAAAGTTTTAAAATTAAATTTGAAAAAAGGATTGTTAACAAAATCTTTTTTACCAATGCCAACTCCATCAATAAAAATCATTAAAAAAGGTTTCAAACTAATCTCTTTATTTTGATTCAACAATTATTGTAACTGGACCATCGTTATGAATTTCTACTAACATCATCGCTCCAAAGACGCCAGTTTTTATTTTATCTTCACCAAGATTTTGTTTCATTCTTTCAATAAATTTTTCATAAAGTGGTATTGCAATTTCAGGTTTGGCGGCATCAGTAAAACTTGGTCTGTTGCCTCTTTTTGCATCTCCGTAAAGTGTAAATTGAGAAATAATTAAAGCCTCGCCATTCACATCTTTTATAGATAAATTCATTTTATCATTTTCATCTTCAAATATCCTCAAATTCGAACATTTATCTGCAACGAAAATACAATCACTTTCATTATCATCATTTTTAATTCCTAATAAAATTACCATTCCATTTTTAATTTCTCTAAAAATATTTTCGCTTTCAATTTTAACATTACCATATCTTACTCTCTGAACTAAAGCTCTCATTTTTTTACTCCATAAATTACTCTATCAAAATTTTGAAAATCCTTTACAACTTTAATGTCGTAGAAATATTCATTCATTAAATTTTCTACATCTTTTCCTTGGTTATATCCAATTTCAAAAAATAAATATCCATCTTTTTTTAACCATTTCGACGATTTATTAATAATTGTTTTATAATAGGTAAGCCCATCTTGTAAATCTGTGAGTGAAATTTTAGGTTCATATTCTTTGACATCAATTTCTAAATTATTATAATCTTCGTGTGAAATATAAGGTGGATTAGAAACTATAATATCATAATAATCATTATTGCCTTCATAATTAAAAATATCTGCAACAAAAAAATTTATTTTATCAGAAACTCCATTCAATGAAGCATTTTTTAAAGCAATATTCACAGCTTCTTCAGAAACATCAAACGCATCAAAATTCGCAGTAATTAATTCTTTCGCTAACGAAACAGCTATTATTCCAGAACCAGTCCCGACATCTAAAATTTTTAATGAAGATGAATTTACATTTTTAGCAATAACTTCATCAACTAAAATTTCTGTTTCTGGTCTTGGTATAAGTACATTTTCATTTACAATAAACTCATTCCCATAAAATTCAGCTTTACCAATGATGTATTGCAACGGCTCGTGATTTCCCCTTCTTCTTATAAATTCACGATAATCATTAATTTCATGCTCGGTAAGAGGTCGGTCAAAAGAAAGGTATAAATCAATTCTTTTACAGGATAAAACTTCAGCTAAAAGAAGTTCAGCATTTAGTCTTGGCGATGAAATATTTTTCTTTTCAAGATATGTTGAAGATAAATTTATTGCATCAAGAACATTAAGCATTATTACTCATAATTTTACTGCAAAAATAAGTTTAAAATTTTTGCAAGTAAACTAGTTCTTTTTATAATTAGAAAGTAAAAAATCAGCTACAGCTTCAGCTTCATTTGGTTTTAAACCTTGGTTTGGCATCGATGGATAGTCTGGATTCTTTTTCACTGGATTTAATATAAATTTAACAAGCTGATCTTTCTTACCTTCATATTTTGGAATAACTGTATTGTATGGTGGTCCAACAACTTTTTTATCAAACTGATGACAAGCAATACATTTTCCATTGTAAATATCAGCTCCATTAATCGCAACTTTAATTAACCCTGCAGATTCTTTAAGATTCTTTTCATAAACATCATATTCATTCGAAAGAAAAGCAAAGTGTGATTTTGTTGATGTGTCAAAACTTGATTGCTCATTATTAACAAAAACAAATAATGAAATACTAAATAATAATAAAATAGTTGTAATAAACTTTAGATGATTTTCCTTTATCATCAAATAGGTAAAACTAATGACAAACAGAATTAACAAAATAAATAAAACTGTTCCACCGAAATAATCAAAAGAGAATGATAAAACTGGTTTTGAAAAAACATTTAATATTATAATCAAAGGTAATATAGCAGAAAATGATAATAATAATTTCAATGAAAAATTTTTAAGATAATCCTTAACTTCTTCTGTTTCAAATTTTTCTGTGCTGTTATTTCTAAAATACTTATAAAGTACAATAATTGAAGTAATTATAAATGAAATATTGATGAATAATAAAAAGTACGTTAATGAATTGATAGAAAATAATTCAGTTATAAAACTTCTGTTGGGATTCCAATTATTTAAATTAACAGCTAACTGAGAAGCAATAGAGTAAAAATAAACTGAGACCAATAATATTAATAATCCATATAGCCCTGATTTATCATATAACAAATTAGTAGATGATTTATAATGTTCAATTTCAGATTTTAAATTATCGAGCTGAACATTTGATTTTTCAGTTAAAGAAAAAATATCTCTTAAGTGAATAGAATATTTAAATGAATAAATAAAAATTAGAGCAATGAATAAAAACAGAGCAGACCAAATAAAATAAAAAGCAAAATTGATATTTGATAAATGCAACAACTGCGAATAACCAAACATCGCACTAAGAATTGGTATAATAGCGAATGTAAATGATGCACCTTTATTAAATGTAGCTAAATCAATAAACTTTTTAATATTCAAGTAATATTTTTCATCTTTTGTTTTGTCATATCTCTTTTTAAAGAAATATGAAATTAATACTGAACCTAATAGTAAACCTGTATACCCAATAAAGAGGAAATGAGTTAATATTAGCAAATACTTTATTAACTCCATATGATGAGCAGATTGATGTAAAACTATTTTATCTAAAAATTCCATAATGAACACCGATTAAAATACTTTAAAGATTAATTTATCAATTGAAATAATTAAAATGACAAATAGAACGTAAAAGTTTATTCTTAAAAATGCCTTTCTAAAAATAATTTTATCAAAATACTGTGTTAACATATTTTTAGTACTGAATAATAACCAAATACCTAAAGCAAAAAGTAAAACTAATGAAATAGGTTTATTAAATACATTATAAATAGGAATTAAAAAACAACTTACAACCAATGCAGCAATCCATACAAAAGTAATTCTTGCTATTTGTAATGAATTATAAATCTTTGAAATTGTAGGAAAGCCAGCCCTTTCATAATCATTCGAATGAATTACAACTAAAAGCCAAAAATGTGGTATTTGCCAAATAAAAAAGAAAAATGCAACCATTAATATTTTTAAATCAAATAAATATCCTCCACTAGCAACCCAACCAATTATTGGTGGGATAGCACCAATTAATGCTCCTGGTATAACTACAAACGCAAATTTTCTTTTTAGTGGTGTATAAAACAAATTATACCATACTGCTGAAAATAATCCAAGAAAAAGTGCGGTTGAATTGGAACTTAAATATAAAACTACAGAACCTATTAATAATAAATTTATCCCAATTAAAAATGCAGAAACGGGATCAATTCTATTTGATGGGATTGGGCGATTTTTTGTCCTTTCCATCAATGCATCATATTTTCTTTCCTGAAAATGATTAATAGCAGATGAACCTGATGCTAATAAAAATACTCCCAAAATTGGAAGAATAATTTGTAAATCAATTTTTCCACGATGTAATATATAACCAATTGAAGTTGATATAGAAACAAAGAACGTTATTCTGAATTTTCCAAGTTCTGGAATTACAGAAAGTTTTTCAGCAATATATTTAATAACTTTTATCATTATTTCTGTTTATACCAATCTTCAAATTTATCTTTTGATAATACTTTTACTTTTGTGTACATAGCTGAATGATTTAATCCACAATATTCTGCACAGGCTACATCGTAATCTCCAATTTCATTTGGAGTAAAACTTAAATAAGTATTTTTATTTGCAATAACATCTTCTTTTATTCTAAATGCTGGGATATAAAATGCGTGATTTACATCTTGTGATTGCATTTCCAACAAAATTGGAGTTTTCACCGGTACATACAAAGTATCAGTTTGCTTTCCATTTTCATATTTAAATGAAAATTCCCACATTCTTGCAGTAACATTTACCTTAAAAGAATTTTTAGGAATATCTCTTAATTCTCTAAAACTTGTATAACCAAAATAAAACATTGATAAAACAAGAATAGTAGGTATTACAATCCATGTTATTTCTAAAGCTGTGTTATGTTCAATATCAACAGGTTGATGCCCTTTCTTTCTGTTATATTTAAAGACAAAATAAATCATGGTAGCTGTTATTCCGAGTAACAGAATAACAGATATACCTACAATATATAACATTACAAAATCAACAGATTCTACATGTGCTGTTGGTGCTTGTGACATTTATAAAATCCTTATCTAAATAGAAAATCTGAAAACGTTAAAATGAATATTATGAGTAAAGTCATTCCACTTAAAAAAATAAAAACCTTAAAAATCTTTTCTTCGAATTTAATATGCATAAAAATATTTATAACTAAAGCGCTTTTAATAGCTGCTATAAACATGGCAATTAATAATGTATATTTACCCAAGTCAATACCTGCAATAGTTACAGTAATTGAAGTAAATACTAGCAAAGCAAGCCAAACTAATATATAAGTTGTATATCCTGGATGTTTTTTTGTGTGTTCCATATTTTACCTATTGAATTAAATAGAATAGCGGAAATAAGAAAATCCATATTAAATCAACTAAATGCCAATAAAGTCCAGAGTTTTCAAGTTTCACATATTTATCTGGAGTAATAATATCTTTTTTAATTTGTCTTTTAATTATATAGAGAATAATCATACCTATTAAAACATGTAGCCCATGCAAACCGGTCATAACATAATACAATCCATAAAAAAGAATTTGACCATTTGGTTTTTCTAATAATTCTTTTGAACCTGGATAAATTCCATGAGCAAACTTTGTTGACCATTCAAAATATTTGTTAACCATAAACATTAAGGCGAGTAATAAAGTAGAATTGAGAAAAACAATTGATAGAAACTTATTTTTATTTTGAATAGCAGCAATAGAAAGTGCTACAGTTAACGAACTTGTTAAAAGTATAATTGTATTTAATGTCCCAATACCTGTGTTTAACTCTAAAGCAGCTAATTTAAATTGCTCTTGATTCTGAAATCTATAAACAGCATAAACTAAAAACATTCCACCGAAAAGAAGAACTTCAGTAAAAAGAAACAGCCACATTCCCATTCTTGCGCCAACATCATCACGATGAACATGATTTTCTAAAGTTACTTCATGTGAATTATTCATTCTTCATCTCCTTAAGTTGACTAAAATCATAAGGCTTATGAGTAATTGTTGGAATTACTTCAAAATTTTCTTGTATTGGTGGAGAAGGTATATGCCATTCTAATGTTACACCACCCCAAGGATTTGAAGTTGCTTTTTTGCCTTTAATTAATGCATGAATAAAATATCCAACAATAAAGAAAATAGTTCCAACTAAAATCCATGAACCAACAGTTGAAACTTTTTGTAATGGTTCAAATTGTGGTAAATAATCATAATATCTTCTTGGCATTCCCATATAACCTAAGATAAATTTTGGGAAGTAAAGCATATTAAATCCAATAAAGAAAAGAGCAACAGCAATTTTAGAAAGCTTTATGTTATACATTTTACCAAACATTTTTGGGAACCAGTAATGTAAGGCTCCAAAGAAAATTGTTCCAGTACCTCCAAACATAACATAATGAAAATGTGCTACAACAAAATATGTATCATGAACATGAATATCAGTTGCAAGAGATCCTAAAACTAATCCAGTCAATCCACCTATTGAAAATAAAAATATGAAAGACATTACCCATAAAAATGGTGGTTGTGGATCAATTGAACCTTTATACATAGTTGCGACCCAATTAAAAATTTTAACACCACTTGGCAAAGCAACAATAAAAGTCAAAAGAGAAAAAACCCAACGAGCTGTATCACTCATCCCGCTTGTAAACATATGATGAGCCCAAACTAAATATCCAATAAATGCAATAGCAAGTGATGACATAGCAATTGCTTTGTAACCGAAAATTGTTCTACGTGAGAATGTTGGAATTATTTCAGAAACAACACCCATCGCAGGTAAAATCATAATATAAACTGCTGGATGAGAATAAATCCAAAACAAATGTTGATATAAAATAGGATCGCCTCCAAGAGCAGGATCAAAAATTCCAACTCCAAATGCTCTTTCTATTATAACGAGTAAAATTGTAATTCCAATAACTGGAGTAGCAATAATCTGAATCCAAGCAGTTGCATAAGTTGCCCAGACAAAAAGAGGCATCTTGAAAAAAGTCATTCCAGGTGCACGTAATCTATGAACTGTTGTAATAAAATTAATTCCAGTTAAAATTGATGAGAATCCCAAAACAAATGCCGCAAAAATTGCTAAAGAAACATTTGTATTTGTTCTTATACTGTATGGAATGTAAAATGTCCAGCCTGTATCAATTGGACCACCAGGTAAAAACAGAGAAACCAAAGCTAAAATTGCTCCAACCATGTAAACATACCAAGATAGTAAATTTAACCTTGGAAAGGCTACATCTCTTGCACCTATTTGAATTGGTAAAAAGAAATTTCCAAATATTGCTGGCAAGCCTGGTACAATAAATAAAAATATCATTATTACTCCATGAAGAGTAAATAATGTATTGTAAGTTTGAGGACCCATTATTGTTCTGCCAGGGGCAATTAATTCTAACCTCATGAGCAAGCCAATTATCGCTCCAACTAAAAAGAAAAACAGTATTGAAACAAAATACAACAAACCAATTTTTTTATGATCTGTTGTTAATAACCAGGATAAAATTCCTTTATACTTATTTGTACTTTGATGAAGATAATTCTCGGCTATAGTATTAGCCATTTATTTCAACTCCTTGATTCTTATTTTTATTTTTTTTGGTAAAAATTATAAATGCAAAAATTCCTACACCTAATAACATAAGTGTACCAACTATTCTTGTTACATTTAATGTGTATTGTCTTCCTTTTGGATCATAACTAAAACAATATTCTAAAACTTTTGAAATAGTTGGATTTGTTTTACCAGCTTTCGCTTCAATCAAAGCCATTTTAGCATCAAATGGATTGAATTGAATACCGAATAAATATCTGCAAACTTTTCCTTCAGGTGAAATTGTAATTAAAGTTCCTGCATGTGTAAATTGTTTTTTATATGGTTCAAAATAGTAACCAACAGTTTTTGTCAATTTTTGTATTGATAAACTATCTCCCGTTAAAAAAAGCCAATCACTTTCATTTACTTTTCTTTTAATAGATTTCAAGTAATTTGCTTTCCATTTAGCAGCAACTTTTGAATCTTCATGATGGTCAATACTTAAACTTACAACTTGATAATCTTTCCCAATTTCTAATTGTATTTTATCAATTAGCCATGCAATTTCATTTTGCATTGGTGAACATATTCCGGGGCATTCATAATAAACTAATGCTAATAATGTTGGCTTATTTATTATATCTTTCAGCAGAACAACTTTTCCATCAGAATTTTTGAATTTTAAATCAAGCGGTATAACAGCTCCAAGTTTTTCATCTACACCAACCTTTATTTCTTGGGCAAATAAATTACTAAAAAAGAAAATGATAGTTATTAAAAAATATTTTTTCATCATCAATCTTAAATTAAAATTGTTTTCAGGTAAGTAAATAAATTATTTAGTTCATCTTTTTTAAGATTGTTTATGCTTGGTTTAAATCCATAATTAAATGGATTTAGTAGAGCATCGTTAACGTATGATCCAATATTTTTTTGTCTTAAAAATGAACTGAACACTTTTGTTAAGTTTTGAGAATTATTTTTCAATAAATATGCACCTGTATTTTCGCTTGATGCATCCAAAAGTTTATAAGCATTTTCAATTTTCTTATTTATTTCTAAGTTTTCTTCAATAACTTTTTCTTCTGCCGTTTTAACAGGGATTTGATTTGGAATTATAGTGCCTTTAGTTAATTGATATTGATTATCTAATTGTGTCAGTTCTTCTTTTTTAATTGGTGGAAAATCTGCAAAAGTTCTTATGTAAGAAATAATTGCAAATCTATCTGCCGGAGGGATATATTCATAAGCAGCCATTCCATTTTTAATTATTCCTTCTTGAAGAGTTTTATACATCATATCGATTGTTCTACCATTTGTCCAGCCATTAACAGCATGAAAATTTCTTGGTTTTGGATTTAATGTTGCACCAGCTGGTCCATCGCCTTGTCCATTTTCACCATGACAACTTGAACAATTAGCTTTAAATAAATCTTTACCTTTGTTGATAAATTCCTGAGTTGGTTTTTCAACGAGCAATAAATCAACTGCCGGTGAAATACCACCTTTTTTCATTTCAATATCTTTTTTGATGTATGTTGAATCTACGATAAGTCCAACGGGTTGTTCATTAAATGAAATATCACTTAAATGCTTGACATAAAAAATTCCCAATGCAATTAATAGAATTATAAAAATTGGGAAAATCCATCCAAACATTCTTAATGGATTTGTAAAAACATCCTTGAAATTAATTTCATCTTCTAGTTTTCTTTTTGTATTCATAGTTTTTTATAATCTAAAATCAATACCACGTTTTAATTTTGGATCGCCAATAGCGACAATATTTTTTCTTTTATTTAATTCAAATAACATTAATATAAATGAACCAATAATGAATAATGGGAAACCTAATTCAAACCAACTAAAAACAACGCCACCTCTTGAATAATTTGGCATCACTAAAAAGTATAAATCATATAAATGTGCAAATAAAATCCATCCAGCCATTATTTTTAATCTTTTGGGATCCATTTTAGAAGGTTGTGTTAATAAACCAAAATATGGAATGACAAATCTTACAATGATTAATCCAATAGAATAAATCATCCAACTACCTTCCCATCTTTGTAAGAACCAAAATGTTTCCTCTGGAAGATTTGCATACCAAATCAATAAAAATTGACTAAATGCTATGTAGGCCCAAAAATTTGTAAAAGCAAACATCAAAGCACCTAAACTATAATAGTGATCTTGAGAAAGACCTTTAACAAGGTATCCATTTTCATTCAAATAAATTACAACTATTGTAATTGCTGCTAATGAAGCTAAAACTGTTCCCGAGAAATAATAAACACCAAAAATTGTTGAAAACCAATGTGGTTCTAAACTCATTAAAAAATCGATAGCAGTAAAAGATAATGTAATAGCAAACAAAGGTATAAAGATAGCAGATAGTTTTACATTTCTTGATGTAAGTGATTGTTCTTTGGTGAGATCCTGTTTCTCTGAATTTCTACTAATTAACTTTTGGAATAAAATCCATATAATAATAAAACCAATTACACGAATTAAGAAGAAATTGATATTCAGATAAGGAGCTTTCTCTTTTAAAATTTTATTACTGTTAACAACTTCCGGATGTGTCCAATGAAAAATATCATGAAGATTAAATAAAACTGGAATTAAAATAACAGGTATTAGATAAACACCATAAGTAAAAAATTCAGCTATTCTTCTAAAAGGTGTACTCCACACAGCTCCAGATAAATATTCAATTGAAACAAAAAACAATGATCCAACTACAATACTAATTATGAATGTTAATCCAATTATATTATTGTAAGCCATTCTTGCTGGACTAACAAAATAACCAGCTGAAATCAAAACTAATCCAATAATGAATAAAATTAAACCAATAGATTTTACTTTTGGTGAAAATTCTTTTTTCTGAAATTCTATTTTTGTTTCAGAACTCATTTTAAGTCAGACTCCTTAGCATTCATTGCTCTTTGTAAAACTCTAATGTAATTAATTACTGCCCATCTTTCATCTTCAGTCAATTGAGTTGAATAAGATGGCATTACGTTTTGTCCTTCAGTTATTACTGCAAAAATTCTTCCATCACTCCAATTTCTTACTTTATCTGAATGTAAACTCGGAGGATTAGGAAATTGCCCACGTAATCTACTTTGACCTGTTCCATGATAATCATGGCAAGGACTACAATAAGTATCAAATTTTTCTTGACCTAATTTTAATGAAGCCTTCGAAACAGGAATTGGATTAATTAACTTTTCGCCTGCCAAATCAGGATTGCCAACAAACTGATAAGGAAGATGGCCACGTGCAATTGTGCCTTCAACCGGTTTTCTCATTCCAAATCCATCTGAATATATCAAACTTTTTTGTTGTACATTTTGCCTTTGTTGATTCATCATCCAGTTAAATGGCTGCATATATAATAATTTATTATAAACAAAATAAACAGCTCCTGAATTCAAGATAGCAACAGCAATTAAAAATATTACAAACTTTGGTTCAAAAATTTTATGCTTATGATTTATTTCTTCATTATCCCAATAAATTGGGCTGATAGTAACAGCATTTAATTCTTTAAACAAACTTTCAATTTCTTCTTCATTAAATTTTTTGTCGTCAGCAAGAATTATAATTCCATATTTGTCAGATGAAACTTGTTTTAAATAATCTGTGCCTTGCAATGGATGACTATTATTTGGAAATTTAAAGAAAATAAAAAGCATTGTTAAAACAGTTGCAATAGAAGCTGAAAGAACTGTCACTTCAAAAACAACAGGTATATAAGCCGGGAATGAAAAATATGGTTTACCACCATAAACAATTGGATAGTCAACAGCATTCATCCACCACATAGTTAAAATAGCAGCTAATGCTCCAGACAAACCAACAATTAATGATACATAACCAAGTTTAGATGGTTTTAATTTCATTGCCTTATTCATTCCATGTAATGGATAAGGAGTGTTAACATCATATTTTTCAAATCCTTTTTCAGCAATTGATTTAGCCGCTTTTAAAACATCATTAGGTTTATCAAATAATGCTGAATAACCATATAAAATTTTTTCGTTCATTTATTACCTAAAACTTTTTCAAATTAATCATGATGAGTTGGTTGGGAACCATCAACGACAGCTTTAACTTCTGCCATCGAAACAACAGGTAATCCTTTAGTAAACAACAAAATAAATGTAAAGAAAAACCCAAAGCTTCCAATTAAAATCATAAAATCAACATAAGTTGGTTTATAATAAGCCCAACTTGATGGTAGAAAATCATTTGCTAGTGAAGTAACTACAATTACAAATCGCTCAAACCACATTCCAACATTTACAAAAACAGCAACGATAAACATTACTGGTATGGATCTTCTTATTTTTTTGAACCAAAATAATTGCGGTGAAACAACGTTACAAGTTAACATTATCCAATATGCCCAAGCATAAGGACCAAAAGCACGATTGATAAATGTAAATTGTTCAATTGGATTTCCAGAATACCATGCAATAAAGAATTCCATTCCGTATGCATAACCAACTAATGAACCTGTTAGCAACATTATTTTATTCATCTTTTCAAGCGTGTCTAAAGTAATAATATGTTCATAATGAAAAACTTTACGAACAATAATTAATACATTTTGAACCATTGCAAAACCAGAGAAAACAGCTCCTGCAACAAAATATGGAGGGAAAATAGTTGTATGCCAACCAGGTAAAATTGAAACAGCAAAATCGAAACTAACTATTGTGTGAACAGAAAGAACTAATGGTGTTGCAAAACCAGCAAGAATTAAATAAACCATTTCATAATGCTGCCAATGTCGATTTGAAAATCTCCACCCTAATGAAAAAATTGAATAGATTATTTTTTTGAACTTGCTTTCAGTTTTTTCTCTTAAAACTGCAAAATCTGGAATTAATCCAACATACCAGAAAATTAATGAAACAGTAAAATATGTTGAAACAGCAAATACATCCCAAAGTAATGGAGAAGTAAAATTAACCCAAAGTGAATGTTGATTTGGATACGGCATTAAATATAAAGGGAGCCAAAATCTACCAATATGAATTAATGGAAATAATGCAGCAGTCATTACAGCAAAAATTGTCATTCCTTCAGCAAATCTTGCAATACCTGTTCTCCACTTTTGTCTAAAAAGAAAAAGTATAGCTGAAATTAAAGTTCCAGCATGACCAATACCAACCCAAAAAACAAAGTTAACAATATCAAAAGCCCAACCAACTGGATTATTATTTCCCCACATTCCAATTCCATAATAGAAGGTAAGACTTAATCCAATTAGAAATGATCCTAATAAAGTAAGTGTTATTGAAAGAGCAATTAAAAAGTTTTTATTCGGCTTTGTTTCGAGCGGCTTAACAATTAAATCATCAAGCTCTCTTAAACTTGGTTTGCCTTCAATTACAGAAATTTCATGTGAATAATCTACTACGCTCAAATTAAATCCTCCGAGTGTGTATTCCGAAGTTTAGCTATGTATGTTACATTAGGTTTAACATTTAATTCTTCTAAAACATGATAAGATAATTCATGCTTTCTAAGTTTTGCAATTTCAGAATTTATATCATTTGCATCACCAAAAGAAATTGCATTTGTTGGGCATGCAACCTGGCAAGCTGTTTTTACATCATTTCCATTTAATGGCTTTCCATCACGAATTGCATTTGAACGAACTTCCATAATTCTTTGAATGCAAAAAGTACATTTTTCCATTACACCACGTGAACGCACTGTTACTTCTGGATTGTTCAACATTGATGTTAAATTATTTTCATAATAAGCATCTTCAAAGTGGTCTCTAAAATTAAAGAAGTTGTAACGACGAACTTTATATGGACAGTTGTTTGAACAATATCTCGTTCCAACGCACCGATTATAAACCATTTGGTTTAATCCATCTTCACTATGGTTAGTTGCATTTACTGGGCAAACATTTTCACAAGGTGCATTGTCACAATGTTGACATAACATAGGCTGATTACTTACAATGGGATCTTCTGATGTTCCTGAATAATATCTATCAATTCTCATCCATTGCATTTCACGACCAACCAATACTTGGTCTTTTCCAACAACAGGTATATTATTTTCAACGTTACATGAAGTTATACATGCTGAGCAACTTGTACATTTATTTAAATCAATTGCCATTGCCCACTTAACGCCTTTGTATTCATGTTCGCGAGTTATAGAAACTAGTTCATCTTCTTGTTCATGAAAAAACTTAGGATTTTTTCTATATTCTTTTAAGGTCCCTTCTTGTATAATTTTTCTCACTCGATGCAAATCTTTAACAAATGTATCATCTAAAGAATGATGTTCTTGTGTTGACGCAAGTTTATATTTCCCCTCAACTTTTTTAACTGAAACATTTTCTATAATTAATGATAAATCTTTTCCAATTAATGGTATTAAATTAAAACCGACTTCATTTCCAACATCACCTGCATTTGTTCGACCATAGCCAAGTTCAACATTTATTGTTGTATCACTCATTCCAGGCTGAACTAAAACTGGTAAAGAAACACTTTTATCATTATGGGAAATTTCTATTAAATCATTCATTTCAACATTAAGTTCTTTTGCAAACTTTGGTGAAATTGCAGCATAATTATCCCATGTAACTTTTGTAACAGGATGAGGTGTTTCTTGCAGCCAACCATTATTTGCAAATCTGCCATCTCCAATCAAAAAACTTTCAGTTAAATGAAGTGTGAATTTATTAGAACTTGCTGGCATTCTTAATTTTGTCAATGAAGAAACATTGAAAACTTTAGGAGTTGAACTGCCCTCTAATTTCACAACTCCGTCATGCAAAGTTGTCTGCCAGAATAATTTTAAATCAACTAAAGGTTTCAATCGTTTGTAAATAATTTCATTAAAATTGTTGTATAAAAAGTCTTTGAAATTATTGACATCATATTTTTGGTTTATCCAAGTTAAAATTATAGATTCTTTTTGTCGTGAATTGAATATAGGATTTATAACTGGCTGTTGAGTACTATAAATATTATTTCTTGTTGAAGCATCACCCCAGCTTTCGAGCATGTGATTTATCGGTAAAGTAAAATTGCCAGCAACTGATGTTTCATTTTCAGATTCTGTTAGTGTGATAACTGTGCTTACATTTTTTAATGCTTCTTTGTAACCAAACGAGCTTGGCAAAGTATAAACTGGATTGGAATCAAAGTGAATAACAACTTCAACATTTTTTGAATTTATATTTGAAATTAATTCTTCAATTTCTTTTGATGATGAAAGTTGAGAATTAGTATTTATATTTTTCCAATCATATAAATTGGATGCACCTAATAATTCATTTAAATAATTAACAGCTATATGAACTTCTTTTGAAAGTGTATCACCAGCATAAATTATGGATTTACCTTTGTTACTGGATAAATCTTTGAGCAAATTATTAATCTTTTCCTTTGAACCAAATTTTTCAATTGAATAATTGGAAACTAAACTTTTTATAATTGAATTAACAGTAATTACATTAGCATTTGATAATTCATTAATGATTGAATAAATAAACTCAAGCTGTTGATTTGGGGCAACTCTAATTCTGTAATCCGCCATCATTCCTGTTGCACTCAAACGACCTTCAGCCACATACAATCTATTTAGATCTAATTTCTTTACGACTTCTCTCTTTTCAGAAAAGAGTCTCATATTTTCAATAAAATTTCCTTCGACACCAAGAAAATCAGAATCTAATGAAAGAATAATTTCAGCTTCATTCCATTTTATACTTGGCAAATCAGATGATCCATAAGTTTCAAACCAGGCATCTCTTCTGTTTTTATCGCTAATTAGTGAATATGAGTAAACTTTAGCAGTTGGATATTTTTTTACAAATTCATCAATAACTTTTTTTGTAGTTGGAGAAAATAATTTTTCAGTAAAAAATGCAATTTGTTTACCATTTTGAACCGCATTATTCAATGCCGTGATTATTTTAGAATCAGCTTCTTCCCAAGTAATATTTTGATTTCCAAACTTAGGTTCTTTCAATCTTTCAGGATCATACAAGCTCAAAATGCTTGCTTGCCCTTTTGCACAAATTTTTCCTTTATTTATAGGGTGATCTGGATTACCATCAATTTTTATTGGTCTACCTTCACGAGTTTTAATTAAAATTCCACAAGCAAGTGAACAATCAGTACATGTTGAAGCATAGTAATTTGTCTCACCAGGTAAAATTTCTTCAGGTCTTTTATTATAAGGAATTATTTCCCCTTTGTCTCGATAATCAGTGCATGCTGTTGTTGCAATTGCAGCGGATGCTGAAAGTACTGCTAAAAATTTTCTTCTTGACATTCCTGAAAGTTTAGATGAATCAAATTTATCTACAACTCCTTCTAAAAACTCATCATGTTTAGCTTTAATGCTTTCAGGACTATTGTTTAACTCTTCTAAACTCTTCCAATACTTATTTTTTTCTAAAGAAGAACTCATCTTCAAACCTTATTTCTTTTGATTGCTTCGGGATTAATTTTAATATTAACTTTTTCTTCAGAAGCTTTACTAACTGAATTCAAAAACTTTGTAGGTAAAAAAGAAACCACTGCAGTGAAAAAAACTGTTTTAGTAATAAAAGAAAAAAACTTTTTACGATTTAATTTTTCCATAATAATTACCTATGACAAGCCCAACAATTTTCTGGACCCTTTTTAATGTTTTGAATATAGGGAACAAATTTTTCAGGTTGACGATGACAGTCTAAACATGCAGTCATTGTCCAATCCTTTACTTGTGAAACAACTTCCATTTGTTTTACATCACCATGACAAGTCTCGCATTGAATACCTTTATTAACGTGTACGCTATGATTGAAATATGTGAAATCAGGGACTTTGTGAATTCTCTTCCAAGGGATTGGAGTACCTTCTTCGTAATATTTTTTGAGTTTTATAATTTCCGGACGGTCTTTTCTTGCAAGTGTGTGACAATTCATACAAATATTTACAGATGGAACTAATGCATGTCTTCCTTTTTCTGTACCAATATGGCAATACTTGCAATCAATATTCATTTGACCTGCATGTAGTTTGTGTGAATATTGAATTGGTTGTTGAGGTGAATAACCGACTCCGTCTCTTTCAGCCCTTGAAATATAAAATGTCAAAATAAATGAAACTGCAATGACAAATAATGTTAAAGGTAATCGAATTTTGAGAGCGTAATCCAGTACAGTTCTCTTCATTTAGTACCTATAAAAGTAAAAGTTATTTTGATTAATTAAAAAAGATATTTTGTATAATTATTATAAAATTTTCGGCGTAAAAATAGTAAATCAATTTCTTTAAACAAAGATATAAGATAAATTTTTTAAAAAATTATTTTTTTCTTTCTAAAATAAAATCAACAAGTTCTAAAAGTGAGTTTTTTATTTGTGAATCATGAAAAATATTCAGTTGTTCTTTTGCTTTCTGGCCATATTCTTTTGAAACTTTTTCTGAGTATTCAATACCACCATTGTTTTTTACAAAATCAATCACTTTGTCAACATTAATATCTTTTTCATTCTTTTTCATTAATGAAAGTATGATTTTAGAAACATCCTGATTGGAATTTTTTAATGCGAAGATTAGAGGAAGTGTTAATTTTTTTTCACGAATGTCGCCACCAAGTGGTTTCCCTAATAAAGATTTTTTACCTATATAATCAAGTATATCATCTCTAATTTGAAAAGCCATCCCAAGATTTTCACCATAATTTTTCATAGCTAAAATTTTAGTTTCGTCATTCGTAACTGAACGAGCACCTATTTCACAGCAAGTAGAAATTAATGAAGCAGTTTTATCAGAAATAATTTTATAATATGTTTCTTCATCGTTATTTAATTTTCTCGTTTTACTTGATTGTAGCAATTCTCCTTCTGACATTCTTTTAACTGTGTTTGTGATTACTTTTAAAAAATCAAAATCATTACCATCAACAGCAAGCATCAAACCTTTCGCTAAAAGATAATCTCCAATTAATACAGCAGCTTTATTTTTCCACACCGCATTTATAGATGGAAACCCTCTTCTAGTTTCAGCTTCGTCCACTACATCATCATGAACTAATGTTGCTGTATGTAAAAGTTCAACTAAAGTTGCCCCTCTGTAAGTTCGATCTGTTACGTTTCCAATTATTTTACTTGAAAGAATTACTAATAAAGGTCTAATCCTTTTCCCTTTTTGTTTAAGCAAATACTTAATAATAATATTTACTATTTTATTCTCAGACCAAATTGATCCTTGAAATTTGTGGTTAAAAATTTCTAATTCGTTATTAACAATTTGAGTGATTTCTGATAGGTTCAAATTACGCACTTTTTCTCTGAAAAATTTTCGAAACCAAAATACTTATTTCATACAAGATTACCAAAGGTATTGCAAGCAACAATTGTGAAACTGGATCAGTTCCGGGTGTGAGTACTGCAGCTAAAATCATGATTGCAACTATTGAATGGCGGCGATATTTTCTCATAAATTTTGGAGTTAATATTCCAATACTTGAGAGGAAAAATGATAACATTGGTAATTCAAAGACTAAACCAGCCCCAAGGATTATACTTAAAATAATTGAGAAATATTCATCTATAGAAAAATTATTTTCGATTGTTGGAGAACCGAATTGCGCAGCAAATTTTAGTGTTAAAGGCAACATTACAAAATATGCAAATACAACACCAACCAAAAAACAAAACGTTGTAAAGATGACAATCCATTTTATATACTTTTTCTCTTTTTGCCTTAAAGCTGGTGCTATAAATTTCCAGATTTGATAAACAACATTGGGAAAACTTAGTATCAATCCGATTATTATTGCTACTTGAAAGTATAAAAAAAGTTGTCCAAATGGTTTTAAGTTTTGAAGTTTTAAACCGGATTCTTTTGCTGGGAGTAATAAAATTTGTTCAATAAAAAAATCAATAAATATCCACGCAATAATTGTACCTATAACTATTCCAATAAGGGAATATATTACCCTCCAACGTAACTCCTCAAGATGATCAAGAAAAGTCATTTCGACTTCTCCAGATCCATTTTCTTTCAATTCTTTTTCTTCAGACACTTTATTTTAATTCTGGATATAATGGAAATTTCGAGCAAAGTTCAGCTACATCTTTTTTAATATTAGATAATTCTTGCTCGTTTTCAATATTATTAATTGCTCTGTTAATAAAATTAGCAATTAATTTCATTTCATTTTCTTTCATACCACGAGTTGTAACAGCTGGCGTTCCAATTCTAATTCCACTAGTAACAAAAGGACTTTTTGTATCGAATGGTATCATATTTTTATTAACAGTTATACCAGCTAAACCAAGTGCAACTTCGACCTTTTTACCGCTTAAATTTTTATTAGTTAAATCAACAAGCATCAAATGATTATCAGTTCCACCAGAGACAATATCATATCCATAATTCATTAATTCAGAAGCAAGAGTTTTTGAATTTTTAATAATTTGCTCAGCATAATTTTTAAATGAATCTGATAAAGCTTCACCGAAAGCAACAGCTTTAGCCATTATAATGTGCATTAATGGTCCACCTTGAATGCCGGGCATCACCATTCCATCAATAATTTCACTCATTAATTTTAATCTATCACCTTTCAATGTTTTAATTCCAAAAGGATTTTCTCTGTCTTTCCCAATTAAAATAATTCCACCACGTGGACCACGGAGTGTTTTGTGCGTTGTTGAAGTTACTACATCGCAATATGGAATTGGATTATTTAATAAACCTTTAGCAATTAGTCCAGCAGGATGAGCCATATCCATCATTAATAATGCACCAACTTTATCAGCAATTTCTCTAAATTTTGCATAATCCCAATCACGTGAATATGCACTTGCACCCATTACAATTAATTTTGGTTTTTCTTTTTTTGCTAAATCTTCAATTAAATTATAATCAAGAAGTTTTGTTTCTTTGTTTAAAGTGTAACCAACAGAACGATAAATTTGTCCTGAGAAATTAACTAACGAACCATGAGTTAAATGTCCACCATGATCTAAACTTAGACCTAAAATTGTATCACCAGGCTTTAGCAAAGACATGTAAACAGCCATATTAGCTTGACTACCGCTGTGTGGCTGTACATTTACATGTTCAGCATTGAAAAGTTTTTTTAATCTTTGACGAGCAATTTCTTCTGCCATATCAACAAATTCGCAACCACCATAATATCTTTTGCCTGGATAACCTTCTGCGTATTTGTTTGTTAATACTGAACCAGCTGCTTCTAAAACTGCTAATGAAACAAAATTTTCTGATGCAATAAGTTCCAAATGAGATTCTTGTCTTTGTAATTCAAGTTTTGATACGTTAAATATTTCTTGATCTTTTTCTAAATAATTATTCATAATTAAAATCCATTTTAATTTTTGATTTTACCTTTCTACTTGTATGAACCAAATTTCACCAAGACTTAAAGAAAATGTAAGTCTATAAATATTTTCAAGGATTAAATTTTTATTTGTTGTTCCTCTTTTAGCATATTGAAATGCAATATCTAAAGAATTTTCGTAGCTAAGTGGTAACGAACATCCAGCGTAAAGTGATAATTGATTAATTGATTCACCATTAAAAATGTATGGAGTTTTTTCATAGCTAAAACCACCACGAAGCATTACTAAACTCCAATAATCATTAAATTTTGCAGTTGGATGATATTCAATACCAAAACTAAATTTTGAAACATCTTGTAAATTATTACTTTTTATATTCCCAAATTCAAACTGACTCATTTTATGTATCAAATAATCAAAAGTAAAAAGATAATTGTCAGTAATTTTAAATGAAGTCCCGAATCCAAATCTTAAAGGAAGTTTACCTGTAATTGTTCCCCTACTTGCTGTATAAGTACCAATTAATGAAACATTAGTACTTGATGAATCCGCAGTTAAATTTAATTGTGGTGAAACTGAAAAACCAAAATGAAATTCTTTGAATTCGCTTTCTCCAAAAAGTTTACTAATATCAGGAGAAATTAATCCAGCAGTAAATCCAATTCCATGATAACTAAATTGCCTTTTGAAAGTTGAATTATGGTAACCTAAAGTATCATGGAATAAAATATCAGTATTGTTACTAATTTCTCCCATGTAATAATCAAATGAAGCACCAACAGAAATATTAAAAGGCAAACGAAGTGAAGAACCAAAAAACAATTTTTGGATTCCACCTTCGCCAATATATGTTACAGTATGGTCTGGGACTAAATCATTTTTATCGGAAGAAAGAATTTCATAAGAAACATTTGAATATGGTGTTAATCCTGTTACAAATGAAATTCCATTTTCTTTTGATATAGGAAACCCAAAGACTAAACCATTAAAATATGCAGTTGATTTGAAAACACTATTTTGAGAAGATTCATAATTCATAGCATTTACAAAAACTCCAGTTTCAAATCTTGTTAAACCAAGATTATTCCATGAAGCTGGATTTAAAGTACTTATAAATTCTCTGTCAGAAATTGAATAGCCAAGTTCACCTAAGCCGATTCTTCTTGCACTGAATGAATATCTAAAATCACCAAGACCATATCTTGAATAAACTGAACCACCACCAGCTATTAATGCAGTTTGAATTAGAAGTATAAATAAAAGAAGATTTATTTTTTTCATAGTTATTTTTTCGCATAAATTATTTTTAAACGTGGACGCAAAGTTTTGTCAGTTTCTTTGCTATTGTAAAAAGCAATTAAAGAAGATGCTGAATATTCATCTGTTAAAGAAAGTTTTAATCCTTGATTTTTTTCACCCTTCAACCATTTTTGGACCATCCAGGTTAAATCACCACTATAAATATTTGAATTTGCAGGTTTGGATAAAGTAATATTGTATAAACTATCGCTTGTTAATTTTTTGGTAATACTATCAGCTAAAATTTGAACATCAATTGAATCAGAACTTGGAATACCATCTAAAGAAATTTTTGGATCACTTGTTAATTCAAGTGTAGCTTTGTTTACAATAATATTTGTTGGAAGTTTTGTCAAATCAAAGGATAAAATAGCTCTTTGAGCGTATGATGATTGTAAATAAAAATGATTAAATGATTTTTGAGCAACACCAGTAACAACGTGATTATCTAAATAAGGTGAAACATTTAAAGTATCTTTATAAACTGGTGTTGGTGTTCTTTCGATTGCATAATTAAGTATAACAGAAGTTGATATTTCATTACTTGAATAGACCGCCTTAAATCCAATCATTCTTTGAGTGTTTGAAGTTGGTTTTAAAATTATTCCATAATTTTTAGAAGTTGTACTATCGTAACTTGATTTTAGCCATGTATCAACAACAGAGATCGGCAATTTAAATGTTATTAAAGTATCTGTAATTACTTTATTAGTTGAAATGTCATTAGCATCAATCTGAAGATTCTTCAAACTATCCCTGTCAAATCCAGCAATTCCCCATTTATTACTTATTTGATGAACAGTAAAATTAAAAGGCAATGATTTATCACCTAAAAAGTAATTTGGTTTCATTGAAATCCATGTGTCATAGATTTTTAATTCTTTGTTTTTATATCTTGTAAGTAAAGTGTCAATTAAACTCGGTTTAAATAATAATAAAATATAAGATTCACCGTAGAATGTTTTTCCTAAAATAATTCTATCAGATGAACCTAATTTTATTTTTTCAACATAAGAATATGATTGTTGAGGTATGTCTTCTTTATATGAATCAAATTCATTGAAAGAAATTTTATCATCATTTGGGATTAAATTTTCACCAACTGAAGTAGGGCTATCGCTACAAGAATAAAGGGAAAAAATTAACGGGAATAAAAACAACAATATTTTCTTCTTCAATTATTTCCTCCAAAATCTTTAATAATAAAATCGCATGCTTCTAAAAAATTTATTGCAATAAAATTTGCATTAACATTTTTTTGATTAAGAATTTCTAATTCTTCTTTTGCAATTTCAGAATTTAATAAAATAGTTTTAACACCGGCGTTTATACCTGCTTCAATATCACTACTTCTGTCGCCGATTAAATAAGAACGATTCAAATCAATCATTAAATCTTCAGCCGCTTTGAAAATCATGAAAGGAGAAGGTTTTCTGCATTTAGACTTTTCTTCATTATCAAAATCTGGATGAAAAGGACAAAAATAAAAAGCATCAATTTCAGCGTTTTCTTCTTTCAATAATGATTGAATTTTTTCATTAACTAAATGAACATCATTTAAAGTCATTAATCTTTTTGCAACACCAGCTTGATTTGAAATGACCACTATCTTAAAACCAAACAGCTGTTTAAGTTTCCTAATTCCTTCTGCAACGCCATTTAAAATTTTAACATCATCTGGATTTTTGACATAACCCGTATCAAGATTGATAGTTCCATCTCTATCAAGAAAAACAGCTGGTTGCATGATTAGTCAGTAAGTTTTTTGTATAATTCAACATATTTTTTTGCAGAGTTTATCCAAGAAAAATCTTGCTGCATTCCATTTTGTTGAATTATCTTCCACGTTTCAGGTTCATTTGTATAAACTTTCAGTGCATCTTTAATTACTTTCATCATATCTTTTGCATTGTAATCTTCAAACACAAAACCATTACCTGTTTTATTTTTAGGATTAAATGGCTGAACTGTATCAGCTAATCCACCAGTTTTTCTAACAATTGGAACAGTTCCATAAACTAAACTATACATTTGATTTAATCCACAAGGTTCAAATTTAGAAGGCATTAAAAACATATCACTGCCAGCTTCAATTAAATGTGCAAGTTCATCATCAAAACCAATAAAGCAAGAAAATTTATCGTGATATTTTGAAGCCATGTTCATGAAAAATCTATGATATTTTTTATCACCAGTTCCAAGCAATACAAGTTGAATATTTAATTTCATTAAATCAGGAAAAGCTTTTTCAATTAAATCCATACCTTTACTGTCAATCAACCTTGTAATCATTCCAATAACAGGAACATCTTTTTTAAATTCAAAATTGAAATTATCTGCAAGTGCCTTTTTGTTTTCAATTTTCTTATCTAAAGTTTTGAAAGAATATTTTTGTGCTATTTTATTGTCTGTTTCTGGATTCCAAACAGAATTATCAATTCCATTTACAATTCCATAGACATCTTTTTTTCTTTTAGAAAGAACTCCATCTAAACTCTGAGCAATTTCTTTAATTGTGCAAATTTCTTTTGCATAAGTTTCACTAACTGTGTTGATCATATCTGAGTAAACTAATCCAGCTTTTAAAAAATTAACATCACCTTTATGCAAAATACCTTTTTCAGAATTGAATTCTTTTGGTAAACCTGTTTTTTCAAAAGTAGATTTAGGAAATATTCCCTGAAAACCAAGATTATGAATAGTAAACAGAATTTTAATGTTTTTAAGATTTGGATCTTTATCCATCAAAGCACGTAAATAAGGCGCAACCATTCCACATTGCCAATCATTCAAATGAATGACATCTGGAATCCAAAGTAATCTTTGGATTAATTCAAATACTGATCGAGCTAAAAGAATAAATCTTTCATCATTATCCGGGTAATCTTCGTTTGTCAAAGGATCACTATACAAACTATGTCTGCTTCCAAAATATTCATGGTTATCTAAATAATAAATTTGGACACGAGTTTTAGGACCAATAAGAAATGAAGAACGAAGAGAAAATGTTACATCTTTCTCTCCAATTTTTATTGGAATATCTTTTAAACGAACAACTTCATGAATTTTGAATTTTCTTTCATCAATTGCACCATATTTTGGGACAACTAAACGAACGACATGACCTAATTCTTGTAATTTTTGTGGTAAAGCAGAAGAAACATCGGCTAATCCACCGGTTTTAATAAAAGGATAAACTTCTGATGTTACAAAAAGAATATTAAGCTTTTTTCCTGGTGGCATTATCAAAGATCCTTATTTTTAGTATGCAAAATTAAGAATTTCATTTTCCCTAACCAAAAAAATTAGCTTACTTCAATTTCTTTTATCTATTTTTGAAACAAAATTTTAGTAAGGTTTGGAATCAATTAGATGATAACGTTAATCAAAAATGCATCACAAATTTTTACTGTTGAGTCCAAAGGAAAATTATTTAAGCGTGGAAATGATTTAAAGAACATTTGTCCATTGACGAATCATTCAATTGTGATAGAAGATGAATTAATTAAAGATTTAGTAACAAATAATTCATCAATTAAAGCTGATGAAATAATAGATGCAAAAAATTGTATAATTCTTCCTGGATTAGTTGAATGTCATACACATTCAGCTTTTGCAGGTTCAAGATCAAATGAATTTTTAATGCGACTAAAAGGTGCAACTTACGAGGAAATTGCTAATGCTGGCGGCGGAATAATTTCAACCATGAAAGCTGTAAGAGATTCTTCTTTTGATGAGTTAATAAATTTATTATATCCAAGGATTAATCATTTTATATCGCAAGGTGTTACAACTTTAGAAATTAAAAGTGGTTATGGCTTAAGTTTTTACGATGAAATCAAGTTATTGCAAGTAATTAATTATTTCAAAAAAAATAGTGCAATTAATATAGTCCCAACTTTTTTAGGGGCACATACATTTCCACCAGAATATAGGAATGATCATAAATCATATCTTGAATTGATAATTAATCAACTTCTCCCTTTCATTAAAAAAAATAATTTAGCTGAAGCAGTTGATGCATTCTTAGAAACTTCAGCTTTTAACTCAAATGAAGTTGATTTAATTTTTTCTAATGCTAAAAAATTAGGATTTAATTTAAGACTGCATACCGATCAATTTAATTCAATTGGTGGAATTGATTTGGCAATAAAGCACAAAATAAATTCTGTTGATCATCTAGAAGTTATTAAAGATGAAGACATTGAAAAAATTTCAAAAACAAAAATTGCTTCCGTTTTATTACCGGGTGTTTCATTTTTTCTTGATTATCAATTTGCACCTGCACGAAAACTAATTGATCACAATGCAATTATTGCTTTATCTACAGATTTTAATCCTGGCTCTTCACATATTCCAAATATTCAATTTATCATGCAATTAGCTGCCTTAAAAATGAAAATGAGTATTGAAGAAATAATATCAGCTGTTACTTTAAATTCGGCTTTTGCACTTGGATTATCTGACAAAATTGGAAGTATTGAAATTGGTAAAGAAGCCTCATTTGCAATTTTTAACGCAAAAGATATTTCTGAATTAATTTATCATATTGGATATAACTTGAATAAATTTACAATTAGTAAAGGAAAAATTATTTATACAAATCCGGAGTTGTAATGAAAATTATTGAATGTGTCCCAAATTTCAGTGAAGGAAAAAATCAAAGAACTTTTGATGCAATTAAAGAAGCAATTGAATTAACAAAAGATGTTAAACTTTTAAGTTTAGAACCTGATGCTGATTACAACAGAGTTGTTGTAACAATGGCTGGGAATGAAATAGGTATTTTAAATGGTGCATTAAATGCTTGCCGTGCAGCCGCTGCAAATATTGATATGAGAAAACACAAAGGTGAACATCCAAGAATTGGAGCAATTGATGTTGTACCTTTTGTTCCAGTTTCAAATGTTACAACAGAAGAGTGTGTAAAAATTTCTGAAGAGTTTGCTAAAATTATTTCAAACGAATTGAAAGTTCCCGTTTATCTTTATGAATCAGCCGCAAGATTTCCAGAGCGAAAAAGTTTGTCAAATATTCGTAAAGGTGAATATGAAGGTCTTGAAGAAAAGTTAAAAGATCCAAATTGGAAACCTGATTACGGCGAAGCGATTTTTAATCCTAAACTTGGTGCAATTGTAACTGGTGCAAGATTTTTTTTAGTTGCTTACAATGTAAATATTAATTCAACTGATGTAAAATATGCAAAAGAAATAGCAGAAGTTTTACGTGAAAGCGGTTATTCAAAAAAAGATGAAAACGGAAACATAATTAAAGTTGACGGTAAACCAATTAAAATTCCGGGCAGATTAAAAGAAGTGAAAGGAATGGGTGTAACTTTAGAAAAATATAATATCACTCAAGTCTCGATGAATTTGACAAATTATAATATTACACCAATTCATGTTGCATTTGAAGAAGTAAAAAAAGAAGCAAACCGACTTGGTATTGAAGTCAATGGTAGTGAAATAGTTGGTTTAGTTCCATTACAAGCTTTACTTGAAGCTGGTAAATTTTATTCAAGCAATAAAGAAACAAGTGAAAGCAAACTCGTTGAAATAGCAATTGAAAATTTAGGATTAAGTTCATTAAATCCTTTTATACCTGAAGAAAAAATAATTGAATACATGATTTAAGGTGAAAAATGGAAACTTCAAAAACATTACAAAATTATTTAGATGAATTATCATCAAACTCACCTACCCCTGGTGGCGGAAATGTTGCAGCTTTGTGTGGTGCTTTGGCTTCAAGTTTAGGAATAATGGTTTGCAATCTTACAATTGGGAAAAAGAAATATGCAGAAGTAGAAAATGAAATGATTATTATTAAAGACAATCTTTTAAAATATCAAAGTGATTTTATAGAACTCGGTAAAAATGATAATCTTGCATTTGATAAAGTAATGAATGCAATTAAACTACCAAAAGAATCTGAAGAAGAAAAAGAAATTAGAAATCAGGAAATAGAAAAAGCTACAATTGGTGCTGCGGAAGTGCCTTCACAAGTAATGCAATCGGCAAAAGAAATATTACCTTTACTTAAAACTATTATAGAAAAAGGAAATAAAAATTCAATTTCTGATGCTGGAGTTGCCGTTGCATTAACTGAAACTGCATCGAAAGGAGCTTATTTAAATGTATTAATTAATTGTTCTTCATTGAATAATCAAATCATAGCACAAGAGATAAAAAAACGTGCTGATATTATGCTTGAAGAAACATTACAAGAATGTAAATCATTAACTCAAAAAATTATTCAAACTTTTAATCAATAATCTTATGATGACAATATCTAAAAAAATAATTCCGTTTATAATTCTATTTTTTATTATTTCGATTAATCAAATATTATCCAATGAAGTATTACTTGGCATTGATGTTTTAGAACGTCAAAACTTTTCAATTTTAAATGGCAAGAGAGTTGGATTAATCACAAACCAAACTGGAGTAAATAAAAAACTTGAATTAACAATTGATATTTTCAAACGTGCAAAAAATTTCAAATTAGTTTCTGTATTCGCTCCTGAGCATGGTGTAAAAGGATTAGTTGGAGCTGGACAATTATTCGATAGCTTTTATGATTCAACAGATGGAATAATGTATTATGCACTTTATGGTAAAACAAGTAAACCAACTAAGCAGATGCTTTCAAATATTGATGTATTAGTTTATGATATTCAAGATATTGGAGTGCGTTCTTATACATACATTTCTACACTTGGACTTGCATTGGAAGCCGCTGGAGAAAATAATGTCGAATTTGTTGTTCTTGATAGACCAAATCCTCTCGGTGGTTATCGAATTGAAGGTAATGTTGTTGAAGATGAATTCAAATCTTTTGTAAGTCAATTTGAAATTCCTTACGTCTATGGTTTAACTTGTGGCGAACTTGCTACAATCCTTAATGAAAAGAAATCGATTGGCAACAAAACAAAATGCAAATTAACAGTTGTAAAAATGAAAGGTTGGAAACGTTGGATGAAATTCCAAGACACAGATTTAGTTTGGGTTCCAACTTCTCCAAACGTTCCCCAAAAAGAAACACCATTTTATTTAGTTGCGACTGGAGTTTTAGGCGAACTTTTGGCTTTTAATATTGGTATTTCTTACACCCTTCCTTTTGAAGTAATTGCACAGGAATGGATTAATGCTGATACACTTGCAAAAAAGTTAAACGATTTAAAGCTCAAAGGGGTTTTATTCAGACCAATATCGTTTAAACCAAACTATGGTGATTGGAAAGATAAAATTATGAATGGCGTTCAAATTCACATAACTGATTTTGACAAAGTAAATTTACTTGAAATACAATTTTATTTTTTACAAGTGCATCATAAATTGTATCCTGATAAAAATCCATTTGAAATGTGTAATGCAAACAGATTAAATATGTTTGATAAAGTTATGGGGACTGATAAAATTCGCAAAGAATTTTCAAAAAGATTTTTAGTTGATGATATAAAACCGCTTTTAGATAAAGATATTAAATGGTTTAGAGAGTTATCTAGAAGATACTATTTGTATAATTGAGAATTGTAAATTGATATTTGATAATTAATAATTGAAAATTTACCTGTCGGTAAACAGGTTGAGAATTTGGACTTGGACTAATCTGCCCTCTGCTTAGGTAGTTGGCAAATAAGTTCTATTTATTCTTTATGTTAAAGTCTATATCTCCAACAGGCCATCTTGCACGTAAATTTAATGTATCAGGATAGAAATAAAATTCTTCTGAATATTCAAATGGTTTTATTTTACCAAAATCATATTTATCGTTTTTGTTCTTATCCTTGAATGCCCAAAGTAAATATTTATCAGGTGTAACTTTTTCGAAATTAAAATACTTATTTTTATCAATCTTTTTAATGTAATTCTTTTTATTGTTAACTGACTTTAAATTCACGATTAAAGTTGTTGAATCATCATCTATAATTTTTCCAGATGCACCTGTGAACTCGAGTTCAGAATTGGTAGTAAATGTAAATTTATAAGTTGTGTCAATCGCTTTTTCTGAATAGTTTTTTAAATTTTTTGCATCAAAAAAAAGATAATAATCAGTTGCTTGTTTTAATTTATTATTCAACTTTATTTCGAATAAAGCATCATCAATTTTATTAAGACTGAAGATTAAATTATTTTTTTTATTGTCTTCAATTTTTATTCTACTATTTACTTCATCGAGAAATATTCCATCATTAAACTGAATTTTCACTTTTGGATCTTCATAATCAACTTTACCATTTTCATACTCTCCAAAAACTTTAATTGGTTTTATTAGTAAAGTATCTTTTTCATTTTTAAATAAAAATTGGATTTTGTCTTCAGCAGTTTTATTCCCACAAAAGTCATAAATATTTTCAGCAACTAAAAAATAATTTTGGAATGAAGAGGAATCACCTAAAGCAATATAAAATTGTTTTGGTTTTGCATCATATTTATAAAAATAATTAACGTTTATTTTTTTATTACTTAATGAATCAAATAAATAAAAATTATCTGAGTTTATTTTTGAGCTATCAATTGATTCATTAAATTCAACAAGGATATGATTTCTATCTTTCATAAATGCAGATGATAATCGCGGTGAAATTGTATCTTCTTTTGTCAAAAAGATATTTAAATTATCATAAATTTGATTTAGCGAATCAATTGTAATTTTTTTTGATTGAATACCAAACTCATCTTCATTAGGATTATAAAACATATCTTGCGATTTATCTTTCAATGCAAAAATTTTATAATCACCTTCGCTCAATCCATTTAGCTTAAATCTGCCATCGTTGCCGACTTGTGAAATATAATTTGGTTTATCAGTCTCGGGATTAAAATCATTTTTATTTTTAAATGCATAAATAAAAATTCCAGATGGTGAATCCGCATAAACTTTGCCTGAAATTTTTGCAGTATCAATTTTACTACCAGTTGAAAAAGTAAAAGTATAAGGTAAAGCAAGTTTATTGCGATTATTCAAATCTACAATATCAGTTCCGATCGTAATTGTATAAGTTGTATTTTGTTGGAGAGTATCTCTAAATTCAAGATGTAAAGTTTTGCCAGACCAATTATATTCGAAACCATATTTCAAACTTGGAGAAATAAAAATTGCATTTTGCACAGAGAGTCTATCAACATATTCACTGAACTTTATATCAAAATGGTTATCATTAAAGTTTATTGCTCTATTTTGAGGGTATGTTTCTAAAACTTCAGGTGGAATTTTGTCAACTTCTCCACCGCTTGGTGCAATTTGATTAGCACAAGACCAAAGAAAAATGAATGAAATAAAAGTTAAAATTAATTTTGAGTTTTTTTCCATTGTCGATACTTAGAAACATTTTGTAAATGCTCATTATAATTTGAAGCAAACAAATGTGAACCATTTCCATCTGCAACAAAATATAACAAATTATTTTTTTCGGGATAGAGAGCAGCAAGAATTGCTTGTTTACCTGGATTATTAATTGGAGCTGGCGGCAAACCTGAATATTTATACGTATTGTATTTAGAATCAATCATTAAATCTTTTTTATAAATTTTTTTGTTTTCTCTAAATCTAATTAAATAAGAAATTGTTGGATCAGCTTGCAATGGCATTCCAAGTTTTAATCTATTGTGATAGACAGCAGAAATTTTTTTGAATTCATCAAAGTTGTTGGATTCAGCATCAATTATAGAAGCTAAAGTTAAAACTTCATTCTCTGTCATTTTTAATTCTTTCATCCTTCTCTGTTTATCTTTCAAGAAATTTTTCAACTCATTATTTAGTTTTTTTAATATACTTTGAGAACTCATTGATGAATACAAAAAGTAGGTTTCTGGTAAAAGGTAACCTTCAAGGTTATCAACATTTAATCCAAGTGACAAAATAAAACTTTTACTTTGAGATAATGAAATAAATTGGACTGAGTCAATTCCAACTTCTCTTTTCAACAACGATGCAAGTTGAAATTGATCGATTCCTTCAGGAATGGTAATTTTTTTTTGAAACGATTTAACTTTACCAGTAAGGATATCTATAAGTTGAAAATAATTTAATGCTTTATCAATCAGATAATCACCCGCTTTGATTTTTTTCCCAGCACCTTTTAAGAAAACTGCCAATTTAAAATTAAATTTATTCGGAATGATTTTCTTTTCATACAATGAATCTGCAATCTCTTGCAATGATTCTCCTTTTTTAATTTCAAATTCAACAGTTGTAGTGTATGGAAATTTATTTGGTATTATGAAAGCAAAGTACATTACTGCTAATATACAAATAAACCATACAATCAGAAGATAAAATTCATTTTTGTTTATAAATATTTTGTCAAACAATTTTTTCATTCTTCAATAAATGTATTTTTATTTAAACTTGGATAGACATTATAATTTAAATCGAACTTTAAACCTGCTTCATAAAGTTTTTGACCTCGATAAGCAATCATTGCTGCATTATCTCCACAATATTCAATTGCAGGAGCAATAAAACTAATTTTATATTTATTAGATAACTGATACAATTTTTCTCTTAATAATTTATTAGCTGCAACACCGCCAACTAAAGTTAAAGATTTTACCGAATAATTATTTAAAGCTAATTCAACTTTTTCACTCAAAGCATCAACAACTGAATTTTGAAAAGCATAAGCAATATTCGCTAAATCATTTTCAGGAATTTTAGTATCTCCATATTCCTTTTGAACAAATCTAAGAACAGAAGTTTTTACTCCACTAAAAGAAAAATCATATTTTGATTTTAATCTGGCAATCGGAAATTTAATTTCAGTTTCGTAACCTTTCTCAGCATATTTTTGAATTAAAGGACCACCAGGATAACCTAATCCAATCAACTTTGAAACTTTATCAAAAGCTTCGCCAGCCGCATCATCAATTGTTGAACCAAGCTTTTTAATTTTTAAATCACTTTCTACATATAACAATAAAGTATGACCGCCCGAAACAACCAAACATAAAAATGGAAATTGCGGTTTTTCTTCCATCAAAAATCCGGAAAAAATGTGTCCTTCAATATGATTAACAGGAATGAATGGCCTATTTAATGAATATGCAAAACCTTTTGCAAAAGTTAATCCAACTAATAAAGCACCGATTAAACCAGGTCCAGCAGTTGCAGAAACAATATCAATTTCATCTTTTTGAATATTGGATTCTTGAATTGCTTTTTTAACTAATGGTAAAATCATCTGAAGATGTGCCCGACTTGATAATTCAGGCACAACTCCACCATAAATTTTATGAATATCTTGTGAGGCAACTAAATTTGAGAGAACTTTTCCATTACTGATAACAGCAACAGAAGTTTCATCACACGAACTTTCAATACCTATTACGTTCATTAATTAAACGAGAAAATACTTTTTGTTATGTACCATGCAATATTTGGATTTTCTTGCAAACGACGAATTGAATATTTATACCAATGCTCACCAAAAGGAACATAAATTCTTATCTTATAACCATCTGCATTAATTCTATCTCTCAAATTCTCTTTTACACCATAAAGCATTTGAAATTCAAATTTATCTTTTGGAATATTCATTTCTTTAATCATCTTGTAAGCATTTTCAACTAAATAATCATCGTGTGTTGCAATTCCAACATAGTTACCATCAGTAAACATTTGTCTTAAAATATCAAGATAATTATCACGAACTTTTTGATAATCTTTGTATGAGATTTCTTCAGGCTCAATATAAATACCTTTACACAGACGGTAATTTGTACCAAGTTTGTTAAGTTTTTTTACATCATCTAAAGTTCTTTTTAAATATGCTTGAACTACAATTCCAACGTTATCATATTTTTCTTTTAATCGTTTGAATAAATTAATAGTTGCATCTGTAAAAGGAGAATCTTCCATATCGATTCTTACAAAGTTGTTATAACTTTTAGCACGTTCAACAATTTCAACCATTTGATTATAACAAAATTCTTCGTCAATGGCTAAACCTAATTGAGTTGGTTTTAATGATAAATTTGAATTGAGATTATTTTTTTGGATTGTTTCTAAAACAAGTAAACATTCATTCTTAGCATCAACACTTTCTTTTTTAGTTGTTACAGCTTCACCTAAAACATCCATAGTAGCTAAAATACCTTTTGAATTTAACTCCTTTACAACTCTAACACCATCTTCTAATTTTTCTCCTGCTATGTATTTTTTAGCAAAAATATAAACTGCAGGTTTGGGTAAAATTTTTACAAAATTTACAATTGTCGAATTAATTGGATTCACAAAAGCACCTATAATTATTTTTTAGTGGTGTAAAATTAGGAGTGGCATATCTATAAAGCAAGGTAGGATGTTATTATAATTGAGAATTGACAATTGATAATTAATAATTGAGAATTGCGAATTGATAATTACAAAGGTATGTTAGAATGTTTTTTCTTTGGATTTGTATCCACTTTTGTTTTTAATAACTGGAAAGCATTTATAATTTTTAATCTTGTTTCTCTTGGAATAATAACTTCATCAATAAAACCACGTTCGGCAGCGATATAAGGATTAGTAAATTTTTCAATGTAATCATTTAAGACTTCGTTAAGTTTTTCTTCTTTGTTTTTTGAATTTGAAATTTCCTTTTTGAAAATAATTTCTACTGCACCTTTTGGGCCCATAACAGCAATTTCCGCAGTTGGCCATGCAAAATTAAAATCACCACGAATATGTTTTGAATTCATTACATCATAAGCACCGCCATATGCTTTACGAATAATTACTGTAACTTTGGGAACTGTAGCTTCACTAAAAGCAAAAAGTAATTTTGCACCATGTCGAATTATTCCATTCCATTCTTGCTCTGTACCAGGCAAAAATCCAGGAACATCTTCCAAAACAAGTAAAGGTATATTGAAAGCATCGCAAAAGCGAACAAACCGAGCTCCTTTAATTGAAGCATTAATGTCTAATACTCCAGCAAGTACTGCAGGTTGATTTGCAATAACTCCAACTGTTTGTCCTGCAACTCTTCCAAAACCTATAATAATATTTTGAGCATAATTTTCATGAACTTCTAAAAATTCAGATTCATCAAGTAATTCGTTGATTATTAATTTCATATCATAAGGTTTATTTGGATTATCAGGAATAATTTCATCAAGCTTTTCAACGATTAAATTTTGGTTAAAATCAAATTCCTTTTCTGGTGGAGTTTCTTTCCAATTTAATGGTAAGTAATCAATAAGTTTTCTAATATTTTGAAGCAATTCAATTTCACTATCATAAATAAAATGTGCTACACCACTTTTAGTAGCATGAGTTTCTGCACCACCAAGATCTTCAAAAGACACTTCTTCATGTGTTACTGTTTTGACAACATTAGGACCAGTAACAAACATGTGACTTGTATTTTTGACCATAAAAATAAAATCAGTAATTGCCGGTGAATAAACTGCTCCACCAGCACACGGACCAAGTATCGCTGAAATTTGTGGAACAACACCGGAGGCTAATGTATTTCTTAAAAATATATCTGCATAACCACCAAGACTACTAACCCCTTCTTGAATTCTTGCCCCGCCGGAATCATTCAATCCAACAATTGGAATTCCAAGTTTTAATGCCATATCCATTACCTTGCAAATTTTCTTTGCATTAGTTTCAGAAAGTGAGCCCCCAAATACTGTAAAATCCTGACTAAAAATTGCAATATCTCTTCCAGATATTTTTGCAAAGCCAGTTACAACTCCATCCCCAATTATTTTTTGTTTATCAAGACCAAACTCTGTAGTACGGTGTTTTACAAACATATCAACTTCAGAAAATGTACCTTCATCAACAAGTAATTCAATTCTTTCTCGTGCAGTTAATTTACCTTTTTGATGTTGTTGATGAATTTTTTCTTTTCCACCAGCAAGTAATGCTTCTTCACGCAATTGTTCTAATTGTTCAATTTTCTTTTTCATAGGATAAAATTTAAGTTTTGATTAAGATCTTCTTGATTAATCACATTTATTAATTTTTGATTCGTTGAGATAAAAGCTTCTGACTTTATTCTCTCTTCAATTTTTTGAGATGAATGATTTACAATAAATTTATTATATGTTTTATGAGGAATATTTTTTAGCAAAATAATTTCATCTGAAAGTAAAATTGCTTCATGCAAATTAGATGTTCCAACAATAAAACCAATATTATTTTTTTTATTCAAATCTATTAATAATTGATAAAGCTCATACTTTGTTATTTGTTCCATATTTTGAAAAGATTCATCAATCAAAATTAATTTTGAGTTTTTTGCAATTGCAGTTGCTAGTGCTATTCTGAAACGGTATCCTAAACTTTTATTATGTGGGTAATGATTTTCATAACCTTCAAGTCCAACAATTTTTGCAATTTCTATTATTTTATTTTTATCTAAATTTTTATTTGCAAACAAAAGAGTTTGCTTTAAATTCATCCATGGGAATGACATTGGTTCACTTGTGATTAAAAATGAATTTTGAATTGGTTCTAATTTTTCATCGTTTTGTTCAATACCTGCTAATATTTTTAGCAGTGAAGATTTGCCAGTTTTAAATGGTGCTACTATTGAGGTTATTTTGCTTTCTTCAAATTCAATTGGAAAATCCTCGAAAATTTTTCTTTTAATACCGTAATTGACGAATGTCTTTGAAATATTTAGTTTCATTCATTATCCCAATATATTTTTTTCTTTTCTATTAACTTTATTAAAAAATTACTGAGCCATATTATTAAACTGACTGTAATAGAAATTGAAAATATTGCACCAATATCATTGTACGTAAATGCTTGTTTATAAATTAATCCAATGCCATAAGATTCAGAAATGAATTCATAGATTAAAATTAAAATCCATAAATAAAATTGTAAATCATAAAGATATGAGAACAATTTAGGCAAAATACTTTTCCAATATACTTCAGAAAACATTTTATTTGGATTTATTTGATGAGCAAAAATTATATACTCATTTTTAACATCTAAGATTAATTGATTAATCTTTTTTATTAACATAATAGATGACACAAGAATTGCAAATACAATTTCAGCACTTAAAGAATCTTTAAACCACAATGAAAATAATAATACTATAAAAAATGCCGGAAAGTATTTGAATATGTTAAATACTTGAAATGTTGCCCGATACGAAATTATATTTTTAATTATTACAATCCTGAAATAAAAAATAAAAACAAAACTTATCAGAATAGATAAATAAACTATTGTTGCAGTTGATAACAAAGGAAATAATAAATGGTAAACTGACCAAAGATGCAAAAATGATTCATAAAATATTGTTGGTTGAGGTATGAAGTTGTTTCTTGGTAATAAAAATTCAAACAAAACTATGTAAAAAATTAAGAGAGAAAATATAAATTTTAGATTTTTTTTAGATTGTTGTGAAATCATAAAATAATTGCCAAATTTTTAAGGCAATATATTGTTTCGTTAAAGCAAATCAAAAATTTAAATAATGATTATTTAGTTTCTCGTAACCAATAGTTGTGCGCATATCGTGACCTGGGTAAACTATTACATCATCATCAAGTTTGAGTAATTTATCTTTAATTGAATTTATTAACTGATTATGATTTGCTTTCCATAAATCAGTTCTGCCAATGCTTTCTCTGAATAAAACATCGCCGGAAAAAAGTATTTTTTCATTTGGTAAATAAATACAAAATTCTCCGGGTGTATGTCCAGGTGTAAATAAAAATTTAATTTTTGAATTACCAATTTGTAACTCAATTTCTTCAGTTAAATATTTATCTGGCAGAGGTGAATTTTTAAATTTGATATTAAAAAGACTTGCTTGCTGCTCTAAAGATTTTAATAAAAAAAGATCTTCTTCTGGTGCAAAAAACTCCACATCATAATTTTCTTTGATAAAATTATTTCCAAGTATATGATCAATATGGCAATGAGTGTTTAAAAGAAATTTTAAATTAAGTGAGTTTTCAAACACAAAATTATTCAGTGTTACTTCTTCATTACGTTCATTCATTCCGGGATCAATTATAATAGCATCTTTTGAAAAATCATCCCAAACTAAATATGTATTTTCATAAAAATAATTAAAAACAAAACGCTGAATTTTAATCATATATAAAATTATTTTTCCCCGAAATTTGATTTTACTCTTTGGAAATATTTCTGAGTAAAGTTCATAAAATTATCTTTGGTTTCTTCTATTGAATCACCACCAAACTTTTTTAAAAAGAAATCAGCAATAACCCATGCAACCATAGATTCAGCAATAACAGCACAAGCTGGAACTGCAACAAAATCGCTACGTTCACGGCGGGCAATTACTTTTTTCATTGTTGCTAAATCAACAGATTCAATTGGTGACATTAAAGTTGCAATCGGTTTCATTGCCCCACGAATTATTATTGGTAAACCAGTTGTAATACCACCTTCAATTCCACCGGCGCGATTTGTTTTACGATAAAAATTATTTTTCTTAATTATAATCTCATCATGAACTTGAGAACCAAAAAGATTTGCGCCTTCAAAACCAATTCCAACTTCAACACCCTTAACAGCATGGATTGACATAACAGCATGAGAAAGTGCTGCTTCAATTTTTTCATCATAATGGATAAAGCTTCCAAGACCAACTGGAACGCCGGTAACAACAACATAAAATGTTCCACCAAGCGTATCCCCTTTTTTCTTAGCAAGTTTTATTTTGTTTATTATTTTATTTTCCTGTTGTGCATCCAAAACTCGAACTGCACTTTTATCAGAAATGTGATTTAATTTTTCTGCGGAATAATTTTGTGATATTTCACCATTAAAAATTTTATCAATGAAATTTTCCCTTGGATAAATTCCACCGATGCTTTCAACAAAGCTTCCAATTTGAATATTAAAATTTGATAAAAATTTTCTTGCAATTGATGCAGCTGCAACACGAGCTGCAGTTTCTCTTGCACTTGAACGATCAATCGAATTTCTAATATCATTAAAGTTATATTTTAAAGTACCTACTAAATCTGCATGTCCTGGTCTTGGGATTGTAATCTTTTCAATTTCTTTTTCAATTGGTTCAAGACTCATTTTATCAGTCCAATTTTCCCAATCTTTATTTTTAATAAAAAGTGAAATTGGTGAACCAAGAGTTTTGCCAAAACGAACGCCAGAAAGTATTTCAGCTTTGTCTGTTTCAATTTTCATTCTTAAACCTCGACCATAACCCATTTGCCTTCTTGCCAAATGAAAATTTACATAATCTTCTGATAGTTCAAAATTAGAAGGAAAACCTGAAACGATTGTGGTTAAACCTTTTCCGTGAGATTCGCCAGCAGTGAGAAATTTTATCATATCAATCCAAATTTAGTTTTTTACAAATATAAAAAAATGTCAGTCATTTATTAAACGACTGACATTCTTAACATAAAATATATAATTCAGAATTATGATTATTTATTAGGAATATCAATTCCAACTAAACGCGAGTTACCTTCTTTATCAACAACTTTTAAAAGAACTGCTTTGCCTTTTTTACTTTCGATAATTTGTTTTAACTCTGATACTGAATTAATTTCTTTTCTATCAGCACTTGTTATTACCAAACCTTCGCCAAGTCTTTGGTTATATGCTCTGCTGAAAGATTTTACATTTGTAATCAGAACGCCTTTTTTAGTTTTAAATTCTGAAAGTTCATCGTCGTTCATATTTCTAACAGACAATCCAATTTCATCAAAAGAAATTTCTTTTGCATCAATATCTTTACCTTTTTTACCTTTTAAATCAACTTTAATAGATTTATCTTCTTTTTCATCACGAGCTTTAAGTGTTACATAACGTTCAATAGTTTTTCCATCACGAAAGAGAGTTAATCTAACAGAAGTACCTGCGCGTTTTGCTGCAACATAAGATTGCAATTCATTTGGTTGGTTTACAACTTTTTCATCTATTTTAAGAATTATATCACCAACTTTAATATCAGATTTCGATGCAGCACTACCTTCAACTATTTGTTGAATAATTACACCTTTAGGTTCATCAAGACCAACAGCTTTTGCTGTTGCAGCATCTACTTCTTCAATACTTACACCAATATAACCACGACTTACTTTTCCATTTGCTATTAAGTCGCTTGCAACAGCTTTTGCTAAATTAATTGGAATTGCAAATCCATAACCAATATAACTTTGTGAAAATCCATTTGTTGCAATTGCAGAATTAACACCGATGACTGCGCCATTTAAATCAACTAATGCACCACCACTATTCCCTGGATTAATAGCTGCATCAGTTTGAATAAAATTTTCGACGCCATAATTATCTTTAATAATATTTATGTTTCTACTTGTTGCACTAATAATACCAGCAGTAACAGTTGAAGCAAGAGAAAGAGGATTCCCAATAGCCATTACCCATTGACCAACGTGTATTTTGTCAGAATCACCTAAATATGCTTCTGGCAAATTGGATTCATCAATTTTAATAACAGCTAAATCAGTTAATGGATCGGTTCCAACAACTGTTGCATCATATTTTCTTTTATCATGTAATGTAACAGTAACAGATTTTGCATTTTCGACAACATGATTATTTGTAAGAATGTAACCATCATCAGAAATTATAATCCCGCTTCCACCACCTTGTTGTTCTTTGGGGACATCATCTCTGAATGGAAAAAAGAAATGAAATTCTTTAGGAATGTTAATATCGTTTTTTACAGTTGTAACTACTTCTATTTGAACAATTGAAGGAGTTACTTTTTCAGCAACTTGAACAAAAGCATTATTGAAAGCGGCTGCATCAGCATTTACTTGTTCTACTGGCGGTTTATCAGCACCAATTTTAATATTGCCATAGCTTGGATGGACTAATCCAAAACCAGAGACAAGAACAGCACCAAAAACAATTCCGATAAAAATTAATACAGCAGTTCCAATTACGTTTTTTCTTCTCATGTATTTATCTCCTTTTTTATTTAAACTTTAGTGAACGAATTCCTTTGAATTCATGAATGTTATACGATAAAAATTTTTCAAAGAAAGAAATTAAGTAATCCAAATCTTCTTCACTGTAATGACAATTATTTTTGGCTTTTAGACAAATCAGTAATTTTAGAAGTTCCGAAGAAAAATTAAAATTTGTTAATCTATCCTTACTGCAATTTTTACATAATAATCCTAATTCGTAGTTAAAAGAAACTTCATCGTCATAAACAATTTTTTGTCCACAAGAGTTACAAATCTCTGTTTGAATGTCATATCCAATTTCCTTTAAGAAGAATAAAAAATATTTAGCAAATAGAAATTTTGGATTTTCGTTTGAATCATTAATGAGATCAAAAATTTTGACTGTCCCAGCAAATAAAAGTTTATGAGGTTCATTTTCCATTAGCAATGTATTCAGCAGTTCAATAATTGCATTTGAATAAATTAATTTTTCGTAATCTTCTCTTATTTTAGAAAAATATTTAAGAAGCTCTATTTGACTGGAAAATTGAATCTCACGGTTTTCTTTTTTGTAAAAAACTATTTCCACATAATTCATTGTGTCAACAATTAATCCAACCTTAGATTTAGATGAACGAGCACCTTTAATTATAACTGGAATCTTTCCAAAATCTTCTGTAAAAAAATTTGCTATTCTACTTGTATCACCAAAATTAATTTTATTTAAGACTATAGCTTTTGTTTTAACTATTTCAGACATTTATAAAGTTATAAGGTTTTGAAAAGATTTTTGCGTCTGTAATAATCCCTGAAATTAATTCATTTGGAATAATATCAAATGCTGGTGCGTATGCTTGATAAATTTCTTTTGTGATTTTATGATTTCCAATTTTAAATATTTCTTTTTTATTTCTTTCTTCAATTTTAATTTTACTTTTATCAGATGAATTAAAATCTATTGTTGTATATGGGGCTGCAATATAGAATGGAATTTTATGATAATTGCAAAGAACGGCTAAATTGTAAGTCCCAATTTTATTGGCTGAATCGCCATTTAAAGTAATTCTATCGGCACCTGTTATTACCAAATCAATTTTGTTCTGCTGCATTAAGAATGCAGAGGTTGAATCTGTAATTATTGTAAAAGGAATTTTTAATTTTTCTAATTCCCATGCGGTTAATCTTGAACCTTGAAAAAGAGGACGGGTTTCATCAACAAAAACATGTTCAATTAAATTATTTTCATAACCCTTTTTAATTACATTTAATGCAGTGCCATTTCCACCTGTTGCAAGAAATCCAGTGTTGCAATGAGTTAAAACATTACTTTTTTTCTTGAATATAGATAAACCGTTTTCTGCAATTCTTTCACAAAGATTTATATCATTAGAGTGGATTTGTTTTGCTTTTTCAATTAATAACAAATACAAGTTTTTTTTATTAAAATTTTCTTCAAAAAATTTTTTCATTTCATCTATAGCGTAGAAAAGATTAACAGCAGTTGGTCTTGTAATTTGTAATCTATTAACTGCTGAATAAAAATTATTTTTGATTTTTTCTATAGTAGAATTTTTAATAGAAAGAGCCAGAGCATATGCGGCAGTAATTCCTATTGCAGGTGCACCTCGAACTTCTAATTTTTCGATAGCTTGTGAAATTCTTTCGACATCATCAGTATTAATATATTCTTCAACAAATGGAAGTTTTGTTTGATCTAAAATTTTCAGTTTATTTTCGATGAATTCAACAGAGTACATTTTAATCAAAATTGGATAATTCTCTAAATTCGATAAATCTGTTCTTGATTTCTAAAAAGCTTAAATCTTCTAATCCTTTAGTGCTAAATTTTTCAACGCAGAAAGATGCCATGATACTTCCATAAATCACTGCACGTTTTAGGTTGTTAAATGATAAATCCATGTTTTTATGAAGGTAACCTGTAAATCCACCGGCAAATGCATCGCCTGCACCTGTTGGATCAAAAATATTTTCCATTGGATAAGCAGGAGCTGAAAAAACAGTATCTTCTCCAAAAAGCAATGCACCATGTTCACCTTTTTTGATGATTAAATATTTTGGACCCATTGCAGAAATAATTTTTGCAGATTTAATTAAGTTTGGTTCTTTAGAAAGTAATCTTGCTTCTGAATCATTAATAATTAAAACATCCACTCTTTTTAGAACTTCGAGCAAATCTTTATAAGCACCATCAATCCAAAAATTCATTGTATCGCAAACTACAAATTTTGGGTTGTCAAGTTGGTCAAGAACATTCATTTGTAATTTGGGTGCAATATTTCCTAGTATTACAAATTTATCTTTTTTATTTTTTTCTGGAATGATTGGATTAAAATTTTCGAAAACATTTAAATGAGTAAAAAGTGACTCTCTGTTATTCAAATCGTAATGATATTTACAACCGTAACGAAATGTTTTTGCACCATCAACGATTTGCAAACCATCAAGAATAATATCGTGATCTTCCAGCATTTTAATATGTTCTTTTGGGAAATCATCTCCGACGACTCCTACAATTGAAACTGGTCCGGTAAAATAACTTGCCGCTAACGAAATGTAAGTTGTTGAACCGCCAAGTGCATTTTGAATTTTGTCAAATGGAGTTTCAATATCGTCTAAACCGATAGAACCAACAATTAATAAGCCCATTGTTCCTCATTATATTTTTTACAATGAAAAATACAAAAATGAATTTAATTAAGCTGATAAATTTATTTCGATAAATTTTAGTGAATTATCTTTCCCTGAAAAATAATCATAGATTATATCAACTGATTTTCTTTGACCAGGCCAAGCTAAAAGTTGTTTTGCTTCTTCTTTTTGCAACCATAAAAATTCCGAATGCTCATCTGAAATTTTTATTCTAACATCTTTTCCAAATTGAGTTACAAAAACTGGGACAAAACATATTTCGTTTTTTTCATGTGAATAAAATGAATTAATGATTGGCACAACCCAAAGTTTTTCTGGCTTTACAGAAGTTTCTTCTTCAATTTCTCTTAAAGCAGTTTCATAAGCCTTTTCATTTCCATCAATTGTTCCTGTAACCATTTGCCAAATGTTTGGATATTTTTCATTTGGGTTTCTTTTCATTAATAAAAATTCTATACCAGAATCTATTTTTCTAATGATGTGTGCTTCAATCAAATTGGAAATAATATTCATTAAAATATAGCCCTTGCTTCTGCTCTTAAATTATGAATTAATTTACTGTTTTCTTGTTTTCTTAAGTCGTAACTTAATGAAGTTTGAATCATACTTGAAATTTTATAATCAAAAAATAATCGCATATAATAATTTTTACCCAGCGTGTTCCCTTTCAAAACTTCAAATGGTACTAAGTAATTTTTTGATGATGAATTTATTTCTGTTCTTTCAAATTCCAATCTTAAACGACCAAGTGATTCGAAAGATAAATTTGTTCTTATTATTTGTGAGTTTAAATCAATTGTTTGTGGTTGTTGTGGAAATTTATCGTTACTACGTGAAATTTCAAACTTAAAACCAATCTCTAAATTATTTTCAGGTCGATAAGAAAATTCTGAAACAATAGCATTATTATTTATTGTTCTTGAACGATTTGTAAATGCTGGGGATAAAAAATTGTCAGTCAAATTAATAATATCTGTTTGATTCGAAATTTCTTCTATCATTTTAAATCTAATACGTAATGACTTTTCTTTATAATATCCTTTTTCAATTCCAGCGGAATATTGGTTTAAACTTTTTCTTTGATTAAAACGCAACCGAAATGAAAGTTCACTATTATTTTGCATAAAATTTATATCTTGCAAAAAATTTTGAATACCTCGTAAAGTGTTTTTTTCATTCAAAAAACTTTTCAGTTTGAGTAAATAAATGTTACTCGTTTTTTCATCTTTATTTTGTTCATCAATTCTAAAGATTGTTTCTGTTGAAATTGATTTAATTAAGTTATTAAAAGTATTATCACTCATGTTTAATTTTGTAAAATCTAATCTAAACTTAATGTTTGTCTTTAAATCAATTATCGGATATAATTTGTCAGTTGGAACAGTAACTAAAATAAAATCAGCATCATAAAAAGAAAGTTGAAATTCATTTTCTTCAGCAATACCATTATTATTCAAATCACCCAAATAAATATAATTTCCACTTCCCTTTTGAACTTTTACAAATACTTTTTCAAATCTTGCTGTTTGTTCTGTAGATGCATTGTAATAAAATTCACCATTGAAAATATTCTTAAATAAGTTAACTCTATTTTGTGATTGAATTAGAACTGTTTCATTATTACTAAATCCAATATTTTGAAATTCTTTTGTATAACTTTTTCTTCGTAGTGCTAAATTCAAAACTGAGATTACTTCTTTAAACTCATTAAAACTTATTTCTATTTTTTTTGTTACCGCATCAGATTGTTTTAGCATTAATTTTTTAATTGGAAAACTTTCAACTCTATTTGAATATATAAATCTAACACTTGTAGAATTTGATAGTTTGTAACTTACAAATGGAGAGATTTCATTGTAGACAAAACTATTGTAACTCAAACTGTCATTCTTAAAAAATTTTTCTTCTTTATTTTCATTAATTAATTCAACACCACTTGAAAATGATTTATATAAATAAGAAATAACTCCGTTTTGTTTTAACCATGATGTATTCAGAATTTTATTATTTGACTTAACATAATCCAACTGATAATTAGCATTGATAATAGTTGGAAATGAAAATTCAATTTTGTTAAAAAATCTGTTTGATGAAAAATCACTTCCTTGCTTTAAGTATCCATATTTAGAATTAAGTGAAATATTAGTTAAAGGTGAATAATTTAATTCAGCTTCTCTTAAAATTTGCTCACCGGTTAAATTATAAATATTGTAATCTCGATTAAATTCTATGTTGTCTATTCTATCAAATGGAGAATATTTTGAGTCTAAAAATCTATCTTTCAACTGTAAACTTATTTTTCCAAGATTTGTATTATTAAAAGTAAATTCGGTTGGAGTAATTTGAAAGAATAATTTTCTTGCAAAGCCATTATTGAGAGAATTGTCAATTGTAGATAATTTATTTTTATCGAAAGAACTAATTGAAAATTCACCGCCAATTTTAAAGTTTTTATAATTATATGATAAATTAATATTACCTAACTGTTTTAATTCAGGCATTGGCAGAAAAATAATTGGTAAATATGAACCTTGTCCTATACCAACAAATTTATATTTACATAAACTTTCTTTTTCATAATCACCATTTCCAAAACCAACAAACGAAAATGTTACATTATAAATTGCAAATTCATTTCCTGGAGAATAACGATAAATTTTTTTTGATTGATTATTAATCAAAGTATCAATCTCAACATAAATACCTTTTAACTTACCTAGTGAATCAACTTTTGCAAGCTCGACCCCATTTATTACTGCTTTATTTCTATCGTTACCAGCATTCATTAAAATATTTTTTTGTTGATCAGTTAATGAAAAATCGATTGGATTATTTTCATCATCACTGTCTCGTAAATATGAAAAACCAAAATTCAAGTTATCAAATAATGTTGAAGAGAAATTGAAACCAAAGAAGTTTCTTTTAAATTTTTGGTCACTATATTCAAATTCAACAACAATTCTGCTGGCAGAGGTAATAATTTTTTTTGGTGTAAAAGTAATTTCAGAATTTGAGTAATCAATTGTATAGTCATTATTTTCACCACGTTTCAAAAGATTTCCATCAAGATATACTTTTTCACTATTAGAAATTATAACAATTAATCTTTCATTATTTTTCCCGTACAATCGATAAGGTCCTTGTTTTCCATCTTCGCCATAAAAATTATTGATGTTAAATTTTCCACGTGATGATGCAACAGAAATTTTTGCATTTGATTTATTTAAATAAAAGTCGGTCATTAAGCCTTGTAGTTTTCTTGTAGTATTTGAAAATTCATTTCCTGAAAGTATAAAATCATAATCTCCAAAAGTAGCTGTTGCATTTTGATGTTTTATTTCAATAAAAACTTTATCTAATTCATCAAGTTTTTCTGTATTACCTTCAGGTTGAATTGGAATATTTTCATCAGTCAATGCGGCAACAATATTAATGTCATCTGAAAGTTTACCACTAAGTTGAAGATTCAAACCGCTATTCAAAGTAAATTCTCTGTTTGTGCCAATTGTAAATCCACGAATCAAAGAACCCGATTTTTGTAAATCTCTTCCGAATATTGATTCTGAATTTATCATTGAATTTTTTTTACTTACTCGAATCGTATCAAAAATTTTATCTTCAACAACTCTTTGAAGTGTTTTCTTTTGATATTCTTTTTTTAATGATAGTTTTAGTGCCTGATATGTAATTATTATTCTATCATTAAGTTTGATACTCAGATCATTTGATAATGTAAAAGTCCCCGTGTTATAATTTATTTTATACTGTTCTCTATTTAATTTTTGAGAACCAAGGAAAATATTTTCTGTGAAAGGAATAATATTGATAGAAGAAATTTTGTATTCATTCTTTAAATTAATTTTAAGAGTATCTGTTATCGTTATGATTTGAGAGAATGAATCAAAAAATGTTATAAAAAATATAATTATCGTTAAAAGATTTTTTTTCAATTTAGAGTCATAGATTAACTTGTAAAAACAAATCTATACTACAACTCCAAATATTGCAAGACAATAAAAATTATTCATAACGAAGAGCTTCAATTGGGTCAAGATTTGCGGCTTTCATAGCAGGATAAACTCCAAATGCAACACCAACAAAAGTAGTTACTAGAAGACCAATTACAATCCAATCAATTGGGACAACTACCGAAACACCTAAAGCAACAGCAACAACATTACCGCCAATTACACCGAGAATAATTCCTATCATTCCACCAAACCAACTTAGTGAAACAGCTTCGATGACAAATTGAGTTAAAATATTTTGTTTACGAGCACCAATTGCTTTTCTGATTCCAATTTCTTTTGTTCTTTCCGTAACAGAAACCAGCATAATATTCATAATACCAACACCAGCAGCTAAAAGTGCAATAAAAGCAACTACAGCAGCACCAAGTTTGAAATATTTAGTTAAATCATTGAATTGCTCTATCAATTGTTCATTAGTTACAATTTCAAAATCATTATCCTGACCAGCAGGAACTTTACGAATCTTTCTTAAAGCTCCAATTACTTCATCCATTGTTTCAGAAATTGATTCTTTATTTTTACACATAACAATAAAACTTGCACTACGTTCTGAACCAAAATATTTTTCAAAAACAGAAATTGGAATACAAACGAAATTATCTTGTGACTGACCTAAAATACTTCCTTTCTTTTCAAATACTCCGATAATTTCCAAATTAAAATTATCTACTTTTATAATTTGACCAATAGGATCAATATTTTTAAATAATGCATTAACAATATCAGCTCCAATAACAGCATAAGGTTTATTTCCTTCATCATCAGATCTTGTAAAATTTCTACCCTCAACAACTTTAAGATCTCTTGCCATAAAATAATCATAAGTTACGCCAGCAACAGAAACATTAGGATTTGTTTTTTCATTTCTAAATTTAATAGTTCTTCCGCCTCGTCCAATTGATATTCCAATTGCAACTGGTAGTTTTGTAATCTCTCTTAATTTTTCCCCTTGTTTAACCGTTAAATTTTCTCTGTTACGTAACTCTCTTCTTCTGTGTGGATTACCCATTTGTATCGCAGGCCATTTCTGAATTATAAAATTATTTGTTCCTATAGAATTAAAAGTTGTTTCAATACTGTTTTGAATTGCAGAAATTGCAGTCATAACAATTATTATTGAAAATAAACCTACTGCAATACCAAGCAAAGTTAAAATTGATCTTAACTTACTAGCACGAATTGAATTAAACGCTAATTTTATACTTTCAAACAATAACATTATTCATACCTCAAAGCATCCACTGGATTTAATTTACTTGCTTTCCATGCTGGTAAAAATCCTGAAACTAAACCAACAACTGCCGATATAACAATAGCTAAAATTGCAATATGAATTGGCAATGATGTCGGTAAAAATTGATTTATTATTAAACTCAACGGATAAGATAAAATTAATCCTATAATTCCCCCAAGAACGCATAATAAAGAAGCTTCTACTAAAAATTGTAAAAGAATAGAATAAGTCTTTGCACCAATAGCTTTTCGAATTCCTATTTCTTTTGTCCTTTCTGTAACAGATACAAACATAATATTCATGATACCTATAGCACCGACAAAAAGTGAAAGTGCTGTAATAACAATCCCAGCAATAGCAATAACACCCACAGTGTTATCATACATTTGTTTAAACGCTTCTTGTTGATTAATTGCAAAATCATCTTCTTTGCCGGGAGGAATTTTTCTAATAACTCTCATAGCAGAAATAATTTCCTGACGAGCATCTTCAAGTTTATCAACATCACCAACTTTAACATCAATTCTTAATCTATTTCTTGCTTCACCAGAAACAAGTTCAAAAGTTTTAAGAGGCATTATAATCATTCCATCCATACTAAATGAGCCTAAAAATCCACTCCCTTGTTTTTCCATAACACCAATGACAGTAAAAGGAACATTATTAATTTTTATTTCTTTATTAATTGGACTTTCGAAAGGAAAAAGTTCTTTAACAATATCTTGACCAATCATACAAACTTTTCGGGCAGCACGCACTTCCATTTCATTCATAAATCGTCCTTCTTGCAAAACAATCTGACTTGTTCTTCTAAACTCTTCTGTAGTTCCATATACGACCGAAGAAACAACACTATTAGAGCCACGTTTTACATTTAGACCAAAAGTCGTAATAGTTGGAGCAATAGCTTCATAATTTGTCAATATTTCTTTTAGTTTTTCATACTGTTCGAGAGTAATATCTTTTCTGTTTCGGAATCTTGACCAATCACCCATTGCAAACCAAGGGAATTTACTTACATAAAGAACATCACTGCCCAGAGATGAAATAGATTGTAAAAATGCTTGTCTTAATCCAACAATAGCAGTTGACATTGTTGTAACAGCAACTATACCAATAATAATTCCTAAAGTAGTTAAGATTGACCTTAATTTATTTGACTTAATTGCCCTCAAAGCAATAGAAAGAATCTCTGTAAACTCAATAAAAAAGTTTTTCATCAAATGACAATTTTAATTTGGTGTTAAAAATAAATTTTTATTTTGAAATTCAGAAATAAAATTTTTTGATACATCAAGATTATAATTTTGAGCATTGAGAAAAATTGTATGAGTTAATACAATAAGTAAAAGCAATTGCTGAATTACCAGGTAATAAAAAAACAGAAAACATTCAGATTTTAACTTTTTAACTACGAATAATTATTAATTAACCCGCCAATAAATATCTTTCTTTGAAAAGATATCTACTAGCATTCTTTTATTTTCTATCTGAAGATTTACTGAATTGTATGAAATATTTTTCTGCCCTCTTTGCAAGTAATATTTCCTTATGTTTTCTGAAATTAATTTAGAATTATTTTTCTAATCATGCAACTTTAAAAATGTTTTTCAAAGAGAGTAAGGTTATAATTTTCAGTATAGTATTGATGTTAATATATGTCAGTATATATTAGGTTAATTGGATAAGATGTTGAATAGGCGTAAATAATTTTAAAAAGAGAAGAAGTTCAACTGGCTTTTAATTCGAAGAAGTTCCAAGTGTAGAAAGACGAAGCCTGTTGCTTGCATACACTGGTTAGCCATTGTTATTTGTCAGAAAGAATAGTACTTCGGACATGAGTTTATTCATCTCTTGGTATTCTTCTGCTGATGCCCCAGTAATTACTGTTTCGGATTGAACATATTTTGATGGTAAGAGTTCTGCTCGACCGTGCAAAACTATTTCCTTCACCGATTCTGCTGTCATTTCAAGGTGAAACTGTAAACCTATGATAGATTGTCCAAGTTGAAATGCTTGTTTCTCACATCCTTCACTTCTTGCAATCTGAACTGCTCCAGACGGCAAATCGAAAGTTTCACCGTGCCAGTGAAAGGCTCTAAATTCCAACGGAAAACGAAAAATTGACTCATTGGTATTAGACACACCTTGTACAGGAAACCAACCAATTTCTTTTAGGTGGTTCTTATATACTTTGCCACCCATTACACTAGCAATTAGTTGTGCACCTAAGCAAATACCTAAAACGCGTTTCCCTTGCTGGATACATTCCCGTATGAATGCTTTTTCATCAGTTAACCATGACAGTTTATTGTCATCATTTGCACTCATTGATCCACCCATTACGATTAGCAGATCTACCTCATTAGGAGTTGGAAGCCTACTCGATTCAAAAAAACGTGTGCTCGTTATCTCGTATCTTTGTGCCTTAAGCCATGGCTCTATGCTACCAAGTCCTTCAAACGGGACGTGCTGCAAATAGTGTACGCGCATTTACTCTCCTATTATTTACTAATGTCGTTGTTTTTGCTCAACACAGTAATGTTGCATTTGATACAAACGTCAATAAAAATATAAATTCTTTTCTATTACAAACAAATTTAAAGTGCAACAAAGTTTTTAAATATGACCTACAATATTATTTGATTAAGAGCATTTTTTTTGTTAGAAAATGATTGTTTGAGATTAAACTGTAAAAATAAATGCCGCTGGATAAGTTTTTGCCGTCAAACTTAACAGAATAAATTCCTGCATCCTTAAATTCATTTATAAGAGATATAACTTCCTGCCCAAGTGAATTAAATACTTTTATTTTAACAAAAGCCCGTGTAGGTATTTCGAATTTAATTGTAGTACTTGGATTAAACGGATTAGGATAATTATTATAAAGGATTATATCATTAGGTATTCTACTTTTGTCATTCTCTACACTTACAATAGTACCATATTTTTTACCGTTAATTATTGCACCAGTTAAATATAGAGGCGGTCCTTCATTCCATATATAAACCACTCCGTATTTATCTGCAATGTCTTCTTCGAGGAATTTTTCTAAATACTCAATTTGACGTGTCATAACGGTATCGCCAAATACAATTGCCCACAGTGAATCTTGAGAATAAGGGAAACGAACATATGATGGATTGCTTAACCCAGCAATATTTTTCCATGTGTAACGATAACTTAAAAACACGCGAGGGTAAGGATTCTTTGGTATTTCTAAACTGTCAAGAAGTAATTCATCATCAGTCTTGCCGTTATTATTGAGGTCTTCCACATCAAGCATGTAGCTTGCCTTCTTAAGAGTATCATTTCTTTCCCAATTATAGAAGTTAATGGATGTTGGTACATTATTTATAATAACAGTTCTACTATGATAGTCTACTTTCTTAAAATATTTTTTTGAATTTATTATTGTATCTTTTACAACGGAACGTTGAAAATAGCTTTTACTTCCATCTGTTTCTGTTTGCTCGTAAAACCAAGCATTGCCTACTTGTAATGGATTATAGTTATGGAGTTTTTGGTAATACTGGGTTCTAAATTTCTTAGGTACATTACTAATATATTTTATTGCATCTTGTGCGTAGATAATAAAAGGGAATATAAGCAAAACAAATAATTTAGTTTTCATAACACCTCAAAGATATATAGTTCCATTCCAACCAAATATACATTATGTTAAAGTTAGGTATAACATAAATTATATAAATCCACAAGGGAAATAATCAAGTAGTATTGCTATAATTTTCACTATTATGTTTAACATTAAGTAAGTATAACGGCGTTGCTTTTCACCCGTCCGCTCCGAACAGCGATGCCGCACTGAAAAGCTACTGCCAAATGTTTTAAACAAACTTATTTAATAGAACAACTCTTAACTACAATGCTTACCTTTTCAACCAAACCCGAAAACTTGAACAATGCCGCAATGGAAACAGCTTGTCCCGATTCAAATCGGGACGGTCGGGTGCAAAAGCGGTTTATATGCCCAAATACTATTTATCGACTAAATGATATCGGTGATATCATTTTTTAGAACTAATGATTTACTTCTACACCCAATTTGAACATCCAAAATATTTTTTCAGAAGATGTTGAATAATATGAATCGGTATAACTCAACTACCAACTATCTCGCCAATTATTTTTTACTGATACATAATAACCTAGAAAGACTGATATCTTTTGAGAAATGGCTAGTCCAATGGAACCACCAGGGGAAAAATAGAATCCGCTTTGCGAAGATCTACTCCAAGTCATATGACTTTCTCTATAACCAAAATTATAATGAACATTAGAACCTATAATAGCAAAAAGCTTTTTATATAAACATAACCTTAGATATAATCCGAAGTCTAATCCCAACAGATCAAGGTCACTCAAAAAAATACCCGGTCGTATTTCTATTCTATTATTTAATAGAAGTGGGAATCTCCATGAATATGAAATATTTATTCCCGACGAATATTTAGTTAAATAATATTCATCTATTTTTTGTAGACCAGCATATTTTTGATAGTGTAATTCAGTATTAATGATTGGTACTTCGACTACAATGCTTCTATTAAAATCTTGTGAAAAGACACAAGTGATAGTAAAAATGGAGAGAAAGAAAAAAAATGGCAATATTGTTTTATTCATAAGACACCTTAGTGTTATGGATTCAAAAAATTATTTATCTAATCCTAGTCTCACCAGTATCAATAATATCACCTAGCTCCCAGCTAGTTATTTGATTATCGAAGCACGGATCATCATAACCAATATAACGACGTTGTTTTTAAGCCACCGCCCAGAACAGCAATGACGGTTTTGCAAACGCAATTATAATTTATAAATCAGTTTAAAGAACTAAATCAACTTTACACAACAAACTAATTCTGAAAAGCCAAACCCTAATGCGACTCAATAAGACCGCATCGAAGAAGCGGACGCTGTTGAGGCGCGGGATAGGCACTTTTATTTAATTAAAGCTAATTTTTTTGTAATAATATTATTGTTAGTAACTAAACTGTAGAAATAAACTCCACTAGCGATTTTAGAACCATCAAATAATATTTCGTGAAAACCAGCCGATACTACCTCATTAAAAAGAGTAGCAATTTCATTCCCAATCAAATCATAAATCTTAAACACAACTTTACTTTCGTTTGGCATTTGGAAAGTAATTTTTGTTATATGATTAAACGGATTAGGATAGTTTTGAAACAATTTAGTTTCTGTTGGGACAGCACCTGGACGTTTTACTGAAACAAGCTTACCATACGTTTGTCCATTAATTTTACAACCAATTAGATTATATGTAATTTCAGGCCAAGGTGCTGGTGGATCGGCATAAATCTCTGTGCTAATCATACCATATTTGTCTGATAAGGTAACTTTTATTGTTGCCATTCCGCCAATGAAATAACTTATTAAATGAACTTTTTCATTAAATACTAAAGTGCTATCCATTTTTGTTATAGTCACGTTCCCATAATTTCTAAACCTAACTTCAGTAACATCACCAACCTTTCCAGTCAACTTAAAAAATGGAATTTCTTTATTTTGATTGAGGTCATAATAATATACAAATTGGGAATCAGTTCTAACATATTGTGCATAAAGTATGTCTGGCTCACTTAATACAGCATAATATTTGCCATTGGGGAATAATGTATCTGCAAGAACTGTTACTTTTTTTATAGAGTTTGATAAACTATAATCCCATTCGTTAGATTTTTTCGTTGGGTAATAGCTTTGACAATACAAACCAACAGTAATAAAAAGCCAGAGAACTATGCAAAATATTTTCTTCATTGACTAAGTGCCTAACGGCGTTGCGCCTAACCCGCCGCCCCAAGTAAGGAAGCCGAGCTAAAACGCATTGCCAAAAATTATTTATTTAATTAATTAGAACGAACACCTTGAACTGAATGTAAAACTAAAACACAATATCAAAAATCTCAAATCCCCCGAACTAAAATGGCGGTCGGGTTGAGGCGCTGGTTAGGTTGTCTTTAAAACATATATGCAAAATTAAATTGTAATTCTTTAACATCTATTGTACCAGTAAAAGGTTGTTCTATATCTGTTGCGAAATTTCCACTCATTAAACCTTTGTGTTTAAATAGTAATTCAAGCTTTATCGGTAAATTAAAAAATATTTTGATGTGAGATTGAAATAGCATAAAAGATTCCAAATTTGTTCTCGTATGTTTCAAATCTTTTGTTTGAACTTAGCCCAACTTTTTCTCTAGTAAGTTTATCAAATGTTATTCCTACTCCAATATTTATATAGTTATGAAAAACTTCAAATAACTTTTGGAGATGAGCGCTAAGTTCAATAGCACGAAATGTGGATTTAATGGAGATCGAATCTTGTACAAAATCTTCTGGAGCAATTAAGAAACCACCATTTAGAAGTCCATAATAACTTCGCGAATTTTTAGCAGAGACATACTCGAATTTTACACCAAATTTTCCAATAGGCTGAAAGAAATAAACACTTAATCCATATGGGTTCTCAATTTCTTTATTGTCAGTCCAAATTTTTGTAGGGGCTATCCCAATTTCTTGAGCATTGGAATTAACAAAAAATGCTAAAGCAACAAAAAAATATTTAACTGTTATCATTTGATATTTTTTCATTCAATATTGCATTACAATTTTAACAACCTAACTATTTATTATCCTGCACCGAAATATTTATTTGAGAACGATATCCCGCACGGTACTGCAGGATATCATTCCAGTTTACTTATTTACTGTTCATATTCTCAATATTTAAAAATAGGGTCTGCACAATATCAACCCGTTTGTTTTTGTGTCTAATGAAATTTTAATTCTTAGTTCGGTTGTTACGAAATCAAGTAATTCCAGATTTTGTTTTTCTTTAAGAAGATTTACTGAATTGTTTGAAATATTTTTCTGCCCTCTTTGCAAGTAATATTTCCTTTTGTTTCTGTTTACAACTTAAATTTTTTTTTCAAATTAAGCAAGAAAAATTTTTCTGCCACGAATTCACACTAATTTTCACTAATGGATAAAGATAAATTTCACGATTAGTCTTAAAGCTTACTTTATACTTGCTAAATTATATTTGTGTTAATCTGTGAAATCTGTGGTAAAAAAACTAACTACAGATAATACTGATTTGCACAGATCGATTTTGTAATTTTTCAGGATGTGCAAGCCTGCTGGCTAGTCAGGCTTGACCATTACATTATACATTTTACATTATAAATTATAAGTTAATTTCTTTCTTCAACTTCTTTAATTGATTTTTCAATAATTGAAACAGATTCTATAATTTGTTCTTCGTTTATAATTAAAGGCGGAGCAAATCGTATTATATGTTGATGTGTTGGTTTTGCAAGTAAACCATTTTCTTTCATTTGCAAACAAACATCCCAAGCTTCTTTCCCATTCTTTGGTTTAATTACAATTGCATTTAATAAGCCTTTCCCTCTTACTAATTCAATCATATCAGATTTAATTTTTCTTATTTCTTGTCTAAAAATGTTTCCCATTTTTTCAGCATTGACAGCTAAATTTTCCTCTTTCAAAACTTCGAGAGCTGCTACAGCAACTTTTGATGCTAAAGGATTTCCACCAAATGTAGACCCATGTTCACCAGGTTTTATAACTAACATTATATCATCATCAGCAAGCACTGCAGAAATTGGCATTGTTCCACCAGAAAGAGCTTTACCCAAAATTAAAATATCCGGCTTTATTCCTTCATGGTTGCATGCTAAAAGTTTACCTGTTCTACATAAACCTGTTTGAACTTCATCAGCAATAAACAAAACATTTTTTTCTTTACACATTTCATAAGCTTTTTTCAAATATCCTTCATCAGGAACAACAACTCCAGCTTCACCTTGAATTGGTTCAACTAAAAATCCTGCAACGTTTGGATCTTCCAAAGCTTTTGATAATTCATTTAAATCATTGTATGGTATTTTTATAAATCCAGGTGTGTAAGGACCAAATCCTTTATATGAATCGGGATCATTTGACATTGAAATAACTGTTATGGTTCTTCCATGAAAATTGCCAAGACATACAATAATTTTAGCTTCATTTTCTTTAATTCCCTTTTTATCGTATGCCCATCTTCTACATAATTTTAATGCAGTTTCGTCAGCCTCAGCACCTGAATTCATTGGTAAAACTTTGTCATAACCAAAATATTCAGTAATATATTTTTCATAAGGGCCAAGACAATTATTGTAAAATGCACGTGAAGTCAATGTTAAAGTTTTTGCTTGTTCGGTCAATGTATTAATAATCTTAGGATGACAATGCCCTTGATTAACAGCAGAATAAGCTGAAAGGAAATCATAATATCTTTTCCCTTCAACATCCCAGAGAAAAACACCTTCACCTTTTGCTAAAACAACTGGAAGTGGATGATAATTATGTGCACCATATTTTTCTTCTAAAGCAATATAATCTTGTGAGTTCATAAAGCTCCTATTTTAATTTTAAAGGTTAATCTTCTTCATTCATTTTCATTAAATTATATTTTTTTCTTTCATTAGGATCGAGATATAATTTTCTTAATCGAATTGATTTTGGTGTAACTTCAACCATTTCATCATCTTGAATATACTCAAGTGCTTCCTCTAAAGTAAATTTAATAGCTGGAACAATTTTAATAGCTTTATCACTTCCACTAGCACGCATATTTGATAATTTTTTTCCACGTTGAATATTTACTTCAATATCATTTTCTTTATTGTGTTCACCAATTATTTGACCACGATAAACAACTTCTCCCGGATCAATAAAAAACTTTCCTCTATCTTGAAGTGAATCAATTGCATAAGCTGTAGCTGGTCCTTCATCCATAGAAATCATAACACCATTGCTTTTTTTCCCGATAGGACCTTTGAAATATTCATATTGAAAGAAACGATGATGCATAACTGCTTCACCGGAAGTTGCAGTTAAAATTTTTGTTCTTAATCCCATAATTCCTCTTGATGGAATATGAAATTCAAGAGAATTGAGATTACCTTTATTTTCCATTTTAACTAAAACACCACGACGCTGGCCAACAAGTTCAATTACTTTTCCAGCAAATTCTGAAGGAACATCTACGGTAAGAATTTCAATCGGTTCTGTTTTTTTTCCATTAATTTCTTTATAAATTACTTTTGGTTCTCTTACTTGTAATTCAAAACCTTCTCTTCTCATATTTTCAATTAAAATTGAAAGATGTAAAATACCACGACCAGAAACTTTGAAAGCATCGGGAGTATTCATTTCTTGAACATCCAGTGCAACATTATGTTCAAGTTCTTTAAATAATCTTTCGCGTAATTGACGAGAAGTTACAAACTTTCCTTCTTTGCCATAAAATGGTGAATTGTTTACAGTAAAAGTCATGCTAATAGTTGGTTCATCAATTGATATAATTGGCAGTGGTTCAGGATTAGTTGCATCTGCTATTGTATCGCCAATATCAATATCTTCAACTCCAACAACTGCGCAAATATCACCAGCTTGGACTTCATCAACTTCTTCGCGGACTAATCCATTAAAAATAAAAAGCTGTTTAATTGTTGTTTGCTTTACAGAACCATCTCTTTTAATTATGGAAACGGGTGTAGTTTTGTTAAGTGTTCCTCTAAAAACTCTACCGATTCCTATTCTACCGACGTAATCATTATAATCAAGAGAAGTAATTTGGAATTGAGCAGTTCCTTCTTCTATTTTGGGCGGTGGAATTCTTTTTATAATTTTTTCAAGTAATGGAGTTAAATCAATTCTTGGGTCATCTAATTTTTTTATTGCCCAGCCTTCTCTTCCACTTGCATACACAAAAGGAAAATCAAGTTGATTTTCATCAGCACCAAGTTCGATAAATAAATCATAAACTTCATCAAGAACTTCAAGTGGACGATTATCTGGTCTATCAATTTTATTGATTACTACAATTGGTTTTAAATGAAGCGATAAAGCCTTTTCAAGAACAAATCTTGTTTGAGGCATTGGTCCTTCGAATGAATCAACAAGAAGTAAAACTCCATCAGCCATTTTTAAGACACGTTCTACTTCACCTCCAAAATCGGAGTGTCCGGGTGTATCAATCAAATTAATTTTATAATGTTTATATGGTATGCTGATATTCTTTGCAAGGATTGTTATTCCTCTTTCTCGTTCGAGATCGTTTGAATCTAAAAATCTTTCACGAACAACTTGATTATCTCTAAAAACTTGACATTGTTTTAAGATTTGATCAACAAGCGTAGTTTTACCATGATCAACATGTGCAATTATGGCAATATTTCTTATTTCTTTCATTAATTCCCTTTTTAATTTCTGTTGCAAATTTACGAAACGTTTTTGACATGAAAGAAAAAGTCACGCTTCCCTTTCAAAACGTGACTTTTATGGAGTTTACTATGCAGCGATTTTTTTTTGATTAACTGGATGATTTGACGATTTGAAAATGGAAAATGTTTCTTTAAGAAATGAAATTATCTTAATCCTGAATACAATCCTTTTGATTTTGTAACTTTAATATCTTTTAATTCAGATGCTTTCATTCTTAATTCAAAATGAAAACCTCTATAAGTCCCAATTGGATTCCAAGTAAAATTCATTTCCCAGCAATGTAAATCTCTGTAAATTGTAATTTGTGGAGCTGATAACTGATGTGAATTAAAATCATAATTACCACGAAAAGTTATTTTCCAGTTTTTAGTAAGATTTGTACTAAAATCTAAACTAATATTTGAATTAATACTTTTCTCTGAAGGAGAGTATTTTGAAAGGTTATAATTGTAATTGATATTTAAATTCCATGGTATTGACATATCTGGAGTATCGGAATTATCATACAAAGCAATGTAATCTTTTTTATTGAATACAGGATCGGTTTGAGTTTCTATTTTGTTATTTCCATTTGAAGAAGATGACTTAAATTTTTCACCACTTAAATTTGTTGAAATTGAAAAATTAAAGTTGTTTAGTCGGAACAAACCTGAACCTTTAGTAACTAAAAATTTATTTACCACTCTTTGAAGTTTTGTATCATAGTCATAAAATGTATAAGATGAATTTCCATAAAAATTTAGCCATTCACCTATTTGTGTTCTATAACTTAGATTAAGGTTTTGCAATTTCAAACTATCCGCAGCAAAATTATATCCAGTAGAAATATCAAAATTCAAAAGTTGAATTTTCTTTTGTTCTTTTAATGTATCACCTGGAACTTTATTTAACTTAATTTCAAAAATATTTCCTACGGAAAAATTAATACTTTGAGTTCTACCACTGCTTGCACCACCATAAATTTGACCTTCATATTTATCATACTTGACTGGCTTTCCATTTTTATCAAAATAAGTATCATAATAGCCCCAATTACTTGATGAAAAATCTGGTGTATAGTTAAAAGAAATATTTGGCATCATAGTATGACGAAAAGATTCAACACCGACAAAATTTGGATTAAAGATTCCATAAATTTTTGTACTTGCAGAAATTCCCGTTGAAAATGTTCGAACAAAATTTAATTCATTTAATGTTTCAGTTACTAAAGTATCTATTAAAACTTTTCTTCCTAATGAATCAAGAGTTTCAATTTTTTTGTATCCCTTTTTTATTCTTTTATTATACCACTTTTCCTGATAGCTGAAATTTGGAGTTATATTAAAGTAGCCAACTTTTGGTGTAAAGTTAAAATTTATATTATGCAAGGCACCTAGTTTGTTCTCTTTAATTTCATTCCTTTTAGTTCTACTGTTTGTAAATTGTCCAGAATATGAAATGCCAATTAATTCGTACCAAGATTGTTTATTAGCATCAAATGAGTTTTTATTTCTGAATGGATAAAATATATTGTGAGAATAACCAATGTTTGGAAGTGTTTCATCAATGTTGCCTGAATCTAAATATTGAGTTCTGTTATAACTTAAAGATAAACTTGAGTTATCCCAACTTTTAGAATAAGAAGCACCAGAAATTATTTGTTGTGTTAATAATGTATTGTAATCAATACTATTGTTTCTTAAAAAATTACTTGACACAAATTGAATGTTAGCACTGAATTGAGAAGTTGGATCAATTTGTTGTGAATGATACCATGAAAGCCGCCAATCACTTTGACGTTGTTTTAAATTAATTGGATCTGTTTCTTCACCGATTGAAATATTTGAATAACCAGCTTCAAATGAACCACTGAAATCGTAACGTTTTGCATAACGAAATCTGCTTCGTAAACCATAACCACCTTTTGTGTAATAGTCGCCTGTAAAAGCTAAATCCATATAATCATTCATTGCCCAGAAGTAGCCAAAGTTATGAAAATATTGTCCACGATTTGCAGTTGAACCGAATCCGGGAACAATAATTCCACTTCTTCTGCCAGTTTCATTTGGAAAAACAGCAAATGGCAATGGTATTGGAATTGGCACACCACCGACATACATAAAAATCCAGCGGGCGATTATTTTATCTTTTTGGATAACTTTCATTTGGCTTGCTGTAAAATAAGTATGCGGTGTATCAGAATTACAAGTAGTGAACATTCCATTTTCAATGAAGTAAGTATTCTTATCAACTTTTTTAACTTTTTCACCTTCGTATCGTTTATCTGTTTCTTTATTTTTTGCAAGTGAAATAAACCCACGTTGAGTTTTGAAATTATATTTTATTCTTGAACCTTCATAAGTTTCATTTCCTTCAATTAGTTTTGGTAAACCTTTAATTTTTGTTTTTGCAGTATCAGAAGAATCAACACCAAAAGCTTCAAGTTCATTTGTATTATAATCTATAAAAATATTTGCAGCATTAAGTTCAGTAGTTTTATACTTAATATCACTCGAGCCGAACAAAAACATTTTTCTTTCTTTTACTTTGAATATAATTGAATCGGAAGCAGATGAATTAACTACGGCATCAATGTCAATTTTCTTTTTTGTTGAATCAACTTTTTGATTTGAATTAGATGTAGAATCAATTTTAGATAATGAATTTCCTTGTGCAAATATAATTGCTGTAAAAAAAAATAATATTGAAACAATTTTTAACATCTATAAATTTTTTCTTTAAAGAGTATTTAGACAATTTGTGTTTTTTCAATTTCTTGAATTATCATTTCAGCAACTTTCAAAGCTTTAAGTCCATCTTCCCCTGAAACTATTGGTTGCTTGTTATTAAGAACTGCATCAATAAAATATTCAAGCTCAAGTTTGAGTGCATTAACTTCTTTTAGTTCGGGTTGTTCGTAAACAACAAATTTTTTCTTATCACCAATACCCATTTCGCCAAAATTTATGAAAGGATTTTGAGGCATTTTTTCTGGATTGACTAATCTATACACTTCAGATGTTCCAGTAATAAAGTCCAATGCAATATAAGCATCGCGTTGAAACATTCTCATCTTCCTCATTTTCTTTTGAGAAATTCTACTTGCAGTAACATTTGCAACCGCACCATTTTCAAACTCAATTCTTGCATTAGCAATATCAATTGAATCTGAAACAACTGCGACACCATTTGCTTTAATCTCTTTTACTTCACTTTTAACTAAACTTAAAATTATATCAATGTCATGAATCATTAAATCGAGCACAACTGCTACATCAGTACCTCGAGGATTAAATTGTGCTAATCTATCTGTCTGAATAAAAACTGGGTCAAGTTCAAATTTTTCTAACGTTAAAAGTGCAGGATTAAATCTTTCGATATGTCCAACTTGAAGAATTAATTTTTTTTCTTCAGCATCTTTAACAAGATCTTCGGCTTCCCATATTTGTGATGTAATAGGTTTTTCAACAAATACATGTTTGTCTTTAGCAAAAGCAGTTTTAACAAGTTTATAATGAGCACTTGTAGTTGAAACAATATCAACAGCATCAACTTCATTTAAAAGTTCGTAAATATCTTTAAATGCTTTAGTTTGAAATTCATCTGCAACATTTTTTGCTCGTTCAAAATCTAAGTCATACACACCGATGAAATCACAATGATGAATTTCTTTGAAAAGTTTTGTGTGAATTTTTCCTAAGTGTCCGGTTCCAATTACTCCCACTTTAATTTTTTTCATAATACTCCATCAATTTTTTTATAACCAATAATTTTTTCATAGCCCCCTTTTTCTTGTGCTTCATAAAAAAGGAATATATGATACTCATTTCGTGTTTCAAAAAAGTTCCCTTCAAGTATATACCAATCTTCATTAATTATTTTATCGTTTTGAATATCAGCCACAACATATTGATAATCATACAAACCTCTTTTTAGTTGAATTGTTAAATTCATAATTCCATTGTCATCATACATTTCATATTCAGGTAAAACTTTCCAGTCATTAAATGCACCAACCAAAAAAATTGGTTTTGTAATATTTTCGGGTGGTTTCAATCTGAATCTTACATTTAAGTAATCTGAATTTTCATTTCTCCAATTCATAAGTAATGAAGCGCCGTTAATATCATTTTTTCTTTTTGTAAATAAATCTGAAACATCAAATTCACCCAAGCGAGCATAAACATTGTAAGGGATGTATTTAGAAACATTTCTTGTGTCTGTTTGCCGGTATTCATTCCCAGGTTTGATATTTCTTGCAATAAAAGAAAAACTTTTGGCTGCATCCCATTCATAAAAGTTTGATTCTGTAAAATTTTTTCTATCTATTATTATTGGTTGATTTATCATTCTGTTTTTAATTATTTCTACTTTTATAACGTTGTTTTGAAACAATGAATCAGGTAAAGTAAAACTTGTCTTGATTGAAATTGTTCTTCCTAAAATTGCTAAATCGCCGTAATCACCTTGCATTGCTTCTCTTTTAGTTGAAACATTTAATTTAACTTCAGGTTGGATGACATAAAATTTCCCTTCAGCATAAATTATGTTTCTATTTTGATTATTAGAAATAAAAAATTTCCATTTTGTTGATGTTGTAAACTGAACATTATTATTGGGGAATTTTCCATAATAATGATAATTAGCTCCAACTAAATTAATTGGAAGTCGATCGAACCATAAATTTAATTCTTTATCATAAAGAAGATTAAATAAAAAAGGATTTTCATATTCATTCCAGTTTGAATCACAAGGGCGAAAAACAATACTCAAGTTTGGTTCTTCTTTGGCAAGTACATCGAATTCAATTGAGAGAAAATTTTCTTTATCTAACAAATTAATTATAGGAAATGAAGTTTCATCATTGTTTGAATAAACTTTCAAACTTTTGATTTCAACTTGGGAGAAAATTTCTAATTGAAATGCAAAAAAAAACAAAAAAATTATTTTCAATAAATATCTACACATTTTATTGAGCTGTATGGAACAAATGTTTGAAATGTTATTTCATCTCTTTTAGCTTCAATCAACAAACCATCTTCAAATGCTTCAACAAGTTTTCCTGTTTTAAAGACAATTTCGTAAAAAGCTGAATGCTCACTTTTTACTTCATTACCATAAACAACGCCATAGTTTTCAAGCATTGTAATATTTAATGTTTTTCCGATGAATTTAGTCCAATCCATTTTCATTTTTATCCTAAAATTTTTTGTTTTACTTAATCGAAAAGTATCTAAAAATGAAGTGTTTTACAAAATGAAGAATTTAGTTTTTAATTTTTTGCCTTAATGAAATAATTTGCAATTATCAATTCAACAATAAGTTTTATATTTGGGAAAAATAATAAGGTGCTTAATGAAAAATAAAATTACAATTATGATTTTAATTTTTTACTCAACATTTACTTTCGGACAAAATTCATACGGTATTGAACAATTCAAAAATGATACTTTTGATTTCTTTAAACAACCATCAAAATGGGATAATAATGATTTACTCAAAATTGGTTTAGTTGGTGCATCAACATTTTTATTGATTCAAGCTGACCAATCCATTCGTAATGAAGTAATGAAAGATAGAAGTTACTTTAATAGTTTTCCAATTGAATTTGGCAGAAGATACGGTGAATTATATTCACCCGTTATTTTATCAGGCTTGTTTGGATTAAATGGATTAATTAACAATGATATTAAATCAAAAAAAATTGGTTTTGAAATTTTACAAACAACTTTTTATGCTGGAATAATAACTACTGGATTAAAGATTGCCTTTGGACGAGCAAGACCTTTTACCGAAAAAGGTGCAAAATCATTTGGAAATTTCTTTTTACTCGATGATGAATTTCATTCTTTACCAAGTGGACATACAACGGTTGCTTTTTCAATTTCTTCCGTTTTAGCTAATAATACAAATTCAACATGGTTAAAAATATTATGTTACGTTCCAGCATTTTTAACAGCAACATCAAGAGTTTATCAAGATAAGCATTGGTTTTCTGATGTTTTTCTAGCTGGAGTTATTGGATATACAGTTGGCAATTGGGTTACTTCAAAACATGAACAAATTCAAGTTGATGGATATTCAATAAATAATAAAATTTATTTTAGTCTTTCATTTTAGAAATACTTATTTATGGGGTTAGTAAAATCATTTTCTTTATTTTTGTGGAAATATTTTTGGGAATAAATCATGAATAAAATTCTTTTCAAACAACAATTATCATCCGATGTTTATTTAATGAGATTATATGCACCTTTAATTGCTGAAGAAAGACAAGCAGGGCAGTTTATAATTCTCCAAGTTGATGAAGATTATGGCGAAAGAATTCCATTAACTATTGCTGATGCAAATACTGACGAAGGTTCAATTACAATAATTTTTCAGGTAGTTGGAAAAACTACAAAACAACTCTCGTTATTAAATGAAGGTGACGATATAAAAGCATTAGTTGGACCATTAGGAAAACCAACTCACATTGAAAATTTTGGAACAGTTGTTTGTGTTGGTGGTGGTATTGGTGTTGCCCCACTTCATCCAATTGCTCAATCATTAAAAGCTGCTGGTAACAAAGTTATTATAATCATTGGTGCAAGAAATAAAGACTTATTAATACTTGAAAATGAAATGAAAAATATTGCAGATGAATTTATTGTTTGCACAGATGATGGAAGTTATGGAAGAAAAGCTTTAGTTACAGAACCATTAAAAGAAATTTGCGAAAGAGATCCAAAACCTAATATGGTTATTGCTATTGGTCCGCCAATTATGATGAAATTTTGTTCTGAAACTACTCGCCCTTACGGAGTTTTTACTCAAGTTTCATTAAATACTATTATGGTTGATGGCACTGGTATGTGCGGTGGTTGCAGAGTTAATGTTGGCAAAGAAGTAAAATTCGTTTGCGTTGATGGTCCTGAATTTGACGGGCATCTTGTTGATTTTGATAACATGATGAAAAGGTTAAACTCATATAAACAAATCGAAAGAGAAAAACATTTATGTTTTCTTGAAAAAGAAATTGAAGCTAAGGAGGCAAGATAATGCACTACCATTCACCTGAGGAATTACAAGAGCAAGCAAGACAATTAATCGCAGAATATGTTACTAAAGTAGACGATTTAAAAACAAAAGATAGAATGAAAATTCCACCACAAGAAATGCCTGCTCAAAATCCTGAAGAAAGAATTCATAATCTTGATGAAGTAGCAATTGGATATACATTTGAACAAGCTCGAATAGAAGCTTTACGTTGTCTTCAATGTGTAAAGAAAAATTGCGTTGATGACTGTCCGGTTAAAATTGATATTCCAAGATTTATTAATCATTTAGTACATGGAGATTTAGAACAAGCGGCATCAGTTATAAAAGAAGCATCACTATTACCTGCGATTTGTGGAAGAGTTTGTCCACAAGAAACTCAATGTCAATCCAATTGCACAGTTGGTAAAGCATTAAAAGATGTGGATAAATCAGTTGCAATAGGAAGATTAGAACGATTTGTTGCTGATTGGGAAAGAACCACTGGAAAAATTTCTATTCCTGAAATAAAACAATCTACAAGTAAAAAAGTTGCTGTTGTTGGCAGCGGTCCTGCTGGATTAGTTGTAGCTGCTGATTGTAGAAGAGAAGGGCATCATGTTACAGTTTTTGAAGCGTTCCATAAACTTGGTGGAGTATTAAGATATGGTATTCCTGAGTTCAGATTACCAAATGATATAATCGATAAAGAAATTCAAACCCTTGAAGCTATGGGGGTAGAGTTCAAAACAAATTTTGTTGTTGGTAAAACTAGAAAATTAAAAGACCTTATGGAAAAAGATGAATATGATGCTGTATTCATTGGTGTTGGTGCTGGACTTCCTATTTTTATGGGGATCGAAGGTGAAAATCTAATTGGGGTTTTTTCTGCAAATGAATATTTGACCAGAGCAAATTTGATGAGAGCTTTTGACAAAGAACATGCAGATACACCAATTTATCCTTCAAAAAAAGTTGCAGTTTTAGGAGGAGGTAACGTTGCTATGGATGCAGCTCGTATGGCAAAAAGATTAGGAGCTGAAAATGTTTATGTTGTTTATAGAAGAACTGAAAAAGAAATGCCTGCAAGAAAAGAAGAAGTCGCACACGCTAAAGAAGAAGGTATTGAATTCTTATTTTTACAAAATGCAAAACGTATAATTGGTGATGAAGAAGGAAAAGTTAAACAAATTGAATGCCTAAGATATGAATTAGGTGAACCCGATTCTTCAGGTAGGAGAAGACCAATTGAAATAAAAGGAAGTGAATTTTTAATTGACGTTGATACTGTTATTGTTGCAATCGGAAATGGAAGTAATCCTTTATTAACACAATCTACGCCTGGTCTTGAATTAAACAAATGGGGCAACATAATAGTAGATGAAAATCAAAAAACATCATTAGATAAAGTTTATGCTGGTGGTGATATAGTTTTAGGTGCTGCAACAGTAATTTTAGCAATGGGTGAAGGAAGACGTGCAGCTGCAGCAATAAACAAAATGTTAGCTGAAGAAATTGAAAAAGAAAAAGCACTTGTGAATTAAATTTGTGCATAATTTAATTTAGCCCAAATTTGTCATTAGATATTTTTCTTAGGATAAATTTGGGCTGAATAAACAATATTTGATAAAACAACTAAGAATACTGCCGAATAGTATTTTTACTAATTTCTTTGAATCTACCCTATCAGTTTTTTTTTCTATATTATTTGTTTGTACTTCTGCAGGGTTATCTATTCTATTTTCAGTCCCTATTTCAATTGACTGCCAATACAGCAACTACAATATCCGACTTCAAAGCAACTCTGATTATTAGCTTTCAAATAATTCTTTATTAAACCAAGATTTTCTATTTTGATATGAAAAACTTTTTGATTTTATCCTCTATATCGGATTTAAAGCATTACTATAGAACAATTCTTTTACTTGACTTTTAACTGAATTATTTATTACTTGTTTTTACAGAAAGAAAAAATTATCTTCTTTTATAGAAACCAAATTTTATTAATTAAAATATATGTTGATTTATTTTGGAAATTGCAATTCAAAATAAGTTCATGTTTATAATTGATCAAATATATTCTAAAAAAATATTAAAAGATTTTGAAAAGAATTTTTTAAAAGACTTATGTCTTAAGAAAATAACTTCTTTTTGAATAATTTAATAAGGTAGAATTTATGAGTTTATTGATAATTTCAAACAGGCTACCTTTCACAATAAATCATTCTGGTAATGAAATAACTTTAGTACCAAGTAGTGGTGGTCTTGTTTCTGGTATAAGCTCATATCTTGATTACATGAAACATTCCCCAGTCTCAGATTTTGAATACCTTTGGGTCGGTTGGCCTGGAGCATACATGGAAGAATCATTACAGAAAAATTTTTCTTCTCAGGTCAGAGAAAATCATAATGTCATTCCTGTTTTTATAACCGAAGAAGAAATGGATAAATTCTATCTTGGATTTTGTAATTCTACTATCTGGCCACTATTTCATTATTTTCCTACTTATGCTAGATTTGAAGAAGAACATTGGGAAATCTATAAAAAAGTAAATAAATATTTTAGCGATAAAATATGTGAAGTTGTTAAAGAGGGTGATACTATATGGATACATGATTATCATTTGATGCTTTTACCAAATATGTTGAGAAAAAGGCTTGGTAATAAATTTAAAATAGGATTTTTTTTGCATATAGTTTTTCCATCATTTGAAACATATAGGATTATGCCTTCAGCATGGAGAAAAGAAATTCTTGAAGGTCTTTTAGGTGCTGACTTAATAGGTTTTCATACTAATGAATTTACATACTCTTTTCTTAGATCAGTCCTAAGGATTTTAGGCATATCAAATTCACTTGGCAAATTAATTTATCAAAATAGAATTGTAAAAGCTGATACATTTCCTATGGGAATAGATTTTAAAAAATTTAATAATGCTGTAAATAACAAAAAGGTTGAAAAAGAAAGAGAAGAACTAAAATCTAAACTTAAGGATAGAAAACTGATTCTTTCTGTAGATAGACTTGACTATACTAAAGGAGTTATAAATAGACTTAAATCTTTTAGAAAATTTTTACAAGATAATCCTGATTATATTAAAAAAGTTGTATTTATGCTCATAATAGTACCTTCAAGAATAGGTATTGATCAGTATCAAGAAATAAAAAATAATCTTGATAAGTTGATTAGTAATATAAATAGTGAATTTGGAGATTTAGATTGGCAACCTATTATATATCAGTATAAGTATGTAGCATTTGAAAATCTTGTTGCACTTTATAATTTAGCCGATGTTGCCTTAATAACTCCTTTAAGAGATGGAATGAATCTGGTTGCCAAGGAATATGTTGCATGTCAAAAATACTCACCAGGTGTATTAATTTTAAGTGAAATGGCAGGGGCATCAAATGAAATGCCCGAAGCTTTACTTATAAATCCTAATGATATAAAACAAACTGCTGATAGTATAAAAGAAGCCCTTGAAATAACAAAGGAAGATGCTTTTTTACGAATTCAAAAAATTCAGGATAGGATTAGTTATTATGATGTATTAGAATGGGCTAAAGATTTTTTATTGGGAATGGATAAGGTAAAAAATGAAAATAATAGAATTGAAGTTAAAATGCTCTCACCAGATGAAAAAGCAAAAATAAAATTTAGTTTTCAAACCGCTCAAAAAAAATTAATATTATTAGATTATGATGGCACGCTTGTGCCTTTTAATAAATCCCCAAAAGATGCTAAACCCGATAAAGAACTTTTAGATATTTTAAAAGAACTTTCAAAGAATGCTGAACTAGCTATTCTTAGTGGAAGAGATAGTTCTTTTCTTTCTGAACATTTTGATTTTCTTAATATAAATTTCTGTTCTGAGCATGGAGCTTTTATAAAAGAAAAGAACCAAAATTGGTTTTCTTTAACACAAGTAGAAGTCTCTTGGAAGAAAGAAATAAAGTATATTTTTGAAACTTTTTCTAGGAGATTACCAGGTTCCTTTATAGAAGAAAAAAATTTTTCAATAGCACTTCATTATAGAAATTGTGATCCTGAACTTGCTGAAATAAGAGTAAAAGAATTTTTTGATGAAATGGTATACTATACTTCCAATTTAAATCTTCAAATCCTTCAAGGTAATAATGTTGTAGAAATTAGAAATTATAATATAAATAAAGCCAATGCCGGTATGCATTTTATAAACAAAGATAAATATGAATTTATTCTTTTTATTGGAGATGATTGGACAGATGAAGATCTTTTTGATTTCTTAAAAGATAAAAATGCTTTTACTATTAAAGTTGGTTATGGAATTTCAAAAGCCAAATTTAATGTGTATAACTATAAAGATGTTAGAAATTTACTTGTGGAGCTATTATAATGGAATTTGATTTTAAAATAGAATTACATCTTATTAAACTTTTAGGAATTAAAGCTAAAAATATTGAAGAACTTTATGAACAATTTCAAGATATTCCTTTAAGTTCTATTTATTATCATACACATAGATTTTTAAAACAACATCATTTCCTTTCTCCTGAACCACCTAATGATTTTGCTTATTGGATTAAAAATACTTTAAATATTAAAGACTTAAGTGAGGCAATAGCAAGTATTGATACGATAAAATATCAAGACCTAAATGAACTAAAAAATGAGATCTCTTTAATTTTAGATGATTATTTAAAAAAAACAAATAAAACAAATGATTGTCAAAAAGGAGAGGAATTTCATTTTATGAGTTGTCAGACATTTGTTTTGCCCACTGGGTATAAAGCTAATAACCTGCAGGAATTTTATGAAACAATTAAATTAATAGATATTGGTTCTATTTATTTCCACATTTTTGAAGCTAAATTAAGGTTAAAAAAAGATGAGAATGATTTCCAATCTTGGTTAAATCAAATAGGAGAGGATGCACTTTCAAAGCAATTTATTAATTTAGATCCATATAACATGACACTTGAAAATTTAAGGAAAAAAATACTCCAAATTATCGAGAAAAGACTATGATAAATATTAATGATTATGAAAAAATAGTAGGTAAAAACACCTTAATTGAATTATATACTTTAGCAGAAAAATTAAAAGGTAAAACAATTCAAAATATAAATTCAACATCTGTTGGCGGTGGAGTGGCAGAAATACTAAGCAAAATGGTACCTTTTCTAAAACAACTTGGTCTTAATGCTGATTGGAATGTTATAAAAGGAGATGGTAAATTTTTTGAAATAACTAAAAAAATTCATAATGCTTTGCATGGTAGAAAAGAAAATATAACAAAAGAGGATCTTGAATATTTTGTCGAAATTAATAGAAATAATATTTCTAATTTAGACTTATCCAGTGACATTATGTTTATTCATGATCCGCAACCTATAGGTCTTATCGAAAAAAGAAAAGATTATAATAACAATTGGATATGGCGATGTCATATTGATATAACCTCTGCACAAGAAGATATTTATAATTTTTTTAAAACATATATTTTACAATATGACTCTTGTGTTTTTTCAGCACCTTCTTTTTCAAGGAAAGATTTGAACCTCCCTCAGATTTTGATTTCACCTTCAATTGATCCTCTTAGTGATAAGAATAAAGAATTAACTGAACAAGAAATTACAAAGATATTTGAAAAATATGGATTGGATTTGAGTCGACCTATAGTTACACAAATTTCTCGCTTTGATTATCTTAAAGATCCAATTGGTGTTATTAAGGCATATAAAATGGCAAGAAAATATAATGATTGTCAATTAATTCTTGCTGGAGGTGGTGCAACTGATGACCCGGAAGGTATAAAAGTGTATGAAGAAGTATTAAAGGAAGCTAACGATGATAGTGATATTCATATTCTTCTCCTACCTCAAGATGATTTAACTATAAATGCACTTGTTAGAGGCAGCACTATAATTCTACAAAAATCAATAAAAGAAGGTTTTGGGCTAACAGTTTCAGAAGCTTTATGGAAAGAAAAGCCTGTTATAGCTTCAGCAGTTGGTGGTATTCCTTTGCAAATAACTCATAAATATAGTGGTATTTTAACTTATTCTATTGAAGGAACGGCCTATTATTTAAAACAATTATTAAATGATCCAGAATATGCTAAACAATTAGCTAAAAATGGAAAAGAACATGTTAAAAATAATTTTCTAATTACTAGGCATTTAAGAGAATATCTTTTACTTTTTTTATCAATGTATTATAAAGAAGACGTTATTTATTTTTGAACGTTGTTAATTTTTATAAAATTTTTAAAACAAGATGTTAAAAAGGCGAAAAATAACTTCATGGGAGCTCTATTTTGTCCTTACTGAAAAAAGTGGTCTTTATTTACAAGATAAATAATAAACGATAAAAAAAACTTTAAAGAATCCTCTGAAATATTATTCAGATTTTAAAAACTTTTTTAATGAAAAGCGTTGTAAGAGAGTAACCAAAC
>JARGDL010000014.1 GCA_029210465.1 Stygiobacter electus
TAATATAAAATTTTGTTATTTTTTAACAGACAAAATAATCTTATTTATTGATTTTTTTGTCAACATTAAATAACTAATAAGTAGGAGTCAATATGTTAAAAAAATATTTATCATTTGTTTTTCTCTTGGGTATGTTTTTGTTTATTTCGTGTAAAGATAAATCTACAGAACCAACAGAGCCAACCGATTATACAAATGCTGATGGTATTTTGGGTGGAATTTTATATGATTCATTTTGGGCAACAGAAGCTAATTATTCGAAAGCTTCTGACCAAAATTTAGTTAATAAACTCAAAACATATTCAGATTTTTTTAGATGCAAACAATGTCATGGTTGGGATCTTTTAGGAACAAACGGCGCTTATATTAATAGAGGTCCTAAAACTAACAGACCAAATATTTCTTCTGTAAATTTGTCAACAATTGTAAAAACTAAAACGCCACAAGAATTATTTGATGCTATTAAAAAGACAACGGGAAGAAGAGACATAAATTATGATTTATCAACTTATAACCCTTCAACAAATGCATCTATTGGTGATCAAATGCCTAATTTTAGTCAACTACTTTCTGATAAAGAAATTTGGGCATTAGTAAAATTTTTGAAAAATGAAGTTATTAATGTATCAGATTTATATGACTTTCAATTAACTGGTACTTATCCAACAGGGAAAATTAGTTATTCAAATATTGGAAAAGATGGTAATGCAGCAAATGGTAAAACTTATTTTACTCAAAAATGCCAAGTCTGTCATGGTCCTGATGGGAAAATGATTCCAAATTTGGATAAAACACCAGGTATGACTTTAGGTAAATTTATTAGAACAAAACCTAATGAAGCACAGCATAAAGTTAAATTTGGGCTTTTAGGAACACCAATGACTTCATTTAAGACTTCTCTCCAAGACATGAAAAATTTATACAAAGCAGCAACAGATACTTTAACTTTTCCTAATTAATAATTGTTTTATAGGGTTTTTCATTAATTTGAAAAACCCTTTTATTTTTTAAAAGAAAATTCATTATTTTTTCTTTAAGAAAATTAAGAATTAAAATGATTTACTTTAATTCAGTAACAAACTTCAATTATCACAAATTAAATCAACTTTTTTTGCGTCCTTGCCCTGACCATTAATTTTTCGCATTTTCATTTCCAAATTCTTACAATTATTTAACAAAAAGGAGTAAACTATGTGCGGCATAGTGGGTTACATTGGTAATAAAAATTGTGTCCCAATATTGATTGAGGGCTTAAAACGCCTAGAATATCGTGGATATGATTCAGCTGGAATTGGATTAATAAATTCCAATGGATGCAAATTAATAAAAGAAAAGGGCAAGGTTTCAGATTTGGAAAAATTAGTTTATACTGACAATATATCTGCAAATCTTGGAATTGGTCATACTCGTTGGGCAACGCACGGAGAACCAAGTATGATTAATGCTCATCCACATGTTAATAAAGAAAAAACATTATTTGTAATTCATAATGGCATAATTGAAAATTATTTGTCCTTAAAAAAAGGTTTAATTGAAGAAGGCTATGAATTTGTTAGTGAAACTGATACTGAAGTTTTAGCTCATTTGATCGATCATTATTTGAAATTGAAAAATTCTCTTTTTAATGCTGTTCGTTATGCCCTTAATGAAGTTGAGGGCACTTATGGTATTGCTGTAATATATAAAAATGAAAGTGATAAAATTATTGTTGCTAAAAAAGGTTCCCCTTTGGTTATTGGAATAGGTGATAAAGAAAATTTTATTGCTAGTGATGTAAATGCTTTAATAACTCATACACGTCAAGTAGTCTATCTTGAAGATGGTGAAATTGCAGAAGTTCATGCAGATTGTTTCAAAACCAAGACAATACAAGATGAAGAGATTATTAAAGAAATTAATCAAGTTGAAATTGGAATTGATGCAATAACAAAAGGTGGCTATTCTCATTTCATGTTAAAAGAAATTATGGATCAACCTGAATCTATATACAATTCTATGCGTGGTCGTTTAGTTTTTGATGAAGGCATTGCTAAACTAGGTGGTTTACAAGGTTTTGAAGATAGAATTTTAAATTCAAGAAGAATTTTAATTTCAGCATGCGGGACATCATGGCATGCTGGATTGGTTGGTGAATATATGCTTGAACAATTTGCTGAAATTCCTGTTGAAGTAGATTATGCTTCTGAATTCCGCTATAGAAATCCAATTGTAACAAAAGATGATACAGTTATTTTTATTTCTCAAAGCGGCGAAACGGCAGATACATTAGCAGCATTAAAAGAGGCTAAAAAGAAAGGTGCTTTATGTCTAGGAATTTGTAATGTCGTTGGTAGTTCAATTGCACGTGAAAGTCATGCTGGAGTTTATATCCACGCTGGACCAGAAATTGGTGTTGCTTCAACTAAAGCTTTCACTTCACAATTAGTTGTACTTTCATTAATTACTCTTCTTTTAGCAAGAAGAAAAAGTATGAGTTTAGAAGAGGGTAGAGAAGTAATTACAGAATTACAAAGCTTACCAGAAAAAGTTGAAAAAATATTAAAACAAAATTCATTAATTGAAGAACTTGCTGAAAAATATTTATTAGCCAAAAATTTCCTTTACTTAGGTCGTGGATATAATTTTCCGGTTGCACTTGAAGGTGCTTTAAAGATGAAAGAAATTTCTTACATACATGCAGAAGGCTATCCAGCTGCAGAAATGAAACATGGACCAATTGCCTTAATTGATTATGATATGCCTGTGATTTTTATAGCAACTAAAGATTTTGTTTATGATAAAGTTGTAAGCAATATTCAGGAAGTTAAAGCAAGAAAAGGAAGAATAATTGCCATTGTAAATGAAGATGATACTCAAATTGAAAAAATGGTTAATCATGTTATTAGGGTTCCTAAAACGCATAGCATTTTAACTCCAATTTTAACTGTGATACCGCTACAATTATTAGCGTATCATGTAGCCGTTAAAAAAGGATTAAATGTTGACCAACCAAGAAATTTAGCAAAAAGCGTTACCGTTGAATAAATAACAATAATGAGGTTACTATGTCAAAAAGAAATGTATTAATTATGGGTGCAGCAGGACGTGATTTTCACAATTTTAACGTCTTTTTTAGAAACAATGAAAACTATAATGTCGTTGCTTTCACTGCTACTCAAATTCCAAATATTGATGGTAGAGTTTATCCAGCAGAATTAGCTGGACCTCTTTACCCAAATGGAATCAAAATTTATGAAGAAAAAGATTTAGTTAAATTAATTCATGAATTAAATGTTCATGAAGTTGTTTTCTCTTATTCTGATGTTCCATTTGAATATGTAATGACTAAAGCATCAATTGTAATTGCTGCTGGTGTTTCATTTAGATTACTTGGTGCTGAAGAAACAATGATTAAAAGCTCGAAACCAATTATTGCTGTACTTGCTGTTAGAACTGGTTGCGGGAAATCCCAAACTTCACGCAAAGTTGTAAAACTATTACAACAAGCAGGAAAAAAAGTTGTTGCTATTCGTCATCCAATGCCTTATGGTGATTTAGTAAAACAAAAAGTTCAACGTTTTGCTTCTTTAGATGATTTGAAAAAACATAATTGCACAATTGAAGAAATTGAAGAATATGAACCGCATATTGCACGTGGTGGTGTAATTTATGCAGGCGTTGATTATGAAGCAATTTTACGTGAAGCTGAAAAAGAAGCTGATATTATTTTGTGGGATGGTGGAAATAATGATTTCTCATTTTACAAACCAGATTTGACTATTACAGTTGTAGATCCTCATCGCCCCGGTCATGAACTTAGATATTACCCCGGCAACACAAGTTTGCGTTTAGCTGATGTTGTTATTGTAAATAAAGTTGATTCTGCAACAAAAGAAGGTATTGAAACCGTTCATAAAAACGTTAAGGAAGTAAATCCTAAGGCAATTGTTATTGATGCAAATTCACCATTAACAGTTTATAATCCAGAATTAATAAAAGGGAAAAGAGTTCTTGTTGTTGAAGATGGTCCAACTTTAACTCATGGAGAAATGAAATATGGAGCTGGAACAGTTGCGGCTCAAAGACTTGGCGCTAAAGAAATTGTTGATCCTCGTCCTTTTACAGTTGCTTCTATTGCTGAGACTTATAAAAAATATCCTGATATTGGAATTTTACTTCCTGCAATGGGTTATGGTGAAAAACAAATTAAAGATTTAGAAGAAACCATAAATAATACAAAATGCGACTCAGTTATTATTGGAACTCCAATTGATTTAGGTAGAATTTTGAAAATTAATAAACCTCACACAAGAGTTATGTATGAATTAGATGAAATTGGAAGTGTTACATTAGAAACGATCTTAAAACAAAAAGGTTTGTTATGAAAAAAGTTGCAGTAGTTGCATTTGGTGGAAATGCATTACTTCGTGCTGATGAAATTGGAACTATTGAGCAACAAGAAAAAAACACACTAGATACATGTGAGAAATTAATACCATGGATAAATGATGGTTGGGAATTAGTGATTACTCATGGTAATGGTCCTCAAGTTGGAAATATACTTTTAAGAAATGAAGCTGGATATAAAGAATATAAAATTCCCAAAATGCCGCTTGATATTTGTGTAGCCGATTCCCAAGGTGGAATCGGTTACATGATTGATAGACAAATGAGAAATGCCCTTAATAATAATAAAATTAAAAAGAATGTTATTGCAGTAATGACAGAAGTTCTTGTTGATATTAATGATCCAGCTTTTCAAAATCCTACTAAACCAATTGGACCATATTACTTAAAAGAAGAAGCAGAATTATTAAGTAAAGCAAATGGTTGGGTATTTAAAGAAGACGCTCGCAAAAGAGGTTGGCGTAGAGTGGTTGCTTCTCCTAAACCCTTGGAAGTAATGAACAACCAAGTAATTAGAGATTTAGTTGATAAAGGACATATAGTAATTGGTGCTGGTGGTGGTGGAATTCCTGTTTATTGGCACAGCGATACTGGGTATCTTGAAGCTATTGAAGCAGTAATAGATAAAGATTTAGCTTCTTCACTTTTAGCAATTGAAATTAATGCTGACCTTTTCTGTATTATAACTGATGTTCCAAAAGCATATATTAATTTCAACAAACCAAATCAAAAAGCATTGGATAAAGTCTCCGTTGCAGATGCAAGAAAATATTATGAAAATGGTGAGTTTGGTTCTGGTAGTATGGGACCAAAAATTTTAGCTGCTATTTACTTTGTCGAAAAAACTGGACGCGAAGCTTTAATTACAACCCAAGAAGAATTAAATAAAGATAATTGCGGTACAAGAATTACTTTAAATTAATTTTTAAGAAATGATTTATTGATATAACTTTGCAAAGTTTTTTAAAGAAGAATTTAGAATGAGCATATATATTTTAGGTATTTCAGCATTTTATCATGATTCTGCTGCATGTTTAATAAAAGATGGAGAAATTATTTCTGCCGCTCAGGAAGAAAGATTTACAAGAATTAAACATGATCATAATTTTCCTAAAAATGCAGTTAAATTTTGTTTAAGATACGCTAATATTAATGTTAATGATTTATCCGCTGTAGCTTTTTATGACAAACCAATTACAAAGTTTAGTAGAATTCTTGAAACATATTTGAGTTATCCAGGAAAAGGAATAAAATCATTTCTAATGTCCATGCCTTTATGGCTTCGTGAAAAACTTTGGATGCAAGATTTAATATCAACAGAATTAAATTACGATGGTAAAATATTATTTCCTGAACATCATGAATCTCATGCGGCATCAGCATTTTATCCTTCTCCATTTCAACGTTCTGCATTTTTAACTATCGATGGTGTTGGCGAATGGGCAACTTCTTCTTTTGGTGTTGGAAATGAAAATAAAATTCATATTTTATCTGAGCTTCATTATCCGCATTCACTTGGATTACTTTATTCAGCTTTTACTTATTTCACAGGTTTCAAGGTAAATTCTGGTGAATATAAAGTTATGGGTTTAGCTCCTTATGGTGAACCGAAATATGTTGATAAAATTTATAATCATTTAATTGATTTGAAAGAAGATGGTTCATTTAAAATGAATATGGAGTATTTCAATTACAACACTGGATTGACGATGACTAACAATAAATTCGCTGAATTATTCGACGGTCCACCAAGAAAACCTGAAACAAATTTAACTCAACGAGAAATGGATTTAGCTCGTTCTCTTCAAGATGTTACTGAAGAAATAATGATAAGAATGGCAAGACATGTTAAAAAAGTTACAAATGAAAAATATTTATGTTTAGCGGGCGGTGTTGCGTTAAATTGTGTCGGCAATGGAAAACTTTTACGTGAAAATATTTTTGATGATATATGGATTCAACCAGCGGCTGGTGATGCTGGCGGTGCTTTAGGCGCGGCATTAGCAAGTTATTATATGTATTTCAATAAACCATTGATTAAAAAAGATGGCAGAGATTTACAAAAAGGTTCTTATTTAGGGATAAAATATTCAGATGATGAAATTCAAAATATTTTAACCAAACATAAAATTCCTTTTCATAAAGTAACACAAGATGAATTGATTGAAAAAATTTCTGATGAAATTGCAAATGGTAAAATTATTGGTTGGTTTAATGGAAAAATGGAATTTGGACCTCGTGCTTTGGGTTCTCGCTCTATAATTGGTGATGCTCGCAATCCTGAAATGCAAAAAAAAATGAATCTTAAAATAAAATTCCGTGAAAGTTTTCGCCCTTTTGCACCATCAGTTCTTGCTGAAAAAGTTTCTGAATGGTTCGAATTAGATCGTGAAAGCCCTTATATGCTTTTAGTTGCAGATGTTAAAAAAGAAAAACAATTTCCAATGACAGAAGAACAAAAAAATCTTTGGGGAATAGAAAAATTAAATGTTGTCCGTTCAGAAATTCCTGCTGTAACACATGTTGATTACTCAGCAAGAATTCAAACTGTAAATAAAAAAGATAATCCAATTTATCACAGACTTATAGAAAGGTTTTTTGAAAAAACTGGTTGTCCTGTAATTGTCAATACTTCATTTAATGTTCGTGGTGAACCAATTGTTGAATCACCTTTAGATGCTTATAAATGTTTTATGAGAACTGAAATTGATATTTTAACTCTTGAAAATTTTATATTGTACAAAGAAGAACAACCAAAATTTCTTGATGATTTAGATTGGAAGAAAAAATATGAGCTGGATTAAAGATGTAAAGAATGAATTAGCAAGTCTTGATGTTACAAATAAATCCTTAAAAAAATTTGGATTTGTTATCGGTGGAATATTTTTATTACTTGGATTATTGTTCTTTTTGAAAAATTTATACTCCAACTATAGAAATATTTTATTTGTAATTAGCTTTATTTTGATAATAAGTGGTTTATTATTTCCAAGCAAACTTAAATCTATCTACAAAATTTGGATGGGTTTTGCCTTTGCTTTAGGTTGGATTGTTTCAAGATTAATTTTAATAATTCTTTTTTATTTCGTTCTAAGTCCAGTTGGCTTTTTTGCAAAGTTATTTAAAAAAGAATTTTTAGATGTAAAATTTAAGGATGGAAAAAATTCATACTGGATAGAAAAGAAAAAACAAACTGATTATGAAAAACTTTATTAAAAAATAAAAAGGTGAAATATGGCAGTTAACATGAAAGGGAAAAGTCTAATCGAAATTAATGATCTTTCACTTGAAGAGATTTATCAAATATTTGATTTAAGTGCTACATTGAAACAAGATCGTCTAATTGGTAAAAAGCATCACGTTCTTGAAGGTAAAAAATTAGGAATGATATTTTCTAAACCATCAACAAGAACAAGAGTTTCATTTGAAGTTGGTATTTATGAACTTGGTGGAATTGGTTTATACTTCAACCAAAACGATTTACAACTTAAAAAAAGTGAAAGTGTTTCAGATACTGCAAAGGTTCTTTCACGATATTTAGATGGAATTATGATAAGAACTTTTGAACATCAAGATGTTATTGACCTTGCAAAGTATGGTTCAATTCCTGTAATTAATGGATTAACAGATTTACATCATCCATGTCAAGTATTGACAGATTTATTTACAATCCTTGAAAAGAAAAGAAAGCTTCAAGGATTAAAATTGGCTTACATTGGTGATGGAAATAATATGGCTCATAGCTTATTACACGGCTGTTCTAAAGTTGGAATGGATATTTCAATTGCTTCACCATCGGGATATAAACCATTAGATTTTGTAGTTGAAGAATCAATGAAAAATGCAAAATACATGGGTAGCAAAATTGAAATTCTAGAAAATCCAATTGAAGCTGTTAAAAATGCTGATATAATTTACACTGATGTTTGGGCAAGTATGGGACAAGAAAAAGAAGCTGAAGAAAGAAAAAAGAAATTCATAAAGTATCAGGTAAATCCAGAATTAGTTAAACATGCAAAAGAAGATTATTTATTCATGCATTGTTTACCTGCTCATCGTGGCGATGAAGTAGTTGATGAAGTTGCAGATTCAGCAAACAGCGTTATTTTTGATGAAGCAGAAAACAGATTGCATGTTCAAAAAGCAATAATGGCTTTAGTCTTGTAATAAAGTGAAGAGTGCTAAACTGCACTCTTCTTCTTAAAATATTCTATGTGAAAATTAAAATCAGGGAATTTGTTTGGAAGTCGCATAATGTTATGTATCATAATCCCAATTGACAATCTATCAAACCAAGAAGATAATGGCCATCCAAAATGAAGATGAATTTCTTTTTCATCTTTTGGTATTTCATATTGAATTGTTTCTAATAATCCACTGATCATTTGTATCAATGTTAATCTATCTACCATAGCAATCTGAAAATAGTTTGATTGGGTTTGAGTTGGAGAATCTACTCTTGGCGAATAAAAACTAATATAAATTGAATTATTATTTTCTTGGGTAATATCTTTTTCAAGAGGTCTTCTAAAAAAAATATGAACTTCTTTACTTTCAATTTCCATTAACTTAAATATTATATCCATAACGGTATTAGTTGCTCTTCTCTTTGGAATTTCAGGTGCTCGTGATTTTGCAATTTTTAACCCAGCCAGAATTACAAATGAAGTAATAATAAACCATAACATTGTTCCATATGGTCTTGCAATCATTATATAAATTAAAGTGCTAAATAAAACAAAGAATAAGAATAATGTTCCAAGTCGCGATGTATGATAAGTAATTTCTTTTGTACCTTTTGAATATCTGTATTTTAACAATGAACCAGTGTTAATAGTAAAGCTTGCTACTAAGCCGACTGCATACATTTCAGCTAATACAGCTTGACTTCCACTAGTGATAATTAAAATCGTCGAATAGAGCAATGCATTAAGAATATGTATTTTATAAAGTGATTGTTTTTTATTTGCTACTATCAACCAATGGAAATTATATCTTTCAGCAACTTTTTCAATTAATTCTGCTGAAGCAACCATGGCAGTATTGACAGCCATAATCAATGTAATACTAGCCAAGATACCAACTACTATCCCAAAATATTTTCCGTTAACTAGAGATGAAAAAGTTGGGATTAAATCTGTTTCATGTTTTGATAAATCAATTCCTGAAGATAATGCAAATAAAGCAATTAATGGAGTTATAATGCCAACGGTAAAAGCAAGGAAAAGGTAAGATTTTCTTATATCATGCCAGTTTTTAATTAATGAAGCTGTTTGCAGTACTGATTCAATACCAGAATAAGCTAAAATACAACTGCCAATTCCAATAATTAAATTTTCATAAGATAATAAAATATTTCCATGAGAAAAGTCAGATGAAAATTCATTAAATCCATTACCAATAATTGCTAAAGAATTTGAATTCAAATTTAAAGATCCACCAACAATTAAATTAGATAAAACGAATGAAGCAAAAACAAAAATTAAAAAAGTAAATTTTGCATTCTCTTTTACACCAATTATATTCAAAATAGTAATGAAACCTATTACACCAAATTTGAGAAAGAATTTAATTTCTTCAGACATTCCAAGAAAATAAGTTCCATTTTCTATTGCACTTACAGTAGAAATTGTAGCTGTTAAAATGTAATCAACCAATATTGAAGCTATAGCTAAGAATGAAAATGTAGGTCCAAGTACTAAATATGAAAATGAATAAACACCACCTCCACGAATATTGTTAACTTCTAAGATTTCTCCTATTTCAACCATTCTTGTTGAAAGAAATCTAATGAGTATTGAGGTTAATCCAATATAGATAATTGCTTTAAGACCAATAAAACGAAAAGCTTCGAATGGGGCATAATAGATTGAGGTAAGTTCATCCATCAAAGTGAAAATTCCTACCGCCAACCATGTCAAAAGCCATTTACCATTGTGGATGTAAGAAAGAAAATTTTTCTTCTTCATTATATAAATAAAAACAATAACCAAAAGGAGATTGACAATAAAATAAATTAAGAAATTCATTATTACTTATACCTAGCTCTTTTGGGGTTCAAACTTATCTTAAAAAAAATTATATAAAAATTAAATTTTCTTAATAAAACTTTTGTTGATTATATAAAATTCTTTATTTTTGTCCGCACAATTTTTGGGCAGATAGCTCAGTCGGTAGAGCAAAGGACTGAAAATCCTTGTGTCGGCGGTTCGATTCCGTCTCTGCCCACATTAAAGGGATGAGCAATCATCCCTTTTTAATTTGAATAAATCATGATAAATGAATATCCATATTACTTAAACTACCTTGAAGTAAAGAATTCTTCTCTGCATGGGAAAGGATTGTTTACAAATGTTGATATTCCTGCTGAAAGCATTATTTGTGTTATTGAAGGCGAAGTTATAGATGAAAATGAATGTATTCGTCGTGAAGAGGAAGAAGGTAATGTTTATATATTTTGGAATGGCGATAATTATATTGATACTGCAAAGAACCCACTCTTAAGAAATATTAATCACCTATGTGAACCCAATTGTTATGTTGAAGATAGAAATGAATCTTCACTTTTTTTAATTGCTGAACGTGATATTAAAGCTGGCGAAGAATTGACCATTGATTATGACTATGATGAAATTTATGAAACTTGCCAATGCCATATCCATAAAAATGAGAATTAATTGATTTAAAAATTCTTATTTTAACTCAACAAAAAATTTAACTATTTAAATGAAAGTTATAATTAATACTTCATACCCAACTTTAAATTTTATTAAACAAGGCAAAGTAAGGGACATTTATGACCTTGGTGAAAATTACTTAATTGTCTCTACAGATCGTTTATCAGCTTTTGATGTTATTATGCAAGATGGTATTCCTAACAAGGGAAAAATTCTGAATAAAATATCAAAGTTTTGGTTTGATTTTACTAAAGACATAATTGATAATCATGTAATTGAAACTGAATTTGAAAATTATCCTCAAGAATGCTTTAATTACACAGAATTAAAAGATCGTTCAATGATTGTTAAAAAAGCTAAACTTATTCCTATTGAGTGTATTGTACGTGGTTATATTTCAGGTACTGGCTGGTTAGATTATAAACAAAGTGGCAAGATTTGCGGGATTGATTTACCTAAAGGTTTGGTTGAATCTGAAAAATTACCTGAACCAATTTTTACTCCTTCTACAAAAGAAGAAATTGGTGAACATGATAGAAATATTTCTGAAGCAGAAGCAAAAAATATTATTGGTACTGATGAATTTAATTTTATAAAAGATAAAGCTTTAAAAATTTATAAAAGAGCATCTGAATATGCTTTGTCTAAAGGAATTATAATTGCAGATACAAAAATGGAATTTGGCTTTTATGATGATAAAATAATTTTAATTGATGAATTACTAACGCCAGATTCATCTAGATTTTGGCCATTAAAAGAATATGAAAAAGGAAAACCACAAAATAGTTTTGATAAACAATATGTTCGCGATTATTTAATTTCAATTGGATTTAATAAAAAACCACCTGCACCAAAGTTGCCAAATGAAGTAATTTATAACACTTCAAAAAAATATGAAGAAGCACTCTTTATTTTGACTGGGGAAATAATTTAAAATGATTCCAATTAAAATTAAAATTGAAAATTCAGAAATGATTTTAGAATGGGATGATAATTCAGTCTCAAAAATTAGATTATCTGATTTACGAAGAGAATGTCCTTGCGCTTATTGCTCTAATGAACGTGAAAATGATCATGGCAAATTTGAAGTTTATACAACTGATCAAATTACAGTTAAAGAAATTAATCCTGTTGGAACATACGCATTAAATATTATTTGGAATGATAATCATAATACCGGTTTTTATGAGTATTCTTTTATAAAAAAAATTTCAGAAAATAAATTATAACATGGTTCTTCCTAATCAATTAACTGTTTTAAGGATAATTTTAACACCTATTTTTTTAGTCCTATTTATTAGTGGAGAACCATTTCTAATTCAAATTTCTCTATTTGTTTTTTTAATTGCGGCTCTTACTGATTGGTATGATGGTTGGTTAGCTCGTAAGTTTAATTATATAACAGATTGGGGAAAGTTTATGGATCCTCTTGCAGATAAAATACTAACTTCAACTGCTTTCTTTGCTTTTGTTGCAACTGGACTCGTAGAATTATGGATGGTTATTTTAATTGTTTTTAGAGATATTGTGATTACATTACTTAGAATATATGCTGATTATAAAAAAATTACTTTTTCTACAAGTTATTTTGCAAAGATAAAAACATTTCTACAGATGTTTTTTCTCTATTATTTACTTGTAATTTATTCTTTTAGTACTATTGATTACTTTAAAACGAATTTTGATTATCTCCTGAAAATTCTTCTTAATAGAAATCTTGTCTTTTATTCAATGTTATCTATTACAATTATTACTGTTATTTCTGGGATAACATACTTTTTTGAAAACAAAACTATGTTAAAGAAACTATTTGAATAATGAAAATTAATTTTTTTGAAAATTTAATCGGTTCAGGTTTTTATACTGGCTATATTAAAAAAGCAAGTGGAACTTTTGGAAGTTTAGCAGGCTTACTAATTTATTTAATCCCAGGTTTTGAAAATCCTTCAGTTATGATTTTTTTTATTTCACTATTTATTGTTATTGGTGTTCCAATTGCAATAAAATTTGAAAATAAGTATGGCACTGACCCAAAAGAATATACAAACGATGAAGTAATTGGAATGTGGATAAGTCTTTTATTTGTTCCTAAAAAAATATGGTGGATAATAATTGCTTTTTTGATTTGGAGATTTCTAGATATTGTAAAACCTTTTCCTGCAAAACAATTAGAGAATGTAAAAAATGGCTGGGGTGTTTTATTAGATGATATTGCTGCTGGCATCTATTCTTTTATTATTTTACAACTAATTATTTATGTATTTAATTTAATAATAAACTAAATATAAATATGAAAGCACACATAATTTCAATTGGTGATGAAATACTAATTGGTCAGATAATTAACTCCAATTCTGCGTGGATCGGAGAAAAGCTTTCTGAGATTAATATTGAAGTCGTTAGTATTAGTGTCGTTGGCGATGATGAGAAACAAATAAAACAAGAATTCCAACGCACTTTTGATGCTAATGATTTGGTAATTGTTACTGGTGGATTAGGCCCAACTCACGATGATGTTACAAGAAAATGTGTCGTTGATTTTTTCAAAACGGAGCTCGTTCTTGATGAAGATGTGTTAAATGATGTAAAAAAATTTTTTGAAGTTAGAAATAGAAGTTTAACAAAAATTAATGAAGATCAGGCACTTGTTCCAAAAATTGCAACTCCGATACGAAATTCTCGTGGAACTGCACCAGGCTTTTGGATTGAAAAGGATAATAAGATTTTTGTTGTTATGCCTGGCGTTCCTTTTGAAATGAAAGGTATGATGGAATCATTTGTTCTGCCAAGATTAGAAGAAATGAACAGTGAAGAAAAAATTATTTTAAGAAAAAATTTACTTACAACTGGAATACCCGAATCTTATTTGTATGAAAAATTAGGAAATATTGATGAGTTGATGGATGGGAATAAATTGGCTTTTCTTCCTAATCAATTTGGTGTTAAAATGAGATTGAACGTTGAAGGGAGAAGCAAAGAAGAAGCTCAAAATAAATTAGATGAAATTGAACAAAGAATAAGATCTTTAGTTGGAAGATATATTTATGGAAAAGATGATGAACAATTAGAAGAAGTAATTGCAAAACTTATGATTGATAGAGGTATGAAATTAGCCGTTGCAGAATCATGTACTGGTGGATTAATCTGTTCACGCATAACAAATGTTTCCGGGAGTAGTCAATTTTTTGAAAGAGGTGTAATCACTTATAGCAATGCTGCAAAAGTTGAATTGCTTCACGTTCAAGAAGATGCAATTCAAAAATATGGTGCTGTGAGTTTAGAAGTATGCCGTCAAATGGCAGAAGGTGTAAAAGCAATTAGTGGAATTGATATTGGAATTGCAGTTACTGGTATTCTTGGTCCTTCTGGTGCAACTCCTACAAAACCAGTTGGATTAGTGTATATTGGTTTATGTGATGATAAAATCTGTACTGCAAAAGAATTTCATTTTGGTGATAATCGTTTGCTAAATAAAGATAGAGCTTCTCAAGCAGCTTTGGAAATGTTAAGAAGACATTTACTTGGAATCCCTTATGATGATTAGGACTTTTATTGCACTTGAAATTCCTAAAAATGTTTTAGATTTTACGATTGATTCAATTAGAAAAAGTGTTAAATCATTTGATAAAATAAGATGGGAAAAAGAAGATAAATTACATCTGACTCTAAAATTTATTGGTAATTTTGAAGAATCTAATATTGAACATTTAATTAAAGATTTAAATCTATTACTTGAAGATTTTCCTAAATTAGACTTGCAGTTAAATAAATTTGGTTTTTTTATAAAGGATAATATTCCCAAAATTTTATGGTTAGGTTTGAAAGAAAATGAAAATCTTAACAAATTAGTAATGAAAATAGATGAGTTAACTTTTCAATATAGAATTGAAAGAGAAAAAAGAAAATTTAAACCACATATTACTTTGCTTAGAATTAAAGATTTAGAATACATTAATGAATTAAATACTTTGAAAGAAATAAAATTTGAAAATGTTAATTTTATTGCTGACAAAATTCATTTATTCAAAAGTGAATTATTAAAAACGGGTTCAGTTTATAAATCATTAAAAGAGTTTCAATTGAAATAGGAGAAAAAAATGTCATTAGAAAAAGATCAAAGAATAAAAATTTTAGAGGATACAATTACCAACCTCGAAAAACAATATGGTAAAGGAACAATAATGAAACTTGGAGATGGAGTTGTTACTCAAGTTGAAGCAATTCCAACTGGTTCATTATCACTCGATTATGCATTGGGAATTGGTGGTGTTCCTCGCGGTAGAATAGTTGAAATTTATGGTCCAGAATCTTCCGGCAAAACTACTTTATGTTTGCACATTATTGCAGAGGCTCAAAAACTTGGCGGGCTTGCCGCATTCATTGATGCTGAACATGCACTTGATGTGAATTATGCTAAACGTTTAGGTGTTGATACAACAAACTTATTGTTATCTCAACCCGATTTTGGCGAACAAGCATTAGAAATTGTTGATACATTAATTCGCAGTAATGCTCTTGATATTATTGTTGTTGATTCAGTTGCAGCTTTAGTCCCACGCTCAGAAATTGAAGGTGATATGGGAGATCCTCAAATGGCTATGCAAGCAAGATTAATGTCCCAAGCTTTGAGAAAAATTACTGGTGCAATTAGTAAATCTAAAACGTGTGTTATTTTTATTAATCAATTAAGAAGTAAAATTGGAGTTATGTTTGGAAATCCAGAAACAACAACAGGTGGTAATGCACTTAAATTTTATGCTTCCGTGAGATTAGATATTCGAAGAGTAGCAGCTATCAAAGATGGAAATAATGTTGTTGGAAATAGAACTAAAGTAAAAATTGCAAAAAGCAAAGTGGCTCCACCATTCAAAGAAGTAGAATTCGATATTTTATACAATGAAGGAATTAGCAAAGCAGGTGATATAATTGATCTTGCTGTTGAACAAGGAATTTTAAAGAAAAGTGGTGCTTGGTTTACTTATAAAGAAGATCGATTCCAGGGTCGTGAACAATTAAAACAAAAAATGATGGAAGAACCAAAACTTCTTGAATCTCTTGAACATGAAGTAAGAAAAGCTCTTGGGATGATAAAAGATGAACAAAAGCAAGTTAAGGATGAAGAATCTAAAACAAAAAAATCTAAATGAAAATTATTTCACTTAAGAAAAAATCAAATGATATAGTAATTACTCTTGAAGATCTTTCAACATTAAAGATTGATTACAGGACTTTTGTTGATCATAGAATCCACAAAGATGTTGATATAACTGATGAACTTTTAAAACTGCTCTCCGAAGAGAGCAGTTTTTTTAAGTGCAAAGATGCCGCATTTAGATTTTTATCCAGAAGACTTCATTCAACTGGTGAACTTAAATTAAAACTGATTAAAAAAAACTTTAGCAAAGAAACAATTGAAAAAGTATTGACTGAATTAAAACAAAAAAAATATTTGAACGATGAAGAATTTACTTTTCAGTATGTAAAAGAAAAATTAAAAAAGGGAAAAGCTGGAATTCATAAAATTGAAAATGAATTAAGAAGTAAAGGAATTGATAAATCAATTATTGACAAAATTATTTCACAAATTGATGAGAATAATTATCAAAAAAATATACTTGAATTAATTAAAAAGAAGCTAGACCAGATTAAAAATAAAGAAACCGATAAAAGAAAAATTAAATCAAAAATTATTTCTTATCTTTTATCCAAAGGATATGATTACGAATTAATATTTAATTCACTCAAAGACTTTGACTTAGAACAAGAAGATTAATTTTTTTGAATCACCAACCTTATTTATTTTTGAATACACAAATTTTAGGTAAAACATGACGCTAATTAACAAAATTGATTATTACAATATTGAAAGCTTACTCAGTGAAGAAGAGAAAATGGTTCGTGATACTGTAAGTGATTTTGTGAACTCTGAAGTGATACCAATTATTGAAAAATATTATCATGATGAAAAATTTCCTTTCCATTTGATTCCCAAATTAGGTGAAATGGGCTTATTCGGAATTACTCTTCCTCAAAAATATGGTTGTGCAGAAATGAACAACGTTGCCTATGGATTAGCAATGCAAGAACTCGAAAGAGGTGATAGCGGGTTGCGTAGTTTTGCTTCTGTCCAAAGTGCTTTAGTTATGTATCCAATTTATACTTTTGGAAATGAAGAACAAAAAAATTATTGGCTGCCAAAGTTAGCAACTGGTGAAAAAATTGGTTGCTTTGGTTTGACTGAACCAGACTACGGTTCAAATCCTGGTGGAATGGTTACACATGCTGAAAAAGTTGATGGTGGTTATTTGTTAAACGGTGCTAAAATGTGGATAACAAATGGAACTATTGCAGATGTTGCTGTTGTGTGGGCAAAACTTGATGGTGTTGTTCATGGTTTCTTGGTTGAAAAAGGAACAAAAGGTTTTGAAGCACCCGAAATGAAAGGTAAACATTCATTAAAAGCTTCTGTAACTTCAGAACTAGTTTTCCAAGATGTATTTATTCCCGAAGAAAATTTATTGCCAAATTCACGTGGTTTAAAATCTGCATTAATGTGTCTTTCACAAGCAAGATATGGAATTGCTTGGGGAGTTGTTGGTTCTATGATGGCATGTTACGACACGGCTTTAGAATATGCAAAATCCCGCAAACAATTCAGTAAACCAATTGCTGCGTATCAAATAACTCAAGAAAAATTAGTTTATATGATTACTGAAATTACTAAAGCTCAACTTCTCAATTTACAACTTGGAAGATTGAAAGATAAAAACCAAGCAAAGTTTACACATATTTCAATGGCTAAAAGAAATAATTGTGAGAAAGCTTTAGACATAGCTCGTGTAGCTAGGGAAATCCTTGGTGCAAATGGAATTCTTAATGAATATCCTATAATGCGTCATATGAATAATCTTGAATCAGTTAAAACTTATGAAGGTACTCATGAAATGCACACCTTAATTATTGGTGAAGATATTACTGGATTTCCTGCATACGACAATTAAAATTAACTGGAGATATGATGAAAGAAAAAATAAGCTTTGAAGGAATTACATTTGATGATATTTTACTTGTTCCATCAAAATCAGCTGTACTTCCAAAAGAAGTTGATATTACAACAAAGTTGACCAATGAAATAACATTGAATATTCCTTTCATTTCTGCGGCAATGGATACTGTAACAGAATCTCAAATGGCAATTGCAATGGCTGCTCAAGGGGGAATTGGGTTCATTCATAAAAATATGTCAATTGAAAAACAAGCTGAAGAAGTTGATAAAGTTAAAAGATCTGAAAGTGGAATGATTGTTAATCCAATTACTCTTACTCCTGAAAAAACTATTCGTCAAGCTGAAGAATTAATGTCAAAATATCATATCTCCGGAATTCCAGTTGTTGATGAAAAAAATAAATTAGTTGGCATTCTTACAAATAGAGATTTACGTTTTGAAGTTAACAAAGATTTACCAGTTTATGAATTAATGACAAAAGAAAATTTAATTACAGCTCCTTTAGGTACAACTTTAGACGAAGCACAGAAAATTCTTCATAAACATCGAATTGAAAAATTACCAGTTGTAGATAAAAAAGGAATTATTAAAGGATTAATAACATACAAGGATATTTTAAAGAAGAAAAAATTCCCAAATGCATCTAAAGATGATTTAGGAAGATTGAGAGTTGGTGCCGCAGTTGGAGTTTCAAAAGATACAATTGAAAGAGTAGAAGCATTAATTAATGCTAATGTTGATGTAATTACAATTGATACGGCTCATGGTCACTCAGAAGGTGTTATTAAAACTATCAAAATCATTCGGAAAAAATTTCCTCATTTACAACTAATAGCTGGAAATATTGTAACAAAAGAAGCTGCTATTGAATTATACAAAGCTGGTGTAAATTCTGTAAAAGTTGGTATAGGCGCAGGTTCAATTTGCACAACAAGAGTAGTAGCTGGTGTTGGTGTTCCACAAATCAGTGCAGTACTGGAAGTTGCTCAAGCATTAAAAGGAAAAATTCCTGTTATATCTGATGGCGGAGTGAAACAAACTGGTGATGCCGCAAAAGCTATTGCCGCTGGTGCAGATACTGTAATGATGGGTGGTATGTTAGCTGGTTGTGAAGAATCTCCAGGTGAAAAAGTTTTATTTGAAGGAAGAAGTTTTAAAGTTTACCGTGGAATGGGTTCATTAGGTGCAATGAAACAGGGAAGTAGTGATCGTTATTTCCAAGATGTTGAAGAAGATATTAAAAAATTAGTTCCAGAAGGGATTGAAGGAAGAGTTCCGTATAAAGGTTTATTAGCTGATACAATTTATCAATTTATTGGTGGCTTACGCGCAGCAATGGGATATTGTGGTTCAAAAAATATTTATGAATTTCAAACAACAACTAAATTTGTTAAAATATCAAATGCGGGTTTACGTGAAAGTCATCCACATGATATTTTAATAACTGAAGAAGCTCCAAATTATCAAATTTCTCATAAATTATAATTTATATGTACAAAGTTTTAGTTATTGCATATTATTACCCACCAATGGGTCTTAGTGGTGTACAACGTGTTCTAAAGTTCACAAAATACATGCATAAATTTAATTGGCAACCAACAGTTATTACTGCTGGTAATGTTGCTTATTTTGCTCATGACCTTTCTTTACTTAAAGAAGCTGAAGAAGCTGGGGTTGAAATTATACGCACAGATGCTTTTGATATTAATTCTATTCTTGGTGCAAAATATAATACCGTAAGTATGCCAAAAGAATTAATAAGGAAATTCCTTTCACGACTTAGTAAAACATTTTTTATCCCTGATAATAAAAATTCATGGTCAAAAAAAGCATATCAAGTTGCTAAAGAAAAATTATCAAAAGAAAAATTTGATATGATTTTTGTTTCAGTTCCTCCTTATTCGCAATTTGTGATGGCTGCAAAATTAAAAAAGGAATTTGGGTTACCTTTATTTGTAGATTACAGAGATTTATGGTATGAAAATCACTTTGCATTTTATATTACACCTTATCATAAGTACAAACACAAAAAGTTAGAATACAATGCATTAAAAGAAACTGAAAAAGTTATCGCTATTAATCGTAAGATTAAAGAAAAAATTTTATTGACATATCCTTTCCTAAAATATGATGATGTAATTATTATTCCTCATGGATTTGATCAAGAAGATTTTGACAAAAATGAACCATATAAAAAACTAAATTCAAAAATGAAGTTAACATACTCTGGAATTTTTTATGAAAATATTACTCCAGAATATTTTTTAAGAGCATTTAAAGAACTAACAATTGAAAATCCTGAAATAGCAAATAATATTGAGCTTGAATTTATTGGACATTTAAGAAAAGAAAATAAGAATCTTATTAATGAACTCGGATTAAATTCTTATGTTATCGAATATGGATATTTGGAGCATGATGAAGTAATTAAAAGATTAAATGGTAGTGATGTATTGTGGATGATGATTGGTAACATTAAAAATGCTGAAACAATTTCTACGAGCAAATTATTTGAATATTTTGGTGCTCGTAAACCAATTTTAGGATGTGTTCCAGAAGGTGCAGCTAAACAAGCTTTGAAAGAATATGGTGCATCATTTATTACAAATCCAGATTATATTGATGAAATAAAAAATGCTATAAAAGAAATTTACAACTTGTATGTAAATAATAATTTACCTGTTGCTAATGAAGAATTTATTGAAAAACATAATAGAGAAAAATTGACTGAACAATTAGTAACAGCATTTCAATTTTATTTGAGGACAGAATGAAAGTTGCAATTATAGGTGGTGGAGGAAGAGAACATTCACTTGCACTAAAAATTTTTGAAAGTAAATTATTAACTGAATTATATGTAATTCCTGGAAATCCAGGTACGCAAAAAATTGCAAAAAATATTTCATTGAAAAGTGATGATGTCGAAGGGATAGTTAAATTTTGTACGGAGCAAAATATTGATTTAGTTATAATTGGTCCAGAAAAGCCATTAACATTAGGTTTAGCTGATGAATTATTAAAAAAAGGAATAAAAGTATTTGGTCCAACTAAATCAGCTGCAAGAATTGAAGGAGAAAAATCCTTTGCAAAAAAATTAATGATGGAATACAATATCCCTACAGCGAACTTTAAAGTATTTAATAAAGATAATTATGATGACGCTTTAACATATTTGAAAAAAGTTAGTTATCCTATTGTTATTAAAGCAGATGGTATTGCTTCTGGAAAAGGAGTAATAATACCTGAAACTTATGAAGATGCAAAAGAAGCAGTGAAAGAATGTTTTGTAAATCTATCTTTTGGAAAAGCTGGAGAAAAAATTGTAATAGAAGAATTTATGAGTGGTCAAGAAGCTTCTGTTTTTGCAATTACAGATGGTGATGATTTCGTTTTACTTCCTGCTGCACAAGATCATAAAAGAATTCATGATGGTGATACGGGGAAAAATACAGGTGGAATGGGAGCATATGCGCCAACACCTTTTGTAAATGAAAGTGATTATGATTTTATTGCAGAGAAAATTGTCAAACCAACATTAAAAGCACTCTCAGATAAGAATTCAAAATTTGTTGGTTGCCTTTATTGTGGATTAATGATGACAAGTGAAGGACCAAAAGTAGTTGAATTTAATTGTCGTTTTGGTGATCCTGAAACACAAGTTGTGTTGCCTTTATTAGAAGGGGATTTTTTAGAATTGTTAAATTCATCCGCAAATGGAAAAATAAATAAAGATGCAATTTCAGTAGCTGAAAATAAATCATCAGTTTGTGTTGTAATTGCTTCTAATGGTTATCCTGATAAAGTTAAAAAAGGAATTGAAATTTTTGGAATTGAAGATGCTGAAAAATTAGACAATATTAATGTTATACACGCTGGTACAAAAATTAAAGATGAAAAGTTGATAACAGATGGTGGTCGTGTTTTGGGTATAGTTGCAACGATTAAGAAAAATGATTTAAAACTTTGTAAAGAAACAGCTTATAATGCTATATCAAAAATTCAATTTGATGGAATGCAATACAGAAAAGATATTGCAGATAAAGCGATTAAAAATAATTTATAATGTAAAATGTATAATGTAAAGTTTCGTTGATTAACTTATAAAATTTTCTATTAGAATAATATCTAAAATATCTTCCACTATAAATTATATATTATAAATTATAAATTATACATTATACATTTCTCAACCTGGCGGCCATGTTAATTTTCTTCCACCAAGTAAATGAATATGAAGATGCGGAACTTCCTGTCCTGAATCTTTCCCTGAATTAATTACAAGTCTAAATCCACTTTCAAATACACCTAATTTTTTAGCAATTTCATTTGCTGCATTAAATAGTTCACCAAGTAATTTTGAATGCTTTTCTGTAGATAAATCTTTTGCAGATTCAATCTCAGTAATCTTGGGAATTATAAGTACATGCACAGGTGCTTGTGGATTAATATCTTTGAAAGCAAGAACTGTTTCATTTTCAAAAACGATATCAGCAGGAATTTCTTTCCGAATAATTTTAGCAAATATTGTTTCAGCCATAATTATTCCTTTTCTATTTTATATTTTTTTAATTTGTTGTATAAGTGACTTCTTTGAATGCCAAGGATTTCAGCAGTTTTACTCATGTTCCAATTATTTGCATTTAGCTGTTTAATTATAAAAGCTTTTTCAGCTTTTTCTTTAAAGTCTTGAAAACTATTTTTTATGTCAAATAAATCATCTGTAATTGAATTAGAAGATGAATAAAAATAATTTACATCTTTATCGGTTATTTCATTTGATGATGACATTATTACTATTCTTTCAATTACATTTCTTAATTCACGAACATTACCTTTCCAAGAAAAATTTTGTAATGTTTTAATTGCATTACTAGTAAAAGTTTTCAATGGAAATTTATTTTTATTACAAATTAATTTTGTAAAATGATCTACTAATAAAGGTATATCGTCTTTTCTTTCGCGAAGAGGTGGTATATGAATAGGAATAACATTTAAACGATGAAATAAATCTTCACGAAAATTACCTTTAGTAATTTCGTTTTGAAGATCTTTATTAGTTGCAGAAATTATTCTTACATCAATATCAATCTTTTGAGAACCACCGACTCTTTCTATTTTATTTTCTTCTATAGCTCGTAAAACTTTTGCCTGAGCTTGCAAACTCATATCACCAATTTCATCAAGAAAAAGATTACCACCATCGGCAAGTTCAAATTTCCCTATACGTTGTTTTATTGCCCCAGTAAAAGAACCTTTTTCATGTCCAAATAATTCAGATTCAATTAATTCATGTGGAATTGCTGCGCAATTTACTTCAACTAATTCTTTTTTGGAACGCAAACTTTGTCGATGAATTTCTTGTGCAACTAATTCTTTTCCTGTCCCATTTTCCCCAGTTATTAAAATTCTTGCATCTGTTTTTGCGACTTTTGTAATTGTTTCTAAAATATTTTGGATTGCTCTGCTATTGCCAATAATTTTATTAGTAGTTAATAACTCTGTTTTAAGTTTTTTATTTTCTTTTTGAAGTGAAATTTGATTCGCAGCATTTCTTACTGCAATAATTAATTTATCTCTGTCTATTGGTTTTTCAAGGAAATCAAAAGCACCAAGTTTTGTTGCTTTAACTGCATTTTCAATATTGCTGTGTGCTGAAATAATTATAGTTTTTATGTCAATTTCTTTTTCTTTGATAAAGTTCAAAATTTCAAAACCATTTTTATGAGGCATACTTATATCAAGAAGTAAAATAGAATAATCTCCATATTCAATTTTAGAAAGACCATCTACCGGATCAGTAGTATATTCAACATAATAATCTTCATATTCTAAAATCATTTTTATGCTTTGGCAAATATCATATTCGTCATCAATAATTAAAACTGATTTCATATTCTATCTCTAAAAAATAAAAGTTGATAAATTAAAAATGCTTTTGATGGTTTTGAATTTTTGTTTTTCAGTAACATTTCAGCAAAAATTTCACCGATATTGTTTGCAATTAAATCTCTATAATTATAACCACCATTAGCAAAAAAATTTTCTTCTGTAAGCTCAACAAAAATACCCATAAATTTTGAAATGTTGAAAGGTGAAAAATTATATCTTAAAAACGCATTCCCGAAAAAGTGTGAAAGTTTGTCCTTGTCTCCAAAATCATTATGTGGTGAATCAAAAAATAATTTTGATGGTAAATTCTTTAATCGTGATTCAAATATCTTTTTCGGCGGTGAGGGAAGTGGAATATTTATTATTCTTGAAAAAATCTTTAATTCTATTTTATCAAAAGGCAAACAAGTAAAAGTTAAACACAAAAGTGCTTCAGAAATATCATCATTAAAAAATGTTTTACTTTTTGAAAACAATGAATCTACTTTTTCTAAATCATTTTTGATGTTTTTGAATTCATCAGATACTATGTAACGTGATAAATAAAATAATCCACTGTAAAAATTTATTTCTTCTTTAGTTTGAGGAAAGAGATTTTGTGAATAAATTGATATAAATAAAAATAAAATTAGCTTTTTCAAATTCAGACTTGTATTACTCCCGGATTAAACTTTGGTATTTCCGGATTTTGATTTGCAACTTCAAGACAGATTGAAATCCAATCGCGGGTTTTTGCAGGATCAATTATTTCATCAATCCATAATCTCGCTGATGCATAAACAGGATTACTTTTTTCATCGTATGATTTTAAAATGTCATTCAGGAGCTTTTGTTTTTCTTCTTCACTGAATTTATGTCCACTTTTTTCTTCCTGCTTAAGTTTTATATCAAGCAAAACACTACTTGCCTGATTTCCACCCATCACAGAAATTTTTGCATTTGGATATGCAAATATGAATCGCGGATCATAAGCTTTACCGCACATTGCATAATTACCTGCACCAAAACTGTTTCCAACTATGATTGTAATTTTTGGAACAACAGAATTTGCAACAGCATTTACCATCTTTGCACCATCTTTGATTATTCCACCGTGTTCAGCTTTGCTGCCAACCATAAATCCTGTTACATCCTGTAAAAACAATAAAGGGATTTTTTTCTGGTTGCAGTTCATTATAAATCGAGTTGCTTTATCAGCAGAATCAGAATAAATAACTCCGCCAATCTGCATTTCGCCTTTTTCTGTTTTAACTATACTTCTTTGATTGGCAACAATTCCAACTGCCCAGCCATCAATTCTTGCATAAGCGGTTATAACAGTTTTACCATATCCTGCTTTGTATTCATCAATCTCTGAGTTATCAACTATTCTAGCAATCAGTTCATACATATCATAAGGTTTAATAGTATCTTCCGGAAGAAGTGAATAAATTTCTTTTGGATCGAACTTGGGTGGGGTGGCTTGAATTCTGTTAAATCCTGCTTTTGGAAAATCACCAAACTTTGAAACTAAATTTCTTATTTGTTCAATACATTCTTCATCATTTTTCATAATGTAATCTGTAACACCGGAAATGTTTGACTGAACTCTCGCTCCGCCGAGAGATTCATTGTCAATCACTTCACCGATAGCTGCTTTTACAAGATGAGCTCCGGCAAGAAAAACTGAACCTTCTCCTTCAACGATTAAAGCTTCATCTGACATAATAGGAAGGTAAGCACCGCCAGCAACACAAGGTCCCATTATGGCAGCAATCTGAGGAATTCCCATTGAAGACATTTTAGCATTGTTACGGAATATTCTTCCAAAGTGTTCTTTATCAGGAAAGATTTCATCCTGCAAGGGGAGAAAAACGCCGGCGCTGTCGACAAGATAAATAATTGGTAATCGGTTTTCCATTGCAATTTCCTGAGCGCGAAGATTTTTCTTTGCGGTTATCGGAAACCACGCACCTGCTTTAACTGTGGCATCATTAGCTACAATTACACAAAGTCTGTTATGAATTTTTCCGATTCCATAAACTGTTCCTGATGATGGAGCTCCGCCAAATTCTTCGTACATACCAAAGGCAGCAAGAGTGCTTAGTTCATAAAATTCGTTTGGATTATCAATAAGCTTTGCAATTCTTTCCCGAGCAGTAAGTTTACCTTTGGCTTTATGTTTTTCAATCGCTTTCTTTCCACCACCTTCACGAACTTTTTCTTTTATGCCTTCGATTTTTCTCAGCAGTTCTTTTTGATAATCTTCTCTTTTAAGAGAAATTTCATTGGCTTTTATTTCTGTTCCTATAATTTTCATAATGTACTCGTTTTTTTAACCACAGATTTACACAGATTTTCTCAGATGAATCTGTGATATCTGTGGTTTTAATATTCTTAAATCACAAATCTTTTAATTCCTTGTTTAAGATCTTTCACATTAAAATTGATCAACAGACCAAGTTTAGTATTGGATAATTTTAAATAAGTTAGAATCTGAGCTATATGAACATCATTTATTGCCTCTACAGATTTCAGTTCAACAATAACACTCTTGTTCACAATCAAATCAATTCGATATCCGGTATCAAGTTTTATCTCATCGTAGACAACTGGTAATGCCTTCTCTGTTTCAACAGCATAACCCAACTTTTTAAGCTCATATTCAAGGCAAATCTGATAAGTAGATTCGAGTAAACCGGGTCCTAACCTTGAATGTACTTTATATGCACATCCAATTATATCATAACTTATTTTATTCAACTTGTCCATAATTATTTAACCACAGATTTACACAGATTTTCTCAGATGAATCTGTGTTTAATCTGTGATATCTGTGGTTTTAATCTTTTAGTAAATCTTTTGCAATTACTATTCTTTGAATCTCCGATGTTCCTTCACCGATGGTTAAAAGTTTTACATCACGATAAAATTTTTCAACCGGATATTCTTTGATGTATCCATAACCACCAAACATTTGCACTGCTTCACTCGCAGCTTTCTCAGCAATCTCACTTGCAAATAATTTTGCTTCTGCAGCTTCCTTGGTATTTGGAATTCCATTGTCCTTCATCCAAGCCGCACGATAAGTAAGCATTCTGGCTGCTTCGATATTTGTGTGCATTTCTGCAAGCTTAAATTGTGTTGCCTGAAATTCTGATAAAAATTTTCCGAATTGTTTTCTCTCTGAAGTGTACTTAAGAGAAGAATCAAGACAAGCCTGAGCGAGTCCGACACTAAGTGCAGCAATTGATATTCTGCCTCCTTCAAGAATCTGCATTGAATTGATAAATCCCATTCCTTCCTGACCGAGTAAATTTTCTTTTGGTACTTTACAATTTTCAAATGCAAGCTGAGTTGTATCGCTTGCACGCATACCAAGTTTGTTTTCTTTCTTTCCAATGATCAAACCTTCAAAACCCTTTTCAAGTATGAAAGCTGAAATACCTTTTTTACCAGCATCTTTATTTGTTATTGCCATTACAACATAAGTCTCACCAACAGTACCGTGCGTAGTGAATTGTTTGCTGCCATTCAAAATCCAGAAGTCACCATCTTTTACTGCATAGCTTTTTAATCCGGCAGCATCACTTCCTGATGCAGCTTCCGTTAGTCCCCAGGCACCGATTTTTTTTCCGCTTGCTAAATCAGGAAGATATTTTCTCTTTTGTTCTTCATTGCCGAAAAGATTAATGTGATTTGTACAAAGTCCATTATGTGCTGCAACAGAAAGTGCAACGGATGGATCAACCTTCGCGAGTTCTTCAATGATTATAGCATACTCAATATAACCTAAACCCGCACCACCAAATTCTTCTGGGACAAGAATACCCATAAATCCAAGTTCACCAAGCTGCTTCATAATTTCCATCGGAAATTTTTGTGATTCATCCCAATCCATTACAAATGGTTTAATATTTTTTGAAGCAAAATCTTTTATAGTATTTTTAATAGCTATTTGATCATCATTGAGATCAATTAAAAAATTAGATTCAATTAAACTATTCATATTTACTCTTTTAATTTTGTTTTAAAATTATGAATTAATTTTTCAGCTATATCATAAGGGGAGTAAATTCTTTCATTAAAATTTGATAAATATTTATTTAATTCAATAATATTTTCTTCATGCCAAAAATCTTTTCTTAAAAAAGATTCAACTATTTCTTTAATTCTAATTTTTAATTGATTAGCTCTTTTCTTTTGTAATAAATTTTTTTCAATCAAATAGTTTTTATGTTTTTCAATTTCACTTAATATTTCATTAATTCCAATATTTTCTGAAGCTACAGCTTTTATAATATTTGGCAGCCAATCATCAACATTATGATCTTTCAACATTAAAATTGTTCTTAAAGCCATTAAAGCGCTATCAGATCCGGGTCGATCACTTTTATTGAGAACGAAGAAATCAGCAATTTCCATTAGGCCAGCTTTCATTGCCTGAATTGAATCCCCAGATTCAGGCACTAATACTACAATTGTTGTATCTGCTGTGTTAACAATGTCAAGTTCAGACTGACCAACACCAACAGTTTCAAAAATAATATAGTCGAAACCAGCAGCATCTAAAACATCAGAAGCATCGATAGTTTTTTTGCTTAATCCACCAAGGCTACCTCGAGTTGCCATGCTTCTAATAAATACGTTTGGATTTGTACCAATTTCATTCATACGAACTCTATCGCCAAGTAATGCACCACCTGTAAATGGACTGGTTGGATCAACAGCAATAATTCCAACCGATTTATTTTGTTTAATTAAATGTTTAGTTAATTGATTAGTTAAAGTAGATTTTCCAGCCCCAGGTGGTCCTGTAATTCCAATACGATATGCTTTACCAGTTTTTTTATGAATTAATTTTAATAGTTCAATTGAATTGTTTTCATCAGATTCAACAATTGATATTGCTCTTGAAATAAATCGTTTATCTTTTTCAAATATTTTTTCTGAAATTTCTAGAAGGTTTTTCATCTATATAATCCATTTTTAAGAATATATTCTTTTACCTTTTCAGGTAGAAAAAAATCAATACTTAAGTTTTGTTTAATTCTATTTCGAATTTCCGTTGAGGATATTTCTATTGTTGGAGTGTCAACAAAAATCATTTTATCTCTATATAAATTATTAATGTCATCAGAAAATTCATTTTGTCTTTTCATAACAACTACTTTTACTTTATTTAATATTTCATTAGGTTTATGCCATTTGTCAAACACAAGGTAATTATCGTAACCGATGATTAACTCAATTTTATCATAATATTTTTTGAATTCATTAATTGTATCAATTGTGTATGAAATTTTTTTTTGCTTTAGTTCATAATCTGAAACTAAAAAGCCATCTATATTTTCGATGGCTAATTCAACCATTTTCAATCTATGAAATTCATCTATTGTTGTTTGATTTTGTTTAAGTGGGGAAATAAAACTTGGGACAAAAAATATTTTTTCAAGATTTCTTTTTTCTTTTACATGTAAAGTTGTTATTAAATGTCCAATATGAATTGGATCAAAAGAACCACCAAAAATTCCAATTGCCATAAAATCACTAAATAATTTCGAAAAAGTTTTTTAATGCATTTCTATAATACAAAATTTCGTTGTAATAATATTCCTTCAAATTTCCTTTTGACTTTTTAAATTTGATTTTAGAAAAAGCTAAACTCACAAGCATATTTAAAATTTTTCTGTTGTTATGAGTTCTATCAATATCAATTTTATTTATAAAAAACATTTTTGCTTGTTCGGGTAAGAAATTATTTTGAATTTCATCATCAATTTCCTTTAATATTAATTTCTTATCATTTTTTACTGCTAGTTTTAAAGTTTGTATGAAAATAGAGATTAACAAAATCATGGTTAATAAACCAAATAAATAAGTTTGATTGTTCGAAACACTAAAATTCCAGAAAGAATGAATTAACATTGAAAAGGTGAGTGCAATTAAAATAATAGGCAAGCGAAAAATATCTAACCAATATTTAGTTAAACCTAATATAGCACCAAAAATTCCAGTTGAAATTGCATGCATAACCGCAGAGAATAATGAACGAATTATCACTAAGTATATCCATGATGTTAAATTTTCAGTATAGGAAATGAAATAAAGGAAATTTTCTGTCATTCCAAAACCTAAACCAATTGCAGCTCCATAAACAATTCCATCAGTTGCATTATCAAATTTTTTTGACCTGCTTGAGAAAATCAAAAATACAGCTTTAGCAAATTCTTCACTTATTGGGGCAAAAAGAATTGATGTAATATTAGAGTTCTCTAAATTTTCGTTTGGTATATTGAATAGAATATCTGAAAACATACCAAGTAAAGATGAACCTAAAATACCAAAAAAAATAGCCCCAAAAGCTCCCCAAAGAAAATGAATTAAAACAAATTTTATTGGTTCAGGTTCATATTTATCCATTTTCCAAATGAAAAAAAGATAAATCAACATAGGAATAATTGCTGCAACAGATGAATAAATTAAAATCATAGATGAAATTCGTTTTTTTCAAAAATAAGTAAATTCTTGATTATAAGACTTGAGCTACATATATTTTGACCCAATTTTTTCATCGTTTTGAAATGTTTATTAAATATACAAATTATTCTGACGGCGTTCATGAATTAATTCTAAGTGAACCTACTCAGAAACTTGGTTTAGATGATTCGTTCTTTGGAAATGCTGATGTTAAAATAAAAATGGATAAAAGTATTCATCAAATTATACTTGATTGCGATTTAACGATTCATGCTCATATTGAATGTGATCGTTGTACTGAAAAAGTAGATAGAGAGTTTACGAATCATTTTGTATTAAGTTATTTATTTGCAAAAAGCAATCAAAAAACTGATGATTATAATTTAAAATTCCTAACAACAGAAAATGATAAAATTGATATTAGTGAAGATGTTTTTGAATATTCCGAATTATCAATTCCATTGAAAAAATTATGCAAAGATGACTGCAGAGGATTATGTCCAAAATGTGGTAAAAATCTTAATTACGAAACATGTACTTGTGATAAAGAAGAAACGAATGATATTTGGGCACCTTTACAAATATTAAAAGAAAAATTTAACAACAAAAAATAGGTTAGAAAATGCCAAATCCGAAACGTAAAATGTCAAAAACGAGAAGAGATAAGCGCAGAACACATTATAAAGCAACTGCACCAACCTTAGCTCGCTGTTCAAATTGTGGTGAAATTAAATTAAGCCATAGAGCTTGTCCAAATTGTGGTTATTACGCAGGCAAATCAATGTTCGTTCCAGAACAATAATATTTTTTAGATGAACGATTCAAATACAAAAAAATGCAGAATTGCAGTTGATGCTTTAGGGGGCGATTTTGCCCCTAAGCATGAAATCATTGGTTCATTAAATGCTCTTAAAGAATCAAATGATTTTGAATTAATCCTTGTTGGAAACAAAGATAAAATTTTACAAACTGCAAAAGATGAAAATCTTTCTATAGATGAAAATATAATTTATCATGCACCTGAAATAATTAATATGCATGATAAACCAATAGATGCAATTAAAAATAAACCTAATTCATCTATTGTTGTTTCAGCTAAATTAGTTAAAGAAAACAAAGCTGATGCATTTGTATCAGCAGGAAATACTGGTGCTGTTGCAGCGGTTTCTACTTTATTAATGGGAAGATTGCCAAATGTTGAACGACCGACAATTGGAAGTTTTTTCCCAAGTAAAAATAATGCAACCTTTGTTTTCGATGTAGGTGCTTTTGTAGATGTTAAACCAAATCATCTATTTGGATATGCAATTCTTGCTAATATTTTTGTTAAAGAACTCTACAATATTGAAAATCCTTCGATTGCACTTTTAAGCGTTGGAGAAGAAGATGAAAAAGGAAATAAATTAGTTAAAGAAACAGCTCAATTACTCAGAAATTCTAATTTGAATTTTATTGGAAATGTAGAAGGGCGTGATATTCTAAATGGTAAATGTAACATCATTCTTTGCGATGGTTTCGTCGGAAATATACTTTTGAAATTCGGTGAAAGCGTCCCGGGATTTATGAAACATTTATTGAAGCAACATGCTGATAAAAATATTTTTGAAAAAATTAAAATCGGTCTTTTTAAAAACACACTTAAAAAAGCATTAAGTCCCCTTAATCCGGATCTTTATGGTGGTGTTCCACTTTTAGGTATTAATGGTATAACTATAATTGGTCACGGTTCAAGTTCACCTTTGGCAATTAAAAATATGATTTTAAGAGCTAAAGAAATGTATAATAAAAATTTACTTTCAAAATTTGAGGATTCATTAAAGAATTATGCAGAAAAAAAATAAACTAAGAAATGCAACTATTACCGCTGTAGGGATGTATGTTCCCCCAAAAGTTTTAGATAATAAATATTTCGAACAAATTGTTGATACAAATGATGAATGGATAGTTTCAAGAACTGGAATTAAAGAAAGAAGAATTTTAGAAGATGGTGCAACAAGCGATTTAGCCGCTCGTGCTTGTGAAGATCTTTTCAAAAATTCAAATGTTAAACCTGAAGATATTGAAGTAATAATTATTCCAACTGTTACTCCAGATATGTTTTTCCCTTCGACAGCGTGTTTGGTTCAAGAAAAAATTGGTGCTAAAAATGCTTGGGGATTTGATCTTTCCGCAGCATGCTCTGGATTTTTATTTGCACTAAAAACTGGTGCAAGTCTTATTGAAAGTGGTTCATATAACAAAGTCCTTGTTGTTGGTGCTGATAAAATGAGCTCAATAACTGATTACACAGATAGAAATACTTGTATTCTGTTTGGTGATGCTGCTTCTGCTGTGCTTCTTGAGCCAGCTGAATCTTTAGAATATGGAATCATTGACGAAATGCTTTTTATTGATGGTAGTGGAAAAGATGCTCTTTATATGAAAGCCGGTGGAAGTTTAAATCCAGCTACTCACGAAACTGTTGATAAAAAATGGCATTATATTTATCAAGATGGGAAAGCTGTTTTCAAAGTTGCTGTTAAAGGTATGGCAGATGTTTCTTATGAAATTATGCAAAGGAATGGTTTAAAATCTGAAGATGTTGCTTATTTAGTTCCTCATCAAGCTAATCTAAGAATTATTGATGCAACTGCTGAACGAATGGGAATATCAAAAGATAAAGTTATGATTAACATTCATAAATATGGAAATACAACTTCAGCTACAATTCCTTCCTGTTTAACTGAATATTACAGAGATGGTAAGTTAAAAAAGGGTGATAATTTAATTTTATCCGCTTTTGGTGCTGGTTTTACTTGGGGTTCAATCTATCTTCGTTGGAGTATGGATTAATGGGTAAACGAGCATTTATCTTTCCAGGTCAAGGTTCTCAATATATTGGCATGGCAAAGGACTTGTTTGAAAATTCAGTTGAAGCAAAGGAAATGATTTTAACTGCCGAAGAAACTATTGGAGTTAAAATTTCTCATATAATGTTTAATGGTCCTGAGGAATCACTAAAACAAACAGATATTACTCAACCAGCAATTTTTTTGCACAGTGTGATTTTAGCAAGTATTATCAGAACATTAGATTTCGATATGACGGCTGGTCATTCATTAGGTGAATATTCTGCATTAGTTGCTTCAAAGGCAATTCAATTTTATGATGCAGTTAAATTAGTCCGCGTTCGCGGAGAGGCAATGTTACAAGCTGGAATTGAGTGGAAAGGTACAATGGCGGCAGTTGTTGGACTTGAACCAGATATTGTGAAAGAAGTCTGTGAAGTAGCTTCTAAAGAAGGTGTTGTCCAATGTGCTAACTTTAATTCACCTGGACAAATTGTAATTTCAGGTTCAGTTGAAGGTGTTAAAACCGCTATGATTTTGGCTAAAGAAAAAGGTGCTAAACTTGTTAAAGAATTAGTTGTTAGTGGAGCTTTTCATTCTCCTTTAATGGAAAGTGCAAGAGAAAGATTAAAACAAGAATTAGATAAGACAAATATTTACGATGCTAAGTATCCAGTTTATGCAAATGTTACTGCTAAACCAGTTCAATCTAAAGATGAAATAATTAAATTGTTAGATCAGCAATTAACTAAACCTGTACTTTGGGAAGAAACTATTCAAAATATGATTAACGATGGTGTAGATGAATTTTATGAAATAGGTCCAGGTAAAGTTTTACAAGGTTTAGTAAAAAGAATTAATCCAGATGTAAAAGTATTTGGAATTGATAAATACACTGACGTAGAAAAATACTTATGAATCAAGAAAATCAAAAAATTATTAATGGATTAATTATCGATCCAATAATTTTTACGCAAAAATTTGTCAAAGCATGTGATGTTTGTATTTGCTCAGGTGAATGTTGTTACTACGGAGTTTATACAGATAAATCTGAATATGAAAAAATACTTTCTGTAAAAGATAGAATAATAAAGTCAATGGATGATTCTCAAACTAAAAATGTAGAAGATTGGTTTGAAGAAGAACAAGAAGATTCAGATTTTCCGTCAGGAATAGCTGTTGGTACCGAAGTTTATAATGGCAAATGTGTTTTTCTTGACAAACAAGGTTTTTGTACTTTGCAAAAAATTGCAATTGAAGATGGAGAACACAAGTGGAAATATAAACCACTTTATTGTATTTTATTTCCGTTAGTTATTTTTGAAGGTAAATTAACTATTGATGATGAACATTTAAATAGAATGCATTACTGTAATAAAAGTATAAATCAGGTTTCAACTATTTTTGAAACTTGTAAAAACGAATTAAAATTTGTTTTAGGTGAAGAAGGATTTAAAGAATTAGAAGAATACAGAAATGAATACTTCAAACTAAATAAGAAAAAAGATCATGAAGCTGCATAACAAAAAAGCAATTGTTACTGGCGGTACCAGAGGAATTGGGAAAGCTATTGTAAAAGAATTAGTTGATAATGGTTGCAATGTTGTTTTCACTTATCATAGTTCAGATGAAACTGCAAAAAAAATCGAAAAAGAATTTTCTACTGAAAACGTAAAAGTTTACGGCATTAAAGCTGATGCTACTTCATTTACTCAGGCGGAAGAAGTTGTAAAATTTACTTTGGAAAAGTTTGGCTCGATTGATATATTGGTTAATAATGCTGGAATTACTAAAGACAATTTACTTTTAAGAATGAGTGAAACTGATTTTGATGCTGTAATTAATGCAAATCTTAAAAGCGTATTTAATTATACAAAAGCAATATTAAAACCATTTTTAAGTCAAAAATTTGGTAAGATTGTAAATATTTCATCTGTAGTTGGAATTATTGGAAATCCTGGACAAGCAAATTATGTTGCTTCAAAAGCTGGTGTTATTGGATTAACAAAATCAAATGCAAAAGAATTAGCAAGTAGAAATATAAATGTAAATTGTGTTGCACCCGGATTTATTGAAACTGATATGACAGAAAAATTAAATGAACAGCAAAGGCAAGCAATACTAAGTAATGTACCAATAAAAAGATTAGGTAAACCAGAAGATGTTGCTAAAGCGGTTTTATTCTTATCCAGTAACGATTCTGATTATATCACCGGTCAAGTGATTATTGTTGATGGTGGTTTAGTAATGTAATTTTTCAAAGACTAATAAACTAAATGTTAAACCATAAGAGGAGTAAAAATGGACGTTGAAGCAAAAGTAAAAGAAATCATTATTGATAAGCTTGGTGTAGAAGAATCTCAAATAAAACCTGAAGCTTCATTCACTAATGATCTTGGTGCAGATTCTCTTGATATTGTTGAACTTGTAATGGGTTTTGAATCTGCTTTCAATATCTCTATTCCTGATGAAGATGCTGAAAAAATTAGCACTGTCGGTGATGCAATTAAATACCTAAAAGAAAAATTAGGACAATAATAAAAACTTATCTTAATGTCAGTCTGAGTATTATTAAATATTACTTAGACTGACAAGTTTTAATTTTTTAAAGATAAATTTAAAAAAGAAAATGAGAATCAAATGAATAAAAGAAGAGTAGTCATTACTGGAATTGGAGTAATAACACCAATAGGAAATAATGTACAAGAATTTTGGGAAGGTTTAATTTCAGGAAGAAATGGAGCTGGACCAATTACAAAATTCGACACTACTAACTTTGTAACAAAATTTGCTTGTGAGGTAAAAAACTTTGATGCTTCAATTTATATTGATAAAAAAGAAATGAAGCGCATGGATATTTACACTCACTATGCTTTAGCAGCCGCTGCTATGGCTCTTGAAGATTCTCAATTGGATTTATCTAAAATTAATCTTGAATTAGCTGGTGTTGTTTTTGGAAGTGGAATTGGTGGAATTCAAACTTTCGAAGATCAACATACTCAGTTTATGCAAGGTGGACCGAAAAGAATTAGTCCATTTTTTGTCCCAATGATGATCCCAGATATTGCCGCTGGTCAAATTTCAATAAAGTATGGATTGAAAGGTCCAAACTATTCTACTGTGTCAGCATGTGCTACTTCTTCTCACGCAATTGCAGATGCATTTATTCTTATTCAAAGAGGTTCGGCTGATATTATGTTTTCAGGTGGCTCTGAATATCCAATTACTCCAATGTCAGTTGGTGGGTTTAATTCTGCTCGTGCTTTATCAACATGGAATGATAGAATGATGGAAGCATCTCGTCCATTTGATAAAGATAGAAATGGTTTTGTAATGGGTGAAGGTGGTGGTTTAGTTGTACTTGAAGAATTGGAACATGCACTTAATCGTGGTGCAAAAATTTATGCAGAAATTGTCGGTGTTGGATTAACCGGCGATGCTTATCATATCACAGCTCCACCTCCAGGCGGTGAAGGTGCTGTTCGTTCAATGAAAGAAGCATTAAGAGATGCTGGTGTTGATCCAACTGTTGTTGATTATATTAATGCTCATGGTACTTCAACTGAATTAAATGATTTAAATGAAACTATTGCAATTAAATCTGTTTTTGGTGATCATGCTTATAAGTTGGCTGTAAGTTCTACAAAATCAATGACAGGACATTTGCTTGGTGCCGCTGGTGCAGTTGAAGCTGTTGCTACTGCTTTAGCAATTAAAAATTCTATTGTACCACCAACTATTAATTTAGATGAACCAGGTGAAGGTTTAGATCTAAACTATACTCCAAAAGTAGCAGTTAAAAAAGAAATTAATTATGCTATCAGTAATACTTTTGGATTTGGTGGTCATAATGCTTCTATTTTATTTAAGAAATTTGAAGAATAGTTTTGTTTGGCTACATTAAAAGAAAAATTCGATTTTTATTTTTAAAGAAAAAATTCAATGAAGGACTAGATAAAAACTTTCTGAAGAATTTTATTGGATTGCAAAAACTAATTGGATTTAAAATTTCAAATCCAAATTTATATTTAAAAGCATTGACTCATCGTTCATATCTTGAAGTAAATCCAACCTTAACAAAGTCCAATGAAAGATTAGAATTTTTTGGTGATTCTGTTTTAAACATGGTAGTTGCTAAATTTTTATTAAAAAAATTCCCTAAAAAAAATGAAGGCTTTTTAACAAAAGTTAGAGCCGCAATTGTTAATAGATATCATCTATCAAAATCAGCTGAAGAACTCGGTTTGGACAAATTAATTTTATTCAATGATAAATATTTACGCGGTTCAAAAGATGGTTTTCAAACTATTATGGCAGATGCACTTGAAGCCTTAATAGCAGCTATTTATTTGGATAAAGGAATTAAAAAAGCGGAAAAGTTTATCCATAAAAAAATTATAAAATCATTTGAATTTGAAAAAGAATTTTTAATTGATAAAAATTATAAAGGTCAATTGCTTGAATATACACATGCAAAAAAATTACCAATTCCTTATTATAAAGTTGTGAACGAAGAAGGACCAAGTCATTCTAAAAAATTTAATATTCAAGTTTTTATTGGTGATGAAATTTATGGAGAAGGTAGTGGAAAAAATAAAAAAATAGCAGAACAAGAAGCATCTCGAATGGCTCTCCAAAAATTTAAGAAGTGAATCTTTTCTCATCATTTCATTGCTTTTATCTATATTTCGTATACTTAAAATTAATTATAAACAAATGGATTTTATTTTATGGAAAAAATTAATTATGATTCTTTCGTAAACCGTCATGTCGGAGTAAGCGAAAATGATGTAAAAAAAATGTGTAAAGAAATTGGGGTTAATTCCCTTGATGAATTAATTGACAAAACAGTTCCTGAACAAATTAGATTAAAAGAGAAACTCAAAATTGATTCACCTTTAACAGAAGCTGAATTATTATCAAATCTCGAAAGCATTGCATCTCAAAACAAAGTTTTCAAATCGTACATTGGACTAGGATATTACCCAACAATTATACCAGGAGTAATTAAAAGAAACATTTTAGAAAATCCGGGTTGGTACACTCAATACACACCTTACCAAGCTGAAATATCACAGGGAAGATTGGAAGCGTTATTAAATTTTCAAACAATGATAATTGATTTTACCGGATTACCAATTGCAAATGCATCTTTACTTGATGAAGGAACAGCTGCTGCCGAAGCAATGTTGATGTTATACTCAACAAGAAAATCAAATAAAAAGAATTCAAATGTATTATTAGTTTCAAATAAACTTTTTCTTCAAACGATTGATGTTCTTAAAACAAGAAGCGAACCTTTTGGTATTCAACTAAGAATTACTGATGTTAATGAAAATAATTTAACTGATGATGTTTTTGCCTTGATTGTCCAATATCCAGATTGTAATGGTGAGATTGAAAATTATACCAAATTATTTGAGTTAGCTTCTCAAAAAGGAATTACAAAGATTGTTGCTGCTGATTTAATGTCTTTAGCATTACTAAAGGCTCCGGCTGAATTTGGTGCTGATGTTGTTGTTGGTTCGACACAAAGATTCGGTGTCCCAATGGGATATGGTGGACCTCATGCTGCTTATTTTGCAACTAAAGAAGATTACAAAAGGCATATTCCCGGAAGAATTATTGGTATTTCAATTGATGCTAATGGTAATAGAGCTTTAAGAATGGCTCTTCAAACAAGAGAGCAACATATTAAACGTGAACATGCAACAAGTAATATCTGCACTGCACAAGTTTTGCTTGCTATAATGGCAAGTATGTACGCTGTATATCATGGAAAAAATGGAATAAAAAACATTGCGGAAAGAATTAATAACTTAACTAAACTTTTAGAAAATGGATTTAAATCATTAAATATTAATCAACTCAACAAACATTACTTTGATACATTACAAATTGATGTAAATTCAACTGATTTGTTAAATAGAATAAAAAAAGAAGCTGAAAAGAATGAAATCAATTTTAGATATTTTGATGAAACTAAAATTGGTATCTCGATTTCTGAAGCAACAACTTTAACAGACATAAAAGACATACTAGATATTTTTTCGAAAGTTTTTGAAAAGAAATTTGAATTTAATAATGTTGTAAAAAATACAAATCAAAAAGAAAGTATCCCTGTCTCACTAAAAAGAACAACTGAATTTTTAACTCATCCGGTTTTTAATACATATCATTCAGAAACAGCAATGCTGCGTTACATTAAAAGCTTGGAGAAAAAAGATTTATCTTTAACAAGTTCTATGATACCACTCGGTTCATGTACAATGAAGTTAAATGCTTCAAGTGAAATGTTCGGTATTAGTTGGAAAGCTTTTAGTGAATTACATCCATTTGTTCCATCTGAACAAGCAAAAGGTTATGAAATTTTAATTAATGAATTAGAAAAAGATTTGTGTGCAATAACAGGATTTGAAGCTGTTTCATTTCAACCAAATTCAGGAGCCCAAGGTGAATATAGCGGCTTGATGGTGATAAGAGCATTTCATAAAAATAATGGGCAAGGTCATAGAAATGTAGTATTGATTCCATCTTCTGCACATGGTACAAATCCAGCAAGTGCTGTTATGGCTGGTAATAAAGTTGTTGTCGTCAAATGCGATGAAAATGGAAATATTGATGTTAATGATTTGAAAATTAAAGCTGAACAATATAAAGATAATCTTTCAGCGTTGATGGTAACATATCCTTCAACACATGGAGTTTTTGAAGAAAGCATAAAAGAAATTTGTGATATTGTTCATCAATTTGGTGGACAAGTTTATATGGATGGCGCAAATATGAATGCACAAGTTGGATTGACAAGTCCAGCTGAAATTGGTGCAGATGTTTGTCATCTTAATTTGCATAAAACTTTTGCAATACCACATGGAGGCGGTGGACCTGGCGTTGGACCAATAGCAGTAGCGAAACATTTAAAACCATTTTTACCAAATCATGTATTTTTAAATGTTGGCGGTGAAAAGGGAATAACAGCAGTTTCATCAGCACCTTTTGGAAGTGCAAGTATTTTACTTATTTCTTATGCTTATATTAAAATGCTTGGTGAAGAAGGACTAACATATGCAACTAAATGTGCAATTCTTAATACCAACTATTTGAAATCAAAATTGGAAAAATATTATCCAGTACTTTACACTGGTAAAAATGGTTTTTGTGCACATGAAATGATTTTAGATTGTCGTCATTTTAAATATTCTGCTAATGTCGAAGTTGAAGATATTGCAAAACGATTGATGGATTATGGATTTCATGCACCAACTGTTTCTTTTCCAGTTCCAGGTACTTTAATGATTGAGCCTACTGAAAGCGAACCTTTAAGTGAATTGGATCGATTTGTTGAAGCAATGATTTCAATTAGAAAAGAAATAGAGGAAATTGAAAATGGAAATACAAGTAAAGAAGATAATGTATTAAAAAATTCACCACATACAGAATTAAAAATTGCTTCAGATGATTGGAAACATTCTTATACAAGAATTAAAGCGGCATTTCCTGTTAATTGTGTTAAAGAAAATAAATTTTGGCCGAGCGTTGCTAGAGTTAATAATGCTTATGGTGATAGAAATTTGGTTTGTAGTTGTTTACCAATTTCTGAATATGAGGAAAAATAATGGATGAGTTAAAAAGTATTTGCGAGTTACTCATGTCATCAAAAAATATTGCTGTAATTGGATTGTCAGATAATCCAATGAGAACAAGTTTTGATATTGCACATTTACTTTTAAGAAATGGATTTAATGTTGTTGGTGTAAATCCTTTAATTTCAAAATCTGGTGAGATTGTGGTTTATCCCAATCTCACTAGTGTTCCATTCAAAATAGATATTGTAAATGTTTTTAGACGTTCAGAATTTATCCCAGATATTGTTAATGATGTAATACAAGTAAATCCAAAAGCTCTTTGGCTTCAGCAAGGAATTAGAAACGACAATGCAGTTAAACCAGTTCAAGAAAAAGGTATAACAGTCTTACAAGATATTTGCATTGCAGTTTATTACAATTTATGCAAAGCTTACAATTAAAAATAATTTCACTTATCATTTTTTTCTCTATAACTTTATTCGCATCTACAGTAAAAGTTGATTCACTAAAATTAAATCAAAAAATTAAAGTTGATTCAATAATAGTTAAGGGAAATGACCGCACAGAAAATTTCATAATTCTTAGAGAATTAACATTTGCAGTTGGTGATACAATTGATAATAAAATTATTCATTTTAATAAAGAAAGAATTTTCAGTTTAGGTTTATTTAATCGTGTTGAAATTGGTGTAGATACTTTAAACGTTTCTAAAATTATTATCAATGTTGAAGAAACTTGGTACATTTATCCTATTCCTTTTTGGTATGTTGAAAAGAATTCAATTAAGAATTTAACAATCGGTTTTGATTTAGTTTGGAATAATTTTCGGGGACGTAATGAGGTTTTCCACTCAGTGGTTGGATTTGGCTACGATCCTTTTTTTATGTTCCAATATATTAATCCTGCTTTGTATTATAATCAAAAAATTGGTTTATCTCTTGGATTGGGATTTTATCATTTGAAAAATAAAAATGAGACTGCAACTAAAATATTAAATCAAAACTTTAGTTATAAAATAATAAAATTAAATGGTGGAATGTTCAAAAGAATTAATCAATTTAATTTGGTTGGACTTTCAATTGGTCTTGACAACATTCAAAATGAATTAAATGAAGCCAAGATTTTTATGGCTTCAAATAAATCAACAGATAGAGTTCCATATTTATCTTTTTATTTTGTAAATGATACAAGGGATCTGAAACAATACCCAGAGGATGGAAATTATTTTTATTTGAGTTTCACTCACAAAGGTTTTAATCTTTTTGATGTATCATATAATATTACTAAAACAGATTTTAGATTTTATCAAAAAATGTTTTCTTATTTAACATTAAAAGAAAGATTTGTTACAAGAAATACATTTGGGGAAAAAGTACCGTACTACGATTATTCATATTTGGGATACGAAGAAAAAATTAGAGGTTACAACAATATTTATTTTGAAAATAGGGATTACTTTCTTACTTCATACGAACTTGATGTTCCAATTCTTAAAGAATGGAATTTGAGTTTTGATTTACCATTAATTCCAAAAAGTTTAACTTCAGCTCGAATTGGAATTTATACATCATTATTTTTTGATTCAGGAATAACATACAAAAATTTTAGTGAACTGAAATTATCTAAGTTTAATTCTGGCTATGGAATTGGTTTGGTTTTTCTAATATTACCATTTGAAATAATTCGGTTTGAGTATTCATTAAATAAATATGGAAAAGGAGAATTTGTAATTGCAAACAAATATTCTTTCTGATATAGAATTATATTATTCTCAAAATTATTTTGATGAAAAAGTTGTTATTAAAGATGAAGAAGCTCATCATGCAATAAATGTAATGAGACATAAAGTTGATGATATTATTTTTATTACCAATGGAAAAGGTAATATTGGAAAATCAAAAATTGTTAGCATTTCAAAAAATGAATTAACAGCGGTAGTAATAGAAAAGTATTCTTTCTCTAATGATCTTTCAAATTTTACACTTTGTATTCCACACATTAAAAAACAAGATCGACTTGAATTTGCATTGGAAAAATCAGTTGAACTTGGCTTTACGAATTTCATTATTTATGATTCAGATAGATCGGTAGCAAAAGGAGATAAAACAAATCGCTGGGGAAAAATTTTATTATCTGCAATGAAACAATCTTTGAGAAGTTGGTTACCAAAAGTTGAATACAAAAAAAGTGTATCAGAAATAATTTTATTAGAAGGTAGAAAAATTTTATTTGAACAAAAATCGAGTGTAAAATTTCTAGATTTATTAAATAATGAATTCTCTATTCACAAAATGTCTGCCGAAGCCCAATTAACAATTAACAATTCTCAATTAGCAATTAGCAATTCTCAATTTGCAATTAATAATTATCTAATCTTTGGTCCTGAAGGTGGATTTAGTGAAAAGGAAATGAAAATATTTGATAAAGTTGAAAAAGTAAGATTAACAAATAATCGTTTAAGAAGTGAAACGGCTATTGTTTCTGCCGCTTCATTAATTTCAATTACATTAACTCAATAGATTTTTTAACAAGCTTTTCAAAATCTTTTTTAACAATTTCTGCAGTTTCCATTACTTCTTGATGAGAAAGTTTATTTGGTGAAAGTCCTGCAGCAAAATTGGTAATACAAGAAATTGAAGCAACATCTAACCCAAGTGAAGAAGCATAGAAAGCTTCATGAACAGTTGACATTCCCACTGCATCTCCACCAAATTTTGATATCATTTGAATTTCAGCTTTTGTTTCATAAGCTGGTCCCTTGTTATACCAATAAACTCCTTCTTGTAAATGAATTTTTTCTTCAAGAGCTGCTTTACGAATTATATCATTTAATTTTTTTGAAGGGAAGTCAAGAAATTTATTTTTTTGTTCTATTGATGTTATTCCAATTAATTCTGAAAGTTCCTTTTTAATGTTAATAGAATTAAAAGACGTTGCAAGCATCAAATCGCCGGGTTGAAAATTTGTATTTACTACACCAGCCGCATTAGTTAATAAAATAGATTTACAATTTAACTTTGAAGCTAAAAAAACTGGAAGAACACATTGAGAAATTCTATAACCTTCGTAAAAATGAATTCTACCTTGAACTATCAATAATTTTTTATTTGCATATTTTGAAAAATGTAAAAAACCTTGATGACCTTGCACCGTTGATTTTGGATAATTAGGTAATGAAGAAGTAGAAATTGATTTAACAGTTTCCACTCTTTCTGCAAATTCACCAAGTCCACTTCCTAAAACCAAACAAATTTCTGGTTCAAAAGGAATTTGTTTTGCTAACTCTTCATAAGTTGAACGATATTGCGAATTCATATTTATCATTGGACTAAAATACCTGCTAAAGTTGCTGTTAATAAAGTTGAAATTGTTCCACCTAAAAGTGCTTTTAAACCAAGTGCAGCAATATCTTTTTTACGTGAAGGAGCTAAAGGACTAATTCCACCAATTTGAATTGCAATTGAAGAAAAGTTTGCAAAGCCGCACAATGCATAAGTTGCCATCATAATTCCTTTTTCACTCATAACTCCTTGTTTAATTAGATTTGTTAAATCTGCATAGGCAACAAATTCATTTAAAACTATTTTTGTCCCAATTAAGCTTCCAAAGTTATATGCATCGCTCCAAGGAACACCGATAGCAAAAGCTAAATAACGTAAAATAGAACCAAATATTAATTGAAGTGAAAGTGGCTGACCAAAATTCTGGATTAAATAATTGTTAATACCAAATAAATCACCAAGACCAGTGAAAATAGAATTCAATAAAGCAATTAATGCAATAAAAGCAATCAACATTCCTGCAACATTTAATGCAAGATGTAAACCATCACTTGCACCAGTAGCTGCAGCTTCAATTACATTCGAAGCATTTTTTTCAACTTTTATTTTTAATGTACCTTTTGTTACAGGTTCTTCAGTTTCAGGATAGATTATTTTTGAAACGGCTAATGATGCTGGTGCCGCCATAACACTTGCGGCTAATAATTGAACAGCAAATTTTAATTGAGCTTGTTCTAAAGAAATTTTATGCAAATCTGCAAAAGATTGACCGAGCATTTGAATATAACTTGCCATAACGCCGCCTGCAATTGTAGCCATTCCTCCAACCATAATTGTTAAAATTTCTGAGTTAGTCATTTTTTCAATAAAAGGTTTAATTAGAAGTGGTGCTTCAGTTTGTCCAACAAAAATATTTGCAGTATTTGAAAGGGACTCTGCTCCACTTGTTCCTAAAAGTTTAGCCATTACCCATGCCATTCCTTTAACTACTAATTGCAAAATTCCTAAGTAGTATAGAATTGATGTTAATGCTGAGACAAAAATAATTGTTGGTAAAACCTGAAAAGCAAAAAAGAATCCTAAACTATTTGTCCCAGAATTTACAGCTAAATTTCCAAAAACAAATTCAGCACCTTTCATTGTAAAACCGAGAAGTGCAACAACACCAGAACCAATAGCATTAATTATATCTTTTGGCCAACCTAAAATAAAAAACCAACTTCTTAATGTTTCAGAATGAATAATAAAAATTGCAAAAATAATTTGCATACCAATGGCTGTTGCAACTAATCTCCAATTAACTCTTTTTTTATTATTGGAGAAAAGAAATGCGACACCGATTAATACAACAATTCCAATTAAACCTTTTAAAAGATTTTCAATAAAAATCATATTTCACCTTTTGAATTAAGGAATGTAATGACATTTTCTACATCGAGCTTCATAACTATCTGCAGCACCAACTAAAACTCTTTCACTTGAAGCAATTTTTCTTTGGGTTCTATCGGCTGGATTTCCGCAGTTAACACAAATAGCTAATGTTTTTGTAATATATTCTGCAATTGCAAGAAGTTGAGGCATCGGTTCAAATGGAACACCACGATAATCCATATCAAGTCCAGCAATAATAACTCTTTTACCTTGATCAGCTAATTTATTTACAACGTCAACCAAATCATTTGAAAAAAATTGAGCTTCATCAATCCCAATAACATGAGCATCTTCTGAAAGTTCCAAAATATCAAAAGGATCTTCAACTATTATCGAAGGTAAAGATTGTTCATTGTGCGAAACGATCTGACTTTCAGAATAACGATTATCAATCTTAGGTTTGAAAACTTTTACATTTTGTTTCGCAATCTTTGCACGGCGCAATCTTCTAATTAACTCTTCAGTTTTTCCACTGAACATGCAACCAGCAATTACTTCAATCCAACCTGTTCCAATAGGTGATGAATGTGGTGTAAATTCACTCATTTTTTAAATACTCCTTATCAAATGAATAGGGAAGAAGTTCTTTCATTTTAATTGTTTTATGTTTTCCTTCAGAATTAATCATTATGACATCTAAATTTGGTCCGCAAAATTCCATCATTATTTGTCTGCAAGCACCACAGGGAGAAATATATTCTTTCGAATCTGCTGCAATTGCAATTGCTTTAAAATTTCTTTCTCCATTATGAAGAGCGGTAAAAATTGCTAACCTTTCAGCGCAAAGAGTAAGGCCATAAGATGCATTTTCAATATTTGCACCTGTGATTACTTTATTTTCTTTTGTTAGTAATGCAGCTCCAACTCTAAAATTTGAATAGGTAGGAATTGCTTTTTCCTTTGATTTAATTGCTAATGATATTAATTCTTTTTTGGTCATAATTATTTTCTGTTATTATAAATACAAAAATAAGTTTTTTAATAAATTAACAAATAATTCTTTTTATTTTCTTGACATTATTTTTTTAGAGAGTTATTTTGCGACTAAAATATTCAGATTCGGAGTGTGTGTGAAAAAAGTTTTATTTTTGCCAATAGTGGCATTATTGTTTTTCAATTTCAATGGTTGCTCTTTTCTTAGTTCAACATCAAATCAAAAAAATACAAGTATTATATTAAATCAGGATACCACAAAAACATTAGAAAGTAAGTCTTTAGTAAATCAAATGTTAGAAAGTGCCCGTCGAGATTATGTAAATGCACTTTATCAACAAAAACTTGGATTTAAAACTGAAGCAATAAATTATTTTGAGTCTGCACTTTCCACGATTAATAAATTAAGTTATTACCCTGAAATTGAAAACAACGAAGCATACGATGAATTAGAAACATCAATAGTTGAAGATTATCAAAAATTAGTAGATAGTTTTGATGAATTACCAGATGATATTTCAATAAGTGCATTGAAAGAATGGATGGATAATAAAATTGAAAATGCACCTATAAATGAAGATTCAATTGCAGTTAATGAAAAAGAGGATTTAAACAATAATAATTTAGTTGTAGTAAAAGTTGGTGATTTTCCGCTTGAAGTAAATTCTTACGTTGAACAATGGGTTGAATATTTTACTGGCAGAGGAAGAAAACATATTGAAAATTGGCTTTCACGTTCAGGAAAATATTTTCCGATGATGGCTAAAATTTTTGAAGAGGAAAAAGTACCTCAACAATTAATTTTCTTAAGTATGGTTGAAAGCGGTTTAAATCCATTTGCACGTTCATGGGCAAGAGCTGTGGGATTATGGCAATTTATTCGTGGTACTGGAAGACTTTACGACTTAGATATTAATTTTCATATTGATGAAAGAAGAGATCCAGAAAAAGCAACGCGTGCTGCGGCAAGACATTTAAAAGATTTATATTATTCATTGGGCGATTGGAATTTAGCTTTAGCTGCATACAATAGCGGTGAAGGAAATGTTCGTAAAGCTATGAGACGTTCTGGTGCTTCTGATTTTTGGTCTATAAGAAGATATTTACCTAGAGAAACAAGAAGTTATGTACCTCAATATATTGCAGTTACATTAATAGCAAGTCAACCAGAAAAATATGGTTTTACAAATATTCAATATGAAAAACCACATGAATATGCAACTTATACAATTAATGATGCTTATGATTTAAATATTCTTGCGAAATGTGCTGGAATTAGTGTTGAACTTTTACGTGAAATGAATCCTGAATTAACACAAAATTCAACTCCTCCAAGTTACGAAGGTGGTTACCCTCTTAAAATTCCCGCAAAATCTTTCGATGCATTTGTAGCAAATGTTAAAAATATACCAGAAGAAGCAAGAGTACAATTTGTTACTCACATTGTTAAACCGGGTGAAAAGATTTCTCAAATTGCAAGAAAATATGATGTCAGTATTTCTAAACTAGCTGAATTAAATAATTTGAATATTAAAAAGAAACTTGTTGCTGGTAAGGAAATCAAAATTCCTGTATCCAATAATTTAGATGATTTTGAATTGGCAGTTAACACAGATGAACTTCCTGCAGTTGAAGATGAAATAAAATCATTTGATAGTAAACCAACATATAGTCTGAAAATTTCTTCATCTGTAAGTAATGTTTTACCTTCAAAATATAATTCAACTGAAAGCGATACAATTGAATACATTGTACCAGAAGGTAAATTACCTGTTAAATATGTTGTTAAATCAAATGATAATTTAGTAGATATTTCAAATATGTTTAATGTTAGAGTATCGGATATTAGAAACTGGAATAATTTGCCTTATACATCAAGAGCAAAAGTAGGACAAGAATTAACAATTTATGTCCCAAAAGATAAAGTTGATTATTATGCTTCTATAGATAAAATGAGCGATAAAGAAAGGAAGAATCTAATTCTTGCTAATAATGGTGATTCATACATTGAACATAGAGTACGATCGGGTGAATCATTATCATCAATTGCTGCAAAATATGGAGTATCGGTTTCTCAAATAAAAAATTGGAATAATTTAACAAGTAATACAATTAGTCGCGGGAAAAAACTTTTAATCTACTCATCTGATTATTCAAGTAAAAATAGCTACGCATCTAACGTTTCTTCAAAAATTAATAAATATAAGGTGAAGAAAGGTGATTCACTTAGTAAAATAGCCCAAAAATTTAATGTAACTATTGCACAATTAAAAAGTTGGAATAAATTAAATAAAAACATTTTAAAAGCTGGACAAACATTAGTTGTTCAAGAAAAACAAATAAATTCATTTGGCGACAACTCTTATAGAACTGGTTCTAATTTAATTAATCACACGATTAAAAGTGGTGAAACAATAAGTGAAATTGCCGACATGTATAATGTTTCTATTTCTGAAATTAAAAATTGGAATAATCTTAAAACGAATAAATTAATTTCTGGTAAGTCGTTGGTAATTTATTCTGACGAATCAAACAAAAAGAATTTAGCAAAAAAATTAAAATCAAATTCACAACATGTAAATTCAAATGAAGTTTCTGCTAAAGCGTCTTTATATAAAATTAAAGATGGCGAAACATTAGAAACTATTTCGAAGAAGTTTGGTGTTTCAGTTAATGATCTCAAAGATTGGAATAAATTAAAATCAGATAAAATTAAAGTTGGACAAGATTTAATAATTTACACAGTAAAAAAAGTTACAGCAAATAATGGGAAAAACATTGTAGTTAAAATACATGAAGGTGAAAGTCTTTGGACAATTGCAAAAAATTATAAAGTGAAAGTTTCTGATTTAATTGCATGGAATAATTTAAAGTCAGAAAAAGTAAAAGTAGGACAAAAAATAATAATTCAACAATAAGTTCTTTATAAATTAAAGTCGTTAGGGGTGCCCTCATTAAATTGAGGCGCTGAGAACAAACCCTTGAACCTGATCTGGATAATGCCAGCGTAGGAAAACGGCCGGAATAATTAAGCCAGCCGTTTTCAAATTTTTCCAAACGGCTTTTTCATTTTAAAACTAAAAAAAGGAGTTATAAAAATGAAACGCTTAATTATTCTATTTCTTTTTTCAATTTCTATATCTGCACAAATTAAATCATTAAATGGCAAAGTATTAAATTCACAAAATCAAGAACCCATTCAATTTTGTAATGTTCTAATCGAAAGCAAAAATATTTCGTCTGTTACAAATGAAAATGGTGAATTCCTTTTGAATGGAAAAATTGATTTGTCAGATGAAATTATTTTTAATCATATTGGTTTTGAAAAAAAAATTATTAGTGTAAAAGACTTTATTAATCAAAACAATCAGATTAAACTTGAAAGTAAAATATTCACTTCACAAACTATTTTAGTAAAAGGAATAATTTCGGAAGAGGGTAAAGCACCAATTAGTTTTACAAAAATTAAAAGAGAAGAATTTTCTAAAAATTATACTATACAAGATTTTCCAGAATTAATTAATAATCTGCCTTCAATTAATTTTTACTCCGAAAATGGAAACGGTCTTGGCTACAATTATTTAAGTATTCGCGGGTTTGATCAACGTCGTATTTCTGTTTCAATAAATGGAGTTCCACAAAATGATCCTGAAGATCATAATGTTTATTGGATTGATTTTCCAGATTTAATTCAAAATACTGATTTAATACAAGTTCAAAGAGGTGCTGGTAATGGAATTGTTGGTTATCCTGCAATCGGTGGTTCAATCAATATTATTACTTCATCTTTTTCTGATAAATCATTTTTAGAATTTAATTCTTCAGTTGGAAGTTTCAACACAAGAAAATATGGAATTTCATTTTCTTCTGGATTAATCAATAACAAATATTCATTTAGTGGAAAGCTATCCCAAACATTAAGTTCCGGTTATAGAAATTTAAGCTGGGTTGATTTAAAGTCATATTATTTTTCGGTAGTTAGATTTGATGAAAATTTAACGACACAAATTAATCTTTATGGTGGACCAATAGCTGATGGATTAGCTTACACCGGATTGCCAAAATTTGCTATTAAAGATAAAAATATAAGAAAGCAAAATTATTCTTACTGGGAAGCCGAGAATAATGATTTAACTTTTGTTGTGGAGAGACGGCCTGAAGAAATTGAAAATTTTTCTCAACCACATTTTGAAATTTTAAATCAATATAAAATCAATGATAAGTTGAATTTTAATTCGGCATTATTTCTTGTTTTGGGAAATGGATTTTTTGATTATGATGCTTCTTGGGCTGATACGAGTTATTTTCGTTTGACAAGAGAAAATGGATTTTTAACCAATCAAAATCCTACCAATTCATTAATACGTGCAATGGTGGAAAACAAACAATTTGGTTGGATTCCTAAATTGAATTTAATTCATCCAAATGGTGAATTAATAATTGGTGGTGAATTTAGATTTCATAATTCTTTACATTGGGGAAGTATAAACTATGCTAATAATTTACCGGAACTATTGTCAAAAAATTATAGATACTATCAATACAATGGAAGTAAAGACATCATTAATTTTTATGTAAATGAAAATTATAATATCAATGATAAAATAAATTTATTAGCTGAATTGCAATTTGCATATAATCAATATCGATTGTTCAATGAAAAATATTTGAATTATGATTTTTCAATTAAAAACTTTTTTGTTAATCCACGATTTGGAATTAATTATCAATTCGACAAAAATCTTTCAAGCTATTTTAATTTAGCTTATGTTCAACGAGAACCAAGATTAAAAAATTATTATGACGCCGCTGAATCAAGTGGTGGTGAAGTCCCACAATTTGAATTAAATAGTAACGGAAGTTATAATTTTAATAAACCTCTTGTTCAACCTGAAAGCATGTTCGATTTTGAATTAGGTTCAGTCTATAAAAATGAAAAGATTTTAACTTCATTAAATGGTTATTATATGATTTTCCAGGATGAAATTGTGAAGAAAGGACAACTCGATAGATTTGGCCAACCAATTACTGGTAATATGGATAAAACAATTCACTATGGCTTAGAAGCTGTTCTAGATTATAAAATAAATGATAACTTTAGTTTTATTTTCAATACATCTTTAAGTAAAAATTTTATTACGCAAGGAAATACTTTTATTAAAACAAAAGATTTAACTGGCAAAAAGATAATAGCAAAAATAGATTTGAAGGATAATTCACTCAGTGGATTTCCATCATCATTTGTTAACTTATTATTAAAATATTCAAGTGAAAGTTTTTACACGCAATTATCTGCCAAATACGTGGGTTCATTCTATACTGATAACTATGCAGAAAAACTAAATGTTTTATTAAAGTCTTATCCATCTTTAACAGATTACACTGACAACAAAGTTGATTCATATTTTGTATTGAATTTCTTTATATCAAAAGAATTTTATATTGATTATTTTAAATCGAAGTTCAATGTTTATCTTCAGGTTAATAATATTACTGATAATCTTTACGCAGCATATGGAATTGGTGGTGAGTTTTTTCCATCGGCTGAAAGAAATTATATATTTGGTGTAAAAATTAATCTATGAAAAAGTGCATTATAATTGCCAATGGTGATTTACCAAAAAAGAATGTTGTGAAATATTTTTTTAAAAAAAATTATAACACAATAATTTGTGCTGATGGCGGTGCTAATAGTGCTATGAAAATTGGTGTTATACCAAATTTTATAATTGGAGATTTTGATTCAATTAACGAATCAACAAAAAATTATTTTAAGGGTAAATCGAAGTTTATAAATATTAAAAGGCAAAATGATACTGATGTTGAAAAATCTTTAAAGTTTGCTTTTATAAATAATTTTGATGAAGTAATCTTACTTGGTGCTACAGGCGATAGATTAGATCACACAATATGCAATCTTGGAATAGTATTAAAATATTTTAATCAAATTAAAATTAAAATTGTTCATCAAAAATCTTTTTTAATTCCTTTATCAGGGAAAGTAAAATTGAATACAGAAATTGGAGAAACAATTTCACTTTATGCCTTTAATGAAAGAACTTCGATTACTTCTTTCGGATTAAAATACAAACTAAATAAAACTAAGTTACCTTTTGGGAAAAAAGAAAGTACAAGTAATGTTGCCGTAAAGAATGAAATTAAGTTAAATATAGAAAATGGTATAATATTTTTAATCCGTGATTTTGATTTAGCGAGAAAGAATGATTTCATTTAGCTTTCTTGATTTGTTAATAATTATCTTATTCTTTTCAATTTTACTTTTGATTGGATTAATCCCAAAAAGTAACGATGAAAGCAATAATTATTTACTTGCGAATAGAAATGTTGGTTTGCTTCTTTTTATAGCAACCAACGTTTCAACTTGGTATGGCGGAATACTAGGTGTTGGTGAATTTACTTATAGGTATGGTTTATTAAGTTGGACAACACAAGGATTACCTTATTACATTTTTGCTTTTTTATTTGCTGTATTTTTTGCTGGTAAGGTACGCAACTCAAATCTTTTTACAATACCAGAAAAAATAGAATCAGTTTATGGTAAAAAAGTTGCAATGGTTTCTTCACTTATTGTTTTTATTTTAGTTTCACCAGCACCTTATTTATTGATGATTGGTAATTTATTTAGCTTATTATTTAACATAAAACTAATTTATGGTTTAATAATCGGTGTTCTTTTAACATTTATTTATTTATTCAAAGGTGGTTTTAAATCTGATCTTTACACTGATGTATTTCAGTTCTTTGTAATGTTTTTTGGCTTTGGTGTAGCTTTAATATTTACAACAAAGAATTATGGTGGATTTGAATTCTTAAAAAATAATTTACCAAATTCTCATTTATCATTTTCTGGAAATGTATCTATTACTTATCTGATAATTTGGTTTCTCATTGCTTTATGGACATTTGCTGATCCAGGTTTTCATCAAAGATGCTATGCGGCAAAAAATAAAAATGTTGCTAAATGGGGAATTATTATTTCGATTTTTTTATGGGCATTATTCGATTTCTTGACTACTACTACCGGTCTTTTTGCAAGAGCATTACTTCCTGATTTAAAAAATCCAATCAATTCTTTTCCTTTATTTGCAGAGAAATTTCTTTCATCTGGATTAAAAGGAATTTTTATTTCAGCAATGTTTGCAACAATATTTTCAACGTTAAATAGTTTTTTGTTTTTAAGTGGAACAACAATTGGAAAAGATTTTCTATCTAAACTAATAATTAATAAAAAACATAATGATGTGTTTTATGTAAGAATTGGATTAATCATCTCTACAGTAATCTCAATATATTTAGCTTACTATGTTCAATCTGTTGTTGAATTGTGGTATTTACTTGGAAGTATTTTTATTCCCGGGATAATAATTTTAATAATAAGTTCATATTACGATAAATATAAGATAAATAATAAAATTGCTTTTTATGAATCAATATTATCTGTAATAGTAAGTTTTATGTGGGAATGGATAAGACGAAATATCAATACTGGTGCACTAAAAGAAATAGAACCAATGCTAGTCGGATTATTAATAGCTGTTTTTATACATTCATATGGTATGATAAAATACAAAGTCCAAAAGGGGGAATAAAAAAGTCAGCCAAAATAAATTTCAACTGACTTTTTAATTTAAGTTATGGTAATAAAACACCAACTGCAATTACAGTTGTCCACAAACCATTTTTATCACCTTGAGCAGATTGGGTAACATTAAAAGTACGAACAATTTTGCCGCTCATTTTATATACTTGTTCTCTTTCATTCCAAGCTTTATCTGCTTCGAAGTCGATACCTAATGTTGTTGCTAACATAGTTGCAGCCAAATCTTCAGCATAATCACCAGCAACTTTTTCAGTCTCTCCATAAGGATGATGTTCAGATAAATATCCATACATGTTTTTATCTGCAGGTATTGCAACACCAATTGATGAAGCAATTAATCTGTTTGGTTCATTTGTAGAGTTCCTTGCAATAACGCAATGTGTTATTTGTCCAGGTTTTAACATTTTTAATCCTTGAGAACGGGGAATAACTTTTGCGCCAACAGGAAATATTGAACTCACTGAGACTAAATTACAAATTTCAATACCTGCATTTCTTAATGCTAATTCAAAAGAAGCAAGATATTCTTTATGTTTCCCTACACCTTTGGTGAAGAATATTTTAGTTGGGACGTACATTTTGGTCCTCCTATTTATTTCCGATTACTTTAATAAAATTTCTTTTACCAACTTTTAATATTAAATCTTTGTTGAGTTTTATTGTTGCTTTAATGTCAGAGATTTTTTCTCCATCAATTGAAACTCCACCTTGTACTAATAATCTTCTTGCTTCACCTTTTGATGGAGCGAATCCGACTTTTACAATTAAATCAAGTATTTCAATTTCATTTTGATTTTCAAAACTAATTTCAGGAATTTCGTCAGGTAATCCTTTTTTTACAAAAATATTATCGAACTCATTTTCAGCATCAATTGCATCTTGTTTTGAATGATACATTTCAACAAGTTTTCTTGCTAAAGCTCTTTTAATATCACGTGGATTTACATTTGGATTTTCCAAATCATTCTTGATTTTATTTAATTCACTGTTTGAAATATCCGTTGCCAATTCGAAATAAGTATAAATTAAATTATCTGGAATTGAAAGAGTTCTTCCATAAATATCTTTTGGTGAATCATTAATTCCAATATAATTATCATAAGATTTGCTCATCTTTTCAACGCCATCAGTTCCAACAAGTAAAGGCATTGTTAAAATAACTTGTGGTGAAATTCCAAATTCTCTTTGAATATCACGACCAACAAGTAAATTGAATTTTTGATCAGTACCGCCAAGTTCAACATCACTTTCAATGGCCACTGAATCCATTGCTTGAGCTAATGGATATAAAATTTCGTGCATACTGATTGGAATTCCATTTTTTAATCTTTTTGTGAAATCATCACGTTCAAGCATGCGGGCAACAGTATATTTAGAAGATAATTTAATAACATCTTCAAAAGTCATTTTGCCAAGCCATTCAGAATTGTGAACAATTTTTGTCTTTTCTCTATCTAAAATTTTTGATGCTTGTTCAAAATAACTTTGTCCATTTGCTCTTGCTTCTTCAAAAGATAATGGTGGTCGTGAAGAATTTCTTCCAGATGGATCTCCAATCATTCCAGTAAAATCACCAATAATTAATATTGCTTGATGACCTAATGATTGAAATTGTGCAAGTTTTCGTAAAACTACTGAATGACCTAAATGAAGATCAGGGCGAGTTGGATCGCAACCGAGTTTAATTTTTAGTGGTTTATTTTCTTTTAATGATTTTTCCAGTTTCTGAACTAATTCTTCTTCCGGAATTATTTCTACTGTACCCCTTTTAATCAAGTCCATTTGTTCATTGATTGGGGGGAAGAGAATTTTTTTCTCCAATATTTTTCTCCGTTACTTATATTTTCTTAATTGTTCTCTTTGCATATCTCTTTTAGCAATATCTTCTCGTTTATCGTATTTCTTTTTGCCAGAGGCAACTGCTAATTCAACTTTAACTTTCCCGTTTTTGAAATACATTCTTAATGGTATTAAAGTATAACCTTTTTCAGATACTGCTTTAGTTAGCTTTCTTATTTCACTTTTATTTAAGAGCAATTTTCTTTCTCTTAATGGATTATGATTATTATAACTTCCTTGTTCGTAAACATTTATATTAGAATTAACCAACCAAACCTCACCATTTTTTACGATAGCGTAACTATCAACTAAAGAAACTTTGTTCTGTCTTAATGATTTTACTTCAGTCCCTACAAGCACAATTCCAGCTTCAAAAGTCTGATGAATAAAATATTCATGCTGTGCTTTTCTGTTAGTTACAATGTTTTTTTCAGTGTTTTCTATCATAATTCAAAAAATGATTGCAAAAATTATCTTTTTAGTTAAAGTAATGCAAGTTAAGAGAGGAAAAAACTATTTAAAAGAAATAAAACATCAAGTAATTCATTTTGAAGTGTAATAATTCCTTGATAAAGATACAATTAAAAGTTTTAATGTAACATTATTTATAAAATATTTATTTTAATCCGAAAGTATTTTGAAATTTATTCAAGGGAAAAATATATAATAATAATTCGAGGGTTGATACAATGAAATCTTTAATTAAAAATTTTTCACTTCCTCTTTTAATAAGTTTTGCTGTTATTATTTTTATAAATTATAAACAACAAAATGTTATGCAAAATAAATTACCAACAATTGTTAAAGACACCATTTGGTTAACGAAAGATTCTTTAATGAATTGCAATTTATATGATTATGAATATCATAAATGGATAAAACTCACAAATGGCAAGTATGAAATCTTAAATTTTGACCCAGAAAACTATTTGGTTATTGTTACTGATTTAAAAGATAATTTTATATATGTCGATCTCAATAAAGATGGAGTAAAAGATGCACTTGGTTTTACATATACAACTTATGGTGGTTCGGGCTACTTTGTAAATATGCAAGCTTTCTTAAACGAAAATGGTTCTGCAAAACATGTTGCAAGTGCTTTATTGGGTGATCGAATTTTAATTGATTCAGTTATAATTGTACAGGATAAGATTAATCTTTATTTAGTTGTTCAAGGACCCAATGATGGAATGTGTTGCCCATCTCAAAAAGTTAAATGGCAGTATATTTTTATTAATAACAGATTTTTAAAGATTAATAAAGAATGAACATTTGATATTAGATATAACATTTCATTAAAAATTGATGATGAAGTATTTCATAAAATAATTTTCTCTTCCAATTTATTTTATAAAAACACTCTAAAAATTAGATGTAAAATATATTTGAAAACTTTAAGAAAATTTTCGTTAAATGATTTCTTTGTTTTATTTTGCAAAGAAAATTTGAAAATTAATAATGGCTGAAAAACATTTCTTTGAACAAATTGAATACACAAATAAATATCTGATACCATATTTTGAAAATCATATAAAAAATTTTACCAAATTAAAAATTCTTGAAGTTGGTTGTGCTGAAGCTGGTTTGTTAGATGTATTTTACAAAAGGGGAATTGAAATCCAAGGTTTAGAAATAAGTCAAGAACGTGTTGATATTGCGATGAAAAAAAATCCTAACTTAAAAATTGTAGTTGGTGATATTACAGATGAATCAATCTTGCAAAAACTTGAAAAATATGATTTCATAATTATGCGTGAAGTTATTGAGCATATTCATAAGAAAGAATCAGCATTTAGAAATCTTAAAAGTCTATTGAATGAAAATGGATTGCTTTTTATTTCCTTTCCGCCAAAATATTCACCATTTGCTGGCCATCAACAAATTGCTAAAAGCTTCTTAAAAATGATTCCATATTTGCATTTATTGCCAGTTAATTTATTGAAAGTGTTTGCTCACAAATTAGGTGAAAAAACAGATTACGTTGATGAAATAAAACTTCATTACTCAACCGGAATGGCAATTTCAAAATTTGAAAAACTTTGTAATCAATTTTCATTTGAACCAGTTGTAAAGGATTTATTTTTATTTCGTCCCATTTATGCTTTTCGTTTTGGGTTGCCTACAATTAAAATTCCAAATATTCCAATAATTCGAGAAGTTGTAACCTTTGGTTATGAAACATTATTAATTAGCAAATAAATTATTCGGAGGATTTAATGTTAGAAATTCAAAAAAAATTGACAAACACATTTTATGCAATTCTTGCTTTACCTGCTACTGCCATGGGATTTGCACTTTCAATTCAAATTTCTGCATTAAGTTGGATTTTAAGCACAAAATATCATCTCGATATTCATGAAGTTGGATTGGTTTGGGCGGCTGGGCCAATTGCTGGTATTCTTGGACAAGTTATAATTGGAATAATTAGTGATAACGTTTGGTTCCTAAATGGTAGAAGAAGACCTTTCATTTTAATTGGAGGAATTTTAGCGGCATTAATGTTATTAGCACTTCCTAATATAGACGTTATATCTTCTTCATTGGGAATTGATGGAATTTTAGGTATTGCTATTGCTGTTGCATTAACTCTTGATTTAGCAATTAATATTAGTTTTAATCCAACAAGATCTATCATTGCCGATGTCACACCAGAAGGTGTTGAAAGAACAAAAGGTTATACGTGGATGCAAACAATTTCAGGTACATTTGGAGTTTTGGCTTATGTTATAGGGGCTGTGTGGAATAATTATGCGTTAATTTACTTTGGTGTATTTCTTGTTTTGGGACTTTCAATCTTTCCAACTTTATTTATTGAAGAGCCAAAAGAATTATCCAAGAAAGAAAAAAACAAAACTGAAACAAAAACTTCATTCACTGCAATTTTAAGTTACATAGAACCACTTTGGGGATTTTTAATTTATTCTATTTATGCTATTGCAGCAAAATTATTTAACATTCATTTCGAAAATTATTATGCTGAAATTATTTGTTTTATCATAACAATAGTTTTTATTCTTAAAGTTATTTTACAAAAAAGCGAAAAAGGAAATGAAGGAATATCAAGTTTCAAAAAAGTATTAGCTGCACATTCTTTTACATGGATTGGAATACAAACAATGTTTGTGTACATGTTTGCATATGTACAATTCAAAGTTTATGGTTATGATGGTTCATCAAAAATTCCAGAAAACATTTCAATAGAAATGGGAAAAGTTGTAACAATTTCATTTTTAATTTTTAATGCTGTTGCCGCAGTGTTACCAGTTTTAGTTTTAGAACCACTTGCAAGAAAAATCGGAAAAACGAAAACACATTTTTTAAGTATAACTTCAATGGCTGTTTCATACGCTTTAATGCTTTTGTTCGGGCTTAGTCCTTTTGTTATTTATGTAATTATGGCTTTGCTTGGAATTGGTTGGGCATCAACAATAAGTTTACCATTTGCAATTATGTCACAACAAATTGATCAATCTCGAATGGGATTATTCATGGGCTTGTTTAATTTATCTGTCGTGTTACCACAATTAGTAGCAAGTTTTGGAATTGGACAAGCAATAAATTCAGCTTCAGATAAAAGTTTGATATTTATTATAAGCACAATATCTTTATCAATTTCTGCACTTTTTTGGATGATGGTTAAAAAAGATTAATTATTGATTTTTATAATAACTTGTATAAAAATAATTCTCATACAATTAATACGATAATTTTTTTACCATTAGTGAAAATTGGTGTTAATTCGTGGTTGCAAAATATTTTTGACTAATTTGGAAAATAAGTTTAAGTTGTAATTAGAAACTAAAGGAAATATTACTTGCAAAGAGGGCAGAAAAATATTTCATACAATTCAGTAAATCTTCAAAAAGAAAATAAACAATTAAATGAATTTTTCCGTTGTTATCGGATATCATTCCAAAGAATGATATTTGATGGCGGGTTAAATAATAGTTAAGCATTAGAGGAGAAGAATGAAGAAAAATTTACCTTTATTTATTCACTCACAATAAAAGGGTAACATTATGTTAAAGTCATTTTTCTTATTGTCAATATCAGTTATGATTTTATTCCAGAGCAGTATTTTTGCTCAAGATTCAAATTCTATCCAGATAAATGCGGGCTTTTTTATGCCGATGAATTCATCGAAAGGGCTTACTGGCATAATTCAATACAACTATCCTTTAAACTCAACCATAAACTTGTATCTTTATACTGGTTATTCTACATGGGATCAATATAAGGTTACATTCATCGAAGATTATTCATTAATACAAAAGAAAACGATATTTCAATCATACTCTGCTGATGATCATAAGCTAATTCCTTTTTACTTTGGAAGTAAAATAAATTTACATACAAATAAACTATTTACATCATATTTATCATGTGAAGTCGGATATTCATATTTAAGCTATAATTCATATGAAAACTGGAAATCAATTAATCCAGAAACTGGCGAAGTACAAGGTTATTACGCTGATGCTTCGACAAGAAAGAAAATAAATGAAAATTTATTTGGTATTGGAATAGGATTTGGCTTAGTGCGTCAACTTTCTGATAATCTTAGCTTGGTTTTGTCATATAAATTAAATAGCAATATAAATTCTAACTATGGGAGTTTGTTTAGCACCAGTGAAACATATTCACAGTTTTTATTTGGATTTGGTTTTAAGATTTAATGACTAACCCATTCTTCATGCAATTATGTGAAATGTCAAGTAGCTGATAAATATGTTATTAATAATTTTAGCTTACTAAAAGAATTAATGATGTTACCCAAACAAGTTTGGGCAACCTATTTTAGTTTATGTATTATAATTTTTGACAATACGTTTTATTATGTTTCCCTTGTTATGAATTATCGATAATATTATAGAAAAGAAAAACTCACAATCTTTTACAGGTCAACATTATAATAAATAAATTGTAGAAGTATAATTCAAAATAGAAAAACATATAACACTGTTTCATTTATTTGTTCAATATAATTATAAACATATTTCGGAGGAGTAATATGAAAACATCTTTTGTAGCATTAATGAGTTTAATTATTTGTTCAATAATTTATCCACAAGCTTCATTAAATTCTCAGTACGCATTATCATTTGGAATCGCAGATAATTTCAGGTTAGATAAATTTAACTTTGACATTGCTGCTAAAAAAATACTTGATGAGAACCATCAATTAAGATTATTTCTCTCGCCAAGTATTACTTCAAATAATCAAGAAGATAAAAATAATGGTAGTAATTATTCTCAAAAAAATGAATTGTTAGATTATTCCTTAGGTGTTGGTGCTGATTATTTGTGGATATTAATAAAAAATGATGAAATAAATATGTTTGGTGGAACTGGTTTAATCTTTTCTTTTGGAAGATATAACAAAAAAATCTCAACTGTTTTTAATAATGGTACATATATTAACAGTGAGATAAGTGATCCTTCTACAAGCATAGGGATTCGTGGGACATTAGGTGTTGAATGGAAAGTTACAAATAAAATAGGTATCTATAGTGAGTATTTATTCACAGGGTTATATAGTTGGAGCAAAACAGAAAATAAAAATTCAATAAATGGTGCTGATAAACCAATAGAAATATTAACATCTTCAGCCGTTGGATTAACTTCGGGAGTTCTTTTTGGTGTTAGTATTTATTTCTAAAAAAATAAAATTCTAAAAATGTACAAAGTTGATTTCTTATTTGTCTTCATCTTTGCGAAATTTAATGTTATTGGTTGAGGTCTGTAGTTATAAGTTCTTTAATAGCTTATTCAACAAACAAACCGTGTTAGAATGTAACATAGCATGGTTTGTTTAATGTTTTATATTTTTTATTATATCGATTATCTTAGCTTTTCACGATAGTTTAAAACGGCTGCTGGTTAAATAATATCAAAGTGATTTTAATTTTTAACATATTTTATTCTTCAATCAATTTTAGTTAAAAACTTATTATATAAATACATAAAAAGAGTAGCTAATAATCCTATTGCAATCATTGAATACCAAACTAATTCTGGTTTATTAACTTCTTTAGCAGTTTGATAAATCCACCCGCCAAATGGATCCCCAGTGAAACGTGCAATTGCAATTGGTAAAAAGGCATATCCTTGATATAAACCTTGTTGACCCTGAGGAGCAATTTCAGAAATATACTCATAATACCTCGGAGCTTGAATCATCTCTCCAATTGCAAATGCAATTATCCCAGCAATTATCGTTGGTATTGATGGATAAATTCCGATAATAATCCAAATAAGACTTGAAACGGCAAAACCAGTTAATATTGCTTTAGGTGGTCTTAAATTTTTAGTTAATCTATTAAGTGGTATTTGAAATAAAATAATTGCTCCAGCGCCAGCCCATGATTGGATTATTTCATACGGTGCATTTTTATCAATGAAATCTGTAATATAATATGGAACTATTATAAACTCTTGCCAAAAGATTATCCAATAAAGTGAATAAATTAAAAGGAAAATCATAAATTTGAAATTTTTTAGTACAGCAAACAAGTTGGTAAAAATTGTTAAAAAGGAATTATTATTTCTTGAGGTTTCTGTCTGTATTTCTTTATAAAATAATAAATTAATAAGTAACATTAAAAAACAACTAAGGGAAGAAACTACATAAACAAATTGATTTCCATAACTATCTCGAACAAAATAAGCAATGGTAGGACCAATCATAGCACCGGCATTAACTAACCAATAATAAATTGCAAATCCTAAAGATTTAACTTCTTTTGTAGAACCAACTGCTACAGTTCCTAAAACTGATGGTTTAATAAAAGATCCACCGAAAGCAGTAAAAATTAAAAACAACATTAACAGAATATATTTATCAGTTGCTCCGTATAAATCAGCAAAAAGATTCATTCCAACAGAGCCAATTAAAAAATATCCTAATCCTAAAATTGAAAATGCTATACTAAAAGCATTTTTGAAGCCCCATTTATCGGCTAATGAACCACCAACAATTGGTAATAAATAAATTAATCCACCAAAAATTCCGGATAATTGTCCAGCTTCAGATTCACTGAATCCAAGATTATTTCTTAAGTAAATCATAAAAACAATTTGTTGACCGTAGTAAGCAAGTCTTTCAAAAAGCTCCATTCCATTTGCAACCCAAAATGAGCGATGGAAACCTTGTTTAATTTTTTGAGATTCTTCTTTAAAATTAATTTTAGAACTCACGCAAACTCCAATTTTTTACATTCGATAAACTAAAATAATTCATTTTATTTTAGATATTCAAACGATATTCATAAATTTGCAAATAAAATTATAACTAAAAGGGAAATAATGGGAAGAATTTTTGAAACAAGAAAGCACAAAATGTTTGCACGATATGCAAAAATGTCTAAAGCATTTAATCGTGTAAGAAAAGATATTGAAATTGCAGTTAAAGCTGGCGGACCAGATCCAAAAACAAACTCCAAACTTCGCATCGCAATTCAAAACGCTAAAAGTGTTAATATGCCAAAAGATAGAGTGGAAGCTGCTATCAAAAGAGCCACCTCAAAAGATACAACCGGCTATCAAGAGATTATTTATGAAGGTTATGGTCCTCATGGAGTTGCAATTTTAGTTGAAACAGCTACAGATAATCCAACAAGAACTGTTGCTAATGTTCGTCATCATTTTAGAAAACATGAAGGTTCATTAGGTAATGCTGGTTCAATTGCTTTTATGTTTGAAAAGAAAGGTTTAATTAAAATAAATAAAAATGCTGTTAATGATCTTGAAAATTTTGAATTAGAAATGATTGACTTTGGTCTTGACGAACTTTCCTATGATGATGATTTTATTTATATCTATACTTCATTTCAAGATTTTGGAACAATGCAAAAAGCGCTTGAAGAAAAAAATATTGAAATTACCGCAACAGAAGTTCAATACATCCCTAATACTTATAAAGAATTAACCGAAGAACAGCAGAAAGAAGTTAACGAATTGCTTGAAGCTCTTGAAGATGATGATGATGTTCAGGCTGTGCATCATAATATGCAATGATAATTGAGAATTGCTAATTGATAATTGCGAATTATTTCTACAGACATTTAGCAAATATTTATCATTTTTAATTAAGTGTTGCTCGTAGTTTTTCAGAGTAACACTTTTTTATTTCCACACTTTTCTAACTACATTTATTAAAATTAATCCACTAATTAAAAATACACCGAGTAATAAAAATCCCATTAAAGTTCTACCATAAAGGAAATTTCCAATTGTAAACAATGACGACCAAATAGTAATTGTACCAGTTAACCAACCAAGTAAATTAAGAGGTATATTTTCATTGTCATTTGTTGATTTTAATTCCTCATGTGGAATTTTATTTCTAATATAATTCCAACCGGGTCCAATTGGTCTAACTTTTTTATAAAATTCGATTAATACTTTTTCATCTGTTGGCTCAGTGATTAATGAAATTGTTATCCAAGATAATGACGTAAATAAAACAGTAAGTATTAATGCTAAGTGTGTACTTATGGTGATTCCATTTTTATTAAGTATTAAAAAAAGTATTGAAATTAAAAAAGAACTTACCATAGCGGTAACTTCACTCCAAGCATTTATCCGCCACCAATACCAACGAAGTAAATAAAGTAAACCAGTCCCAGCACCAATTTGTAAAATAATATCAAAAGCATCTTTTGCACTATCAAGAAAGAAGACAAGTAAAGAAGACAGAACAAAAAGTAAAACAGTTGCTATTCTTCCGGCAAGAACATAATGTTTTTCATCTGCATTTGTTTTTATAAATCTTCTGTAAAAATCATGAACTAAATAAGAAGCTCCCCAATTTAAATGTGTTAAAATTGTAGATGAATTTGCGGCTATCAATCCACCAATAATTAAACCAAAAAATCCAACTGGTAAAAATTTCAACATAGCTGGATAAGCAATATCATGATTAATTAAACTTGGATTAACATTTGGAAAAGCTTTTTGGATATCAGATAAATTTGGATAAACAATTAAAGAAGCTAAAGCGACTAAAATCCATGGCCATGGTCTTAAAACATAATGAGCAAGATTAAAAAATAAAACAGCACCAAGTGAATCTTTTTCAGATTTTGAAGCAAGCATTCTTTGTGCAATATAACTACCACCGCCAGGTTCAGCTCCCGGATACCAAACCGACCACCATTGAATTGCAATTGGCATTATAAAAATAGCAAGTGCAATATCCCAATTATTTGTAAAGTCAGGTAAAAAGTTTAAATAATTAATTCCATTTGATTGACTAATATTTGAAACTTTTTCAACCAAGCCAGTCAATCCACCGACTTGTGGTAATGAAACTGCGAAGTATGCAGCTGCAATAACTGAAGTCATCATAATTATAAACTGAACAAAATCAATAACTAATACACCCCACAAACCAGAATGAGTTGCGAAAATTACATTTAGAATTCCAACGAATAATAAAGTTTGCCAACGATCGAAGCCAAATAAAATACCAGCAATTTTACAAGCAGCTAAATTCACAGTTGCCATAATCATTATATTAAAAAACAAACCAAGATAAACGGAACGAAAACCGCGAACAAAACTTGCTGCTTTACCCGAGTAGCGAACTTCATAAAATTCCAAATCAGTTAAAACACCGGAACGACGCCAAAGTTTTGCATAAAAGAAAACCGTCATTACTCCAGTTAAAGTAAATGCCCACCAGACCCAATTACCAGCAACACCATTTCTACGAACAATATCAGTTACTAAATTTGGAGTATCGCTGCTGAAAGTAGTGGCCACCATTGAAAATCCGGCAAGCCACCAGGGAACTGATCTACCAGATGCAAAAAATTCTGTTGTGTTTTTCTTTGATCTTTTTGCAACAAATAATGCAGGAAAGAAACAAATAATTAGTGTGATTAAAATAACAAGCCAATCTAGCAATTGAAGTTTCATTAATTCACCAAAATAATTTAATATGTAACATAAATAATCTATAAATTTTATAAAAGAAAGTTTTATTATTGAACAATCAATTTTTCATAAATTTGTAACAAAAATTTAGAGGGTTATTGAAATCTTTTAAAATTTCAACTCCAGGAAGAATTTGTCTATTTGGTGAACATCAAGATTATCTTGGGTTACCAGTAATTGCAGCTGCAATCAATAAAAGAATTTATATTGAAGCTATTCAAAGAAATGATTCAATTCTAAAGATTGAATTATTAGATCTTAATTCTGCAGATGAAATCAGTTTAGATAAAGAAATAATTTATAAATTTGAAAGAGACTATTTAAGAAGTTCTTTGAATGTATTGAAGAAAAGAGGCTTTTCTTTTACAAAAGGGTATGATGTTAAAATATTTGGTAATATTCCGATCAATAGCGGAACTTCAAGTTCAACCGCTTTAGTTGTTTCGTGGATACATTTTTTATCAAAAATTTTAGACGTAAAATTTAATTTATCGCAAGAAGAAATTGCTCATTTAGCATATTTAGCAGAAGTAGTTGAATTTTCAGAACCAGGTGGAATGATGGACCACTATTCAACTTCACTTGGAAATATAATTTGGTTACAAACTGTACCATGTATAAAAGTAACAAAAATTAATATTGATTTAGGTGATTTCATTTTAGTTGATTCTGAAGAACCAAAGGATACAAAATTTATCCTTTCACGAATTAAAAATAATGTAATTGATGCAGTCAATAAATTAAAAAATAAATTTGATGATTTCGATTTGCAAAATGTTTTAATTGATGATCTTGAGAGATACAAATATGAAATTTCTGAAGAACAATATGAATTATTAACTGCTACTTTGCAAAATAGAGATATAACTTTCGAGGCACTAAAAGTTTTAACTGCAACTGAAGTTATTAAATCAAGAATTGGAAATTTGATGAATAAACATCAAAAAATATTAAGAGAAGTATTACAAATATCTACCCCTAAAATAGATAGACTAATTGATGTTGCATTAAACGCTGGTGCTTTAGGTGCAAAAATAAATGGAAGTGGTGGAGGTGGTTGTATGTTTGCTTATGCACCAAATAATTCTGAAAAAGTTTTAGAAGAATTAAAAAAAGTTTCACATAAAAGTTGGATTGTTAAAATAGACAAAGGAACAATGGTTAATTATGATTAACAAATTAGTAATACTTGCTGGTGGAGTTTCTTCGCGAATGAAGAAATCTTTAGAACAAGAAACACAATTAAAAGATCAAACACTTGTTGATGCAAAATTAAAACCAAAATCAATGATTAGAGTTGGTAAAAATGGAAGACCATTTCTTGATTATTTAATAATTAATGCAAAAAAATCTGGCATCAATGATATTACAATTGTAATAAGCGAAAAAGATAATTCAATTAAAGAATATTATGATTCAATTCAGGAAGAACATTGGATTAAAGAAATAAAAATTAATTACGCATATCAAAAAATTCCTGAAGGAAGAGAACAACCACTCGGAACCGCTGATGCTTTATTAGAAGCATTACTTTCACGTGAAGATTGGAAAGGGGAAAAATTTTTAATGACTAATAGTGATAATTTATATTCTCAAAAAGCAATGAAAATTTTAATAACTTCACAACATAAAAACGCTTTAATAGATTATGATAGGAATGGTTTTTTGTTTGAGAAATCTCGTGTTTCAAGTTTTGCTGTTACACTTAAAGATGAAGAAAATTTTCTTGTTGATATTATTGAAAAACCAAATGAAGAACAAGTTGCAAAAGCAACATCAAAAAATGGTTTTGTTGGTGTTAGTATGAATATTTTCATGTTCACTTATGAAATGATTTTGCCTTATCTTAAAATCACTCCATTCAGTCAAAGAAACGAGAAGGAACTTCCTACCGCAATTAAAATGATGATAAATGAAAATCCAAAATCACTTTATTGTTATCCATTAAGTGAGCATGTTCCAGATTTAACAAGCAAAGACGATATAAAAATTGTTCAGGAATATTTAGAGAAAGAATTTGATGAAAACTAAAGTTGTTGTAACTGGTGGTGCTGGATTTATTGGCAGTCACATTGTTGAATATTGGATTCATCAAAATGCTGAAGTACATATCATTGATAATTTAAGAAGCGGATATATTGAAAACGTAAAACTTTTTCCGGAAGCAATATTTCATTTAGGCAGTGTTACAAATAGAAATTTAGTTTTTGAAGTTCTTAAAGATGCAACTTACGTCCATCATTTAGCTGCGTTAGTTTCTGTACCTGAATCTGTTCTGAAACCAGATGAATGTTTTGAAATTAATGTAAAAGGGACTAAAAATATTCTTGATGCGGCAAAAGAATTTGGTATTAAAAAAGTTGTATTAAGCAGTTCAGCGGCTGTTTATGGAGATAACCCAGAATCACCAAAAAGAATTTCAATGAAACCGGAACCAAAAACTCCGTATGCTTCAACAAAATTAGATGGGGAAAAACTTCTCAAAGAATATAATGACAAATATAATTTGGGAACAGTATCATTAAGATATTTTAATGTATTTGGACCACGACAAGATCCTAAAAGTCAATATGCTGCAGCTATTCCAATATTTATTTCAAAAGCATTGAATAATGAAAAAATAATTATTTATGGAGATGGGGAACAAACGCGTGATTTTATTTTTGTTAAGGATGTTGTTAAAGCAAATATATTAGCGGCAACAAATGAAAATGCAAATGGAGTTTATAATATTGCAAGGGGAGAAGCAACAACAATTAATCAAATTGCAAAATTAATTATCAGTGAATTGAAATCTAAAAGTGAAATTGAATATCAAGAAGAAAGATTGGGTGATATAAAACATAGCTTAGCATCAATTGAAGAATCAATCAAAGAGCTTAACTTTCAACCAAAATTTGATTTAGTAACTGGTTTAAATGAGACAATAAAATATTTCAAAGGAATTTTTAATAATAGATTTGCATAACTTTTATTAAAAGTCTATTTTTGGCACGCAAAAATTTGATTCATTGGGCCCATAGCTCAGTTGGTTAGAGCAGCTGACTCATAATCAGCGGGTCGGAGGTTCAAGTCCTTCTGGGCCCACTAAAAAAGCTCGATTTTTCGCTAAAATCGGGCTTTCTGTTTTTTGTCCTTTTCCTAAATACCCGCTGATTAGTGTAAATTTATTACTAAGTTTATTACTAACTTTTCGATATCAAATCTTTTTTAACTCAGTTTGCAATTTCCTTAGTAAAGTTTTTCTCATAAAGGTGCTTTATGAATGAAAAATTTTATCTTACTAAATCAAAATATTCTTCTAACTGGTACATTATTTATTTTAAAAATGGTAAGAAGACAACTATAACAACAAAAACTAAAATTAAATCTAAAGCTCTTGCTTTTTTATCTCAATTTAAAGCTAAACTTAATCAGCAAAAAAAATTAATTCCTAAAACTTTATATGAGTTTGAAAAAGAATATCTTGATCATATCTCAGCAACTCATTCAAAAAGTTACATTGATAAATCTGTTAAACTTTCTTTCAAGATGTTTAAGCAGTTCCTAAAGAAAGATATTTTATTAACTGATATTTCTGTTAATCTTGTAGATAAGTTTTTTACTTCTACCTATTCACGAGCTCAATATTCCGCTAAATTATACCTTAGAACTCTCAAAAGTGCGTTTAATACGGCTTTAAGATGGCAACTGGTAGAAAATAACCCTTTTCAAAAAATTAAAGTTCCTAAAAGCGTTAAATCAATTCCTACCTACATTAATGAAGTTGACTTAACAAAAATTTGTAATGTTACAAAAGAAAAGTATCTAAAAAATTTATTTTGGTTTGCTTTCCTTACTGGAGCACGTTTAAGCGAAATTTTATCTCTTAAATGGTCAAATATTAATCTTAATGAAAAAGTAATTGCTATAACAAACAGCAAGACATTTAGAACAAAGAATAAACAAGATAGAATAATTCCAATTAATGAAAAGCTTTTTGATATATTGCTCGAAATGAAAAAAGTAAACATAAATGAAAATGATTTTCTTTTCTACAAAGTAAAAGAAATAAAATTAAGTGCTGATTTTGTTTCAAAGAAATTTAAGAAAGCGGTTCGTTTAGCAAAGTTAAATGATAAAATTCATTTTCATAGTTTAAGACATAGCTTTGCTTCATTGATTCATCAAAAAGGTGCTTCTTTATCAGTTGTAAAAGACTTATTAGGTCATCAAGACATTAAAACAACTTTGATTTATTCTCATTTATCAAAAGAAAATTTAGTTAATGCAGTTTCATTAATAGGCAATACAAATAAACAAAAAGGTAATTTTATTACAGAAGCTTTTGGAATAGATATTAATCTAAACATGAATTAGAGAAATAGAACTTCAACTTTTCTATTTTACAATTTTTGTAAAATATTCATAATGTTTGTACATTCATTAAAATTTGAGGATTTTTTGTTCAAACAAATGTTGAAAAAATTATAATAATTTTAAACTTCTATTAATTTTTGAACAAACAAAAATTCTTCACTAGTTTTTTATTACTTTTTCAAAGTATTTAATTTCTATTTTTTCCAAACTCCCATTTTTTTCAGCATGAGCTATATATATTTTATCTGACAACTTAGCTATTAACTCATTTCTGTTTTGTGCAGTTTTTGTAGTTGGTCTTTTTACTTTTTCATCGAAAGGGCTTATGATTAGTAATCTACCACTGTATAATAATTCAGTTAATCTTTTATCAAATCTTTTCATCATTCCTCGTGCGAGAACAAGAATTATTGGTTGAGTGCCTTTAATAAGTATATCAAAAACATCTTTTTCAATTTTGGAATGAAATCCAGAGACAATGCAAACATCTTTATCTCTTTGCTCAACTGCCCAATCGTATGTTTTGAGGATTATATTTGCTGGAACTTTTCGTGAACAGAGAAAACCAACTTTGTAGTTGTTTAATATTTCTTTATTGCCAAGATAATTCATTTTTGAATATGTTCATTATATACACTTATCATAAATACTTTAATTTTCATAAAATATTCGTGGTTCAGATAAGACCTCGTTTGAATTATATGGTTCAAAATAAGTAAAAATGAACCACGTTCCTGATATATGGTTCAAATTGAACCACGTTTTGTAGTTAATATTTTATAAAGTTCTATGTTTTTATAAATAACTTCTTTCCCAACTTTCTCTGGTTCAAGAATATTCAGTATTACTAATTCTTTTAAATATCGTTCAGCAGCTTTACGTTGAGCAATTTCTTTATTAACAATAAATTCAGTTTTGCAATATGGTTGTTCGTAAATTAGTTCAACAACTTCTTTAGGAATTCGTTGCTTGGATTTCTTTCTTACTATTTCGCTGGTTTGAATTAATGAGTTATTAATTCTTTCTATAAGTTTTGTAGTTTCCTTAGAAGTAATTTCAATTCCATCTAATATGTATAAAATCCAGGATTCCCAATCATTTTTTTCTGTAACACCTTTTAGTAATTTATAATATTGAGCTTTATTATCAATTATATAACGACTCAAGTATAAAATTGGAAGTGATAAATATTTTTTTAGAACGAGGTACAAAATCATAATAATTCTGCCTGTTCTGCCATTGCCATCTGTAAATGGATGAATAGCTTCAAATTGATAATGTATAACAGCAGATTTTATTAGTGGATCAACTTCGGAATCATTGTTAATATATTCTTCAAGATTATAGAGTAGTTTTCTTATAAGATTTTCACCTTCTGGAGGTGTGTAAATAATTTTCCCACTCCCATCAGCCAACTTAGTTCCCGGTGTTTTACGAATTTCTGCATCTGTTTCTTTTATTTTTTGAAAGATTTTAATAAAAAGATTTGTAGTTAAAAGTTCATTTTTCTTTAATTGGTTATAACCCTCCCAAAGTGCTTCTCGGTATCTTATAACTTCTTTAGTCGCTGGATCAATATTCTGAGATTTTGCACTTAATGCTTTAAACAATTTATCGTTTGTGGTTACTACATTTTCAATTTCCGAAGAAGATTTTGCTTCTTGTAATGTTATAGATGTAATAAGAATTTCTGGATTGGGAATGGAATTAGTTGCACCTTTTAATTCAGCCAATGCTTTATTAGCACTTATGGCTTTTTTCAAAATTAATTTACTCTCTAAATCTACTTTTGGTGGAAGTAATGGTAATTCATTATATGGTTTATTTATGTCTATTTGCATTCTATTTCTCTTATAAAATTTTATTCCTCATTATTCTCTTTTCCCATTCGGTATTTTATGTCGTAGTTGATGATAAAATCAAATTCATTAGAAACTCATATTCACTACTCCTCGTCATTCTCTTCCTCATCTGTTGTAATTACAGTTTGATAAATATGGTCTTGGATGGCCTCAAAAACTTCGCCTGGATTATCACACATATATTTTAAAAATATTCTGTCACTTACATCTGTTAAATACCAAAGTTTGGATGTATTAAATGTACCAACTCTTTTACCAGCATTCAGTTTATATTGAACTGTGTCTTTTATTCTTTCAGAGAAAATATCTGCTAACTTTAATAGAGTAGATTTATCTGTATCATTCATTGAGTCAATAGGTACTTTAACGGAAAATATATCATTTTTTGTTACATCAAATTCGTCACCATAAGTAAGCCATTTTGAAAAGAATACTTTCCCATTTAAAAACAATAAAGAAAACAAATGAGCTTCCTCTGAATTTAAAGAGATATCACTAACTTTACTTTGTTTTATTATTTTACCTTTGTCATCAAAACAAGGAGCTGGATATTTACTAACAGCAATCCAATTATAAGCATTTTGTTTAAAGTAAAGTTTATATCTTGATTGTTTTTGAGTGAAGTTTGCTAATAGTTTCCCTTTGGAGTTTTCAAAAAAGTCTGCTAACACATCGCTACTGAACATAGGTATTATATCTCTAAAAATAAATTTTGAATAATTCAGTTTTTCAAATAAAACTTCTCGAGCGTTTGAGAACCAGCGATGAATTCTTGTTGAATAAAATTCTTTAAATTGGTTATTATTTCTTTTTATAACAAAAATACAGTTTCTAACTCGAACATCTCCAGAAAATAGCCCAGATGGTATTCGAGCAAAGAAAGAAAACCACCCTCTATCAGAATTTTTTATTATTTCTTTTCTAACATCTGAAAAGTTACCGCTGAAAGCTATATTATGCATTACAATAAAGCCATACATAGATTCTTTTTTAAGCAACTGAAAACATCGTCTAATTATGTATCCATACAAATCGCTACATTTAAAGTCCGTAACCTTTAGTATATAAGCGATTTTTTTAATTACTACATACGGTGGATTACCGATAATCACATCAAAACCACCAGAGTTAATTATTTCATAAAACTCAGCAAACCAGTGAAAAGGTTTGTGGGTTTCAAGCCAGTGGTTGTATTCAATACCTTCGTAATGTTGTTTGTGTAAAATTTTATCAAGTTCTGTTTTAAGTTTATTTAATCTTTCGTTTAGTTCTTTTTTAGCTTCGGTAAATTCTTTCTTGTTATTGTATCCTTCAACCTGTATTTCTTTAAACCGCTTAAATGCTTTTGAGACAAGTTCGCACTCTTCAAATATTTTTTCTTTCATTTTGGGTGTAACAAACAAGCCCTCAAGTTCGTCAATTTCTTTTTTGTTTGTGTAGCCAATTAAAGTATTACCAGCACGGACATTAAAATCAATATCGGGCAGAGGTTCAAGGTGGTCAAAGTCTTCAACTTCGGCAACAAGTTTTAAGAACAAACGCAGTTTAGCAATTTCAACTGCTTCTTTCATTATATCAACGCCGTAAAGGTTGTTAAGAATTATAGATTTGTAAATGTAATATTGTTCATTTGGGTGCTTATTAATTTCTTCAAGTATTTTTCTGAAATTAGTGAATTTTTTCCCGCTTAAATCGTTTTCAGTAAAACCTATCATTCTCTGTATGCATCCATAGTAAAGCGGCTCAAGAATGTTAAGAGCTGCGAATAAAAAGGCACCTGAACCACAAGTCGGATCAAGCACAGTAATATTTGTGATGGCTTTATAGAATGCATTTATAAAATCGGATCCTTCATACTGCTGAATTGCATCCTGTGCGAATTGGCGTATGTTAAGGTTGTAAGTAATAAAATCATTGATTTCTTTTATTTCACCGTTGACAAGTTTCCTTCTAATTTCAAAATATCTTTTCCTTCGTTCAATTAGTTCACGATAAATCTCTGTCGGTAAAGCAATGTCAGAGGGAGCCGGCTTTGTCCACGGCTTTCTGATTTCCCAAAGATGAGGTCTTTCGTCAGCAGCAACAATTTTATCTTTTATATCCGGTCTGAAACCTGCTCTTATTTCATCTGGCAAATCCTTCCACAGCGGATGAGTTGGTTCATCAATATTAGTGTCGGTATTAAATTCTTCTTCGCTTAAATTAACACCGTATTTAACAGCGTCGTAAATATATCTGTCAGGATTTTCTTTTAGCATTTTCCATAAAGAGCTGTCATCCTTAAAAGCATTAGCAACTTCTTCTCTAACTCTATCAAACAGAAATGGAATGATGGTATTTTTAGAGATGTATTCAGTAATATCTTCTTTGGTGTAATATGCACCCATTTCTGCACGGTCGTTAATATATTTCTCGAAAATGTAGCCGATAACATCAGGATTTATATCTTTGCCGCTTGCAGTCATTTTAGTATCAAGATGCCAGTTATATTCATCAAAGAAATTGAAAATTTTTTCAAATGCTTCATCTGGGATTTCAATATTCTGATTATCTTTTTCGAGCTGGTGAACATCAAATAAACCACCATTGAGATAAGGGATTTTGCCAATTTCTTTAATTAATTCTTCATTTCTTTCAGGCGAACCTAATCCTTTGTGGAAAAGAACCAATAAAAAGTTACGATAAAAAGAATAGAATTTATCTTTACCTTTTTTCTTTTGAACCTCTTTTAGTTTATCCCGTAAATAATCAGGATTATTATCAAGAAAACCTTTCTTTTGTATAAAATAGATAAACATTAATCGATTCAGCATCAAAGATGCGTACCATTCTTTGTTTACCTGTTCACTAATGCCTTTAATAAATTTAAGGAAAGCCGAGTGATGTTTTTTGAATTCATCATAAAATCTTTTTGTAACCCGTTCAGCATTTGTGTTGAATTGCTGTTGAACTTTACCTGCAACATCAATTATTGAAATTTTATCTTCGTCCTCAATCTCAAAAAATAATCCCTGAAGTTTCTGCAAAAGCAATTCAGGTTGTTGATGAGAGTAATATTCATATTCCCTTACTATCAATGGTTTATTTGATTGACGAATTACAAGCTGCCAGACCTGTTTTAGTTTATCCTTATCAACATAAATAATTAAATGTTCGAAATGGAGTTTAGAAATTTTATTATCAATTTTTTTCCTGATGTCTTTGGTTGGTATTTTGCCTAGTTTGTCAGGTTGACAAACAAAAATCACAAAACCCTTTTTTTGGACGATTGCATTAAGCAGAAAAGTCTCTTCATCAATAGCAACCGGTAATGATTTATCATAATTGTCCCAACCAAGCTCAATAAAAAGATTTTTTAAATCAAACGATTTTATAGCTTCTGAAATTTGTTTTTTATTATGGAACATATTTTAACCCCAATGAACAAATTATTTGCGGTTCAGTATGTTTAATTTCTTCTTCATTTATAATACAAAGTTTATCTTCTTCCCGGAGAGAAATGGCAAGTGCAGCTAACTGACTATCATCTATTCCAGCTTTTAATTGTCTGTTAAAAGTTTCTTTAGCGTATTCTTTAAGTGGGTAAGTGTAAATTTCATCAATAACTTTTTTCAAAGAATCATTAGCAAAAAGAGTATCTTTATTTTCGTCAAAGTATCTGCTCAGTCTATGGTAAACACGATACCTCGCAGAGTTTTTTTTACCAAGCTGACCGCCAACAAGGCTTTCCGTTTCTCTGATATATTCAATTCCTTTTGCAACAAGTTTATGATGATTTTCTAATTTGCTCAACGGTTGTTCATCCTCTTTACAATCTGCTTTTTTAAGAATAGCATACTGAGATTGAGTAATTAATTCACCATTGGTATCAACCATAACTAGAAGATCATTATCCTGAGAAGTTTTGGCATAAACAATAACAGCATCTTTGGCGTCAGTTTCTTGCTTTTCTTTTTTAGTAGAGTAAATAACATTCGGTAAATTAGGAATTACACTTTCGAGATCAGGATTCTTATCGAGAGCATTTTTCCAGATTTGAAATGCGTAAGAAGCAAGGTCAACATCAGAGTCATCTTCATCATCGAGTAAACCAGCTTTTTCATTATACAAATCAACGACATTAACAGGATCGCCTTCAAAGAAAGTTTCATCAGAGCCAACAACTTCTGCGTTCTGTTGAATACGCTCAGCTAATCTTTTTCTTAACCTGATAATTTTTTCCACGCCATCAGCAGGTAGAAAAGAATAACAGAAAATTTGATCTGACTGCTGACCAATACGATCTACTCTTCCTGCTCTTTGAATAAGTCTTATAATTGCCCAGGGTAAATCATAGTTAACAATAATATGGCAGTCCTGAAGATTTTGACCTTCACTTAAAACGTCGGTAGAAATTAAAACACGAATTTCCTGTGGTGTGCCTTTTATATGATTCATTTCATTACTAATAGGACTGAATCTATTAGCGATATAAGTCGGATTATCGGAATCACCCGTAACGCATTCCAATTGAGCTAAACCACGCTCATTGAATTCATTAAAGAGATAATTAGCTGTATCCGCAAACTGGGTAAAGATTAAAATTTTCTTATCCGGATGTGTATTTGTACAAAGTTGGTATAAGGCATTTAGCTGACTATCTTTTTTAGGATCCCAATCTTTTCCTAGATCAAGAATTTTCAAAAGGTTTTGACTATCAGACTTCAAATGTTTTAATAATTCTGGTTTGAAGTATTCAGTTTTAAGCCAATCGAAATAATCTTTTTGTGTTGTAGCAAATTTCTGGTAGATCTTTTGGGCTAAATCCTTAAATTCTTTTTCTTCGAAGATTAAATTGTTAGTATCATTATTTGAGTTTTCATCTTTATCATCAAGAAATTCATCCAAAAGCATTAATTCCTGCCCACCAATGGGAATGGGTAAATTATTCTCAAGTGCATAAGTGAAGATGTAATTTCTTAAAATATGTCTGCTAATTGATAACAGAAAAGAATAACCACTGCTTTCCAATCGTTTAAATAAATTGGTTCTGGCAAAGCCCATTAATCTTTTTCCGGCACGGGAGAGATTACTGATAATTACCTTTTCTTTATCAGAAATGTTAGAAGGTAACTTTTCAATAATATAGTTAGCTAAACCATATCTTGGTAAATTTAAATCGTTCAGCTTACTAACAACATCATCAGAATAAAGTTTAGAATATTGATCGTCTGGATCTTTTTCATTAAAAGAGTATTCAACTTTCTTTGGTATTCTATCAGGAAAATAGGAACGCTTTCCGTCAGCAAACTCTAAATATTTCCTTTTTTTAACTGTATCATATTTAGCATAATTTTCTTTTATAAAACTCCTTGTTCTTCTTACAAGATATAATCTCATTAACTCTCGCCAATCATCTGCAAAATTACTTTTTTCAAACGCCAATAAAGATCTCTCTGAATATTGATACTTTGCAAGAAATTCAGTTCTTCCACCACAAGCCCTTATAAAATTTTCAGGAGCTATACCTAAATCAGCATCTTCATCTAGAAATAATCTCAATTGATTAGATAAATCGTAATAAGATTTATTGTAAGGAGTTGCGGAGAGCAATATGACTTTGCTCGCATTCATTGCAATGTATTCTTTAATTGCACCATATCTTTTCCCCTCTCTATTTCTAAGATTATGACTTTCATCAATAACAACAACTCTGTACCTTCTTAGATTTGGCAATTCATTTTGAACTCTTGAAATGGACATTACTTTAGCTCTTAGCTGATATCTGTGAACATATTTTTCCCACATATCTACAATGTTTTTAGGACAGATTATGAGTGTTTCGAGGTAAAAATCATCTTCGAAAATTTTTGCTAAAGCACAGGCGATAATAGTTTTACCTAGACCAACGACATCGCCAATTATTACTCCCTCTCTTTTATTCAAATGATGCGCAGCAATTAAGACTGCTTTTTGTTGAAATTCTAAAAGCTCATTGTTAAAAACTCTAGGAATTTTGAATTCTGATAAACCAGCTCTGGCTTCCTGAGATAGATGATAAGCAATTTTTAGGTAAATCAGATAAGGGTTGTATGGAACTTCAGAGGCCCAGGACGAGTGGATAATTTCAGCAAGTTCTTTGGAAATATCAATACAATATCTGTCATTCCATCTATCATTAAACCAATCTGATAGTTTTTTAGCGGCGTCCTGCTCGATTACATCAACATTTAATTCACCTTGCCTAACCAACCCAGCTAAGGTAAGATTACTACTACCTACGAACCCTATAATAGGATTTATTTTGTCGTTTCTAAAAGCAAGGTAAAGTTTAGCGTGTAATGGATATCTTAGAAAAAGTTTAACTATTACTTTCCCATTTTTTATTTGGTTCGAAAGTTTTCTAAGCCCTATTTCGTCTTCTTCGGTTGGAACTCCAATAGTTAATTGTTCGCGAAAACTTCTAGCTAAATCTTTTTTAATTCTCCAGGCAGTTTGATTATCAATAGGTTCATTTGCTGAAGTAGAGAAATAATCTCTAAGTAACTCATCTGGTTGTTTTTGCATTCCTACCAGAAGTCTGCATTTCTGTTCGTCACTACCACTGAATTTATCAATTTGATCTGCAATTTCTTTCCAACCTCTTAAATTAAAATAACCCACGCAAAAATCAGCTCGATGTGAAACTTCGAGGGAATTTAATAACCCCTCTGTGAGTTTGCTGTTAATGTTATCAAAAATAGTAGGCATATTCTAATTTATTTTATCCTCTTTTGAAACTAAATTCATTATCATAACGAAAATAAGAAAAGAAAAATATTAATACTACAATAAAAAATTTTAAGTAAAACTATATTTAGCAGGGTTTATTAACTAAAAAAGATTGCAATAAATTGGTAATAAAAGTGGTAAAAATTCAATTTTATTTTATTTTGACTATATAAAAGTATTTTTTTTAAAACATTTTTATAGGTTTAACAATATGAATGAAACCAATCTATCAAATATTGAAAATGATTTTGAATCAGTAAACGATCAAATTTTATTACGGCTTAAATTAGTTTTTAGTTGAAATTAGGTATAAAAAAATAGAGACTCCCTATTAAAATAATTAAGTTTGATTAACCAAAAACAAAACTTAAAAGAAAGGAGTCTCTAAGATGAAAAATACAGAAATAACAAATGAAAATCTTCAATGGTATATAAATCAACCGGTAGAGATACAGTTGGAATTATTTAAGCATTATGTAAATATGGCAAAAGTACTAGCCAATCAATTCTTCGAGGACGAAGTCAGACAGAAAGCAGGAGAAAAATATACAAGAGAAAAACCTGAAGAAGGAAGATACGACCGATGGGGCAGCAACCCAGTAAGTATAAGAGTAGGAGAAGAAAAGGTAAAAGTAAAAGTGCCAAGGTTATATGATAACCAGCAAGAAGGAACAGTAGGGTTGGAAAACTATAAAAAGTTAAGACAGATACCATTACCTTCAGAAGAATTGTTAAAGAAAATAATAATAGGCTTAAGCCAGCATGATTATAAACAAGTAGTACAGATGGCAGCAGATAGTTTCGTATTAAGTCAGTCAACGGTAAGCCGGGCATTTGTAGAAGAAAGTGAAAAAGCGTTAAAGGTATTTGAAGAAAGAGACCTTGGACTGTATGATTTTATAGCATTGGTAATAGATGGAAAATACAACTCGAAAGACAATATCGTAATAGCATTGGGAATAACAATCAATGGGGATAAAATACCACTGGGATTTATCCAAACAACAACAGAAAACTCAGAAGCAGTAAGTGGACTACTAAAGAATTTGATAAAACGGAACTTCAGATTTCAGGAAGGAATATTAACGATAATAGATGGTTCAAAAGGCTTAAAGAAAGCCATAGAGGAAACCTTTGGAGAATTTACATTAACACAACGTTATCAATGGCACAAAAGAGAAAATGTAATTAGTTATCTACCGGAGATAGGAACAAGATAAATATCGGGGTAAGCTCCAGCGAGCTTACTCAGAACCCGATTATGAGAATGCAAAGACAGAGCTGTTAAAGATCAAGGATGAGTTACAAAAAATAAATCGTTCGGCTGCACAATCATTATTAGAAGGGCTGGAAGAGACATTGACAATGCATCGTTTAGGATTAGCAGAACAGTTAGGAAGATCTCTAACAACTACAAATGTAATTGAGAACTTAAATTCACAGTTAAGAAAATATCTTGGAAGAATAAAACGTTGGATTGCCCCGGATATGAAATCCAGATGGGTTGCAACATCATTACTTGAAATAGAGAGAAAGATGAGAAGAATAAATAATTATGAAAAACTGAAAGGAACAGTAGGTTAGAGCACTCCGACAAAGTCGGAGGGGTCGGAGGTTCAAGTCCTTCTGGGCCCACTAATAAGAAAATAAAACAATTTGTTAGAACATTTCGACAAAGTTAGAGAAGCCAGAGATTCAAATCCTTGAAAAAATCACTGAAAAACAACTTTTTTTTGAAATCATTTCCCAAAATACATTTCATAAAAATTAACTCGATATTTTAATAAAAAGGTTCTAATGTAATTCTTCTTTGTTATTTTTTTTCTTTTATAAAATCATGAATTGCTTAATTCTAAAAATGATAGTCTTAACAAATTAGGAAACTAAATATCATTATTAGTAAAATTAAAACAATGAATCTAAAAAATAACTTTATATTCTTTGACAAACTACAACAGTACCTTTTTCTAAAGTAATTGTAAGCTTATTACCATTGACAGTAAATGTTCCAGTTGCTTTATATCCTGGCACATTTGATGGATCATTCCCTTGAATAGAACATGTTGTGCTTTGTAGTATAGTTGTATATTGATTACCATTCTTTGTGTATGAATATATTTTAGAACAAGAAGGAATTACCCAGCTTTCTGTAATTTTAGTTTCTGTGATATCATAAGTACCACCTGCACTTGATATATCGATTCCATTTGTAGTAAGTATTTTCCATTTACCAATTACCGATTGAGAATCTGAATTAGCTGGATTATTATCTTTACTGCATCCTGAAATAATTAGTAATGAACAAAAAAGTGAATAATAAATTAAAATGGTTTTCATGTAGCCTCCATATGTAGATGCTTTTATGAATGTTTCTTTATTGAGTTACAGAAATTTTTGCAATTGGAATTTGAGTCGATTTTGGATTTGTACCTTGCGGTCCTTCATTAAGTGTATAATTTGTTTTATCTCTAAAAGGATTTAAGATATAGGTAGATAAGTAATTATTGCTTGATGCATCTGTTGTTACATTTAGCTGAACACCAATATAATATTGACCTGGGGTTACGTTAGAAGGAATCGAAACTGGAATAGTTACAGTCGTATTAGAACCATTCTCCATACTACCAGAGCCGTATAAAGGACTCATAGCCCCATTAGATACATCCCCCAGCATTAAATATATTTTGCGAGTGTTAGAAGTTACTGATACACTTACATTTACGCTGCTACCAATTTTAACAGAAGCATTGGCAGGTTGAGGTGAAACAGTTAGATGAGGAAAATTTGAATTACTGTTTCCAGTATCGTTATTGCTGATAGGATTACTCTTATCAGATTTACAGCTACTTAGAATAAATAATACAACAAAAAGAATAGCAAAGAATTTAATATTTTGTTTCATGGTTAATCCCTTTTATTGTTATGATTTTTTAATTATATAAGTTTATCGTAAGTAAACCATTTTTTTAGTTGATATAAAATTTGAATTAGCTCCTCTAAAAGTTAAAGTGTAAAAATAAATCCCACTCGAGAACCCACTTGCATTCCAACTTACTTTATATGTACCTGGTTTTAACTCTTCGTTAACAAGTGTTGCAACTTCTTGACCAATAACATTATAAATTTTAAAAGTTACTAAACCTAATTCAGAGATATTAAAATCAAAATTTGTTTTTGGGTTAAATGGGTTAGGATAATTTTGCCCGAGGATAAATTGGCTCGGGGTTTCATTAACATGTTCTAATTCAGTAACTCCATCATATTCAAACACATAGACAGTTTTTTTCTCTAGCTGCGGAGTAAAGCTAATTGATGGTATATATTGAGAAACAAGAAGCTCGGCTTTTCCATTTCCATTAAAATCGTGCGCAAGTGCATAAGCTGGAAAGCGAACATTAGGAAGTGTATCGATAATTTCACCATTAGCATTGATTACAAGAAAAATTGATCGAGAGTTCTTTTTGTCTATTCCCTGAACCACAAAGTCATTAATTGCGTCGCCGTTGCAATCAGCTGGAGCGTATCGTGCAATGCCTGTTGTAAAGGATAAGGAGAGTGCTGAAAAAAGATCAAGGGAAACGAAGTTAGAAGGAGCATGAGCTCCCGTGAACGAACGATAATCAAAAAAATTGAGTGAATCGTTTCTTGTCCAGACAGGTTTAAATCCACTACTTCCATCCACCAAACGAAGATTGGTGTACAGTGTTTTAATATCTTGACTTTTGTAAGTTCCAAGAATGTCACTGTGACCAATCTTACGAAAATCACCAACGGCAAGAGCGAAAAATTTAGGGTCAGACCATATAGGTGTTGTTCCTATGCCAAGATCATAAACAATTGTTCCAAATAACGGTCCGGTTATAATGATTTCTTTGTTTGATGTATTGTTGACATTATCAACAAAAAAAGATGTTCCAATAAAATTCTTTCCAGAAAGTCTATACTTCGTATTCAGGGAAGCATCGTAGATAACGAGGGTATCTATAACATGCCCTCCACCTATAATGAGCTCTTTAGTTGGTTCACCGTCTACATTTTCAGGTTTTGCCCATAGTGTTCTCGAATAACCCAACGATCGAAGAAGTTCGAATTTTTTATTCGTTGCATTCCATTTATACAAATTCGGGATATTGGAGACAGTGATAACAACTTCAGGTCTTCCATCGCTGTTTGCATCGTTGCATGTTGTGAACGCGGCACCAAATACACTTGTTCGCTTGTCATCAATGGTATCAACCAACGCAAAGTTATCATAGACATACACCCGGTTGCCGCCTCCGCCAATGGGACCGCCATACGTTTCGGTGCCGAGAATTTCAAACAATCCGTTTCCCGTCAGATCAAAATTTGTTTTTGATTCTTCTAAGAATCCAATTGGGTAATAAAAAGCACGAACGCTAGTGCTAACAGTACCTGTAAATAAATTTTGACCGGAAAATTTTTCGAGTACGCGAGTCTGTGTTGTTCCTAAGGGAGGTCCCGAGCCCCCAACCGCACTGCCATAAAATACGATATGTTCTAGATCCGCTGATCCAGTCATTTGCATATTTGCCGTTTGTGTTCCTACAACAACTCGATGATACCCCATATCCACTATGGTAGCAAGAGGTTGGAACGATGTTGGAGAATAGTAGTAGGTTGTTACTCTCCCAATAGCTGTATCAAGAACAGACATGACTATTGCTTTTTTGCCGTTACCAATATCCATAGCATTCCAACCTCCTTTAGTTGTGTATGCGTATAGACCGGGATTAAATGCATCTGCACTGTCACGTTGAAACAGCAGTTTAAAACGGGAACTTGATTTAACTAATGAAAATTTACCGGCTTTATTGTTTTCATCAATTATCTGATTACTGATGTTTGTCTGTGTTATCAAGGAGGTAGAGCTTATTACTTTCCACTGACCATTTTCAAAAAAAGAATATAAAGCAGTTTGAGCATTTGAATTCATTGTTAGAATTTTTACAATTATTAAAATTAGGATCAATGATTTATAAAAAGGGTTCATTTCTAACCTCTTTTATTTTTTAATGAACAATGAAAAACAACGGCAAGTATATTTATGCAAATAAGGAATCACAATACCAAAAAAGTAGTAATTTTATAATGAATTATTTTTGTTGGAGTTTTAGGACAGCTTCCATTCTTGATTGGACATGCAATTTTTCGTAGATGTTTCTGATATGAGTGCGGACAGTTTCAACACTAATAAAAAGTAAAGCTGCTATTTCTTTATAACGGTAACCCATAGCAAGGTAATTTAATATTTCTTGTTCTCTTGGAGTAAGATTCTGTGTTTCATTACTTGTTTTTTGTTCTTGAAATGAAAGAACTACTTTTCTTGCTATTTGACTGCTCATAGGAGAACCACCGTTATAAATATCTTTGATTGCATCTAACAATTCTGTTGTTGCAGTTTTTTTTAGAATGTAACCAGTAGCTCCTGCTTTTAGTGATTTATAGATTGTGTCGTGATCTTCAAAGACTGTTAATACCATTATTTGTATGGATTTATTTGTTTCTTTTATTTTCTTAATGCACTCAATTCCAGACATACCGGGAAGATTTATATCCATTAAGATTACATCTGGTAAAACGTAATTTTTATCTTTCTTTTTTTGTAGAAAATCTTTTAAAAAATCTTCGCTGTTGGAATATTTAGCTAGACATAGAAAACCAGGTGATGAATTTATTAGATATGCTAAACCATTACGGATTTCATCATCATCTTCTACAATAACAACTTTTATTTCTTCCATTGGATATATCAAAAATGTTTATTTTTTTGTTCAAAGTTTGTTTTTATTATGAATCAGTTAATTACGAAAATAAAATAGAAATATAATTTCAGAACATAAATACTACTTTAGTAGTATTTCGAATTTTAATTCTGTTCCGTGCCCGATTTCTGAATGAATTGATACTAATCCTCCACACTCTTTGATTCTCGATTGAATATTAATTAACCCGTTACCTTTTGGTTTCGAATTATTCATTTCAAAACCAATCCCATCATCTTTAATTGAAATCGTAATTTTATTTTTAGTTAATGTAAAACTGAAATAAACATTTTTTGCATTTGAATGTTTTATGATGTTGTTAAATGTTTCTTTGACAGCAAGAAAAATATTTCTTTTAAGTTCTGATTGTAAAGGTATATTAGAACTAATTTCACTAAATGCTATAGTACAGTTTATTCCTTTTGAATCAAATAGATCAGCGGCATATTCACGCAAATAGGCAGCAAGATTATCAAGTGAATCATTTTTAGGATTTATTGCCCATACAATTTCGCTGATATTATCTACAACTTGTCTCGAAACTCTTGAGATTTTTTTTATTATTTCTTCTGTGCTTGATTTATGATCTATATCTCTAATTGCCAGTTCACTTAAAACAGCAATTTGTGTAAGACTTGATCCTATTTCATCATGCATATCTTTTGATATTCTTTCTCGTTCCTTCTGAATTGCTTCCCTTCGTTCAATTTCGGCTTTGTAAAGTTCAGACATCTGTATAATTGTAGAAGATCGATTTGCAAGCAGTTTTAGTAATTCAATATCCTGTCTCGAAAATGGCCGCTGTGATTTTTTTTCTCCACAGGCAAAAAATCCAAAAATCTCACTTCTTCGTTCCTCAGACATTTCAACTTTTCTTATAAGAAATAACAATTCAATGTTTTTAAGTTCATCTGATAGTTGCCCAATTTTTGACGAAATTATGAAAGGATCATTTGATGTAATATCCTGAATGAAAGGATTCTTTATTACTTCTGTTTTCATCTCAGAATTATTTTTATGAAGATTAGTTTTATCTGAATTGTCAGTATCTGGTGAGATTCTAAAAACTGCTTTATAGTTATCATCATTATCTCTAATAAAAAATTTGAAATTAGTGAAATGAAAAATGTTATCAATCTGTTGTCCAATTATTTCATAAAGATTAGGACTATTATAATTGTTAATTAAATTGCTTTCAAAATTTAATGCGGCTTCAGTAGGATCATACGGCTCTCTATGAAAAATTACATCAATTTTTTTTTGAACAACTTCGCGAACTGGTATGAAAAGAATCGCTGAAAAAATAATACTTAATATTTTTGCAGTGTTTGTTTGAGCTTCAAAAAGTAATTCACCAAATGAAAAGAAAAAGAAATAACTTCCAACAATTAGTATAGTGAGAACTGTGTATTGCAAAGTTCTCTTAATTATAATTTCTATATCCCATAGTTTATATTTTAATATGGAGATAGAAAATGAAGTTAGAAAAATAGTAGTGCCTAATCCCCATATAGTTTCTCTTAAATAAGGTGTTTCATTATTGAGAGATTGAAAAAAGTCTTGAACAAAACCAAAAGCAGTTTCAGGTAATAAACCAAATATAATTCCAACCATTATCCATCTGTACTGGTTATGTTCAACGGTTCCTTTAATTGTAAGGAAGTTATAAACTGCTATAAAAATTGCAAACAAAAGACAGATACTCATCCACAAAATATCTATTGAGAGAATTCTAAAAACAAATAATGTATTTGCTGAATTAATTTGATTTAAAAATGATGAATGAGAAAAGAAACCAACAAGTGAAAGTAAAATCGAAACAGCGTAAATAATTTTTATAAGATATGGGAATCTTATAGCTATTTTATTTGGAGAGGGGAACATAAGTAGAAAATGGATAACCACTACACCAGAAAAGGGAAAAATTAAAAAATAAATTGCATCTCGTATAATTCCATAAAGTGAATTATTTAGGAAAACTGTTTCATTGAGACAAAAAGCAAACACATGTGTGAATATGAAAAATCTTTTTGCTGAATTATCATTTGGTTTTTTATAAAGAACAAATATCCCTATAAAAGTTACAAACACAATTAGCAAATAGTATGGTATAAAAAAGAAGGCAAATTTATTTAGTACTGATTTGAGTTTGACTGGAATAATTAAAGTTTTATCACCTCGTAAGACTTCTACATTAATAGTTTCTCCCGGAGAAAAATTGTCTAATGTAGTCCATATAAGTAAATCTTGATATGGAATTTTATTGAAGCTAATAATTTTATCACCTTGTCTAAATCCCAGTCGATAAGATTCTGAATTCTCATTTGCGTTATAGACTATTCCATTTGATCCATATTCCCATAAAACTGGAAAATGTACACTATCATATCTACCTTTTAAATAAAGAAGACTTTCAATAATTACTAACAAAGTAAATAACAAATAATGATATGGAAATTTCTTTGGAAAAGCAGGTAAAAAATTTCGAAGTTTATCTAGTACATGTAAAAAAATTTTATTTTGCATTTTAAATTCATTAAAGAGTGTGAACTACTGAATGATAAGCAGATGTAGTTTTCTCTTTGAATCCTTATGTTAATAAAAATTTTATAACTTAATTCTGCAATTTAATTTTTTGGTAATATATTATATTTTTTTTGAATTTCACATCATAAAATTTGAATTATACAACTGAAAAAATGTAATTAAATGAGTAAGGTGTTTTATTTTCAAAAGAAGTTATTAATTCCATACTTATATAAAAAATCATCACAATGATATTTGATTACAAATCTATTAACAATTCTAATTTCGTATTAAATATTTTAAAAGATTTATTAATTGTAATTATAGAGTTGGATATATGCATTATACCGCATATATTTGTATGCAATAAATGGCATATAAAATACATGGAAGCAATAATTGAAAAATTCAAAGCCCTTTCTGATGAAACAAGACTTCGCATTTTAAACTTATTTCTAAAAAACGGAAAAAACCTCTGTGTTTGTGAACTTATGGATGCTTTACAACTTCCACAGTATGCAATTTCAAAAGCGTTAACTATTATGAAAAATGCAGGACTTTTTACAACTGCAAAAGAAGGAACCTGGGTTTATTATAGACTGAATAAAGATATCCAGGAGAATAAGGCTCTTTTCAACTTTATTAATAATTATTTGTCCTCACCACTTTTAGACAAAGATGAGGAACGTTTGAACAAGAGATTATTGCTTCGTGAAAAAGACAAATGTGTTGTCGGAATAATCCCGGAAGAAGATCTTCTTAAACTTATTAAAGAAAAATTATAGTTTGATTTCTTATTAACGAAGGGAACAAAGTGGACTGGAAAAAACAGTATAAAAGTTTTTTATGGATACTAGGATTTTTTCTCTTTGCATACTTTATGCCGATTGAGAGTGATTCTTTTAAAGGTGCAATATTATCTGCATTTGATCTTGCAAGAAGGTACGCACGGGAACATGTTTTACTCTGTTTGATCCCTGCTTTTTTTATTGCAGGAACTATTGCTGTGTTTGTTAGTCAGGCAGCCGTAGTAAAATATTTTGGTGCTAAGACAAATAAATGGATAGCTTATTTGGTAGCTGCTGGATCGGGGACTATTCTGGCGGTTTGTTCCTGCACAGTGTTGCCATTATTTTCAAGCATACATAAGCGAGGCGCAGGGTTAGGTTCAGCAATTGCATTTCTTTATTCTGGTCCGGCAATAAATATTCTGGCAATTATTTTAACAGCGAGAATACTTGGACTTGAGCTTGGAATTGCAAGAGTAATAGGTGCTGTGTCTTTTAGCGTAATCATCGGATTGATTATGGCTTTTATCTATCGAAAAGAAGAAAAAGAGAAAGAAGCTGCTAAACTTGCAATGCCGGAAGTTGAAGAACCAAGACCGCTTTGGCAAACCGCATTACATTTTTTTATTCTTGTGGCAATTTTAGTTTTTGTTAATTGGGGAAAACCAGCAGATACTACTGAAGGTCTTTGGTATTTTATATTTGCCAATAAATGGTTCATAACTTCAATCTTTGGAATTGGTTTCGCGCTCTCAATGATTTATATAATTCAGGTTAAAAAGCTTTATGTGGCAATAGGAACCGCAGCAGTTATTATATCTGGAATTATCTTTTATGGAAATCCAACAATCACTTTGCTTATAGCTGTTATTGCAACAACAGTTGCTTTAACATTTACAGATGGAGAAGCTAATCAGTGGCTTGGTGAAACCTGGGGATTTACAAAACAGATTATGCCGCTTCTTGGCGCAGGTGTTCTGGTTGCTGGATTTCTGCTAGGCTCACAAAATAATAACAATGGTTTGATTCCAAATCAATGGATATCTGCTTTAGTCGGCGGCAATTCATTGTTCTCTAATTTTTTTGCATCTGTTACAGGTGCGTTTATGTATTTCGCTACTTTAACTGAGATACCGATTCTTCAGGGATTAATTAACAGTGGAATGGGCAAAGGTCCTGCACTTGCATTACTCTTAGCAGGTCCTGCTTTATCATTGCCAAATATGCTTGTAATTCGGGGAGTAATTGGTACACAAAAAACAGTTGTTTATGTAACCCTGGTTGTTGTAATGGCAACAATCAGCGGATTGATTTATGGATCATTATTTTAACAGCCGAAAGGAAATGAATGAAAAAAAGAATCTTAGTACTCTGTACAGGAAATTCCTGCCGAAGCCAAATGGCCGAAGGGTTTTTGAAATTCTTTGATAAAAATCTGGAAGTCTATTCAGCAGGAACAAAACCAGCAGATAAAGTAAATCCTTTTGCAGTCAAAGCTATGAAAGAAATTGGAATTGATATTTCACAAAATTATCCGAAGTTGGTTGAACAATTTCTTAATGATTCATTTGACTATGTTATTACAGTATGTGATAATGCAAAAGAAACCTGTCCTGTTTTTATCGGTGATGTAAAACATCATTTGCACATTGGATTTGATGACCCTGCTGAAGCAATTGGAACAGAAGAAGAAGTAATGCCTGTCTATCGCAGAGTAAGGGATGAAATTAAAAGAGAATTTCAAAAGTTTGTTAAGCAGATTGATAATTGAAAATTTTCTTACAAAAAAATGCAGGAGAATAACAAATGTTAGACATAAAAGTACTTGGTACTGGGTGTGCAAATTGCATAAAGTTAGAAAATCTTGTTAAAGAAGTCATTACCGAAAACGATTTGCCTGCTAATGTTGAAAAGATAACAGACAGTGAAAAGTTTATGGATTACGGAGTAATGATTACACCTGGTCTGGTTGTTAACGGAAAAGTTCTTGCAATGGGAAAAATTCCAACTAAACCAACATTAGAACATTGGTTAAAAAATATGATGGAAAAATAAAATTGATATCAAAATTTATTCAGAATAAAATAAGAGATTATTATGAGCACTTCAGTTTCTAAAAAACTTTCTTTCTTCGACAGGTATTTAACGCTGTGGATTTTCATCGTAATGTTTTTTGGTGTTGCTGCTGGCTCGGTATTCCCCGGCATTGCAGGATTCTGGGATTCGATAAGTGTTGGCACAACAAACATTCCAATCGCAATCGGATTAATATTGATGATGTATCCGCCACTTGCAAAAGTTAAGTATGAAGAAATTCCAATTGTTTTTAAGAATGTAAAATTATTAAGCATTTCACTTGTGCAGAATTGGATTGTTGGTCCGCTTGTTATGTTTTTACTTGCAATAGTTCTTTTACCGGACAAACCCGAAATGGCAATGGGTGTTATACTTGTTGGTTTGGCAAGATGTATCGCAATGGTTTTGGTTTGGAATGATTTGGCAAACGGCGATTCAGAACTTGCTGCCGGACTTGTTGCTTTTAATGCAATCTTTCAGGTTCTGCTATATTCTGTATATGCTTACATTTTTATAACTGTACTTCCTCCAATATTTGGGATGCAAGGCGAATTAGTTGATGTTTCTATCTGGGAAATTGCTGTTACAGTTTTAATCTATCTTGGAATTCCATTCGCAGGTGGTGTAATATCACAGCTAATACTGGTAAAAACTAAAAGTAAAGAATGGTATTTCAATAAATTCGTTCCAAAAATTTCTTTACTAACTCCAATTGCCTTATTGTTTACAATCTTCGTAATGTTTTCTCTTAAAGGTGAAAAGATCGTTGAACTGCCGCTTGATGTGATAAGAGTTGCAATACCGTATACATTTTATTTTACAATAATGTTTTTTGCGACATTCTTTTTTGTTAAACGTCAGGGTATCTCTTATGAAAAAACAACAACGGTCTCTTTTACAGCAGGGAGTAACGATTTTGAATTAGCTATTGCAGTTGCAGTTGCTGTGTTTGGGATTAACTCCCCGGCAGCATTTGCCACGGTTATTGGACCATTGGTTGAAGTGCCGGTGTTAATAATGCTGGTTAATGTAGCTCTTCGGTTTAAGAAAAAATACTTTCAAAAAAGCCATTTAGTTGAAATTACTACTGCTAAAATTTAAAGGGATAATTATGAACTAGCTGACAAATCTTGAACAAGCAAAAGAAGAATCGTTAAAAACAAAAAAAGTAATTCTTCTTCAATTTGAAATGGATAACTGTGGCGGTTGTAAAAGAATGAATGAAACAACCTACAAGGATCAGAAAGTTATTGATGAGATGAATGAATGGTTCATTCTTCTTAAACTTGATCTGATAAAAGACAGAGAAGCAAGAAAAATGCTTGGTGCATACTGGACACCTGCATTTTATTTTCTTGATAATAATGGAAATTCATTTTATCACTTCAATGGTTATTTGCCTGCAGAAGAATTTAGAGCGATGTTGAGATTAGGAATTGCTGAAACAATTATGCCTCGTGGAAGATATGATGATATAATTAAAATCATTGATAAAAATATTGATGAATTATCAGGTACATCTTTGTATCCCAGGTTGCTGGTTACAAGAGAAACAGCCCGATATATCAAGATAAAAGATAATTCGCAGTTAAGAAAAACATTAAAAGAAATCCAGAACACACATCCACATTCAACAGAAGCAAAAATGTATTTCTGGGATGAATAAAAAAGGAAAGTCAAAATGAAGATAAAACTTGAATTTCAATATTTCGAAGGATGTCCGAATCATACCAAAATGCAGAATAACATTGCTGAAGCGATTAAAGGTTTGGAAGATAAAATTGAATTAAAGAAAATATTAGTTGAAGATAAATCAACAGCAAAAAAAGTTGCTTTTCGCGGTTCACCAACACTTCTGATTAATGGAGAAGATATTGAAGGAGTTCCTGCGCCTGAAGAACCAACTTTAGCTTGCAGATTTTATATCGGTGGTGTGCCTGATTCAGATAAATTAAGAGAGATGATTATTCAAAAAATAAATATGGAGAATAAATAAATGATTTCTGTAAAAGTTCTTGGACCAGGTTGTTCAAAATGCAGAACACTCGAAGCAAAAGTTAGAAATATAGTTTCGAGCAATAATATCCAAGCAGATATAACAAAAGTTGAAGATATTAATGAAATGATGAGCTTTGGAATTATGATGACTCCCGGTTTAGTAATTAATGAACAAGTAAAAAGTTACGGTATTGTTCCCAAAGATGAACAAATACTGAATTGGCTAAAAGAATCATGATTCGCATAGTTCAAAAATCTTATAGCTGATTTGCATTAGGTTTTATTAAAATCTTATACAGAATATTTCGATTATCGATGTAAACTTTGTTGCATAGATTTTAACCGTAAAATTTAATAAGTGAATTTATTAACCCTTAGAATCAAAAACTTTATTATGGATTAAATGAATTTGTGGTGCTCTGGTGATAGGTGGTGGTGTTAATTTATTCAGTCATTTAATTCATATAGATTTCTGCTTATTATTCCATTCCTAATTTTTATATTTGATCATTAAAAAGAAATTGAATATGAAAAAAATTTCCCTTCTGATATTTATAATAGCAATTACTCTGATTGCTTGCGCAGATAATCCCAAAATCAAAGAAATCGAATTTTCAAATTATCACAAATCAGAAGATTATCAGCACAGAAAAGATAGTATCCCCGTGATATATGTCGCAGTATCTACAATGATTTCTCCACTGGAAACATTCAATCTTTACAAAGATGTAATGGATTATATTTCCAAACATCTCGGGGTACGAATCGAATTCAAGCAAAGAAAAACTTACCGTGAGGTAAATGATTTACTAGCTGAAAACAAACTTGATTTTGCTTTCATTTGTACTGGTGCTTATCTTGAAGCAAGAAATGAAATTCCTATTGAAATTCTTGTAGTGCCGGTTGTTAATGGTAAATCCTATTATCGGGCTTATGTTTTAGTAAATGAACAAAGCAAAATTTCTGATATTAATGATTTGAAAAGCAAATCTTTTGCTTTTACTGATCCTCTTTCAAATACTGGGTATTCATATATTGTTAATATCTTAAAAGATAAAAAAACTACTCCGGAGAAATATTTTTCTAAAACGATTTTCACTTATGCACACGATTATTCTATTCAGGCTGTCAAAAGAAAAATAGTGGATGGAGCTACTGTTGATGGTTTGGTATTTGAATATCTGAAACATTATGAACCAGAAAAAGTTGATGGAGTAAAAATAATTCACAAAAGCAGAGAGTTTGGGATCCCACCTTTTGTTGTGCAAAAAAATATGGATAAAAATCTCAAACAAAAGCTTAAAAATGTAATGCTAAGTATGCACAATGATCTTGAAGGTAAAAAATTGTTGAATAAAATAATGATTGATAAATTTACCCTGGCTGATGAATCCATTTACAGATAATAAAATGAAAACACTCAGATTTAAACTTCCTCTTTTCTGGAAATTTTCAGTTGCCATTATCTCAATTGTTTTGATTTTCGGTTCTATAAACTCAATATTGATTTACAACAATGTCCAAACTGCACTTCAAGCAGAAACAAAAAAAAGGGCATTATTTATAGCCAACAGCATTTCTAATCAAATTACTTCTTATATTCTTTTTGAAGACTATATTTCTCTGCAAAATACGTTAAACAGTATTAAAGAAATTGATGAAAACATATTTTATATTTTTATTCTTGATAATAAGGATCAAGTAATTGTCCATACTTTTACTAATGAAATCCCCGATGATCTTATAGAAGCCAATATGTTGATGGAGAATCAGAAGTCTAATACACAATTATTATTGCTTAGAGATTTAAATGAAGAAATAATCATTGATGTTGCAGCTCCAATACTTGGCGGAAAAGTTGGCACAGTTAGAGTAGGCTTAAAAGAAAGTTCCATTATTGCAGATGTTCAGAAAACAGTTAATATTTTCTGGTTGATGGTTGCAGCATTTCTCTTTGTTGGAATTGCTGGTGCGTTAGTGTTTGCTAATTTTATAACTAAACCTATAAAAGCAATTCAGAATGTTGCAGATGGAATAGATCTCAATCAGATTGGGAAAAAGGAAACTCCACAGATAAGAATAAGAGAAAAATTTCTTGACAGGATGAAAATGCTTTTCAGAGCTGAGGATGAAATTGATATTCTTGCAGATAGATTTAATCAGATGATTATTCGTTTGGATAAAGCTTATTTTGATTTGCAACATGCTCAGGCAACAATTATTCAGTAAGAAAAACTTGCAACAGTCGGTACTCTGACTGCGGGATTAGCTCACGAAATTAATAATCCCGTAGCCGGCTTACAAAATTGTATAAGAAGAATAAAGAACGATCCTTCAAATGTTGAGCAAAATATTAAATACATTAGAATGATGGAAGCTGCTGTTGAAAAGGTAGAGAATGTAGTGAGCAATCTTCTCAATTTTACAAGAAGAGAGAATACAGATTTTGCCAAGCTACCTATAAAGGAGATAGTAGAAAATTCCTTATTGTTGGTTAGCCACAGACTTGAAAAACTAAAAATTTCAATCACCAGAAATTTTCCGACTGAACTTCCAAATATTAGGGGAAATAAAAATCAACTTGAGCAGGTTATATTAAATTTATTGATCAACTCATTAGATTCAATTGAAGAAAAATGTATTTCTGATCCTGCCTGTGAAAAAAGAATAATCCTGAATGCAGCCAGAAAAGACAACTATGTTATTCTCTATATTCAGGATACAGGAAAAGGAATTCCTGAAAATATAAAAGATAAAATTTTTGACCCTTTCTTTACTACAAAACAGCCAGGCAAAGGTACAGGATTAGGTTTATCAGTTGTTTATAAAATTATTGAATCACATATTGGTAAAATTCAAATAGATAGTAATGAAGGAATAGGCACAACTGTGAAAATTTCAATTCCAGTTTATAAATAACATTGTGCGACTTTGTGATTTACTTTGTGTTACTTCGTGGTGAAAAAATTTTTAATCACAAAGTATCACGAAGGTTTGCACGAAGGAACACGAAGAGAAATTTTATTCAAGGAAAAATTATGAAAAAGTTAAATATCTGTATTATTGAAGACGAAGAAATTTTAAGAGTATCATTAAAAGATGACCTGCTTGATGCTGGATATATTGTAAATGATTTTGAAAATCCACTTAAAGCAATTGAGCACTTTAAGAAAAAAAATTGTGACATAGTAATTTCAGATATTAGACTTCCCGAAATGAATGGACTGGATTTGCTTTCTGAAATAAAGTCTCTTAATCCAAATACATTTGTAATAATCATGACTGCCTTTGGAAGCGTTGAAACAGCAGTAGAAGCTATGAAAAAAGGTGCTTATGATTACATTACTAAACCTTTTGATAAGGAAGAATTACTTCTCATCATAAATCGCATTAAAGAAGTAAAAGCTCTTCAATCAAAAAATTTGGACTTTCAGAAATATTTTCAGGATCAGTTTAACTTCGATGCTTTTATTGGCAAAAGCAGTTTTGTTAGTGAACTAAAAGAAGCATTAAAAATTATTTCACAAACAAATTCAATAGTTCTGATTACAGGTGAAACTGGAACAGGAAAAGAATTAATTGCAAATTTAATTCATTACAATTCTCCGAGGAGAGATAAGCCTTTGGTAAAAGTTAGTTGTGGAATTTTATCAAAAGAAGTAATTGAAAGTGAGTTATTCGGTCACGAAAAGGGAGCTTTTACAGGAGCTGAAAAACTAAGAATAGGCAGATTCGAAAAAGCTGATCAGGGAACAATTTATCTCGATGACATTGATGATGTTCCTCTCGAGGTACAGATTAAATTATTAAGAGTAATTCAGGAACAGGAAATTGAAAGGGTTGGAAGCAGTGAGTCAATAAAAATTGATGTAAAAATTATTGCTTCAACAAAAGCTGATTTGAAAAAATTGGTTCTGGAAGGTAAGTTTAGAGAAGACTTGTATTACAGATTAAATGTTCTTCCTATTCATTTAAAGCCACTCCGTGAAAGAAAAGAAGATATCATTTTGTTGTTCGATTATTTTTTTAACAGATTTTCAAATCAAAAGCAATTTGAAATAGAAAATAATGTTTATGAAATTCTAAAAAACTACCATTGGCCAGGCAATGTAAGGGAAATTAAAAATCTTGCAGAAAGACTATCAATTTTGTGTTATGATTCTAAAATTACAACAGACAGACTTCCACAGGAAATTATATCAAATGAACAAATCATCGGAAATATTTTAAAGTCGGAAAACAAATCATTAACAGAAATTCTTGAGGAAGTTGAAAAACAATTAATTCAAAATGCTCTGATTAAATCAGGTAATAATAAAGCAAAAGCGGCTGAATTTTTGGGTTTGCCGCCTTCAACCCTGAAAAGCAAAATTGAAAAGTTTGGAATGAATTAAAAGAGAATTTAATTTTATCTGCAAATATTTAAAATTAAAAC
>JARGDL010000015.1 GCA_029210465.1 Stygiobacter electus
TAAAGTATAATTTGCTTGAGATGAGAAAGGCTGTCAAATTTTGACAGCCTTTTTGTTATAAAAGATTGTATAGAAATATTATTGCATACCAAGAGTCTGTAAAATAATTTGTGATAATCTGTGTAATCTGTGGTTTACGCTTTTGGATTTATATTTTCTATTTCATCACCAACTTTTAAAATACTATTGCCTTCATGCAAAACATTTTGACCAAACATAACTTGATTATTATATCTTCTATACTCAGATAAAACGGTCAAGGGTTCATTGTCTCTTTCAGCAGTGTTTTGATTTATAGTTATTGTAATGCATCTTGGACAAGGTTTAACAGGATAAAATTTTATTCCATTTATCTCAAAGGATTTCCAATTATCTTCTTCATAAGGTAATCCATCACTAAAAACTAAGTTTGGACGAAATCTATCAAAGCCAATTTTTTTCTTTAGCCTTGTATTTAAATCATCAAGTGAAGACTGCCCAATTAGCAAGAACGGATAGCCATTAGATAAACTTGTATTTTCATTATTTCTTGAATAATTTTTATCAACATAACGAACAGAATCATCCGGCATAAAAACAAGTTTACAACGAATATTTAAGTTAATACTTAACCACTCATCTATATTGGAATTTACATGATCTACCTGCACAACATCATCCAAAACCTTTGCTTTTATTTTTTTTGAAGTCGTTTCATTAATACCAAACTCAATTTGTTCTGAAGTTAATTTATGGCGTAAAATTATTTTATCATTTGAAATATCTGTAGAAATCAAAGCCATTTCTGGTTTCGTTTTCTGACTAATATAGTTCCCGTTCGCATCAATAATCATCCAACGACGATCATACATTAAACCACGATCAGTAACTAAACTTTCTTTTAATGAAATGCCGCCAAGTGATTTTACAGGATAAATATAAATTTGTGTAAGAATCTTTTTGTTCATTTTTCTATAAATAATTTTAAATTGTTTGATTTTACCCTTGTTTTTAACCACGAATTAAAAACTTTAATACTGGCATTACTTTGCTTGTTATTAAATTTTATATAAGCAATTGTTAATGTATCTTTTTTTAGATTTTTATCCTGAATCACAACTGCTTTTGTTATGAAAAATTCTTTAATGTTATTGTTAATTGTTTTTGCTTCGTTATAAATATCATCAACCGGATAGCTAATAGCACTAAGTTTTTGAATCTGATTTTCTAAAAACGATATTTTCAAATCTTTATTTTTAATTACCGCTTCATTCTTTTTATATAAATCTTCAAGCAAAGTTGATTTAATAACATTAATGTCAAATTTGCTTTTATTATCATAGGTTTGATTTATAATAATATTATAATCATCAAGTCCATATTTATTTTTTTTATTTATTGCATTATTAGTTAATTCATTACTAACTTCTTTTCCAACCATGAAAATTTCAATATTCTTTTTACCCTTCGAATCATAGACATTTTTACTTACGACCTTTGTGTTTTCAAATTGAATTTCATTTGCAATGTAATCATTAATTCTTTTTTCAAGGATACTCCGAGAAACTATATTATATGCCATATAAATACTTGGAACAACTGTAACAAATACTAAAATAAAAATATAACGCTTAACCTTTTTTTCAATTACTTCATCCACAAATTCTTTTTTGTGAAATCTTAGAAATCTAACAATAATTAATGTAGCAAGACTAATAAAAACACTATTAATAAAAAAAAGATAGAATGCACCGATGAAGTAAGAAAAGTTTCCCGAGGCCAAACCAAAACCAGCGGTGCATAAAGGAGGCATTAAAGCCGTTGCAATTGCAACACCAGGAATTACATTACTGAAATGTTTTCTAGTTACTGCTACAATTCCAGCTAAACCACCAAACAATGCAATCATCACATCCCAAATCGTTGGAGTAGTGCGAGCTAGTAATTCGCTTTGTGCTTCTCCTAATGGTGAAATTAAAAAGTAGAGTGTGGATGTAATTACACTAATAATAACTGCAACAGAAAGATTCTTAAATGCTTTTTTGATCAATTCAAAATCATAAATTGCAACTGCAAATCCAATTCCCATAATTGGACCCATCAAGGGTGAAATCAACATTGCACCAATAATTACAGCCGTTGAATTTACATTTAGTCCAACAGAAGCGACTATGATAGCAAATATTAAAACCCATAAATTGGTACCTTTAAACTCTACTCCTTTTGAAATAGATTGTGCTACTTCTTTTTCAGAAGCCTTATCTTCATCAAGGTTAAATCTTTCTTTTACAAATTCACGAAGTGATATAAAAACTCGTAGTATTTTGAATTTACTCATTTACTATCACTTATTATTAGTGATTCAAATAATTTTTTTGTAATAATTTCTCTTTTCTTAATTCCATTATCAAAATTGTCTTCTTCAATATTAAATGCAAAATAATAAACATTTTTTTCTGTTTCGCAATATCCAACATTCCAAAGTATCCATTTATTGTTTTCATTTCTGCCAGTTCCTGTTTTGTAATGAATTAATTTGTCTTTAATCTTTTGAGTAGGTAATAATTTTTTTAATAAATCAATAACTTCTTTATTAAAAGGTAATTGATATTTATAAAATCGTTTGATAAAAATTACCTGTTCCATTGCGGAAATTTTTAAGCTGTTATCTAACCAAAAACCGGTTGTATCTTCACCAACTACACAATTACCATAAGAAACTGCATCAAGATATTTTTCATAATTTTTTTTACCAATCTCTTTTGCAATATTTCGAAATATAGGAACAACAGAATATTTCAAAGCTGAATTTAAATTATGGTCTTTATTCCAATTTTTATTTTCATATTTAATCCCATCCCATTTAAAAATATAATTTTCATCGGGAATTATTTTTAATTGCAGTGCTATTAATGAATTCATAATCTTAAAAGTTGAAGCTGGTAAAAATCTTTCTTCAGCTCTCTCTTTATTGTAAACAAAATATTTTTCTTTTTGCTGACCGTATAAAACTAATGTTCCTTTTTGATTATGAAATATTTTAGCAATCTTTATAGAATCTATTTCTTGTGAATACAACCATATTGGAAATAAAAACAAAACAAATGTTTTTTTCATAATCTTTCTTTGAATGTTGAAAAATCTTTTGGCATTGATAAAACTTTGTACAAATCAAAATAATCACTTGTAAAAATCAATTTTGTATTTTTAGTAATGGACGGTTCCTGGAATGGCAATCCATTAATTCCCGCTGGTCCGAAAGGTGGTTTTAATTTTTTTTGACGTATGATATAAATATCCTTGTACCATCTCCGATAATCTTCCGTCACTTCATCTTTTCTAATTGCATTAACTTTTAAAATCCACATTAACCAATACTCTAAACCATGACGTGAAATAATAATTGATTTGTCATTAAATGATACTTTACTTTTCAGATTAATAAGATCTGCATAAAGTTGTTTATTCATATTTGAAAAAACAGGTCTATAAATATTTAATATCCCAGAAGACAAGATTATAACTAAAGAAAAATAAACAACTAAGTTTTTTGTTAACCGCACTTTTGCATACTTAATTAAAAATGAAAATAATGGTTTAATTGTAATGTATGATATAAAGTATAATCGTTGGGCTATTTTATAATTTAAAAAAGGCGATGCTATAATTAAAGCCGCAATACTAATTGTAAAGAAATAATTTCTATTCTGAATATTTTTCTCTTTAGTTAGAAGGATTAAAACAGCTATTGAAAGAATATTAGTTAGAGTTATTTCTAATATTTCATTTGATGGTAAAATTGGCTCATTTTTAATAATCATTAAAATAATCGGCTTGCTAAAAGATTTTTCAATTATTTCAATTAGTGAATAAAGGCGAAATGGGTTTATAAGATAAACTAAGCCAAATGAAAATATTACCAATAAAAATGTTACAATTAAAAATTTATATATCTTTTTAGTTGTCAGTTTTGTCAACCCAATAAATAATAAATTTATCATCACAATAAGAATTGCAACTCCAAAACAACCAAAGTGTGTCAGCCCGACCAAAACAAAAAACAAAAATGTATACCCTAAATTCTTATAACTAAATTTCTCATTTATCTTAAAAAGAAAATACATCAACCAGAATAGCCATAAAATGCCAAGTGAATTTTTTTGAAAATCTGAAATCAAGGTAAAAAACGAAAAATGGAAAATTGCAATTGAAGCAATGACCAGTGATTGAAACTTATTATCCTTAATTATTTTTTTCGAAAGTAGATATGCTGGAATTATAGAAAGTGTTGGCACAAAAGAATCAAAAGTTCTCGACACCAAATCTATTACTTGATTAAAATTCAATAAATTTATTTTAATCAAAATAAATGCAAAAAAAGATTGTAAATAAAATAAAAGTGGAAAATCTCTGTAATGAAAAGTTCCAGTTTCAAGTAAATCTTTGTTTAGCAATAAATAATAAGCACCGTTATTCCCGGGAAAATATTCAGTGCTAAAATTAATTTTAAAACGGATTAAAGAAGAAATCAAAAAAAGAAAAATTAAAAGGGGGACTTCTTTTTTAAAAATAGAAACCATTATAAATTATGTTTGACTTCATAAATATCAATTCTTCTGTCTTTCCAATTCAACACACTGCCGGATTGCTTATGTTTTTTTAACAATTCTAAATCAACATCATCAATAATTACTGTTTCAACATTTGGTGTAGCTTCGGATTGTATTGCATCTCTTGTAAATGGAATATCTGAAGGGGTAAAAATAGCAGATTGTGCATATTGAATATCGAGATTTTCAACTTGAGGTAAATTTCCAACACTACCAGCAATTACAACATACACATGATTTTCAATACATCGAGCTTGCGCACAATAGCGAACACGTAAATATGCATATCTTTCATCTGTACAAAAAGGAACAAAAATAATTTCTGCACCTTTTTCAGCTGCAATTCTACTCAATTCAGGGAATTCAATATCATAACAAATTTGAATGGAAATTTTTCCTTTATCAGTATCAAAAACTTTTAATTCATTTCCCGGTTTTACTCCCCACCATCTTTTTTCATTTGGTGTAATGTGTAATTTATATTGCTTATCAATTGTTCCATCTCTTCTAAATAGATATGAAATGTTAAAAAGATTTTCATCTTCTATTGTAAAATGAGAACCTCCAATAATATTTATGTTATACTTCAATGATAACCGATTAAATAATTCTAAATACTTCGGTGTGAATTCTGAAAGTTGCCTCATTGCAAGAGCTGGTCTTAGATTTGGTAAAAATGATAATAATTGTGTTGTAAATATTTCCGGGAATAAAATAAAGTCGCATTTGTAATCTGAGGCAACATCTACAAAATATTCGACCTGCTTTGCAAATTCTTCAAAACTATTAATTAATCTCATTTGATACTGAACTGCACAGATTCTAACGGTTTGTTTTGGCTCAAAAATTCTGGTTGTATCCGGTACATAATCCAAATTTGTCCATTCAAGAAAAGTAGCGTAACCTTTCGATTCCTCGTCTGACGATAAATAATTTGGTATAATTCTCTTTACAACAAAACCGTTTGAAACCTGTGCGGTCAATACCGGATCGTATAATATTTTATTTGTTACTTTTTCGACATATTCTTTGGCGCTCATTTTATCTGCATATTTATGATAACCTGGAATTCTACCACCAAGAATTATTCTCATTAAATTATATTTTCTAGCAAGTTGTTTTCTTGCATCATAAATACGACGGGCTAATTTTAATCCTCTGAATTTTGGGTCTACCATAATTTCAATACCATACAAAGTATTTCCTTGAGGATTATGATTTCTAATGAATCCATGGTCCGCAATTTCTTTCCATGTATGCCATTCGGAATAAAGTGCAAAATCGAGAATCAAACTGCTTGAAGAAGCAACTATTTTACCCTGATATTCAATGCAAATTTGTCCTTCGGGAAAAATTTCAATTTGACTTTCGAATTGTTCTTTAGTCCATGTTGGCATTCCCGGGAAACATTTTAATTGAAGGTTACAAACATCTTCGAAATCTTCTTTCTTAAGATTTCTTACAATTAAACTTTTTTCGAAATTTTTAAGATTAATTTTACCCATTAGAATTAAGATTTAGTTTTGAAATTTTTGATATAATTTTTAGTAAAGTCGCTTAAAACTAATCTTCCACTAATTTCGGCACGTTCTTCTAAAAGAGAATCCCAATTTTCAGTACCTTGCCAAAAAACTTTTTTCATTTCTGAAATTGCATCGGGGCTGCATGCGGCAATTTTTTTAGCTAATGAAGAAATTGCTTCGTCTAAATCGTGAATGTTGGCAAATACTTTTGTATAAAGTCCAGCTTGTTTTGCCCAGAATGCATCGTGCCACTCTGCATCAATAGACATTGTAATAAAATTTGTTTTTCCGATTTTTCTTTCTATTGCAGGACCGACAACAAAAGGCCCAATCCCTAAAGCAAGTTCACTTAAACGAACAGAAGCTTCGTTAGTTGCCATTGTATAATCTGCTGCCGCTGCTATTCCAACACCACCACCAACTGCTTTTCCATGTATTCTTGCAATAATAAACTTTGGACATTTTCTCATCGTGTTTAATAATCTTGCAAAGCCCATAAAAAATTCTTTACCAGTTTTAAAATCTTTAATTTCCAATAATTCGTCGAATGAAGCACCAGCACAAAAAGATTTTTCACCTTCACTTCTTATAACAATTACATGAGCTTTTTCATCTTCTCCAAATTCATAAATATAATTTGTGATTTCTTTCAATAATTTAGTTGGCAATGAATTGCTTTTGGGATGATGAAAATTAATTGAAGCAATTCCATTAATGACATTCACAGTTACTTTTCCATTCTTCTCCATTTTCTCCTCCTAATTTCCATTGTTATTCATAAGCAAAAATATTTCATCAAAGTTATCAATTATAAAATCAGGTGATAAATCTTCTAATGATTTTTTAGTCCTGTAACCATAAGTAACAGCACAAGTTTTAGAACCAGCATTTTTACCACACTGAATATCAAGTTCAGTATCACCAATAATGATTGTTTCTTCAACGTTAGTTTTCAATTCTTCACATATTTTTATTAATGGTTCAGGAGATGGTTTATGTTTAATTCCATTTCTTCTTCCCATAATTAAATCAAACTTTTCTGTTAATCCGAAATATGAAATTAATTTTTCAGCTTGGTCTTGTCCTTTTGTTGTAAGTAAAGAAATTAAAAATCCTTTTTCTTTTAATTTATTAAGCGTTCCTTCAACTCCTTCGTAAAGGTGTGAATAATTTATATAATCAAAATAAATAGTTTTATATACATTTATAAATTCTTCAAAGTTTTCAACTTTAAAACCGAACACATTAAATATATCTTCGAAATGCCAGCCAATCATTTCATAAAATTTTTCTTCCGGCATATGAACATCTATATTAAAATGTTTTAGTGTATGAATTGTGGCTTCATAAATTGTTTTGTGAGAAGAAACCAATGTTCCATCAAGATCGAAAACTAATAATTTAATATTCATTATTTACCCAGTTAAAAAATACCCAACAAAGCTCCATAAGTTATTATTACAACCATGTGATAACCAGCATCAATTAAAACAAGTTTAATTTCTGTTTTTTCAAATTGTGCATTTATAAAATGTGTAGCAAATGTAAATCCGAGCCAACATAGGAATGCTAATCTAATTCCCTCTTCAACAGTTGTTGCATTAGTTAAAAACATTAAGCGTGCTATTACATAAGCAATAAATAAATTTGAAAGGAAAGTTAATCCAAATGTTTTAATTGGTTTAAAGTCTTTTTTAAGCTCATCTTCAGTTTTATCAATTGCACTTAACCAAAATTTTCCAAATAAAAATGGACTATACCACAACCAACCGAAAAATATTCCTATAAAACCACACAACAGAATTACCCAATAATTAATTGTCGCTTCTTCCATTTTGATCCTCTTTTTTAGTTATTAAATATTTTTATAATTGGTTTTTCTCCCGAGATATAAATTGCTCTAAACATTCCTGTTGTGTTAAAAGGTGTGGCAACATTTCCATTTTTATCAATAGCAATTACACCACCTTCAGCATTTATTTTTTTTAAGCGATTTAAAACTAATTCATTAGCCGCATCTTGAAGTGAAAGATTTTTGTATTCAATTAAATTAGAAATTTCGTGAGCAACCGATAACCTAATAAAAAACTCACCATGACCAGTAGCAGAAACAGCACAAGTATTATTATTTGCATAAGTTCCCGCACCAATAATCGGTGAATCGCCAACACGACCAAATTTTTTCATCATCATTCCACCGGTTGATGTCCCTGCCGCAAGATTTCCATTTTTGTCTAATGCAACGCAACCAACTGTGCCATGCTTTTCATTTTCACTTTGTTGTAATTTTTCTTTTGCTTTTTTGTATTGATTTAATCTTTCTTCCGTAATGAAGTAATCATTTGGTACTAATTCAAAATTGTTTTGTTTTGCAAATTCTTCTGCACCTTGACCAATCATAAAAACATGTGGTGATTTTTCCATTACTAATCTTGCAAGATTAATTGGATTTTTGATATGCTTTAATCCGGCAACTGCACCCGCCATTAAATTTTTTCCATCCATAATTGAAGCATCTAATTCAGCTTCACCTTTTTCTGTTAATACAGCACCTTTGCCAGCATTAAATAATGGTGAATCTTCTAAAATATTTATTGCGGCATTTACAGCATCCAAAGATGAACCGCCATTTTCTAAAATTGAATATCCTTTTTGCAATGCTTCATTTAATTTTTCAACATATTCTTTTTCTTTCTCTGCAGAAATATTTTCTCGTTTAATATTTCCTGCTCCGCCATGAATTACTAATCCAAATTTTTGATTTTGAGGAGTTATAAGATTGGGCATCAAAAGGACTGAAATAAAAAAAGCAATAATTAATTTTTTCTTAACACACACTTTTAACCTCCTGTTTGAAAATCTAATAATAAGTTATTAGTCAAAACTTTTAAATGCAATAAAAATTTCAAATCACTTCATTTTTACTCTAAAATCAACTATGTAATATTTATCATCTTCTGCTAAAACTAATGGATTAATATCAAACTCTTTAATAGAAGAATTTTCTAAAAACATTCGAATTGTATTTTTGATAATTTGTTTTAATACTTCAATATCAGAAGGTTTTTCACCGCGAATGCCTTTTAGGATTTTTCCAATTTTTGTTTCGTTTATTAATGCATCAATATCAGCTTCGCAAGAATAACATGACTTTATTGAAGTGTCTTCATAAATTTCAACATATTTCCCGCCACTTCCAAACATTATAATTGGACCAAAAGAGTTGTCAAAAAATCCGCCAATTAATAATTCATGTTTGGGTTTTACATATTGTTGAATTAAAAAATTTTCAACATCAAGTCCCTTTAAAGAAAAATTATTTTTTATTTCTTCTGATGCTTGAATTAATTCTTCTTTAGATTTTATATCCAACTTAATAGCTTTCATTTCAGATTTGTGAATTACATTTTTGTTTATTCCTTTTATCACAAGTGGAAAATTATCAACAGTATAATTTTTAATTTCGTTTGCTTCAACAATTTCACTACGAACTATTGGCAAATTATATTTTTTAGCTAATTCAACAATTTCTTCTTGAGTTAAATATCCATCGGTATAAATTTCATTATTTGATTTAACATTAATCAAGTTTAGATATTCACTTTTATTTTTTTGAATTTTTACTTTGGCTTTTTCATGAAATAAAATATTTGAAATTACTTTTGCTGGTTCTTCAGGATTTCTGAATAGTGGCAATTTTTTTTGAGAAGAATTTCTATACTTTTGCCAAAATTCAGGCAAAGGCATTACTACTTGATAAATTGGTTTTTCCGAATTAATTGAATAAACGCTTTCGATTACATCAAATGGTTCAACCATAACTGGTTCAACAAAAATTGAAATTACAGCATCAACATTATCATCCTTCAAAATAATTTCATTAACTTTTTTATAAATCTCTGCATCTCCACCAGGCAAAAGATCAATTGGATTTTCAACACTACCTTCAGGATGCACAATTTCTCTCAATTTATTTTTCGTTTCATTTGACAATTCAGCTAATATTAAATTTTCTTTTTCGAGTGCATCAACAGCAAGAATTGCCGGTCCCCCCGCATTTGTTACTACTGCAATTTTATTCCCTTTTGGTAAAGTAAAATTTTCAAATCCTTTTGCAGTATTAAATAATTCATTTAAATCATCAGTACGAATTATTCCAAATTGTTTTAATAATGCATCAACAATTTTATCTTTACTGCTTAAAGCACCTGTGTGCGATGAAGCGGCTTTCATTCCGCTTTTGGTCTTTCCTGCTTTTAGAATTATTGTTGGCTTAGTTATTTCATTTTTAATAAATGGTAATAAAAAATTTTTACCATCAACAAAACTTTCCAAATAAAAAGTCATCGTTTGAATATTGCTATCATTTTGCCAAAAATTTAATATATCATTTTCATTTACATCAGCTTTATTACCAACACTTATAAAATGAGCAAACTTGATATCTGTTTCTCTTAATGAATTTAACACAGCTGCACCCAAAGCACCACTTTGAGATAAGAATCCTGTTGAACCTTTTTCTGGTTTTTCTGCTACAAAAGTTGCATTCAATTTAATTTCATCCAGTGTGTTAATTACACCCATACAATTTGGACCTACTAACCTTGCACCTTCATTTTTAATTTTTTCCAGAATTCTTTTTTCTGCTTCTTCTCCAGCTTTACCAATTTCTTTAAATCCCGCAGTTATTAAAGTTATTGACTTGACTTTTTTTTGTAACAGCTGATCAACTGTTTCTTCTGCAAATTGTTTTGGAACAACTACAATTGCTAAATCAATAATATCATCAACATCATTAATTGAATGAAAACATTTGAATCCTAAAATTTCATCTGCCTTTGGATTAACAGGAAAAACTTTTCCGTTGAAACCATAAATTTTAATTGTCTTTAATAATTCATAACCAATGCTTTTTTCTTTGGTAGATGCTCCCGCGATACAAATTGATTTTGGATAAAAAAATTTTTTTAGATTCATTCAACACCATCATTTTTATTTATTGAACAAAATTTAATAATATTTTGAATTGTTTATATTTATTAAATTTCATTGAAAAATATTAACGGATTCATCAAATAGAAAAAGAAAATGATAATATTGCAATAACAGTTTGTCCAATTTGTAAATTAAAAACTGCAATTTTACTTGATTATAAAGAAACTGAAAAAATTTTAATTTACATATGCCAAGCTTGTGGATATGTATTTAGCAAAAGAAATACCACCATACACAAAAACAACAATGAGAATTAATCTTGAAACGTATTTCATTCATAATTCATGGAAAACATTTAAGAAAAAAATTAATTCAGTATGAAGCTGAAAAATATTTTTCAAAAGAATTTTTTACAGAATATTATATTACTAAAGCTCACAAGTCTGCTGAAGATTTAGCAGAAAAAATTGTCAAATCAAAAACAGATTATTTAATTGCTGTTGGCGGTGATGGAACTATCCATGAAGTAATAAATGGCGTAATGAAAATTCCAAAAGAAGAAAGAGAAAATTTAATTATTGGTTTATTACCATTAGGCAGCGGAAATGATTTTGCAAGAACATTAAAACTATCACGAAAAATTTCTGATTTAAAAAACTTAATTAATGATAATAAATATCTCGAAATTGACGTTGGAAAAATTGAACATAAAAACTTAGCAGATCAAAATACTATTACATATTTCATAAATATTGCTGGTGTTGGATTAGATGCCGATGTTGCAAAAAAAGTAAATGAGGGTAATAAAAACTATGGACCAAATATTTCTTTCTTTTGGGCCACAATAAAATCATTCTTAAATTATCAAAAAAAGAAAATACGTTTAACCACCGAAGAAGATTTTTATGAAGGGAATACTTTGCTTGTTACATTTGCAAACGCTAAATATTTTGGAAGCGGATTAGGAATTGCACCGCATGCAAAAGTTAATGATGGAAAAATTTCTGTTACCCTTGTTGGCGAAGTTTCAATTTATGATTACTTAAAAAATTTTTTCAACTTGAGAAAATGTGAAAAAATAGATCACCCAATGATAAATTATTTTTATGCTAAAAAAATTATAGTAGAATCAAACGATGATTGCTTCATTGAAGCCGATGGCGAGTTTATCGGAAAAACTCCACTTAAAGTCGAAATGCTAAATCAAGAAATTAAATTTCTAACAGATTTTCACATAAGAGTCTTTTAAGTTAAAATTTAACACACATATTTTTGAATAGGGCTAATATTTTTTTTATAATACAGATGCTAATTATGAATTTTTTTAATTAATGAAAGGTGAAATATGTTAAGCTATAAAGAACTTGGGTTAGTAAACTCAAAAGAGCTTTTTGCAAAAGCTGTTAAAGGCGGATATGCGATACCAGCTTTTAATTTTAATAATCTCGAACAACTTCAGGCAATAATTGCTGCATGCGTTGAAACAAAATCTCCTGTTATTTTACAAGTTTCAAGTGGTGCAAGAAAATATGCTAACCAAACATTACTAAAACACTTAGCCAAAGGTGCTGTAGATTATGCACACGAATTAGGCTATGACATCCCGATCGTTCTTCATCTTGATCATGGCGATACTTTCGAACTTTGCAAATCATGCGTTGAATCTGGTTTTTCTTCTGTTATGATTGATGGTTCTCATCATCCTTATGAAAAAAATGTTGAATTAACTGCACAAGTAGTTGAATATGCACATAAATATGATGTAACTGTTGAAGGTGAACTTGGTGTTTTAGCAGGAATTGAAGATGAAGTTTCAAGCGAAGTGTCACACTACACAAAACCGGAAGAAGTTGAAGACTTTGTTAAAAAAACAGGTGTTGATTCATTAGCAATTTCAATTGGAACATCTCACGGCGCAAATAAATTTACACCAGAACAATGCACAAGAAATGAAGATGGAATTTTAATTCCACCACCTTTACGTTTCGATATTCTTGAAGAAGTTGAAAAAAGAATTCCCGGATTTCCAATTGTATTGCATGGTGCTTCTTCTGTACCAGCAGAGTTAATAAAAATAATTAACTCTAATGGAGGAAAATTAAAAGATGCAGTTGGAATTCCTGAAGAACAATTAAGAAGAGCTGCAAAATCAGCTGTTTGCAAAGTCAATATAGATTCCGATGGTCGTTTAGCAATGACTGCCGCAATTAGAAAAGTATTTAATGAAAATCCAGCTGAATTTGACCCACGTAAATATTTAGGACCAGCTCGCGATGCATTAAAAGAACTTTACAAACATAAAATCATTAATGTTTTAGGTAGTGCTGGAAAAGCTTAGTGAGATTATTAATTGAGGCTTAAAAAAATCAGTTACATGTCATCTTTCGACCTGCCTGATGCAGGCAGACAAGCTCAAGATGACATTATTTAATTAGTATTTTTTCAAGTTGTTAACTATTATAAAAAGAAAGGCGTTCAATTGAACGCCTTTTCTTTTTTAAAATAAATGTTACAAACTTTATTTCAAGAGTAACATTTTTCTTGTTTCGTTGAATTTACCAGCTTGAATAGTGTAGAAATAAACACCACTAGTTAATTTGCTTGCATCAAAATCAAAAGCATAAGAACCAGCTTTTAGGTTTTGATTAACTAATGTTGAAACTTCTTGACCTAATACGTTATACACTTTCAAACTAACCATTTCATCTTTTGGAATAGCAAATCTAATTGTTGTTGTAGGGTTAAATGGATTTGGATAGTTCTGTTCAAGTGAGTAATTAGTTGGCAATCCATTTTCAAGATCGCGAATGTCACTTAAACCAGCTGGCCAACTTTCAACTTGATCAGATTTGTCAGCTTTATCTGTCCATTTATCATTTGGAGCAGTGTATGGTTGTGTAAATTTGCTTGGTCCAGTTTGAGGAATATATCTTACACGATAAGCATTTTTACCAAAACCAGCTTCTTCAATTTTCCAAGAATTATCTGCAGCTCTTTGAATTCCATAACGATATTCAAATGCATTGAATGCAGGTCCTTTTACAGTTAAAGTACCTTCATAAATTTTATCGCCATCAGGATCTTTCATTTCAAATTCTGTCATTTCATCTTTATCAACCCAACCCATAATTCTTGCAAACAATGGTTGTTCAGCAATCCAGTAAAGTTTATCTTCTGCTTTCATTGGAATAGCAATTTTAGTAGGATCGAAAGCATCTTTCATATCAACACGGAATTTAATGCTAACAGATGTACCTTCTGGAATTATAAATGCTGGATGAACATCATCATAATATGCTTTTGGTTCTTCTTGGTTTGGTAAACCTTTGAATGTTACAGTTCTGTTTCCACCACCCATTGATAAAGGTCTTTCCCAACCATCAGTCCAAATACCAGGATTTTTTAATACAACATAATATTTATATTCTTGAGTAGAAGGAACTTCGGTTTTCAAAAATTGAACTAATAGGAACCAGTTTGAAGGTCTCAAGAAATCTTGTTGCATTACTGAACGTTCTTTATCAGTATCGCTCCAACCATTAAATCCACCTCTTATTTGAAGCACATCATTTGCAGGATCATAAACTTTTAATCTTTCTAACACACTCATATCTACAGAAAAAGAAATGACACCATCTTTAATTTCAACGTTTGGATTTTTGTTATTCCAGAAACGTGTAACTGTGTTGGCACCATCAACTACACCATAAATTCTGTTTTTATCACCGCCAAAGTAATCTGTACCTTCGTTGATTGATTCCCATGTACCATTGCTTGGAGTATTAACACTGTAAATAAATTTGTAAATTAAAAGGTCACCACTTTTAATGTCTGCACCAGCAGATGTTTTTGAAACTTTAACAGAATAAACTTTATCTCCATCTGGATCGGTCATTTCAACTGCACTAGTACCCCAATCTGTAAAGTTACCAGCGACATAAACTTTTCCACTTGTTGGATTAAAACCAGTTTTGATTGGCAGAGTCATATCAACATTAAAAGTCACTTCTGTTGCAACTTTGGTATAATCGCCTCCGTTAAAGAAACTTGTTGGAAGAACTTTATCACCTGTAACAACAGCAGAACGATTGTCTGATAAAGTTTCCCAACCGCCATTAGCAATACCAGCACCATGGCTAAAATATTTAAAGAATAATTTGTTTGTTCCGGCTTCTAATTTCGCAGCAGGGACATCAACAACAGCAGAGAAAACGCCTGAACCGTCATTTGTTAAATCTGTTTCTCCCCAATCGTTAAAGTTACCACGTACAGTAACTTTATCGGTGCTTGCCATTCTTTCTTGGTTAATTTCAATTCTCATATCAACCGAGAAAGTAACCTTATAGGTTTGAGCAAAAGAAACAGAAAAAGAAAGAAACATTAGAGAGACTAGTAGGGCTATTTTTTTCATTGTGCCTCCATTTTAGTTAGTTATTAGTTTGTTTTTTATTTGTAGTGGAAATTATCATTTTTCACCTTAAATTAAAAGCCCAGCATAATAGAAAAGCTGTGCATGTTATCTAAAAATTTTAACTGTTGGTAAGAATAATCAACAGATATTTTGAAAAATCCTAATCCATCATATTTAATTCCTGCACCAAGAGTTAAACCTTCTTGTGTATCTTTCAAGAATAAAGTTTTATAACCGCCTCTTAGAGAAATCAAATCGTTAAACAAAGAAATTTCACTTCCAACGTTAACCCATTGATTATTATCATTAGGATGAGTTGCATCTATTGCTAAAGTTAAACGATGTTCATCAAGAATTTTAAAATCGCGTGAAATCCCAATTTGTAATCTTAATGGCAATTCAAATTTATCTGTTTTATAGAAAGCATCAATCGTTTGATTATTACCAGCACGCTGGGGGTCTGGATCATGGCGAATTAATAAATCATCACCAGACATTTGCATTTTTGATCCATAGTTTGAAATGCTTGATGCGAATTTTATACCGTAAAATGGAGTTGTAAAAATTGTTCCAATATCAAACGCAATTCCAGATGCACTTGAATTATAAATCGATTCTCTTATGTATTTCACATTTGCACCAACTGCAAAATTTTCAGTAATAAATTTTGCATAAGATAGAGTAAAAGCATAACTACCTGCTGAAAACTTTTCACCTGTACCTTCGGGTAAAAATTCTGTTGTTACATCCATATCCCCAACATTTAAAGCAGTAACGCTTGCACCAAATGTTCCGTAGTCACCTGCAGGTATAACAAAACCAAAGTAATTAATATTTATATCGGCAAACATTTTAGTGTAAGTAAATAATGTTTGAGTTTCATTAACACTTGCAATACCTGCTGGATTCCAATAGATAGCAGAAACGTCATTTGCTACTGAGCTATAAGCACCACCCATTGCATTTGCTCTTGCACCAACGCCGATACTAAGAAACTTAGCGGCTGTTGTACCTGTTTTAGTAACAGTTTGTGCAAGGATTGGCTGCATAATAAAAGCAGCCAATATTAAAGTCATTATTAATTTTTTATTTATCATAATTAAATTCCTTTTATCTCGTTCATCATTATTTAATTATTGCAAATTTGCCGATTTTTTCTCCAATACCCGGAGCTTCAATGTGATAAACATAAACACCATAAGCTACATTTAAATTATCTTTGGTCAACATTTTCCATTCTTCTGTTCCATTATTGAATGGACTATCATGCTCAATGATATCAACAAGTTCTCCGTTTACTGTGAAAATTCTAATAGTACATTTATTTGGTAAATGAGTAAAATGTAACGAACGAGGACCACGTCCACTTGAATATGGATTTTTTGGTTCCCACATTGCAGAAGCAACATAAGGATTTGGAACTACTTTAACTTTCTCAAGTTCCTGTTTTGCTAATTCTAAATCAATTCTTCCACTTTTAGCAACAAAACGGAATACGTCTGATGATAAGAATGGCTTTTTCAATTTTAATTCTATTTTATCGCCGGCTTTTGGTAAACGTGTTCCCAATGTTTGACTTGGAGTATCATACAAATAGAACCACCATGTATAAACTAATTTTCCTGTTTTATCCGGCTCTAAGAAAATTATTCTATCTCTTATTGCACCAGTTGTACTTAATACACCATCATTGCCATCAATTTCTATAAATGCAAAATCAATATATTTATTTGTGCTTAAGTTGAAAACCTTAAAGTTGGTTTTCTTTGATGGGAAAGTGTTAGTACCAAGTTTCAGTTCTGTCGAAGTTCCAATTCCTACATCACCAAATTCAATTCTGTAATCATTAGGTCTTTCTTCACCTATAAATCCACCACTTGCTTGGAATTTTTCAAAACGATAATCAACAATTTTTGGATCGTTCCAAACAGATACTGTTCTATCTAATTCTACTCTTTTTTCATTAACAAATTTGAGTCTAAATCCATCAGTTAATGGTTGTTCATAATCTGTTGCAAGGATTCTACTTTTATTAATCAAAGTAACGCCAGCTGTTGAATCTCTCAAAGACCAATTTTTTGTTGTTAATGTATCTGGTTGTCCTAATCGTTTTGAAGGTTTAATTGTATCTTCGAATGTTATATTATAAACATGCCCTTCTTTAATTTTATTTATGTCAATAATTTCATAACTAACTAAACCGGAAGTAGTACCTTGTGCAAGTTGAATTTTACCTAAAGTTGGTGGAACATAACCTGAAGCTGGAGCTTCTGGTTTTATACGAACAACATTTTGACCAAGTTTAACTGAGCCATCAGCTTGTAAGGAAATACGAATAGGTGATTCAGAAGGAGCTATTTCACCAGCAGGATAACCAAAATCGTAAGCAACTACTGCGTAGTAATAAGTAAATCCATTTTGAACAGTTGTGTCAACGAATGTATGTTTAATTCCTGTATCGTTACCTAAATTATATTTCACGCCATCAATTCCAACGGGATCAAAACCTTTGATACCATCAACTAAATCAAATTGAGCAACAGGAACTTTAAATTGCAAATTGCCATAACCATTTGTAATTTTTTCCGCATCTTGAAATGCAGGATCTGAAGCACGATAAATTTTATATCCTTCAAAATCTCTTCCGTTTCCACCAATTGCATCTATATATTGATCGAAAGTGCTTTCAGCTATATCATCCCAATACAATGTTACTTTATTATTGCCTGCAATTGCCGTTACATTAGGAGCAATTGGTGCATTAGCAAATCTGTAATCATTATTATATGTTTCTTGAGCACGAACTCTTTTTCTTAAAATTTCTTTTTTACGATATTCTCCGTTAGGATCTGGAACAGGACCATTTGAAAATAAAACTGCAATTGAAATTGGTTCTGTTTGACCTGATTTTAATGGGAATAATCCAGATGAAACAAATAAATCATATTCACCAGCAACAACTTCTTTCGGATCGTAGAATTTACCTGGTATCATAAAATCGAACCACATTTGTGCATCGCTATTAATATTTAAACCTCCTGCCGGGACATAATCTGCATTAGTAATACCAATTTGATCTGTTTCAGAAACATCTGTAACATCTATTTTGGGTTCGCCTGGTAATCCAAATCTTGCACCACTTGTGGGTTTACCATCATTTTCACCTGGATCGCCAGTATCAGGAACTCCATCTAAACCAACATCATCACGCAATGGATCCCAATCATAATCATTATCAATACCATCGTCTCGAGCTTCATCAATCATGACATCTATACCATCATCAATACCTTCATCAATTGCTCCATTGTTGTCGTTATCAATTCCATCAGCATATTTTTTCCCTAAAGTTGAAGGAACTACATTGTATAAAACAACTTTATCATTAACTCTGTAACGATAATATGGTGCATCTTTAGCGGCTTCTGTAATCATTTGTTGTGTAATTACAGGACTGTTTTCTTCGCCATCATCATCGTTATCTATACCATCTTTGAAAGGCAGTCCAAGTTTATCGGATGTAACCTTTATTAAATGAACTTGACCTTTTTGGAAAGCATCAAGTGGTGGCCAAAGATTCCATTTATTTGTTGGAGACGATGCCTGATCAATCATTTGTTGAGTTACAACAGGTGAATTTTTTTCAACTTTGAAACGTGGATGTTTAGCTAACCATTCAGGATTTACAGGTTGAGCTATTCCGTCGGCATAAGTTACACCAACTTGAGTTCCAAATGGAATGTGAGTTTCATTTTCATCAATTAATCCATTTCCATTATCATCAATTTGATTATCTGGAATTTCACCAACAATCATATCAGCAGAAATAATATTATTCTGTTCTGGGCTATCGCCATCGTTATCAATTCTATCAACTGCATTTCCTGGTGTTTCAAGAAAAGTAACAGCAACCATTCCAACTGGATCGTTACCAAAGTTTGGAGCTTTATGGTCACTATCACGAGACCAAGCAATATCTTGGAGTAAGTCAAATTCAGAAATATCATCTTGTGAATCTCCATCGCCACCAACAAAATCTGCATACCATAAAGTTACGCCAACTTTTTTAATGTCTTTTGTTCCATCATTTTTAATGTAATGTAAAAAGTAAAGTGCATCTTCAACAAGAACTTGAGACCAAGCTAAAGCGCGTACATCCATTAAGATTCCCAATCCTTTTCTAGTAAGATCTGTTTCATCAGGAAAATAATTTACGTAACGAGAATATTTATCATCAGATGCACGATAGAACATTTCTTGATCTGCGTTAAAAATATTTTTTCCAAAGTAACCATTCCAAGCGCCTTTCCAACCTGGATCAATTTTATCATTCATTCTATCAGGCCAGCTATCTGGCCAAGTATCAGGGTCAACGCTGGTAGCAATTTGATTTTCTTTTGTTTTAGGATTTGGTTTGCTATAACCTGGAACGGGTTCAAAATTCCATGTTTTACCTTCCGGTGATTGTCTGAAATTAAAGACGTCAATAATTCTCTGTAATTCTCCATTGTTATCAATTACTTCACCACCGACAAAAATTCCAAGCATAGCTAAGTAAACATGACCAGTATTTTTTGGCCATTCATAAGGTGTTTGAACTGAAATTGGGAATTGACCTCCTTCACGACCAGACATGCCAAAATTAAAAACTGTTGTTCTAATTTTGTTGCCTTCCATTTGCCCTTTAGCACGTTTGGTTGGGTCCCCTCTTTCTTTACCGGGTTTGTATTGTGCATCAATATTTGCTGTCATCATCAGCGATATGATTAACACAAATAATAATTTTAATACTTTAGTCATTTATTTTTTCTCCTATTAAACTTTAAAATGAAAATTCAAAACCAAATTCTACTCTTCTTGGTTCGCCATAATTCCATGGATAACGTAAATATTCTTCAACTGTATTTGGTCTCTTAGGATCCGGACCAATATTTCTCCCTTCGGTCGTATAGTTTGGTTTGCCTGTATCACCAAAAACGTTCACCGCAATTTTATTATCAAGTAAATTAAATACTCGTAAAAATGTTGTAACGTTTAAGCCAAATACATTTAATGTTTTATGAAGTCTTAAATCAACTGAAAATTGAGACGGCCTTCTTCTGCTGTTTCTTTGTAATCCCGAAGTTATTCCACGATCAGCTGTAAATTGTGTAATTGAAGGTGTGTATGGCAATCCTGTTCCATAACGAGCAATTGTAGAAATTCCCCAATCCACATCACCAACAAACATAGAAAAATTTAATAAATGTCTTTGATCCCAATCTAAAGGAATTAAATAAAGTGTCGGTTCATTGTTTCCAAGTTGTGCAAAGAATTCATCTTCAGGATTTGAATTGCTTCCTTCAGCAACTTGATATGTATAATTCAAATCAATGGAATAATGATTTGTAAATCTCTTGTTCAAATTAAATGTAATACCTTTAACGTTTGAATAATCTTTATTAATAAAAGTAGAATATGAAACCAAATTGCGTGTTGTAATAAGAGGACCAGCGGTAATCCAGTTTCTGATATCACGATAAAATCCTGTTACATCCAAAGAAAAATCTTCAAAGAATTGTTGTTTAAATCCAATTTCATACATAACTGTTTGCTGAGGTTTTAAATTTGGATTTCCGTAAGGGCCATATCCACTACCAGTATTTGGTACTAAGAAAGGTCCACGATTAAATAAATATTGAAAAGATGGAATCTGTAAAAATTGTCCATAAGAAAAATGTAAAACACCTTGATCACTAATTGGATAAGCAATACCAAAGCGAGGACCAATAGACCATTTAGGATCAGCTTTTTTATAAAAGTATTGTTCTCTTTCTGAAATTGGAAGATTTGCCAACTCTGTTCTTAATGGCAAATAAATATTTGGATCTGTTGGATCAACTAAGATATTTCCATTTGAGTTAAAGTAATCCAAACGTAACCCGATATTAATAATTACACTTTGATATTCAATTTTATCTTGGACATAAGCAGAAAACTCTATTGGGTTTGAATCATATTTTGTTCTGTTCGGTGTATTTTCTTCTGGAATTGAAGGTTTAAATGGTTCAACCGGTACACCATTAATTCTCAATGGTTCAAGATTATAATCATCGAAAGAAAGTTTATGAGTCCTTCCTTCAACACCAAATTTAATTAAATGATTTTCGGATATTTGACTTGTAAAATCAATTTTACCTATTAATGTATTTGTTTTTCTATAAAAACGATGAAGATTAGTACCTTTCGTAACAAAAGCATATCCAACAGTTCTCAATGAATCAGGATGCATATAGCGTGGATCGAATGGATCTTCATATAAATATTCTTTGAAGTCTTTAAAGAAATCTGAGACTTTCATAGTATAAAATGTTTTGCTTGAAAGTGTATGAGTTAAAGTAAATGTTGCATTGTAACTATTAGCAAATTTATTAACATCGCCATCAGGATTCCATTTAAAGAAATGATTGTAGTCTTTAAATTTTTCATTTGAGAATAAAATTTCTGCGTTAAGTTTAATTGAACCACTTGCCATCCAAGCTAAATTACCTTGTCCAATTAATCTTTTATTCCAATTCATTGGCGTTAATTTTCCATTAGATGGAGTTCCATCTGTATTGTACTTTTTATAGCCATAAAGGTATCCATCATCATAAACATAACGTAAGTTTGCAAAGAAAGTAAGTTTATTATTTGTAAAAGGAATTGGTCCACTTAAACTACCTTGAACATTGTAATTAGCAATTGGATTAAATTTATCAATACCGACAAAGTAATCAGTAAAATTACTTGCATAATCACCGCCATAAACTTTAACATCTCCTTTGAAAGACTGACCACCTTCTTTAGTAACGGTGTTGACTATTCCAGAAAGTGCCTGACCATATTCAGCATTGAATGTTCCACTTATGACTTGCAATTCCTGAACACTTGAATTATCAATTTCAATTCCACGGCTATTATCGAAAGCATCAGTAATTGAAATACCATTAACCCAATAAGCAATTTCCGAAGAACGGCCGCCGCGAATATGAAATTCACCACCAGCGCCTTTTGTTACACCCGCCTGAAGCTGAAGAACATCAGATAATTCAGCTACTGGTAAGTTTTTAATTTCTTCTGATGTTACTCTTGCTTGACTTGATGTAATATCTTTTTGAATTCTTTCAGCTTTACCTTCAACAACAATTGCTTGCAGTTCAACTGCTGTTTCTTCCATTACAACATCTTGAGTAGTTGTCAAGTCAATTGATATTTGAACATTTTGAATAACTACAGTTTGATAACCAACATACTGAAATTTTACGTTATACTTTCCGGGAGGAATGTTAAGTATAGTATATTTACCATCAAGGTCTGTCGCTGCACCTAATGATGTTCCATCGATCACAACATTAACAAAGGGCAACGGCTCACCTGTTTTCTTATCAATTACTTTACCAGTTAGTTTTCCTGTTGTTCCAGCAAAAACCAAAGTTGGTATTGTAATTAATAAAATTAGTTTCGTAATGATTTTTTTCATGGTGCACTCCATTGTTTCATTAAAATTAATTCTTTGGAAGTTCCAAAGATCCTAATAGTTTGTCATTCCAAACAACAGAAGTTTTTTTGCGAAGTTTATCAATATATTCTTCCATAATTGGTTTGGATTTTTCTTTTTTCAATAATCTATCTGCTAAGTTTTTAACTTCTTCAAACTTTTTAACTTCAGCATTTTTCTTTTCTAATACTTTAAAGATACCAAACATTTGTTGAATTTTTATTGGTCCTAATATAGTACCAATTTCACTTTTCCATAGAGTGTCTTTCAATCCACCAAATTTTGAAATTTCTGATAATCCAATAACGCCATTATTTTTTGCAGACCATTCACGCAGAGAAAATTTTTTAGCTAATGAACCAAAATCGTTACCGCTTTTAATCTGATTTATTAAACTATCAGCTAATTCTTTTCTATTAACAATTATTTCTTGAATGTTAATTTCATTTTCATTCATAAAGTATTGAGGATTATCAGTATAAAATTTGTGAATTAAACTATCCGGAAAAATTTTTGCGTTTGCTATTTCTTCTCTTTTATAGCGAAGAAAAATATTGTTGTTATAATTAGAAATTGTTTTTTCAACTTGAGGATTTTTATCATACCCTTTTTTAATTGCTAATGAATAAAGAACATCTTGCAACACTAATCCTTTTACTATAGCTTTTAAGTTTTGTGGAGAGGTAATTTTTCTTTTATGAAAAGCTGGCAGTTCATTTATTCTTTGTTGTATTTCGGTCAATGAATAATTTTTATTTCCATATTTAACTACAAATGGAAATTTAGGGGATTGTTTTTTTTCAATTTGATTTACAGATGATAAGTTTTCAAATATAAAATTAATTGCATCATCATTAATTTTTAGTTTTCTTGAATCAAAAACTTTATTCAAAAATTTTTCTTCTTCGTAACCCATTTTTCTCATTTTAACAATTCTTTCAACATGTTTTTTCTTTCTTAAAAACTCATCTTCAGTAATTATTGGATTAGCAACTTTCTTTTCTACTTTAATGATACTATAACCAAATTTAGTTTTAATTGGTTTCGAAATTTCACCTTCTTTCATATTAAAAGCAGCATCTTCAAAAGCTGGATCCATATCACCCCAGGTAAAAAATCCTAAATAGCCACCATTGTTTTGCAAAGTGGAATCAGTAAAAACTTGTTTTGCAAGTTGATTGAAATCTGCACCTGTTTGTAAAAGTTGATACAAATTTTCAGCTTCTTCTTCAGTTTCAGCAAAAAGATGACGAGCGGAAATTTTCATGTTTGTTTTGAAAAAAGCATCTCTCAATTCAGCATCAGTTGCAGTTAGTTTTGCATAAATTTCCTGATCCTTTAAGAAAGCAAGGATTGTTTGTTTGCGAGCCCATTCTAATTCACGTTTATATTCGGGATTGTTAAATATCGAAGAATTATTATCATAATCATAAAGAAGAATTTCATTAATCATATTATTTAAAATAGAACGGCGAGTAACAATATTGTCTTTTATACCCGAAGAAATGATATAATCCGAATAACGTGTTAAAAATTCGCCAACGGTGATGATTTTTTTGCCAACGGAAGCTAAAACTTCATTTTTATCAAAATTTTCTTTAGCGTTTAAGTTAGCGAAAGTTAAGAGGACAAAAAGAATGGTAAATTTGGAACACATTTTTTTTGTCCACTTCATAATTTTCTATTTGCCTTTTCGAGGTTTTATCGAGTTCAAATAATTTGAACTATTACTCTGAAAAATAAAAAAAATTTAATCATTATCAAACAAATTTTTAATGATGAATTAATTTATGTTTGATACAGTATTAAATTTATTATGATGAATATACTTCACAACTTTCTTTAGATATAAATCTTGTTACACAAAAATGCATCAGATAGTTTTTTTAGTTCTGTGAAGTTAGAAGCCGTGGTATTAATGATGATTTTTTTAATCAGAAATTATCAAATGGACTTTTGATTTTTTTTACGGATGTCGGATTGATGTGAGTATAAATCCGAATTGTTGATAAATGTTTATGACCAAGCAGTTCCTGAATAAATCTTATATCAGTTCCATTATCAAGCAAGTGAAACGCAAAACTATGACGCAAAGTATGCACCGTAACTTTTTTTCTTATCTTTATTTTCTTTTCAGCATTGTTAAAAATTTGCTGAATACTTCTGGCTGAATATTTTTCTCCAAACTGTCCTTCAAATAAATAGTCTTTTGGTTTGCAAAGAGTAAAATATTCACGAAGCAGTTTCAGTAATTTTTCTGACAGCATTACAAATCTGTCATTTTTACCTTTTGCATTTACGATTTTGATTGTCATAGCTTTTGAATCAATATCCTGAATTTTAAGATTGACAGCTTCGGAAATTCTTAATCCGCAGGAGTAGATAGTTGAAATTATCGCACGATGTTTTAAGTTTACAATTGAATTTATAATGTTCTTAACCTCTTCGGTTGTTAAGATATTTGGTAAGCTGTTTGGTTTTTTCATTTTAATAAAGAAGTCAAAATCAACTTCTTTTTTAAGAACATCGAGAAACAGAAACCGAACCGAAGCGAGGGCTTGTTTCATTGAAGAATAAGAAAAATTTTTCGATTCTTTAATGAAGTTAAAATAGTTGAGTAGAAATTTTGAATCCACATTTGAAACCTTGGTGGTTTTAACATAGTCAAGAAATAAATTAAGGTGATTAAGATAAGTTTTTTCGGTTGTGGGAGAGTAGTTTTTCAAATGAAGAATTTTCATGTATGTATCAACCAATTCTGCTCTTTTCATTATTTAACTTCTTAATATCTTTTTTTTTTAGGATATCACGCAATCAAATTTGCATTTTTAAAACGAAATACGCAATATTGCGCAAAGAATTTTGTTGGTGGCAATGTTAAACGACAGACAGACACGACAGTTTTTAAAGTCATCGGAGAACAGTCCCGCAAGACAATTCAGCGGGACAACTTTTAATGGTTTGACAGCAACTTTCGGTCTGGCAAATTTTTTCACGGTGGACTGTCCAGCGTTGACTTTTAAGAAAAATTTATCACGGACAGACAATCGTTCAACATAACACAACGACTTGCAACTATGACAGCAAAAAGAGTTTTTCCAAACATTATCACTCAACATCCGACAGCAGACATTCCCATTGACGGAATTACTTCTCACCTTGTGCAAGCGGGACAACAGCAATTTGTTTTTATGCACTTTGACAAAGACGCAGAAGTTCCAGAACATTCTCACGAAGCACAATGGGGCGTTGTGTTGGACGGACAAATGGAACTTACAATCGCTGGACAAAAAAGAGTTTTAACAAAGGGCGACACTTATTTCATTGACAAAGATGTAAGACATTCAGCAAAAATCAAAGCGGGTTACACGGACTTGACTTTATTCAATCAAGCAGACAGATATAAAATCAAAAAATAAATTTCTTGCGGACAGACACATTTTTGCACGGGGACAATGACGATAAACAAAAGAAACACTGCCACCAACATCGGGTTTAAGAAATGCGGGGGGACAGTGCGTCACCAAACATTTGTACTTTTATTTAACTTTGTGCGGGTGGACAGTTTATCGCTCCGAAATCCCCGCACTTCTTAAACCCGTTTACGTTAGCGGTCATTGTAGCGGACGACCAAACAATATCAAAATGACAGAAAAGTGGAAACAGAAAAACCATTAGTAGACAAAAAATATTTGCTTGAAAAATACCCAGGAAAAGGTGGCTGGACTTATGCCGCAATTCCCGAAGTTTTGCAAGACAAACATTCCCCTTTTGGTTGGATTAAAGTAAAAGGATTCATTGACGACTTTGAAATTAAAAATTACAAATTAATGCCTATGGGTAACGGCAAACTTTTTTTACCTGTAAAAGCCGACATCAGAAAAAAAATTGGAAAGAGTGAAGGTGACTTTGTTAAAATAGTTTTGTTTGCTGACAATGCACCGACTGAAATACCAGAAGAATTTCTACTTTGCTTAATTGACGACCCAACAGCACACAAGACATTTTTAAGCTATTCTGACGGACAACAAAAGGAATTTATTGACTGGATTTATTCAGCTAAAACTGACGACACAAAGGTTGAAAGAATTATTGAAACACTTCGTAAACTTGCACAGAAAAAAAAACTTAGTGACAAATAATATGAACGTAAAAATCAAAAACGCAATAATTGTTGGCTTGATTCCAGCAATTTTAGAAGGACTATTAATTCACTTTGCAGACCCGACAACTGGTAATTGGGTTCTAATCCAATCAATCCTGTTTTGGTTTAGTTGTGGCTTTGTTGTTTACCTAATTGACATTGGACTAAACAAAATAATAAGCTGTATTTTATTGACTGTTTTATTAAATCTACCTTGGTATATTTCATTATCAATAGGAAGTGGTAAACTTGAACATCTTGCTCCACTATTTATTTCAAGTATAATAATGGGACTTGTAATTGGACTTGTATCAAAGAAACTGAATAAGATGAATGACAAAACAACGAACCGCTAACACGGGTTTGGCAAAAGTGGCGGTTCAGTGCTTTGTAAGACAGTTTATCGTATATTTGAAATGCAGTTCTCTGAATGAAGTTCAGTGGTAATTTCGCCACCTTCGGGTAGCTACAAACCGTTATAGGCTATGGTAGGACGACCGCACAAGCCGATACGAAAAAATAAAAAAAGCTAACCAAACGAAAATTATAATTAAGACAATAAATAAGACGACAAAAATGGAAAAAAATATCAACATAGCCCGACTTTTGTGTTTGCTTCCAGGAATTTTCTTAATAGTATCAGGCATTCTATTGTTGTTTTTTCCCGTCCCAGCACAGTCACTATTTGACCTACCCAGCATTAACTTTTTGAAAGAACCTATTGCTCTTGCAATGGGAGTAAGACAATTTTCAATTGGCTTGACTATAACTGTCCTTTCTCTCACGAAACAGATAAAAGCACTTGCTTACGTTATTCTAATCGGGGCAATAGTTCCGTTGTCGGACTTCATTATCTTCACACCAATAATTGGTATGCTTTCAGCGTTAAGACATTTTGCGACAGTTCCGTTTATCTTTGGAATTGGACTTTATTTATTGATTAAAAACAACAAAAAACGACTTGATAACTGAACAAAATAAACACACCCTAAACAGCGGTTTTGTGTTATGGGGGCTGACGTGCTTCGTAGAAACATTTGTGCTTCGTATGAACAGTAGTGCTAAAAATCCCCCACAACGCAAACCCCTGAAACGTTATTAGAATTTACTATTTATAGAATAATAAATTCAAAGTTTATTACATATGTTTTGAATTAGCTTTTCTGTATACAAATTTTAAATTTAAAATACATACAAATAATTTTTTGCTTTTCAGTTATTTAATTTTTTCCCCCATATCAAATAAACCGGAATTCCTAATGCAACAATTATTAATCCAGGCCAAGTATAATTTGGTTTATAAATTAAAAGTATAATTGTAACTACTGCGGCTAATATAATATAAATCATTGGTAGAAATGGATATGCAAAAACTTTGTATGGTCTTTCTGCATCTGGTCTTTTCTTTCTAAGTATAAAAATTCCAATAATTGTAAGAATGTAAAAAATCAAAACCGTAGCTACAACGTAATCGAGCAATTGACCATAAGAACCGGAAAGACATAATAAACTTGTCCACAATGCCTGAAACCATAATGCTTTAGCTGGAACAGATTTATTATTTAACTCACCTGCAAATTTGAAAAATAATTTATCTTTTGACATTGCATAAAAAATGCGAGCACCAGCAAGTATCAATCCATTATTACAACCGAAAGTAGAAATCATAATTAAAATTGCCATAATAATTACAGCAACATCACCAAAAATAAAATGAGCCGCCGCAGTTCCAACTCTATCTTCCGCCGCAAATTGAATTCCCATTCCAGCAATATCTTTTGCTGTTGGATCTCCTTTTAATGGTAAAACAAACAAATATGATACATTAGCAAGTACATATAAAATTGTAACTATTAACGTTCCTAAAAATAAACTCCATGGAATAACTTTTTTCGGTTCTTTAACTTCAGCGGCAATAAAAGTAATATTTTCCCATGCAACACTTGAAAAAAGTGATCCAACCATTGCCATTCCAATTGCAGCGATAATTGCAAATCCTGTTAGTGGTTCTATAAAATCTATAACTCCATTTTTTAAGTGAACAGTAGTTGCATTCCACATGTTAGAAAAATTTTGTTGAATTACATTTACATTTGACCCAATAATTAAACCGAGTAAAATTAATCCGATTAATGCAATAGTTTTTGCAACTGAAAAAATATTTTGTACAAGTTTACCTTCTTTAACTCCATTCACATTTATGTATGTTAAAAGTAATACACTTACAATTGCTAAAATTTGTCCCGATGAAATTTTTAAGCCAACCAAATTCAATAAAATATTATTTCCACTGAACCATGGGATTAGAACAGCGGTATATTTTGCAAAAGCAACTGCAACCGCGGCAATTGTACCAGTTTGAATTACAAGGAACATTGTCCAACCATAAAGAAATGCAACAAAAGAACTATAAGATTCTTTCAAATAAACATATTGACCGCCGGCATAAGGCATCATTGAAGCAAGTTCGCCATAACTTAATGCACCAACTAAAGTGATTATACCAGTAATCACCCAAACCAAAAGCAGATATCCACTTGATCCAACTGTACGTGCAATATCGGCACTAACTATAAAAATTCCAGAACCAATCATCGAGCCGATAACAATCATTGTTGCATCAAAAAGTCCAAGTTCTTTTTTGAATCCACTATTTTCTTTTGTTGAATTCATAATCACCTCTTTTAATTTTGATATATACCAAGTGTAAACCAGCCACACCAATGTTTCGGAGAGAAGATTGCTGTTAACCCCATTGATGTATCTTTAAAAGGAAGAACTTTTTCAGTTAATGTATCAGAATACTTGAAAAGTTTACCGTAAATTTTTTTTGAATAAAAATCATTGAGAAGTTTATCAATTGTTAACAAACCAAATGTAATTGGATATCTTCCGCACCAAAGTGGAAATATTTTTTTTGAATTGTTAGGAATTATTTCTTTAGATAATTTTTCAATTGATGCTTTATTTATTTCACAATTCAAATTTGCCTTGATGATTCTTTTATCTTCATCAGTTGCTATTTGATGAGCATTTAAATCTAAACCATAAGGTGAATTATTAAAATCTTCCCCATAATGATTTGCATCGTTGGAGATTAAAAAGAAAATATCTTTCCCAAGTTGAAGATTTTTCTCAGCAATATATTCATAAATAATTTTTGATAACTGATTTGATGTTTCCCCCATTTTTTCAAATGACATTTGAGTTACCATAATTGGAGTAATCTTTATGTTACGATTATAATATTGCAAAAATGGAATCAATGCTTCAATTGAATGTTCGATTGAATGTGCTTTATTATTAACTATAAAATTTTCTTTTGGCAGTTTTGATTTTATTTTTTCTCTCAACTCGGAAATTTTAACATTTGAATAAACACCTTTCCACTCATCAAATTCGTCAAGAATTAAAACATCTTTTAAATCACCAAGCTCTTTACGAACCGAGCCATGTGTAACACCAAATATTACAACTTCTTTTGCTTTAATTAATTTGTAAAGCGGATAATAAATTTTGCCGGCATATAAATAATCATCGTGAACGGAAATTGCGGCAATCAAATTATTTGAAGTAAAATTTTCTTTTTCATTCTTTTCATCAAGAAAATTTATAAACCTGTTCATTTCATCAGCTTTCCAGCAAAAGCCAATGCTGTCACGAATTGGTCTAATGTTTTGAGCATTTAAATGAAAGGTCAAAAGCAGTAAAACAAAAATTATTTTTGATTTCATAAAAGAATTATTTTTATTCTAATTCAATCTAATGAGTATATTTAAAATCATCAATAAAAATTTTTTGAGTTATGAAAAATTTAATGTCACAATTTGCACTTGGCTTTTGGAGAGCAAAAGATTGGAATTACTCTTCGCAACAAATTCTTGATTTAGTAAAACAATCAATTGAATTAGGAATTTCAACAATTGATCATGCTGATATATATGGTAAATTTTCTTGCGAAGAAATTTTTGGTGAAGCTTTAAAGCTTGAACCTTCAATTCGTCATAAAATTCAATTAGTAACAAAATGTGGTATAAAATTTCCAGTTCCAAAATTTCCTGAATATACAATGCATATTTATGATACTTCAAAAGAGCACATAATTAAATCGGCTGAAAATTCATTGAAAAATCTTTCAACAGATTATATTGATATTTTACTTATTCATCGCCCGGATCCATTAATGAATGCCGATGAAATAGCTGAAGCATTTTATCAACTAAAAAAAGATGGGAAAGTTGTGAACTTTGGTGTTTCAAATTTTTTGCAAGATCAATTTAATTTACTTCAATCACGTTTAGATTTTAAATTGGTTACAAATCAAATTGAAGTATCAGTTTTGTGCACAGAACATTTTGATAACAACAACATATATTTTCTTCAGGAAAAAAGAATACAACCAATGGTTTGGTCGCCATTTGCAGGGGGAAGAATATTCTATGAAAATAGTGAGAAAGCAAATCGTGTCCGCAATGTTTTATTTGAACTTGCATACAAATATCAAGTTGAAATAGATGCAATCGCAGCGGCTTGGTTATTAACTCATCCAATAAATTTTGTGGTTGTTTTAGGCACAGGTAAAATTGAAAGAATAAAAAAGGCAATTAAAGCCAGAGATTTTAAACTAACAAAAGAAGAATGGTTTAAAATTTGGACAGCAAGCAAAGGAGAAGATATTCCCTGATAATGTATAATTGAAAATTGAAAATTGAGAATTGAGAATTGAGAATTTTTCTTGTTAGTTGATAAGTTGAGAATTAAAAAAATCAGTGATTAACAGCTTAATACGCTCAATCAGCTTTCTATTGCCGCGGTTTATAAAACCCAAGACTCTATTCGATTTTTTGTTTAATCTTTGTTTGAGATGTTTTAAAAATTAAATTCTAATACTAATAATATTAATCTTTAAATTTATCGTCCTATTTTTTGTTATTTACGTAGCGAAGTTTTAAAATCACACAAATTGTATAATTAAAATATTATCAAACGGACTTTTGATTTTTTTAACCGATACTGGATTGATGTGAGTATAGATTTGAGTTGTTGATAAGTGTTTGTGACCAAGCAATTCCTGTATAAATCTTATATCAGTTCCATTATCAAGCAAGTGAGATGCAAAACTATGACGCAAAGTGTGAACAGTAACTTTTTTCTTTATCTTTATTTTCTTTACAGCATTGTTGAAAATTTGCTGAATACTTCTGGCAGAATATTTTTCTCCAAACTGTCCTTCAAATAAATAAGTCTTTGGTTTATATTCTTTAAAATATTCTCTTAAAAGTTCTAAAAGTTTTTCTGATAGCATTACAATTCTATCGTTTTTACCTTTTGCATTTACAATTTTAATTGTCATAGCCGATGAATCAACATCACTGATTTTAAGATTAACCGCTTCCGAAATTCTAAGCCCACAGGAATAGATAGTTGAAATTATAGCACGATGTTTCAAGTTTACTATTGAATATTTTTGGTATTTATAGTTTAGTAAAACATTTTAATTTAATTTGAACTTTTGAAATCAAAAAAAGATTTATATGGTTTAAATAAGATTTTTCTGTTTCAGAAACATAATTTTTAATGAGTAATATTTTAGAATAATTATCTTTTTAGATTTATTAAAAAAATTAAAAGGCTATTTACAATAACTGATTTTTATGGGCATCACGCGAATAAAATTGCATTTTAAAGATATACGCAATATTACAGATAAATTATTTTATAGTTGTATATCGGATAGATTAAAACGACACAAAAAGGAGTTAAAATATGACAAATGACTATTTAGAAAGTGTAAAAAAACTATTTGAGTATTACAAAATGCTTGGAGATAAAACGTTTCCACAAGTTCAGGACGACAAGTTATTCTGGCAATACAATGAGGACAGTAACAGTATTGCTACAATTGTTAAGCACCTCTGGGGCAATATGCTTTCTCGCTGGACAGATTTTCTAACTACTGACGGAGAAAAAGAAACTCGTGACAGAGATGCTGAATTTGAAAACGATATTAAAAGCAGAGAGGAACTTTTAGACAAATGGAACGAAGGATGGAATTGTCTTTTCAATTCAATCAATTCATTGAAAACGGAAGACCTTGAAAAAATTGTTTACATACGTAACCAAGGACACACTGTAACCGAAGCTATTAACCGACAACTTGCACACTATGCATATCACATTGGGCAAATTGTATTCTTGGGGAAAATGCTTGCCGAAAATGGCTGGACTTCTCTGTCTATTCCAAAAGGGAAATCAAAGAAATATAACCAAGATAAATTTTCAAAACCGCAAGAAAGGGGACACTTTACAGATGAATTTTTAAATGACAAAAAAGAATAAAACTTGAACCGCCAACAACCATTTGTCGTAATGAAGCTGATATAGTTAAATTGAAACGTAATGTATCTATCAATTTATTCACGCTCCTGCTATATCATCAACCTTTAAAACACATTGTAAAAATAATTTAAAAAGGAATTTTTGAAATGATAAATAACGAACACAACAATTTGAAACAAACAATTTTAGGAGCCGGTGGGTCAATAGGTATTGAACTTGCTAAAGCTCTGAAGGACTACACTTCTGACATAAGACTGGTAAACCGGAACCCTAAAAAGGTAAATTCAACAGATAACTTGTTTCCTGCTGACCTTACTGTAAAGAATGACATATTCAAAGCTATTGAAGGTTCACAAATTACTTATGTAACAATAGGTTTTCCGTATAAAACAAAAGTATGGAAACAAACCTGGATACCTTTCATCAAAAATGTAATCGAAGCATGTTTGAAGTATAATTCAAAGCTTGTGTTTTTTGATAATGTATATGCTATTGGTGGCGACAACGTAAATCACATTACAGAAAATTCACCGATAAGTCCAACAAGCAAAAAAGGTGAAATCCGTGCAGAAGTTGATAGACTTATTCTTGAGAGTATTGACAAAGACAATCTCCAAGCCATCATTGCAAGGGCGCCTGATTTCTTTGGTGGGACAGCAAAGGCAAATAGTATTATTATGAACCTGGTCTACGACAATCTTACTAAAGGTAAAAAAGCACAATGGTTCTGTAATGCCAAAGTAATTCACTCAATAGGTTATGTTCCTGACCTTGCTAAAGGTACTGCAATGCTTGGAAATACTCCACAAGCCTTCAATCAAATTTGGAATTTACCAACTGATCCGCAGAGAATTACAGGTGAAGAATGGATAAATCTTTTTGCTTCTTTATTAGGAACGAAAAATAAATATACTGTGTTACCCAATTGGATAGTAAAAGTAATTGGATTATTTGTGCCCGTTGCAAAAGAATTAGCCGAGATGAATTATCAATATGATAGAGATTATTACTTCGATAGTATGAAATTTAATAACTATTTCAGGTTCACTCCGACATCAAATGCGGTAGCTGTAAAACAAGCAATTGAACAAATAAAAAATATAGTTAATACGGATGATAAAAGAATAACGACACGTTAACAATGTATATTTCAAAAACGAATAAAAATCGAAAGCCTTTGCTTATAAGAAATTTTGCACCGAGCGGAAATGTGAATGCTTTATTTCCGCTACTGTACTTATAAGCAAAACTTTATGCATTATTTTAGAAATCACCGAAATAGGATAAATCTTTTAACAAAATAAAAGTTATGAATTATAAACTTCTTAGATACATAAATTATGTTTCCATCACAATTACATTTGTCTTAACAATATTCTTTTTTATTAATCTACTTGGCAACTCATTGTATAGAAATGATGTTCGATTTTCATTGATTTTACCTTCCCTCATAACGCAACCCATACTTGTTTTTATCTCTTTGATTATCTCAATAAAAACGAATCAGCAAAAAGGTAATATGATATTTGCACTTTTCCTATCTTTATTATCTGATGATCGAGTATTGCAATACTTACGAATGATGAACCACAACTGGGCTCCAGATGCGTTAATATTAACTATCAGCATTTTAACAGGTGCAGTTTTTATAAAGGTCTTTCAATCCTTTCCCCGACAAATTACCAAGGAGGACGTTAAATCAGTTTTCCCAAAAGGCAAAATTTTATCCGGATATGTAACTCAATCTGCAAAAAATAATACCTGGTTTATATTTCCTGTTATTCTACTGGGAGTTGCCTTAATTGTTAGTTTAGATCTGATGAATGTATTCATATTAATTACAGCATCGATAGCTCTTTATGTTAATTTTAAAAAATCATCTCAAAGTGAAAAAGACAAAATATTGTGGATTTTTTGGGGCGTGTTGACTTACACTTTTTTAGTCATTATTCATTTGTTGATTAATTACTTTAATCCGGAAAGCTCAAACACTATAACATTATTGATTAGTATGCTAAAAAATTTCGTTCTCGTATGTTCGTTGTTAATGAGTTTATTTTTTTCAAATGCATTTGATACTGGTGTTCTGATCAGACGTACACTTGTAGACAGTTTTATATTTATTATGATTGTACTTATATATAATACCATGGAACATTATTTTTTACATTGGCTTTCGCACGAACTTGAAATATCTGATGCATTATTATCGTCATTATTATCTGGAATATTTGTATTGGCATTTAACCCGCTTCATCATAAATTTATGAATTATATGGGGAAAAAAGTAAAAAAGCATCCTGACGGAAAAACAGAAAGAAGGGATTATCTTGATAGTATTAATCCTGACTTTTGACAATTAGTGCGGTAAGAGTTTCCTAAGTTTTATCAATTCGGCTAAGGGACTATTCATAATTTCTTTTGTTGGAGAAGAAAAGGTAAATACTTTTTTAGTTAGTTTATCTTTAATAGGAGTATTCTTTTATAAACTCTTGTGCCTTTTGGTGGAGTAATGAAAGCTCTTCTTCTTTTTTACCACTGCCTATGTGTATAATGATTTTTGACTTGTATTCTTTGCATGCCATTACTTGAATGGCAAAAGTCGGGAAAACATAAATGCAATGGGTATTTCTCTTACGGAAGACGATATGAAATTTTTAGATTAATTTAATTAAGAAGAAGCAAACGATTTAAAAACGAAACTGTAATGGATAATAGAGTAATCCAAAAGTGAAAAATGATACTACAAGACTGGCTTACCTTTTTTCCAATAATCAATACTTTATTTATTATCGATTCCTTCAACTTCGATGTTTTCAAAGTAACAGGAAAAAGCTTCTCGGACAGATTCGATTTTAACTGGATTAGTAGAACCAACAAGAATTTTCATTTTATTTTATTAAGTAATTGATAGCATTCTTTCAATTGGCAATCTTGCTTTTTCAGCAATATCATTTTCAACTTTCACTTCAAATTTCTCATAAAGAAGAGAATCGTATAGTTTTTTCGGTGTAATCATTTTCATGTATTCACATATTGAATTTTCACTCAGAGGATAAAATTTTGCATCTGGTTTAATCTTTTTTAATCTATGAAGTATTCCTATTTCTGTTGCAATTACAAATTCTTTTGCATTTGAATTCATCACATATTTTATCATTCCTTCTGTTGAATAAATATGAATATTTTTGCAATCAAAATAAAGTTGAGATTTAAGCATACATGATGACGAACAACCACATTCTGGATGAATAAGAAATTCTGCATCGGGATGTATTTTTCTAACTTCTTCAAAACTTACATCACCAATCTTTTCATGAACATGACAAGAACCATTCCAGATTTCCATTTTTCTACCTGTAATTGTGCTTACATACATCCCTAAAAATTTATCTGGTAGAAATAAAATTTTTTTATCTGAAGGAATTGCTTTTATAACATTTATAGCATTTGACGATGTAACACAATAATCACTTTCAGCTTTAACTTCTGCTGTTGTGTTTACATAAGAAACTACAATATAATCGGGATGTTCTTCTTTCCATTTTTTAAGTTGTTCAGCATCAATTGTTGAAGCAAGTGAACATCCTGCCTGTAAATCTGGAATTAAAACTTTTTTATCAGGTGAAATTATCGAAGCTGTTTCTGCCATAAAATGAACACCACAAAATACAATTATTTCAGCTTCTGTTTTTGCAGCCTGTTGAGATAATCCAAGTGAATCTCCAACAAAATCTGCTAAATCCTGAATTTCTGGTATTTGATAATTGTGTGCAAGAATTACTGCATTTTTTTCTTTTTTAAGTCTATTTATTTCATTTATTAAATCATTCATAGATTTTTCCTGATAAATTAAACATTTTCTATTTTCATACTTATATCAAGAGCTTTAACAGAATGAGTGAGAGCTCCAACTGAAATAAAATCAACTCCTGTTAATGCTATTTCCCTAATATTTTCTAATGTAATATTTCCAGATGCTTCAGTTTTGACTTTACCATTGATTAATTTAATAGCTTCTTTCATTGTATCAATTGACATATTATCGAGCATAATAATATCAATTTTATTTGCAAGAGCTTCTTTTACTTCTTCAAGACTGGTTGTTTCGACTTCAATTTTAATTTTATTTTTTAATTTACTTTTAACTAGCGTTACTGCTTTTGTAATACTACCTGCAGTTTTAATATGATTATCTTTAATTAACACCATATCGTAAAGTCCAAAGCGATGATTTGTACCACCACCAATTTTAACAGAATATTTATCAAGCATTCTTAAACACGGCGCAGTTTTACGAGTATCAAGAAGTCTGGTATTTGTTCCTTCAAGTTGCTTTACAAATTTTGATGTAATTGTTGCAATACCACTCATTCGTTGTAAAAAATTCAAAGCCACTCGTTCACCAGTTAGCAATGATTTTAAATTTCCTTTTATCTCTGCTAACTTCTCACCACAAGATATTTTATTACCATCTTTAGTTAATGCTTTAAAGATAATTTTATCATCAAAAGTTTTGAATACAAGACGAGCTACAAATAAACCAGCAACAATGCCATCTTCTTTAGCATAAATTGTTGCAAATCCTTTTTGATTATTGGATACAATTAAATTGGTAGTAATATCTCCACTACCAATATCTTCTTGTAAAGCAATTTTAACAATTTTTATAATTTCTTTCTTATTCATCTTTCATTATAATTTTTGTTTCAATAATTATGATAAAGGCACAAACTCTGGTTCTTTATTTTTTTGTAAAAGAATTATTTGTTTAAATCTATCATCTGTGCTGGGATAATCAATTCTTTTGTGACATCCTCTACTTTCTTCTCGTAGAAGTGCACTCAAAGTAATCATTCTGGCAACATTAATTAAACTTATTATTCTACTGCTATAATATTCAGAATCGTCATGTAAAAAATTATTTGATATGTTATCAATTTCGTTTAATATAATCATTAAATCATTTTTATTTCTTAAAATGCCCACATTATTCCATAGTAGTTTTGCAATTTTGTTTCTTACTTCAATAAAATATTCTTTCATATTATTATCAATTCTAAATTCAGGATGAGTTTGTTGAAAGAATCTATCGGCATTTTTCTTAATTACATTTAATGAATGATCAATTGCTCGTTTAGAAAAGACAAGGCATTCAAGCAATGAATTGCTTGCCAATCTATTAGCACCATGAACTCCAGTAGAAGCAACTTCGCCAACTGCATAAAGACGAAAAATATTTGTTTCTGCATTAACACCTGTTTTAATTCCACCAACCATATAATGTGCTGCTGGTGTAACTGGCACAAGATCTTTAGTAATATCAATCCCGTATTTTAATGCTTCTTGATAAATGTAAGAAAATCTATTTTTTATTTTATTTTTATCAAGATGGTCAAGTTTTAAGTAGACTTTCGATTCTCCAGTTTTTTTAAGTTCTTCAAAAATTGCTTCTGAGACTATATCTCTTGTATCTAATTCTGTTAGATTTTTTTCCAGCAAAAATCTCTCACCATTACTATTAACAAGAATAGCACCTTCACCTCGAAGAGCCTCGCTAATCAAGAAAGTTTCGTCTGTACCTGTATAAAAAGTTGTAGGATGAAATTGAATAAATTCCATACTTTCAATTATTGCTCCAGCATCATAGGCCAAATACAAACCTTCTCCAATAGATGTATGTGGATTTGTACTAAGTGAATAAATAGCAGAAGCACCCCCTGTCGCCAAAATCGTAACATTTCCTGTTACTAAAAAGCCTTTATTATCAACGTGATTGTATGCATAAGCACCAGAGCATTCATTATTTTTAATTATGAGTTTGTAGATTAAAGTATTTTCAAAAATTTTAATTCTATTGTTATCATAAATAAATTTAAGAACAAAATTAACCACCTCTCTTCCTGTAGCATCGCCAGATGCATGAAGAACTCTTTTTCTGCTATGTCCACCTTCCAGACCAAAAGAAATTTCATTGTTATCTTTGTCGAATTGCATTCCTAATTCGATAAGTTCTTTAACTCTTTCTCTGCCTTCAACTACAAGAATATTTACTGCCTCTTTGTTGCATAAACCTGCACCTGCTTTAATAGTATCTTCAAAATGAAGTTCAGGAGAATCATCTTTTCCAAGTGCAGCAGCAATACCACCCTGAGCAAGATATGAATTACTTATTTCGAATATAGTTTTAGTAATTAATGCAACAGTACCATATTTCGATGCAAGATAAGCAGAATATAAACCAGAAAGTCCAGCCCCAATAATTACATAATCAAAATGAAAATTATCCATTAGAATTTTTTATTTATTAATTTAATAAATATAGAAAAAATCTTATAAAATCTTAGAATCATTTTGAATTGTTCTAAATCTCATACAGAAAAAATTTCAGTTAATATTTAGTCAACTCTTAAAAACCAAAATTTTTTGGTGGTAGTAAAAACTTAATTGAAAAAAGTAAACTGACCAATGGAAAGAGCTTGTTGCAGAAATTAAACTATTCTATTTATTGCAGACGGCGGCAAAGAAAAAAAATTATGGACTTTATCCACATTTTTTATCGCAATGGGAATCCATGCCTTCAGAAGATATAAATAGTCAGATTTTAAAAAAATATTAATCAGTTGACCTTGCAGAGCCTTTCCTTTGGAAAAAGTCACTTGGAATAAATAGTTATACACCAAACCCGACAGGGGGACTTCTCAAAATGATATAAAAAGTTTTTCACACAACCCAGCTTTTTTCTTTTGAGTCTAAACAATTTGAAAAGTTTTTCTTTTGCATAAAATAAATTTTTGCTGTAATTTTTATCAGTTAAAGAAACCAAGAAAAAGTCAAATAAAGTAATTCGATTTTTAAGAAGTAGGCATTAAACATATATTACAAAATAAATTTAATATACAAAGAAGGATATACGCAATAATTTGTCTCAATTTTATTGGGATTACACAAAGGAATATGATAGGGGAAAATAACGAGCAAGTAAAAAGGAGAAAAATTATGAGTCATGAACCAAAAGTAAGCCAAGCATTTATGAGTTTCGCAAAGAATGCACCTGAATATCAAAAGATATGGATGGAAACTGCACAAAGATTAAGCGAGGCAAGTAAATTAGACAAAAAAACAGATGAACTTGCTTATATTGCTGTCCTTGCTGCTTTACGGTTAGAAAGTGGTATTCCTTTTCATGTAAAACAAGCAAAAATGTTAGGAGCTTCAAGAGATGAAGTTATTAGTGCAGTTCTAATAGGTTTACCTGCTGCCGGAAATGTAGTGATTCAATCAATTCCAATAGCGGTACAAGCATATGAAGAAAACGATTGAAAATCTCTTAAAAAATTCTGGCCTACCAGGACCAAGAGCTAATTTGGAACTTTTGTATTCATTTTCAAAAAATGCCACTGAAAATGAAATAGATGAATGCTTATCCTTTTATAAAGATGACTTGCATAATTCTCCAGAAGAATTTGTTGTAATGTGTGGAATAGTTGGTTATTGTATTCTAAACAAGGATAATATCCAAAAGATGTTATCGACAATCAGAAAATATGCGTCTCATAGTAGCTGGAGAATTAGAGAATCAATTGCTATTGGTATCCAAGAAATTGCAGAAAACAATATGAGTGAAATACTTAACGGTCTTAAGAATTGGATAGATGGCAATGACTTAGAAAAGCGAGCTGTTGTTGCAGCTTTATGTGAACCAAAGCTGTTAAAGGAAAAATCGTTTATTATTAAATTATTTGAAATTCTTAATAAGATTACAATGAGTTTTGATAAGATTGATGGAAAACTTTCTGAAAACCAAAATTCCTTGCGAAAAACACTTGGATATGGATGGAGCGTTGCGATTGTTTCTTTTCCAAACAAAGGTAAAGTTGTTTTCGAGAAAATTGCAAAATGTGATAATAAGCATATCAAATGGATTGTGAAAGAAAACTTGAAAAAGAACAGATTAGCTGTAATGGATAAAAAATGGGTAGAGAAGATACTCGCCACTTTCAATTAACATCGGCTATATGGAAATAAAAATGCAACCAATTGCGACAGTTAAAAATTCACGGAAAGATCCCATAGATGACCATTGGGAAACTATCGTTTCTGAAATTGAACTTGCAGACCACATTCCCACAGAGGCGTTTGACAACATCTCGAACTTTTCACATCTTGAAATTATTTACTATTTTGATAAAGTTGAAAACAAGGACATCATTTATGCTGGGCAACCAAGAGGAAATCTAAATTATCCATTGGTTGGCATTTTCGCACAACGCAAAAAAGACAGACCAAATACAATTGGTCTATGCACGGTTGAACTATTGGAACATAATGGCAGAACAATAAAAGTGAAATATCTTGATGCAATTGATGGAACTCCAGTATTAGATATAAAACCAGTTTTTAAAGAGTTCCAGCTAAAAGGTGAAATCAGACAACCTATTTGGGTTGCAGACTTAATGAAAAATTATTGGAAATAAGATAATCAAACACAACTAACCGCTAAGATGGGTTTTTATTAAGGCTGTATGATAGTGGTAAATTCAAGTGCAAATTTACAGTTTAACTTTAGTATAGACTTACTCCGTTCTTTGGGTATTTTATTTAATCCTTATTTTGTTATTTAAAATTTTATAAAAATAATTTATTTGACAATATAAGTCTAATGGAGCAAAGTCGAAGCATGATTCTATCCTTCGACAAGCCTGCCTGTCGGATAAATTTCAGAATTTGTCCCCATCTTGAACTTTCAATCGTTATTAGGGTGAAATTACAAAATTTATTAATTTATTAACAATTAAGGAGTTTTAACAATGAAAGAGTTCGTATTAATTTTCAGAAACAGTGACAATCCACACTTTAAACCATCACCTGAACAAATGCAACAGGTAATGACAAATTGGATGAACTGGATGGGGAGTATCGCTGCCCAAGGAAAGTTAGCCGATAAAGGCAACCAGCTTTCAATGACCGAAGCCAAAACTGTAAAAACTAATAATGTGGTTACGGACGGTCCTTATACTGAAATCAAAGAATTTATCAATGGGTATACTATTGTAAAAACAAAAACCATTGATGAAGCTGTTGAGTTGGCAAAACAATGCCCCATTCTTAAAATTGGTGGTAATGTCGAAGTCAGGGCTGTGGTAGCAGCAGATGATAATAGTTGAGGGAGTTTGATATATGCAACGTATAATTTTCACTTTATTATGTACTGCCATTGCAATTACAGGATGCGGCAATTCTTCATCAAGCAAAAATGAAAAGGAAATACAAATGTCATCAAAGAGCCAATTAGAAACGGTAAACAAATACCTGAACATTATTTTTGTAGAAAATAAAAATGGAGAAGGATTAGCTGATATACTTTCGGATAGCTTTATCTTTGATGACCCTTTTACAAAAGCAACTGGTGCAAAAGATTTTATTGCCAAAACACAAAAATGGATAAGAACAAAAACATTTCATATGCAAAATCAGTTCAGTGATGATAATAAAGTCTGTTCCATTTATATCATTGATGTTTTGACACCATCGGGCGAAACAGCTAGTTTTGAACTGGTTGATAATGTAGAATTCGCTAACGGGAAAATTGCAAAAGAAAAAGTTTATTTCTCAGATCCAGTGAAGTTTGCAAAGAAGATGGGATTTATAAATGATTATCTGAAACCCTACTTTTGAAATGCTTAATGGCAGAAAAGACACATTCTAACAATGAATTATTATCCCATTTATTTCGGGTAGAATATTCCAAAATGACGGCTGTATTATGCCGTCATTTTGGCTTAAATCAAATTGAAATAGCCGAGGATATTGCAAGCGAAACTTTTTTAAAAGCATCTGAAGTGTGGGTCATAAATGGCATACCAGAAAATCCAACTGCCTGGCTTTATACGGTTGCTAAAAATAAAACTAAAGATTATCTCAAACGAGTTAAAATTATTGAAACGAAAATCAAAGAGACAATTAGAACAAATGATTTTCTCAGGACAGAAGTTTTTATACAATCAGAACAAGATTTTGATTTTAGACAACAAACCATTACTGATAGTCAATTGGCTATGATATTTGCCGTTTGTAATCCTGCTATATCTACAGAATCACAAATCTGCTTAGCGCTTCAAATACTTTGCGGTTTTAGTGTGGAAGAAATTGCCGATGCGTTTCTTGCAAAAACAGAAACAATAAAAAAACGACTGCTTAGGGCTAGGACAAAACTTAGAAAGGATAATTTTCAAATTAATGTATTGCTGGAAACCACCATAAAATCACGGATTGATACAGTATTAAGAACCTTATACTTGTTGTTTAATGAGGGCTATTTTTCTAAATCAAACAACAACTTAATCCGAAAAGACCTTTGTTCAGAAGCAATCAGACTTGCGCTTGTTCTGACGGAAAACCCCTTGACAAATACACCTCAAACCAATGCATTGCTTGCTCTAATGTGCTTTCAAAGCTCGAGGTTTGACGCAAGAATAAAAGATACAGGCGAAACCATCTTATTTGAACAACAGGATAAAAACTTGTGGGACAAAGAACTAATCGAAAAAGGAAATTATTATTTGGTGAATGCCTGTTCTGTAAATGAAATTTCAAAATATCATTTGGAAGCTGCTATTGCATATTGGCATACTACTCCTACAAATAAAAAAAAATGGGAACATATTCTAAAACTTTACAATGATCTTATCCTCATAGAATATTCCCCAATGACAGCATTAAACAGAACGTTTGCCTTTGCAAAAGTTTACGGGAACGAACGAGCAATAAAAGAGGCGGAAAAACTAAACCTGAATGAAAATAACTATTACCATTCTTTGCTTGGTTATTTATATTCAACTGTAGATGCAGAGAAAGCTATAGCTCATTATAATAAAGCTATAAGTCATACGAAATCAAAAACAGAAAAGAAAACTCTGATGAAAGAAATAGAACGGTTGAACAAAAAGAGAAACAGCAGTTAACACCGTTTTCTGCATCAGGCGGGCCGACATACTTCGTTGAGGAAATTATACTGCTATTACTGGAGTATTTGAAGGCACATACACTAGACCGATGTCAATCGGGAAGGGCAAGTTCATCCAGCCAACCGGCAAAGCGTTAAAGATTCCGATGGCAACAATAGGCATTGGGGGAAATGGAGTTATGACAGAGGACATCTATTCTGGGATAACCAAACTTACATGAATCAAATTGGATTAGGTAAATAAATACGCAGTTGGAATTAAAAAAACAATAAAACAAAAGGAGTTAACAGAAATGGCAGCAAAAACAAAATGGGTTATAGACCCGGCGCATAGTGAAATTTTATTTAAGGTAAAACACATGATGATAACCTATGTAAAAGGTGAATTCAGAAATTTTATGGCAGAGTTAAATTCTGATGGAGATAATTTCGTTGCAGACTCAATAAAAGTTGATATTAACGCAGCATCAATTTTCACAAACAACGATGACCGTGACACTCACTTAAAGAGCGCGGATTTTTTTGATGTTGAGAATTATAAAAAACTTTCATTTGTAGGAATATCGCTGAAAAAAAATGGTGATGAAGATTATCAACTTAAAGGAGTACTCACTATTAAAGGAATCAGTAAAGAAGTTATGCTTGACGTCGAGTTTGGCGGAATCAATAAAGACCCTTGGGGAAATGAGAAAGCTGGGTTTTCTCTTAATGGAAAAATCAACAGAAAAGATTGGGGATTGACATGGAATGCAGCTCTCGAAACCGGCGGTGTACTGGTAAGTGATGAAGTAAAGTTAAGCGCTGAAGTTCAGTTTGTTAAACAAGCATAATTTTTTATAACCATCTAAAGAGAGAATAAAATGAAGAAAATATTAATAACTGGAGCCACGGGGCAATTCGGCAACGCTGCAATTAATTTTTATGAGCATAAGAAATAAAAAAATCAGTATAGAAAAATTTCTTGAAACTTTAGCACAGATACAAAAATGAAACTGAAAGATCTAAGTAAAATAACAGGACCGTTTAGCAGCACAGAGCAAATGCCTGTGCTGTTTATCGGTCATGGCAGCCCGATGAATGCGGTTGAGGAAAATGAATTTGTAAGTGGCTGGCGAAAAATTGGGAAAACGTTGCCAAAGCCAAACGCTATTTTGTGTGTATCGGCACATTGGGAAACAAGGGGAACATTTTTAACCGCAATGGAGAAACCCTCTACCATCCACGACTTTGGAGGTTTTCCCGAAGAATTATATTCTGTTCAATATCCTGCGCCTGGAAGTCCGGACTTAGCAAAAGAAACAAAACAGTTAATTACAAAAACAGAAATTGGACTGGATGAAAAATGGGGGCTCGACCATGGGTGCTGGAGCGTAGTTAAACATCTTTATCCGAATGCAGATGTTCCGATCGTTCAAATGAGCTTAGATTATAGTCAAACTCCGGTTTATCATTATGAATTAGCAAAACAAATTTTTCCGCTTCGCGGGAAAGGTATTTTAATTATCGGCAGCGGAAATATTGTTCACAATCTTAGAATGCTTGCATGGGATAAATTGAATGAAGACGAATACGGTTACGATTGGGCTGTTGAAGCCAGTAATAAAATGAAAAAATATATTTTGGATGGTAATCATCAACAGTTAATAAATTATAAAGCTCAAGGCAAGGAATTTAATCTGGCAGTTCCAACTCCCGATCATTATTTGCCTTTACTTTATACGTTGGCATTGAAAGAAGAAAATGAGAAAGTAATTTTATTTAATGATAAAACTGTTGCTGGTTCGCTTACAATGACTTCTTTGAAAATTGCATAGAAATAGCCACCGCATAAAATGTAAGCTGTTACTCAGCGAATAAGTTTAGGAATTATAACTATGAAAAATACTGTTCTACAAATTTAGAAGATCGTCATAACAAGCTTCAGCAAATCCTTTCGCCTAATCCAAGTGATGCAGGAGTTTGGAACTATCAAAACGCATGGTTCCATATCGGAAAATTCGACAAGGGAATTACTGCCGATTACAAGATTAAGTCCAAAGGCAAGGGTGTTTATGTGTTTGTTGTAAACGGCAATATTACTATCGATTACCAGCAACTTAACACACGCGATGGATTCGGTATTTGGAATACTGAAAAAATATTGATCAGGGCGGACGATAATGCGGAGTTTTTAGTGATGGAAGTTCCAATGAATAATTACAGGATTATTATAATGCCTCTTCCTGCAGAGCAGACTGATTTATAAATCTTCCATTTTTCATAATCATTTTTCCGTCAAGAAAGAGTGTCGGCTTTTTCACAACGCCATCGAGATGGATTGGAATTGCAACATTTCCACCCATTGATTTATTGTCTCCCAGCGCAATGTGAATTGTACCCATCACTTTTTCATCTTCTAGCAAATTACCGCTAAGTTTTGCTTTGTTGTTGGTGCCGATTCCAAACTCTGCAATATTTCTTGCCGGCTCGCCGTATTTTTCCAGAATTGAATTGAGTTTTCTTGCTTGAATTCCACCGGAGACATTTACAGCTAATCCGTCTTTCACTTCAATACGAATTCCTTTTCCTTTCATAACACCTATACCTGCCATCGAACCATCAACAACAAAAACTCCGTTTGATTTTCCCTCGAGGGGTGCAACATACGCTTCACCTGTGGGAAGGTTTCCGCTTTCACCTTTTTTATGAAATAGACCTTTGCTTGGCAGTGCATCTCTTCCGGTTATATCCATAGTAATATCTGTTCCGCCGGGCGCCGTTATATGAATAATATTTGTTTTATCAAGAATCTCTTTTAGCTTGATTGTTAACGCGGCAATTTTTCTGTAATCAGCATTCAAACCACGAATCATTATCTCTTCTGTAATTCCAGGGAATGTAGCAACACGAACTCCCGAAGCCGAAGCATTCCTTCTCGCACTTGTATGCGTAAGAGATTTTTCAGTTGGACATAAAACAACATCAAACATTTTCATCAATTCCGCAATTTGCTGCTGCGGCTCTTCTCCGTGCATTTCACGCGATTTCATTTCAACAAATAAAGCTTCGTGTCCAAGCTGCAGTGCATTTCGATAAAGAGAGTAACCGATTTTCTTTTTGAACTCGTCAGTTATAACAAGAACAGTTTCATTTGGCTGCGTTCCCATGCAATCGCGGATTGCAATTATTGATGCTTTGTCTAATTGTGTTAGCTTCATAATCAAACACTTCCTATTAGATTTTGATTGGAGGTTATTCAAGAAACAATTACTCACTCATGTTACGCAAGAAAAGAAGAAAGAGCGTAATTCTAAAATCCAAAATTCAAAATCCAATCCCGCAGGCGGCGGGATGGATTTTATGCTTGAGATTTTGTGCTTTATTTTACTGTGGTATTATGTTTGCAACTTCAACAATAATTATCCAGCGCTTTTGTTCTTTCTTCCAGATGCGCATATAATTGTTACGTTCCTTCGATACAGCACGGCGGACTGAATCGGGTTTTATAATTTCCAGTTCACCGTATGTAAATCCAAAATCTTTTGATGAAGAAATTCTGCCGTCTATTGGCTTGAGATTATAACCGGCAAATTGTTGTGTAAAGTATTCAGAAATTTGCTGCCTTCCAATAATGGGAAATTTGCCGTCTCTCAATAAACGCGATTTATCATTAACAAATTTTTTATAAGCAGCTTCAACACCAATTTTAGACGAAATGAGTGCAAACTGTTTATCAAGCTCAATCAACTCATCAGGCTTTTCGTGTTTGATCATCTTTATCAAAAAAGATGAATTTAATTTTGTGGTATCAATTTTTAATCTTTCTGGCAATACAGACGGCTTATCGTTTCTGTTTCCAAGATCAATAACAAATTTCCATTCATTGTTTGCTTCTCTTTGCCAGACGGTGCAGTAATTACCGTAAGCTAATGCGACTGAGTCAATTCTATTTTGTCGCCATTGCCAGGGCCCTGTTGTGAATCCTAAATCACCAGCACGAGAAACAAACGCAATCACCGGATACCAGCTTAGTAACCCACCCGATGGTTTGCTTTCGCTCAAAAACTTTTTTCCGTTTACTGGATTTGGTCTGAAAATTATTCCATCATCAGAGATAAATTTTAAAAAGGCATCGCGCGTTCCAACTTCTGCTGCAGATTTTGAAAAGGAATATTCGGTTGAGATAAGTGAATTCAAACTTGAATTCATCGTTTGTGCTGAATACTCAGAACAAATAATTGAGAAAAGTACCAGTTTCAAAAACTCTTTCATATTTCTACTCTTTTTTGAATAATTGATTAGAAAGATAATGCTAATCCGCTAAACTGTAAATGACAACCCGCCTTCGACGGACTGTTTTTCCCTAAGGACGAAATGCAACATTCATATTCCTCGCAATAATATGACCATCAAACAAATGAATAATTTTGCTTCTGCCATAGTTAGCTCCTTTTGTTGATTAGTTATTTAGAGTATAATTTATCTATTGATTCAAAATATTTTCTAATTAAATCTTCATAATCTTTTTTATAACCTTCACGCATGGCTTTTTGCAATTCTTCTTTTAATTTATTTTTTCTTCCTTCTGTTAAAATTAATTCTTTTGGTGAATTTCTGAAAATGTTTTCACCAACATTTGATTTTCTTGTCTCTTCAAAATCTCTTTCGTTTATCGAACGTTGAGCATCGAGTAATTTCGATAAAATTCTTTCTTGTTGTTTGATTGTTTTATCATCAAGTTTATTTGTTTGAAGATTTGTAACAACTTCTTTCATTTCTTGTAAAATCTTTTCAAGATTTGAAGCAAGTTTTTTGGATTCACCAGTTGATTTTGCTTCATTGTTTAGTTGTTCAAGAGATTTTCTAATTAACTCCTGCTGCTGAGCTAATCGTTGCATTTGCGATAACATTTCTTGTGTCATTTGTCCCTGATTTAACATTTGCGTAAGCTGATTTAAATTCATTTGCTGTTGAGCCATTTGTTGAAGTTGTTGCATTAAGCTCATCATACCACCACCTTGACCACCATTCATCATTTGATCCATGGAGCCTTTTAATAATGATGCGGCTTCGTTAATACTTCGCATTGCATTTTTTTGATAATTTGATGCTATTGGTAAGTTTTGATTTTGCAACATTGATTGAGCTTGTTTCATTTCATTTAATGCTTTGCCAAGAGCTTTACCCATTTCAGGTGTAATTGCAAAAGTTTTTTGTGAAAGGTCGCTCATCTTTTCTAAAGTTTTTATTAGGTTATTGCTTAATTGATTTTGCTCTCTAACATTTTTATTTAATTCATTTATTGAAGTTGAAGATTTTTCAGTTTGCATTCTCAAATTTTCTTGTTCTTTTGAAATAGAAAGTAAATCATCTAAAATTTTTGCCATTTCAAAAAATGAACGTAATTGATCTGCCTGTTGAAGTTGTGATTGAAGATTTTCAAATTGTTTTTTCATCATTTGCATATTTGATGAAAGTTTTTTCTGATTTTGTAAAGCATTCATTTTTTGCAATTGATTTAACTGCTTCAAAGCTTCATCAGAAAGTTTTTCATTGTTTTGTTTGTCAAATTCATTTTCAATTTTATCAAGAAGATCTTTAGGCATGTCTTTTAATGAGTTCATTTTTTCATTAAGGTTTTCCATCGTGGTTTTAAGTTGATCAATTTTCTCGGAAATATTTTTTTGTTTTTCTGTTAGTTCTTTTTTTGAATCGGGATTATTAAGATTACTTTTTTCAGTCTTTTCGGCAAGCTCATTTATTTCTTCAGATAAGTTATCAGCTCTCTTAACGAGTTCATCAACTTTTTGTTCGACTTGAATTCTTTTTAACAAGTTTAATGTTCTTTCAATGCTGTTTTTAATAAACTCTTCATTTGCTTTTAAATCTTCTAAAGACAGTTGAACATTATCACGCAAAAGATTTTTTAATGCATCCTGCATTCTCTTAAAAGCATTCTTTAATTCCTCATTGTCAAATTGTTCAAGTAGTTTTTGAAGTTCATTATATTTTGAAAGAGTTTCTTCCGAAAGTAAATTATTTTTCATCATTTCTTTTTGCATATCAGAAAGCTTTTCAGAAATTTCATTTAATTTATTCCCAAGTTGTTGAAACTTCTCTGTTGCCTTTTCTAACTTTTCTTTTTCTTGCCAATTTATTTCACGTGTATTTTGTTTTAACTCATCACTTAATTTTTTTAATTCACTTTGAAGTTTGTCAGCTTCTTTAAATGTTTCTTGCAAATCATTAATAGCATTTTGTTGACTGTTTTCAGCAGAACGAAATATTTCATCAATTGATGGTACAATTATTTTTATTTCTTTTGTTCGTGAAGATTTTGGCCCCGAAATATTATCATTATCAAATACTTCAGCATAGAATGAAATTATTTCGCCTTCTGTTAAATAAAGTGGTGATAAATCCCAAACATAATAAACATCATCTTCTTTTGAATTTTTGTTAAAAGAAATCGAGATTGACTGATAAGATTCAAAAGGTTTTCTGTATTTCGAGGAAACTAAACTGTAATTTAAAACTAATTTTGTGAAGCCATAGTCATCAGAAATTTTTAATGCAATTGGAATTTTATTTTCATTACCAAGTTTAATATCATCTTTCGGTGTTATTAATTCGATAGCTGGAGCCAAATCATTTTCTAATGTTATTGAATATTTAATCGGGTTTTCATTTTTAATATTTGACTTGTCAAATATTTCGAAATAATAATTTGTGTTTTTATAAACATTAATTTCAGTAAAAGATTTGTTAAGATTAACACTCATTTCCTTTTGAGTGCTATCATCAAATACGATTAAACTTCTTGATAATTCTCTTGATGCTAACAAATTGATTTTAACCTTACTACCTTTTAATGCAATGATATTTCCATTATCACGTTGAAATTTTCCTTGAAGTTTTGTGTATGCCGGAGGAATTATTTCTACATCAACCAAATTTATAATTGGACGGTTAATGACTTCTATCTTAAAAACATTGCTTTTTATGTTTTTCTTTTCAGCATAAAATTCGATTGACTTACTTAAGGATAAAAAACTATAAGTGGTAAAATTATTATTAAGCTTTAGTTGCTTTTTGGTAAACTCGGATTCATCTTCATTTCTGTAATAAAAAGAAATATCCTCTTGTAACTTTCCTATTACAAAAATTTTTACAACAACATTTTCACCCTTTGTGATAGTTTTATTTTGTGGTGAAATAGAAAAATAAAATTCTTGTGGCGGAATAAAATCTTTACCGAAATTTATTAATCTGTATGAAGCGTTTTTTAATGGCGTTATTAATGTATTTAAAAGAGTTATTGTTAACAAGCTTAATAAAAATGCTCTAAATATTTTTTTTGTTTTTGAATAATCAATAGTGGAATTAAAATCCAAGTCTTTTATTTTGTTGTATATATTTTCAAAAGCAGCAAAAGTTAATTCTTTAGAAATATTGTCGGAAGAATCATTTATTATTTGTAATGCATTTGTCAATTCATCTTTAACTTGAGGAAATTTATCGCCTATTTCTTTTGAGGTCTTTTCATAATCGGGCTTTAAGTAAAATAGAAAATCTTTTATAAATTTATAAGCTACAAAGACTAAGAAAGAAAAAAATGGAATAGAAAGAAAAAGATAAACGATTACAGTTCTAATAGATTTTGAAAAATGAAATATACTTTCCAACACTGTGAGTGGAAAAAATATAATTGAAACATAAATCAATAATAAAAAGAGTTTTTCTAAACCTTCTTTTCTTTTTTGTTTTTCAACATACTGTTGAATTTTATTTTGTATGTCTAAAAGATGTTTTTGCATAATTAATTAATCATTGACCAAACAACTATGTTGGTTCCAAAACGTAAAGCCTCCTCACGTTTTGTTGGTGGATCTTTGTGAATGTCGGGATCAGCCCAACCATCACTTGGGTTACTTTCATAAGTGTAATAAACACATAATCTTCCATTTAAAAAAATACCAAAACCTTGTGGTGGTTTTTTATCATGCTCATGTGTTTTTGGCGGACCATTTCTAAAATCAAATACACAATTATACAAACCGTAATCAAATGGAATTTCAACAAGATCTTTATCGGGGAAAACTTTTTTTATTTCTCTGCGAAAGGCTTTGTCTAAGCCATAATCGTCATCCACATAAAGAAAACCACCGGCTTCTAAATAGCTTCTTAATTTTTTTGCTTCTGCATCTGAAAAAACAATATTTCCATGACCAGTCATAAACAAAAATGGATAAGCAAAAATATTTCCTGTTGATAAATCAACAAATTCATATTTAGGAGATGTTTTAATGTTTGTGTTTTGAGAAATAAATTTTAGAAGATTAATTTCTGCAGAAGGATCATTATACCAATCGCCTCCACCATTATATTTTAAACGGGCAATAAAAAATCCATCTGATTGAGAAAAGGTTACACCAACAAATAAAATATTTATAATGAATAATAGTTTCATTGTACTTTTTAATTAACACCTAAAAATAAAAATTTAATAATGGTATTTCATAAAAATAAATTTTTATGATTTGAACAAAACAAGATAAGATAGAAGCAATACCTTATTAAGCATTAAAAAGGGATTGAAAAATATCGAATGTTTGCCAAAGGCAATTTCATTTATTCATAACATTACTTAAATGGAAGATTTTTTAAATCAACATTTCCACCTGAAAGTATAATAGCAATTTTTTTATTCAAAAACTTTTCTTGATTCTCAATCATTATTGCTAATGTCACAGCACTCGATGGTTCAATAATAATTTTCATTCTTTCCCAAATTAATTTCATCGCTTCAATTATTGTTTCTTCTTTGGCAGTTAAAATTTCATCTACAGTATTAGTGATAATTTTAAAAGTCTTCTCACTTAATTGCGTTAACAAACCATCGCAAATTGTTTTTGGATTTATAGAGGGATAAATTTTTTTATCATTGAAAGATTTAAAAGCATCATCCGCCTCTTTAGGTTCTGCACCTATAATTTTTGTTTTTGGAGAAAAATATTTTGTGCTTAATGCCGTTCCACTTAATAAACCTCCGCCGCCAACTGGAGCAATAATAAAATCTAAATCATTAAGCTCAGCAAAAATTTCCTGAGCGGCAGTTGATTGACCCGCAATAACATCATAATTATCATAAGGATGAATGAAAATTGCATTTGTTTCTTGTATAACATTATTCAATGTTTCTTCACGTGCTTTTAATGTAGGTTCACAAAAAATTATTTTAGCACCATAACCAGCAACTGCTTTCTTTTTAATTTCGGGTGCTGTTTTTGGCATTACAATATAAGCTGGAATGTTTTTCATTTTTGCTGCAAGAGCTAAAGCCGCTGCGTGATTACCAGATGAATGTGTTGCAACACCATTTATCATCTCTTTTTCATTTAAAGATAAAACGGCATTACTTGCACCCCGAAATTTAAAGGCTCCAACTTTTTGAAAATTTTCACATTTGAAAAAAATATTTGCATTAAGAATTTTATTTATAGAAGAAGAAGTTAAAATTGGAGTTCTTTTTACCTGGTTTGAAATTCTTTCTCTTGCTTCGATTAATCTTTCTTTTGTTAAGATTTCATTCATAATTCAATTTGTAATAAATGTTAAAATATTTTTTAATAAAAATATGAAATTAATTGACATTTATTTTGTGGAATATTAAGTTCGCAAGCGATGAAAAGAACAATTAACATATTAAATAACAATTGGTGGTGGCTAAGCACAAATACGCCATCCTAAGGTTATTACATAAATTTTACAAAGCCGTGGATGGCGAAAGCGTTCACGGCTTTTTTATTGCCTGCCGTGAACCATATATAAATATTTCTCAACAACAAATAAGAGGTTCACATGTCACAAAACAAAATAATCTTTCTCGATCAAAAACAAATTCCAACTCATTACTACAATATTATGGCGGATTCACCTGTTCCAATGGATCCACCTTTGCATCCAGCAACAAAACAACCAGCTGGTCCTCAAGATTTAGCCGCAATTTTTCCGATGGCATTAATTGAACAAGAAATGTCTAAAGAGAGATTTATTGAAATTCCAGATGAAGTTCGTGATTTATACCGATTAAGCAGACCAACACCACTAATTCGTGCTGCTAATCTTGAACAAGTACTTGATACACCAGCAAAAATTTATTTCAAATATGAAGGAGCAAATCCAACGGGAAGCCATAAAACAAATACATCTTATGCACAAGCTTATTACAATAAAAAAGCAGGTATTAAAAAACTTGTAACTGAAACAGGTGCCGGTCAATGGGGAAGTGCATTAGCTATGGCTTGTAAACATTTTGATATGGAATGTGAAGTTTTTATGGTAAAAGTTAGTTATAATCAAAAACCATATCGTAAAACTTTTATGAAATTATTTGGCGCTACTGTTCATGCAAGTCCAACTAATTTAACACAAGCAGGCAGAAATGTTTTAGCTGAAGATCCAGATTCTCCAGGTTCACTTGGTATTGCAATTAGTGAAGCTATTGAAGTTGCAGTTCAACGTGATGATACAAATTATTCATTAGGAAGTGTTCTCAATCATGTAATGTTACATCAAACAGTTATTGGAGAAGAAGCAAGATTACAAATGGAAATGGCTGGTGATTATCCTGATGTTGTAATTGGTTGTGCTGGTGGTGGTAGTAATTTCGCAGGTTTATCTTTTCCATTTTTAAGAGATAAACTTACAGGTGTAAAAAAGGATTTGGAAGTAATTGCAGTTGAACCAGCTTCTTGCCCTTCTTTAACTCAAGGAAAATTTGAATATGATTTTGGTGATGAAGCACAGATGACACCATTAATCAAAATGTACACTCTTGGTCATAAATTTATTCCGCCAAAAATTCATGCAGGTGGTTTGCGTTATCATGGAATGGCGCCAACAATTTCGTTGATGTATAACATTGGTGCTATCTCTGCAAAAGCATATAACCAATTAGAAGTTTTTGATGCCGCAAGAATTTTTGCACAAGCTGAAGGAATTGTTCCAGCACCAGAAAGTTCGCATGCAATTAAAGAAGCAATTGAACAAGCATTAAAATGTAAAGAAAGTGGTGAGGCTAAAACAATCTTATTCAATTTGTCTGGACATGGATTTTTGGATTTGGGTTCTTATGAAATGTATCTTGAGAATGAATTGACTAATTGATTTTCAATAGAGACTTCTGAAAAATTGTTTGCAGTCAATTGTGATTATAAAACTGATCCCGACTTTGTCGGGATTGTCGAAGTTTAAAATAAGCAAGACTTGTCTGCGGTAAGCAGGATTGTCATCTTTCGATAGGCTCAAGATGACATTTGATTAATTTTTCAGATGTCTCTAATAAACAATGAAGGGATGTTCAATTGAACATCCCTACAACAAAATATAATTTTATTTTAATTCAGGAATTCTTCCCGGCGTCCATGGTGCATTTATTTTTTCTAATTCAGCTTCAATTGATTTCAATTCAACATCATTAATTTTTTTCAACTGAGAAATTATTGGTTGAATTTCTTCATACAAAGTTTCATAAGCAACATATTGATTCTTTGTAATATTTGAAGTTGAACGTGCAGTAATTGAAATCATATCGTTTATTCTGCTATTTAATGGAACTGGAACAGGTGGAATTTCTTCACGGCTCGCTTTAGGCGTTGGTCCATTAAACTTGTAAAGAATATCTGCTATTTCTTTTGATGTTGCTTCTGCACGTTTGAATAAATCATAATTTGCTTTAGATGAATTATTAATTGCTTGTTTAATTGCTTCATATTTCTTTTGCAATTCTTCAGCTAAACGCAATGCACCTTGAGCAGTTCTTGATAATTCAGCTGCTTTCTGTTGGAACTCAACTACTTTTGCAAAATCATCAGCTGGTAATGATGTATTCTTTAAAAGTTCTACATTAAATGATTCAGGACCAGCTAATTTCTTTTCTTCACCACGAACAACAATAGACATTGATACAAAATATTTTCCGGGTTTTACAAAATAGCCAGATGAACTAAATCTTCCACGGCTACCACCACTTGCAACCGGTTCAAATTTATCCGTTGTAATTGGAGCTAAGCTTTCCATTCTCAAATCCCAAACAACTCTATTAATTCCAGAACTTGCCTGCTTTGTTAGTTTTCTAATTACATTATTATTTTCGTCAGTAAATGTAAAAATTAAGTATGGAGCTTTTTCATCGGTTTCAGCACGTAATTCTTCAAATGTTGGTTGAGGTATTGGTTTTCCGTCTTTGAATAATTCTTTTTCTTTTGCTTGTCTTTGTGCCTTTAATGTTTTTGGAACATCTTTAATATAATAAGTTATTGTTGCTCCAAATTCTGGATTAGGGGCTTTGAAGTATGTTGAACCTTGACCATATCTTCCACCTTTTTGAACATACATTAAAGCATTTTTAATTGGAAAGATGTGAGATTCTTTTTCAAATAATTCTTTTGTTAAATAACGCAAAGGAGAATAATCATCAAGTATGAAAAAGCCGCGACCAAATGTTGCAACCACTAAATCTTTTTCTCCTTCATGTATTGTTAAGTCAGTAACTTTAATTTTTGGCAAACCATTTTTTAATTGAATCCATTTTTCGCCGCCATCAATAGAAAAGAAAACGCCCCATTCAGTTCCAACAAAAAGTAATTTTGGATTTGTTGGATCTTCAACAATTGTATTTACTGCACCATCTTGTGGAAGATTACTTGCAATTGATTTCCATGTTTTTCCTTTATCTGTGCTTTTTAATAAATATGGTTTGAAGTCATCTCTTTTATGATTATTGAAAGAAGCATAAACAACATTTTCATCGAAACGGGAAGGAAGAATATCGCTAACCAATGTAAATTTTGGAACACCAGGAAAATCTTCAATCTTTCTCCAGGTTTTTAAATCTTCTGTAACTTGAATTAATCCATCATCAGTACCGGCATAAAGAAGATTTTCTTTTTTTGGTGATTCAGCTAAAGAAACAACTAATCCAAAAAGCGAAGTACTTACATCTTTAGCAACTGCATCATAACTCCAATATTTTCCCATTACAGGAAAAGAATTGCGATCTGTTTTAGTTGATAAATCATCACTTATTTCTTGCCATGAATTACCACGATCATCACTTTTGAAAACTTTTTCAGCGGCAATGTATAATCTTGTTGGTGAATGAGGGCTAATAATAAAAGGAGTATCCCAATACCATTTGAAAGTTTTTTCACCTTTTGCTGGTTCAGGACGAATATCAACAGTTTCACCGCTTAATTTATCATAACGAACGATATTTCCATATTGCCAAGCAGAATAAACAATGTTTGGATTTCCAGGTTCTGTTGCTTGGAAAAATCCATCACCGCCAACTGTTACAATCCAATCGCTGTTTACAATTCCATCTGAACTTAATGTTCTTGAAGGACCATAAAAACTATTATTATCTTGTGTCCCGCCATAAACATTATAAAAAGGTTTTGCATCATCAACAGAAACGCGATAGAATTGAGTTACTGGTAAATTACATTTGAAAAGGAAAGTTTTACCAGTATCGAAAGTTTCATAAACACCACCATCACCACCGATAAGTAAATGATTAGTATCATTTGGATCAATCCACAATGCATGATCATCAACATGGCGATTGTCATTACCAAAAACTTTCCAAGTCTTTCCACCATCTTCAGTAAATTGTGTAACAGTTTCTGTTGAATAAACTTTATTAACATCTTTTGGGTCGCAATAAATTTCATTGTAGTATTGACCTGATTCATGATGATCACTCATTTTTTCCCAGCTTGCACCACGATTAGTTGAACGATAAAAACCATTACCATTTTCAGCGGCTTCCATTATTAAATAAACAACATCTGGATTAACAGGAGAAATTGCAATGCCCATTCCACCAATATCAACTTTTGGTAAACCATTCATTATCTTTTCCCAGGTAGCACCAGCGTCAGTAGTTTTATAAACAGCAGATTCAGGTCCGCCACCAATTTTTGTAAAGATGTGTCTTCTTCTTTGTTCAGAAGTAGCATATAAAACGTTTGAATCACGTGGATCCATAACAACATTATTAACACCAGTATTTTCGGAGATATTCAAAACTTTATTCCAAGTTTTTCCACCATCTGTTGTTTTATAAAGACCACGATCACCACCTGGTCCCCAAACAGAACCTTCTGCTGCAACATAAACTATGTTAGAATTTTTTGGATCAATAACAATTCCACCAATTTGTCGTGAATCTTTTAATCCCATGTGTTTCCAGGTTTTTCCACCATCTAAAGATTTATAAACACCGGTTCCATAACCAAGTGCACGTTGGTGATTATTTTCACCAGTTCCAACCCAAACAACATTTGGATTAGTTGGATCAATTTCAACAACACCAAGTGAATAAGGAAGAGTGTCTGCAATAGCTTCCCAAGTTGTTCCACTGTTTGTAGTTTTCCATAAATGTCCGCTTGCAGAAGCAACATAATATTCACTATGATTATTTGGATTAACAGCAAAGTCAGCAATTCTTCCGCTTGTGAATGCTGGTCCAATTCCTCTAAATTTTAGACCAGCGACTGTTTCACTTGTAAGCAATTCTTTTTCTTTCTTTTCTGTTGATTTTTCTTTTTGTGCTGGTAAGGTAATTGAGACAAAAAGCAGAATTGAAATAATTACTTTGATGTATTTCATTTTCACTCCTTATTATTTTTTGTGATTTAATAATAGCAAATTGCAAATAATGAAATGTAGGTTCAAGTTAAATGATAAAATAATTAATAAAAAGCGGAAGCAATGATGAACAACTAAGTTCATCATTTTTGCATTTAAGCAAGCTTCCGTTTAAGAAGATATACCAACATTGATACTCTCGCCGAAGGTATATCGATTTATCTCACTTCATATTCAGGTTGTTTCGGTTCTTTATATGGATTTGTTTTTAATTCATTCATTATCACTTCAACAGCTTTTTCAAGTTGAGGATCAATACCTTTTGCCATTTTTGATGGATCATCAATTTGATAAATATCAGGATCAACACCATGTCCTTCTTTAAACCATTTACCATCGGGATCATACATTCTAAATGTTGGAACTGTAACATTACCGCCATCAATTAAAGTTGGTGCACCAGTTATTCCAATTAAACCACCCCAAGTTCTTGTTCCTATTAGTTTTCCTAAACTAGCTTTTCTAAAAAAATCTGGAAAAGCATCACCACCAGAACCACTCCAACCATTAATTAACATTACTTTAGGACCAAAATGAGCAACAGGAGGCCATTGCCAATTTTTACCATCGCGAACTGCCCAATATGCAAGTGGTTTTCTGTTTAATAGTTCAATGAAACGATCTGGAATTTGTCCACCGTTATTAAATCTTTCATCAATTATTAAAGCATCTTTGTTGAATTGTGCATAAAACATTCTAACTAATTCATACTGACCATCAGTAACGCCAGTGCTTGGTACATAAATATAACCAACACGCCCGTTAGTTTTTTCATCAACATATTTTCTGTTCTGTTCTATCCACTCCAGGTTACGTAAGCGTGTTTCTGTTGATAAAGTTTGAACGATAATTTTTTTAGCACCATCAAATGTTGGTTTATCGTTAATAGTTAATTCAATAGTTTTTTCTGCAAGTCCTTCAAATGCTGAATATGGTGCTTTTGAAATATCAAGTGGTTCATCATTAACGGCAAGAATATAATCTCCGGCTTTTACTTTTAATCCAGGTTGTAAGAGTGGAGAACGTATTTCTGTATCCCAAGATGCACCATTAATAATTTTTTTGATTCTGTAAAATCCATTTGCAATTTCCCAATCAATTCCAAGATAGCCAACATTTCTTTGTTCTGCATCTTCGGTATCACCACCGCTTCGATAAGTGTGTGATGCGTTTAATTCTGAAATTAATTCACCAAGAATGTAATTCAAATCCCAACGGGTAACACAAAAATCCACAAGTTTGCCGTAGCGTTCTTTCATTTCTTTCCAATCAACGCCATGCATATTTTTATCGTAGAAGAAATCTCTTTCAAATCTCCAAACATCATTGAATATTTGTTTCCATTCTTGTTTTGGTTCTACAGTTATTTCCATCATCGAAGTTGGAATTTTTTTATCAAGTTTTTGATTCTCAGCAATATCAACAATTGAATAATTTCCATTTGAAGCAACAAGAATTTTTTTGCCATCAGCAGAAACTTCGAATGCATTTGCATCATCAACAATTTTTTTCTCTTCACGTTTTTCTAAATCATAAAAATAAATTGGTTTGTTTTTATCAGATGAACCACTATTGGGCAAACGATTATAAATTAATTTTCCTGATATTGCAGCAAGGTGACCATAATTTCCATTTTGAGGTGGAAGAATTACAATTCTATTTTCAAAATTATTAAAATCAATTATTGTTTCTTTTGGTTTGTCATTTTTCTTTTCATCTTTTGACGCTTCTTTTTTTGAATCATCCTTTTTGGGTTCTTCTTTTTTTACCTCATCTTTTTTAATTGATGTTGTATCATTCTTTGGAGCCAAAGGTGAAAGTATATTTTCATTTAAAGTAACTAATGCTAACTTTGTTGCGTTAGCATAAACAAATGAATTATCAAAGTCGCTGTAAATTGGTGAAAAATTTCTGTCTGTTAAAAAATAAAGATATTTACCATCGGGATCGAAAACTGGTTCTGTGTCTTTATAAAATCCAGAAGTTGCTTGAGTAACTTTTTGTTCTTTAACATCATATATAAAAATTGCACTGCTTCTGTTATCAAGATCATTTTGATAAGCAAGCCAGCGGCTATCTGAAGACCAGCTTGGTTTAAATGATGCTAAATTTCCCTGATACCAATATTTGCCTTTATCAACGTTATAAATTTTATTTTTTTCAATATCATAAATTTTTATTTCCATTGCTTTATCAACAAATGCAATCATTTTACTATTTGGCGACCAATATAAATTGTAACGAAAACCTTCACCAAGTGATGTTAATTTTTTTTCTTCATTTTGATTTTCTAAATCACGAATTGTTAATTCATATTCGCCGGATTTATCAGACCAATAAGCGATAAATTTTCCATTTGGTGACCAAGCGGGATAACGTTCTGCAACTCCAGATGATTTTGTTAAATTAATAACTGCACCATTTTCTGCTGGAAGATTAAAAACTTCTCCACGTGCTTCGAAAGCAGCACGCTTACCATCTGGTGAAATTGTAAAGCTTTGAATTAGGTTAGAAACTTTTTCAACTTGCGGCATTAATGAAATTGCATCTGTTACGACGTTAACTTTTACTTCACGAAGTTTTTCATCAGTGAGATTTAATAAATATAATTTTCCACCAGCTTCAAAAACAATTTCATTTGAGCCAAGTGAAGGAAAGTGAATATCGTAATCTGTGAACTTTGTTATTTGTTTTAATTCTTTTGTATCAAGATTATATGACCAAATATTCATTCTTATTTCAGGACCGCGATCGGAAATAAAATAAATTTTTCTTCCGCTCCACATTGGTAATTCATCACCAGCAGGATTTTCGATAATATAATCGACAGTTAATTTTTCCAAATCGAAAAGCCAAATATCTGCTGCATCACCTCCGCGATAACGTTTCCATGTTCTGAATGATTCTGTTTTGTTTGAATAAATAATTTGTTTGCCATCAGGCGAGAGAGAAGCATGTTCACCATAAGGAATTGGTAATTTTTCTGGCAAGCCGCCGTTAACTGAAACTTTGTAAAATTGACTAAATCTTTGTTTACCACTTTCTGCGGAAGAGGCAAACAAAATACTTTTACCATCAGGATACCAATCAATTACTCTATCAGGCATTCCATGATTTGTAATTCTTTTTGGAATTCCTCCCGTTGTTGGAATTACGTAAACATCTGTATTGCCGTTGTAATTTCCACTAAATGCAACCTGAGTTCCATCAGGGGAAAATTTAGGAAAAACTTCTTGCCCTTTTGGAGAACTAAGTTTTAATGCCGTTCCCCCTTCTTTGGGTACAATCCATAAATCACCGGCATATGAAAAAACTATATGAGTTTTTGAAACATCTGGATATTGCAGCATTCTTGCATCAATCTGTGCAAAAAGATTAACACAAAAAGAAAATATCAAAACAATTATTGATATTTTTTTCATAAGTCACCTTTGAGAGTTTTTATTCATTTATAAAATATTGATTTGTTTTTTAGCAACAAAAACAAAATTGATGAAAATTAGACGAGGTAAAGTTTGGAAAGTTTGTCTTTAAAAAGTTATTTGAATTAATGGAAAGTAAAAAAAGGTAACACAGAACAAATTATTTCTTAAAGAAAAATTACCAGATTTAATTTTTTCATAATAACGCAAAATGGTTAACCATTTTGAAGTAATAGCACAAATTGTTGATTTGTTCATAGTAACACCAGATTATTGCTTAAAATATAACTCCGGTGTTACCGAAATGCTGAAGAATTACATGCAGGCAGGCAAGCTCAAGATGACATCTTATTAATTTTTCAGAAGTCTCTGAATAATTAGTTGTATCAATTAGTATTAATTATTCCAAACTGAAACACTTCTTGAACATTCAATCCATTTTTCCCTCTCAATTATCAACTTTTAAATTGGCATTCATATTGAATTATAGGAAGTTAAATAAGCATCCATAAAAAATTAGTGGCGGCGGTGATTGAGTCAAATAGTACTTCGGCTGGGCTATTTGATAAATTATCGCCTTCCTCTTTTTATTTACTATTTTAGAATAAATAATAAATTCTATTAAAACCATTAATTTCTTTCTTCTGTTTTAGTTGAAATCAGATAGAGATTTACAAACTTCATGTTACCTTTTTTATAAAACTCTGCCTTAAAATTAATTCGTTTCTATTTTATACTCTCAATCGTATTTACGAATTCATTATTTTTGATTAACTAATTTTTAAATCATTAGATTATATTGATTATAAATTTTATTTTTCGGATGTAAAATGAATTGATTCTTAAAAAAGAACAATTACATTAAATATTTCATACTACAAAAAGGACTTGATCGATGAGACAGGTACCAAAATCAAATCAACAAATTACTTTCCATATCCTTTCAGTTTATAATTTACTTTTCAAAAATTTTTGTTTTCAAAAGTTTTAATTAATTCATTGGTGCAAAATGAAAACAGTTATAGATTTTAAAAATTCCAAGCAGCAGGGTAAAAAGATATCGATGGTTACTTGCTATGATTTCTGGTCAGCTAAAATTATAGATGAGAGTGAAATTGATGCAGTCCTTGTGGGAGATAGTGTTGCAATGGTTATGCATGGTTTTGAAACAACAATTAATGCAGAAATCGAAATGATGTGTTACCATATAGCTGCAGTCAAACGTGGTTTGAAAGATAAATTATTAATTGCTGATTTACCTTTCCTTGCACATAAAAAGGGTACTAAATATTTAATGGAAGCAATCGATAAATTGATGAAAGCTGGAGCTCAAGCAATTAAGATTGAAGGTGCAGATGATAATATCGAATTGATTCAATACATTGTAAGAACAGGAATTCCTGTTATGGGTCATCTTGGATTAACACCACAATCAGTTCATCAATTGGGAGGCTATAAATTACAGGGCAAAAACGATAAAGCTTCAAATAAATTATTAGATGATGCTCAAAAACTTGAACAAGCTGGATGTTTCTCTATTGTTTTAGAAATGCTTCCTTTTGAACTTTCTAAAAAAATTACAGAAGAACTTTCAATCCCAACAATCGGAATTGGAGCTGGTCCTTTTACAAATGGACAAATTCTTGTACTTCAGGATATGCTTGGTTTATCAAAAGATTTTCAACCAAAATTTTTAAGAAAGTATTTAAATGGCTATGAATTAATCTTAAACTCACTAAATAAATTCAACGATGATGTTAAAAATCAAATTTACCCGGACTTAAATGAGAGTTACTTATGACGAAAGTGATAAAGAAAATTTCTGAATGGAAAAAGATCAGAAATTCAGAAGAACTAAAAAATAAAACAGTTGGTTTTGTACCCACCATGGGAGCTTTTCATCAAGGTCATGCATCACTTATAGAAAGATGTTTAATAGAGAATAATATTTCAGTGGTAAGTATATTTGTTAATCCAACTCAATTTAATGACCCTAATGATTTACGAAATTATCCAAGAACTTTGGATAGCGATTTAAAATTGCTCGAAAAGATGAATGTCGATTACTTGCTTTATCCAGAATACGAAGAAATTTATTCTGATAATTATCGTTATAAAATAATTGAGACTGACTTCAGCAAAAAACTATGTGGTGCATTTCGTCCAAAACATTTTGAAGGTGTTCTTACAATTGTTTTGAAATTATTTAACATTGTAAAACCTCATAAAGCATATTTTGGCGAAAAAGATTATCAGCAATTAAAATTAATTGAAGGAATGTGCAAAGCATTTTTTATGGATATCGAAATAGTTCCTTGCCCAATTGTTCGAGATGAAGATGGACTTGCATTAAGTTCAAGAAATCTTTTATTGACAAATGAAGAAAGAAAGATTGCAGTAAATTTCCCTAAACTTTTAAAAGCAAGAATGCCTAATGAGCTGATAAAAGAAGAACTCGAAAAACTTGGTTTTAAAGTTGATTACATAGAAAATTTAGAAGGAAGAAGATTTGGTGCTGTTCACATTGGAAAAGTGAGGTTAATTGACAATGTCGAATTATAAAATATTATTTGGAATAACTGGTTCAATAGCAGCATATAAAAGTGCATACTTAATTTCAAAACTGGTTCAAAATGGTTTTGAAGTTAAAGTTGTTGCAACAGAAAATGCTTTCAAATTTATTGGTGATGCTACACTTGAAGGATTAACCGGCAATAAAGTTTATAGCGATTCATTTGAAAGCGGCGAAATGATGAATCATATTAATCTAATGAAATGGGCTGATTTAATAATTGTATGCCCTGCTTCTGCAAATACAATTAACAAATTTGCAAATGGAGTTGCAGATAATTTAATAACTTCTTTGTTTCTTGCTTATGATTTAAAAAAACCTTTTTTAATAGCACCTGCAATGAATGTGAAAATGTATGAACATCCAGTAACAAAAGAATCATTAAAGAAATTAAGTAACTGGGGAATAAAAGTTTTACAAACTTCTAAAGGTTATTTGGCATGTGGCGATATTGGAGAAGGAAAATTACTTGAACCTGATGAAATTTATGAACATATATTAGTTTCACTTAATGAAAACAATCTAAAAAGAAAGCTAAAAATTCTTGTTACTGCTGGTGGTACAAAAGAAAATATTGATGGAATAAGATATATCACAAATTTAAGTACTGGCAGAACAGCTTCGGAAATTGCTAATTATTTCGCTCGAAAAGGTCATAATGTTACTTACCTTCATGCATTTGATGCTACTACACCATCAGCACCTTGCAATAAAATTTCTTATAACGATTTTATTGATTTGAATAAAAAAGTTGAAAGTATTCTTAATTCTGATTCGTATGATTTAGTAATTCACAATGCTGCTGTTAGTGACTATTCACCAGTTTATGTAGAGCTTGGAAGTATTAGCTATGATGTACCATTAAATTCGAAAATTAAATCTGATGTAGGTGAAATTAATATTCATTTAAAGAAGAATTTCAAAATACTCGATAAGATTAAAGACTATTCAAAAAATAAAAATTTATTTCTGGTTGCATTTAAATTTACTAATACACTCAATGAAGAAGAAAAAATTAGTGCTGTTAGAAAAAGCTTTCAAAATTCAAATTGCGATATAGTTGTTAATAACGATTTAAATGATAGAGACGAAAATAATGTTCAACGAATTTTTCACATTTATGACAAAAAATTTAAGAAAATAACTGTTAATACTGCTAACAACTTATCAGAAGAAATTGAAAAAATTATTATTCAAAAAATTGGAGATAAAATATGATTCTTTGTATTGATGTTGGTAACACACATATTTATGGTGGTCTTTTTCATAATAATGAACTGGTTTTACAATTTAGAAAAACATCACGCCAGGAATTTTCGTCTGATGAAATTGGTATATTTCTGAAAAGTGTTTTGAAAGAAAATAATTTTAATACAGAAAATGTAAATGGAATTTCTATCTGTAGTGTTGTTCCGGATTTAAATCATTCACTTAGAGCTGGTTGTGTTAAATATTTTAATATAGAACCTTTTTTTCTTAAACCAGGAGTTAAAACTGGTTTGAAAATAAAATACCGCAATCCAGTTGAGGTTGGAACAGATAGAATTGCAAATGCAATAGCGGCAGTTCATTCATTCCCAGATAAAAATCTTATTATTATTGATTTTGGAACAGCAACTACTTTTTGTGTAGTATCGAAAAACAAAGAATATCTTGGGGGAATAATATTGCCCGGTATAAAAATTTCTATGGAAGCATTAGATAGCAAAACAGCACAATTACCTGCTGTTGAAATTAAAGAAATGACCGAGGTAATTGGACGATCAACTGTTGAGAGTATTCAATCAGGATTATTTTTCGGACAGATAGGAATTGTAAAAGAAATTAAATCAAGAATTATTGAAGAGGTATTCAAAGACGAATTTCCTGTTGTAATTGCGACAGGTGGTTTTTCACGTTTATTTGAAAATCAAAAACTTTTTGACATTATTATTCCAACACTTGTTTTAAACGGTTTATTCCTTGCTTATAACATCAACAAAGAAAAAGAGGTTGTGTGATGTTAAGAACAATGTTAAAATCAAAAATACATCGTGCGGTTGTTACAGATGCTAACTTAAATTATGAAGGTTCTATAACAATTGATAAATTATTATGTGAAAAAGCAGATATACTGGAATATGAAAAAGTTGATATTTACAATATAAATAATGGAGTTAGATTTTCTACTTATGTAATCTTTGGCAAAGAAGGGGAAATAATTTTGAATGGGGCAGCTGCCCGTTTAGTACAAAAAGGTGATTTAGTAATTATTGCTTGCTATGGAAACTATTCAGAAGAGGAATTAAAAAATTATTCTCCAAAAATCCTCTATGTTGATAATAATAATTTTAATATAGATAAGAAGAAATAAAGTAGATTATTGACTTTAGTTCAAATCTCATCTGAGTAGTAATTCGTTTCAATTTTATAAGCAATACCAAATTTGAAATATTAATCAAATCTTTGGTAATTATTCATAATTTCTTTAATTTTGCCCCACTTTTAATTAAAGGGTAAATATGAAACGTACATTTCAACCGAGTAATCGAAAAAGAAAGAATAAACACGGTTTTCGTGAAAGAATGTCTACTAAAAATGGACGTAAAGTTCTTGCTCGACGTAGAGCAAAAGGTAGAAAAAAATTAACAGTCAGCGACGAAAAATAATTGAAACAATTTGGTCTTTCTAAAAAAGAAAGAATCAAAAGTAAAAAAGATTTCGATTTTGTTTTTTCTAATGGAGAATATATTTTTTCTCCAAACAAAACATTTAAAGCTGTTTTTTACATTAAAAAAGAAACAGAAGAAGCCGTTTTACAAGCGGCTTTTGCTGTTTCAAAGAAGTCTGGTATTGCCGTCTGGAGAAATCGAGTTAAAAGATTAATGAGAGAATCTTTTAGACTGAATAAAAATATTTTACTTCCTTTGATTGTCGATAAAAAAGCTCTTGTGCAAATAATTTTTTCATCTAACTCAATCAGTTTTAAAAGTAATAAAAAAATTTTCTTGAAAGATGTTATGCCTCAAATTGTTGATATTATGAATCAAATTAAAGAAAAGATTTAATATGAGATTTATTTTTGTTTATTTAATTAAGTTGTATCAAAAATTGATTTCACCTTTGTTTCCTCCATCATGTAGGTTTTATCCAACTTGTTCAGAATATTCTGTTCAGGCTTTTACAAAATATGGAGTAATTAAAGGCGGCTTAAAATCAATTTGGAGAATTTTAAGATGTAACCCGTGGAATAAGGGCGGGTTTGATCCTGTAGAATAATTTAAGGAAAATTTATGGACCGTAATTCAACTATTGCTTTTTTACTCATTGGACTTATACTTGTTGTTTGGCTTTACTGGAATTCACCTCAGCCACAAAAACCACAGCAGAAAAAATCTCAACCTACTTTGCAGAAAGATTCATTACCTGTACGGGAAAAAGAAATCGCTAAAGAAGAAAAAAAATCTTCTGAAGAACCAGCTTTTAAAGCTTTATCCTTACCAGAAAAAATTATTACTGTTGAAAATGATCTCTCCATTATTGAGTTAACAACAAAAGGTGCTCAGTTAAGAAGAGTTTTTCTCAAGAAATTTAACACTTGGTATTACAGCAAAACAAAAGATTCTGTTTATTATAAAAAATATGTTCAACTTGTTAATACATCAAAAACCGGCGGTGACTTAAATTTAATTTTTGTTACTAAAGATGGTAAGCTTGTTAATACATCTTCGCTCGATTTTTCAACTAATGCAAATAATTATCATTACAAATTAAATGAAACCGATTCACTTGCATTAAACTTTGTATTTACGGATGAATCAGGCAAATCAATCAAAAAGAATTTTCTTTTTTATGGAAATCGTTATGACAGCAAAGTTGATTTCATACTAGAAAATATGGAAGATGTAATAAGCAGTTTTCGTTATGATGTTGCTTGGCAAAATGGATTAAACTTTGTTGAAGAAAATTCTGTGGATGAAGCTAATCATTCAAGTAGTATAATTTATACTGGCGATGAAAATGTAGTTGTAGATGCTACTTCTGTTGGAGAAAAAGTTACAAAAGATATAAATGGTAAAGTTGATTGGATTGCAATTCGCAATAAATATTTTACAGTAATTTTAACACCTAAAAATCCAAATGCAGATGGTGGAGCTTATGTTGAGGGAACTCATATTAATAATAAATATGGAACCCGTGAATTTTACAGCTCAAGTATAAAAGTTCCTTTTAAAAATCAAAAATATCAAAGTGATTCATTCAGTCTATACATTGGTCCAATAGATTATTATTTATTAAAAACATATAAAAATAATTATGAAAGCATTTTTGAATTCGGAAATTTTTTAGGATTGAAATTTATTATTCGTCCAATTTCAGAATACATAATGTTACCACTTCTTCGTTTTCTCGATGGCTTTATTCCAAATTATGGATTAGTGATTATAATTTTTACAATTCTAATAAAGATTGCCTTACATCCACTTTCTCGTACAAGTATGAAATCGATGCGTAAGATGCAGATGTTACAACCAAAGATTAACGAGATTAAAGAAAAGTATAAAGATGATATGCAAAAGCAGCAACAGGAAACAATGAAACTTTATCAGACTTACGGAATAAATCCTATGGGTGGATGTTTGCCTATGTTACTTCAAATGCCAATTCTTGTTGCATTGTGGAGTTTATTTAATTCAACTGTTGATATTCGCCACAAACCATTTATTGGCTGGATAGATAATTTATCTTCTCCCGATATTATTTATAGGCTTCCATTCAAAATTCCGATTTTCAATATTGATATTATTAGTGGTCTTGCTGTTTTAATGGGTGTTACAATGTTTATTCAGCAAAAAATGTCTATTAAAGATCCATCACAAAAAGCTATGATTTATGTTATGCCAATTATGTTTACAATTATGTTTATGAGTATGCCCTCTGGATTGAATTTATATTACTTTGTTTTCAATTTATTAAGTATTGCTCAACAATATTATGTTACACATATGGGCAAACAAGAGGAATTAGTTCCTGTTCAGATAAATCCAAATAAGAAAAAAGGATTCATGGCAAGGATGATGGAAGCTGCTGAAAAACAAGCCCAAGCTCAAAAATCCGCTAAGAAGAAAAAATAATTTTCTTTCTGTGGAGAGAGATTAATATGAATAAAAAATTTTTCATAATAGTTTTATTATTCTCTCTCCTTTATTTAAATATTTCCGCACAAGAAAAAATTCAACTTAATTTTAAAGTAAAAGAAGAAGCACTTCCTTTTGGTTTAGTAGAGCAAGTTCCAATTGCAAAACCCAAAATTGGGTTAGCTTTAAGCGGCGGTGGATCGCGTGCTTTATCCCAGTTAGGTGTGCTCAAAGTTTTAGAAGAAAAAAATATTCCAATTGAAATAATTGTAGGTACAAGTATGGGAAGTATAATCGGCGGACTTTATAGTGCTGGTTATAGATTAAATGAACTTGATTCCATAATGAATGCAACTAATTGGGAGGATTTTTTTTCAGCAAGCCAATCAGAAAGAAATGAATTGTTTGTTGATCAAAAAGTTACTGAAGATAAAGCTTTACTTACATTAAGGCTAAATGGATTGAAACCGATTTTACCAACTTCTCTTTCTTCGGGACAGCGGGCAGCAAATTTCTTGAATTTAATGTCTATCAGTGCACCTCTTTGTAATGATTCTACTTATGATTTATTCGCATACAAATTTAGAGCTGTAAGTGCTGATCTTATTTCTGGAAAGGAAATAATAATTGATAATGGTCCGCTTGGAGCCGCATTACGTGCAAGTTCAAGCGTTACACTTTTATTACCGCCTGTAAAAAAAGATTCTATGCTTTTAGTCGATGGTGGATTGGTTGCAAATGTTCCTGTTAAAGAAACAAAAAAATTGGGAGCTGACATTGTTATTGCTGTAAATTCTTCGAGTCCACTTTATGATGAAGAAGAATTAAACGTACCATGGCGAATTGCTGATCAACTAGTTAGTATTCCAATGAAAATTTTAAATAGCCAACAACTTGCAGAAGCTGATTTTATTATTACTCCAAACATTGGCAATAAAAAGAATTCTGATTTTACTGACTTGAGTTTTTTTGTAAATGAAGGTTATAAATCAGCATCATTTATCGCTGATAAAATTTATTCTCGTTTTGAAAATGAATTTAAGAATAAAATTAAAGATGAATATGTATTTAAAAATTTGAAAATTTTAGTTGATGCAAATGAATTAGAAAGAAGGACTTACGATTTAATAAAAAACAAAGAAGTTGTTTCTTCAAAAGATATTCTCTTTGCGTTTTATAAAGTTTTTCAAGAGGGTTACTGGAGAAATCCTCAAATTTTTGTTTTGAAAAGTGATACAGTTAGCACTTTAATAATTAAAGCAGAAAAAAATTCATACGTCAAACAGATTGATTTAGCAGGTGCAAAAGTAATTTCGGGTGATTTAATAATTAGCTCTTTGAAAAATTTAATAGATAAACCTTACAGCCCAAGAAAAACTTTTGAAAGTATATTAAATGTGCTTAGAATTTACAAAAGAAATGGTTATTCTTTTGCCAAAGTAAAAATTGTATTTTATGATTCAACTGCAAAAGCAATTAATATTAAAATTAATGAAGGAATTATTTCAGATATAGATGTTATCGGAAATAAAAAAACAAAAGAAGAAATAATTACACGCGAATTCCCTTTAAAAGTAGGTGATTATTTTAAGTATGAAGTTGCTGCAAAAGGTCTTGCTAATTTGAGAAGCACAAATTTATTTGATCAGATTGATCTTAGCGTAATTTCACAAAATGATAAAAATAAATTATTGATTTCATTACTGGAAAAAGAATCATCTATTATAAGATTAGGTATGCGTATTGACAATGAATATTTGACACAAATTTCTGCTGATATTCGTGATGAAAATTTTAATGGTACTGGAACTGAAATTGGTGCAACTCTTTCTGGTGGTGTTAAAAATGGCACATTTGCAATTGAACAAAAAGCCAATAGGGTTTTTGATTCTTATTTTACTTATAAGGTTCGTGCATTTTATGATTACATAAATATTAGCACTTATGTTAATCAGGTGGTTAAAAATCCAAATCGTTATTCAAGAGAAAAGTTTGGTGAATATAAACAATCAAGTTATGGTTTTTCGTTTGGCATTGGAACACAAGTAGAAAGATTTGGTAATTTAATGTTCGAAGCACGTTATCATCGAGATGAAGTAAAACCTATCTCAAATTTTACTGAAGCAGATTATAAAACAGATATTTCAAGTTTTAGAATTAATCTACACATTGATTCACAAAATGAGTATCCATATCCGTCAAAAGGGTTTTTGGTAAATACCTTTTATGAAACTGCACAATCGTTTTTAGGTGGAAATATTAGCTATACAAAATTCTTGTTTGATTATAAAGTTTATTTTGGTTTGCGAACAGATCACGTTTGGAGTTTTAGAACAATGATTGGTGCGGCTGATAAAACTCTTCCTTTAAGTCAACAATTTTCGCTTGGTGGTCAAAATTCCTTTTTTGGAATGAGAGAATTTGAATATCGCGGAAGACAAATATTCCTTTCATCTCTTGAAATTCGTTATCGATTTCCATTCAAAATATTTTTTGATACTTATTTTAGAATACGTTATGATTTAGGTTCTATATGGAAAGAAAGAGAGCAGATTCGTTTTAAAAATCTTTTACACGGAATTGGAACAACATTATCATTTAAAACACCAATTGGTCCAGCAGATTTTTCAGTTGGAAAAAGTTTTTACTTTGCAAACAATCTAACTAATAATAAATTAGTTTTGGGCCCAACTTTCTTTTATTTCACGATCGGATATTACTATTAATCCTCTTCAAGCTCACTTGCTCTGTATGCAAGCGCGTTATATTTAGTTGAGTTTAGGTAATCACCAATTTTTTTATAAATGTCTGAAAGGTAAAAATAAACTTTACTTTTTTTGTGAACAGTTGCAACGTTAGAAGTTATGTATTCTAAAATTGTTTTGTTTAATGGAATCTCTAAATCATAGTTATAAAGATTAGCTATACTTAACAAAGGAATGTGATTGGTTGTATCTAACTCAAATGATTTAGTAAAATAGTTAAAAGCATCATAATGTAAATTTCTATCGAAAAATATTTCTCCCGTCCATAAATAAATTTCATAAGTCTTATCTTTTAACTCTCTCGAAAGTTTTTCAACAAACATTTTTATTTCATCAGTTGACAAAGCTGGATTTGCAATTAAAGGTTTATAATGTTCAAAATCATCTATTTTCATTTTGATAGAATCTGCAAAAGCATCAAATAATTCATCTGATGAGTTTGAATCTATAAATATTTTTCTCAAATCTTCTTTTGTCATATTAAATTCAAAAGTCGTAATAGAACGACAATTAATTTAACGAAAGTTGCTTTTTTGCAACAATTAATTAAGTTAAAATTTAGGACAAAATTATAAAAGATTAACCGCAATTAAAAAGCCTCTTTTCTTTACATATTTCAATAAAAATTTCCATGAAGAACTAATTGTAAAAATCATTAAGGTTGAAAAATTTTTAATTATTAGGCATGAAGATTGAATCTTATGCTCAATTAGAAAGAAGAATATGAACACACAAATTTTGATAATTGATTCGGATACTTTCGCTTTAAAAAAATTGAGGGAAATATTAAGTCGTGAGGGATTTAATATAATGACTGTAACAAATAGAGAATCAGCATTAAACATTTGCGAAAAAATTAAAATAGATTATGTTATTGCAATTCCAGAAGAATTAAAACTTAACAATCAAAAAAAAGAGGAATAACCATGAAAAATGTAAAATATATACTTTTAGCAACTTTAGTATTTGGATTTTTAATCACCGGTTGCAAAAAAGAAAACGATCCAACTGAACCAAATTCATCAACAAATATCTCAAATCCAACTGGTCAACCTATGCCAAGTTTTTCTTCATCAGCTGATTATGGTGGAGCTATGGCATCAATTAATTATTATATGGCAGCACCAATAGCAGGATTACCAGATATTTCAACAAATGCAGCTACAGGGATTTTTGGAGATGGTGTAGATGCAGGAGCTGTTACTGTTAATATTAATCAATTAGGAAAACTAACCACTAACGGTAAAACTTATTATATGGCAACGGATATGAATAATCCAATGAACGTTTTGAATTTAAACTGGGGCGGTGCAAATCATTTTTGGAATGTTGCTGGTGCAAATGGTATTCCTGCGTTCTCCGGTAGTGTTAAAAGTCCAAATGATTATACAATAACAACACCTTTAAACAATGCGAGTGTAACTAAATCAAGCGGCATACAGGTTAAATGGTCTAATACATCAACTACATCGAAAATTTTAGTTCAACTAATCAATATTCAAAATAAAGGACAAGTAAAAGTTTATCAAGATTTAACAGATAACGGAAGTTACACAATTCCCACAGCTGATCTTTCATCATTTAGTGGTGATTGTCGACTTTTTGTTGTTAGATATACTTACAATTCTGTAACAGCTGGTGGAAAAAAATATTATATGGTTTCAGAGATTGTCAAAAGTATTAATGTAAAGATGAATTAATAATGTAAATATCAAACACGACTTGTTGAACTGCAAAGAGGACATGCTAATGAACGAGTCTGTGTTTAATTTTTTTTAATAATAAAAAACCTCCTTGGAGGGAGTATGAAAAAAATAGTTAAGCTAATGTTAGTCATTGTTGCGGTTAAAATAAATGCTCAGTGGACAAAAGTAAGTTCAGAAAACGTTGGTGCGACTGGGCAAATTGGTATACACGCTTCAACTGTTTTTGTATATGGTTACAATGCATCTCAGTTTGTATTACGATCTTCAGATAACGGAACAACGTGGAACAACATAGCTAATAAGTTTCCAGATAAAGTTTATTATGTGCATGGACATGGTGATTATGTTTTTGCCATAGTTGATATAAATTCTATTTACTATTCAACTGATGATGGCATAACTTGGTCTTTACGGTCAAATATTTCTTATCCTAATGGAGCGGTTCTTATGCTTGTTAGTGATGGAAATACACTTTACGCTATGTCTAATAGAAATGTTGTTTTCAAATCTGTTGATAATGGACTTACCTGGACACAAATAACTATTAACTACTCACAATCTCAAGTATTTGGTTTGGATTTTGCAGTTGCTGGTAACACAATGGTTTTTTGTGCGTTAAATTTGGGTGCTTTTATATCTACAGATGCCGGAGCTAATTGGGTATTGAAAAACCCATCGATCATAATAGGAACAGTACAGACACACAATAACGAAATTTATGGAACTACTTACGGAATGTACAAACTTGTAAATACAGATTGGTTAAAACTTTCTAACGGTTTTCCAAGTGGATTAGGTGTTTCTGCAAGCACAAGATCATGTGTTTCGATAGGATCAAAAATATTTACATATTATGCAGATGCTGTTTCATTGACTGCTAAAATTTTTATATCTGAAAATAATGGATTAAACTGGACGGAAGTTTCTGGAGCGCCGACTGCTGTTACTTCATCGATAAATAATTTTATGGCAGTTAGCCAACAATATTTATACATTTATGTTTATTCGATTTTTTCTCCGGCTAACACTGGTGTATATAGATATCAAATCTCGAATATATCTTCAGTTAATGATGATAGAAAAAATTTTGGCACCTCATTCACATTAGATCAAAATTATCCGAATCCATTTTCCGCCGGAGGCGGATCCGCCTTTGGCGGAAATCCAAGCACGACGATAAAATATTCTATTCCTGCTGTCATCCTACGACAGTCCCGACAAAGTCGGGATCAGGATGACAATGTCATGGTGAGCCAGTCGAACCATGACGTCACTCTTCGACAAGCTCAGAGTGACAATTTAGTAACACTCAAAGTTTATGATATCCTTGGAAGAGAAGTAGCAACGCTTGTAAACGAAAGACAACAAGCAGGAAATTATGAAGTAAAATTTGATGGGAAAAATCTTTCAAGCGGAATTTATTTCTATAAATTGCAGAGCGGCAGTTTTGTTCAAACAAAGAAATTTATTTGGATGAAGTAATCATTATTTCGGGGATGGGAAATACCGTCCCCGAATATTTATTTAGTAAATATTTTTTTAAACAATTACAGTTGAAAATTTTTCGATACTATAAAATCATTAAGCAAAATTATTTTGAAGTCTCTCAGTTCTGTCAGCAAGTTTCAATTTTTCAATTAATTCGTGCAGATCACCATTCATCACATCGGTTAAATTATAAAGAGTCAAACCAATTCTATGATCAGTTACTCTGTTTTGCGGGAAGTTATAAGTTCTAATTTTATCACTTCTGTCACCTCTTCCAACCATAGATTTTCTTTGAGCGACAATTTCATTAACTTGCTCACGCATTTTAATATCGTACAATCTTGCTTTTAAAACTTTCATTGCTTTTTGTCTATTCTTTAATTGAGAACGTTCATCCTGGCATTGAACAACAAGTCCTGTAGGAAGATGAGTTATACGAATAGCAGTTTCAACCTTGTTAACATTTTGACCACCAGCGCCGCCGCTTCTGAAAACATCGATTCTTAAATCGTTAGGATCAATTTCAACTTCAACATCTTCTACTTCGGGTAAAACTACAACAGATGCAGCCGATGTATGAATTCTTCCACTTGCTTCAGTTGCAGGAACTCGCTGCACACGATGAACGCCGCTTTCAAATTTCAAATCACCGTAAACATTATCACCCGATAAACTAAACACAACTTCTTTCAAACCGCCTAATCCACCTGTATCATTAAAATCAATTAATTCTTTTTTCCATCCACGAATTTCAGCATATCGTGAATACATTCTATATAAATCAGCCGCAAATAATCCTGCTTCATCTCCACCTGTTCCAGCGCGAATTTCAACTATTACATTTTTATCATCATCCGGATCTTTTGGAATTAACAAAACTTTTATTTCATCTTCGAGTAATAATTTTTTTTCTTTTAATTCTTTTAATTCAGATTCTGCAATTTCAATTAATTCTTTATCATCACTGTTGTTTATAATTTCTAAATTTCCTTCAAGGTTTTTTACAACTTGATCATATTCATTAAATTTTTCAATTATTGGTTGTAATTCTCTTCTTTCTTTACTTAATGAAATATATTTGGATTGATCCGACATAATATTAGGATCGGATAACTGCTGTTCAACATTTAAAAATTTTTCTTTTATTGATTTTAACTTTTCGTATAGTTCCATTTAATTTCCAAAATTGCGGGCGAAATATAAAAATTATGAAAAAGATGGACAAAGATTAATGAAATTGAACTTTTTTAATTTTTATTTTCTTGTAATGTAAAGAGAAGGCTTTTGTTTATAGACTTAAGTTTATTACACTCTTTTTATTATTTTTGAATTAATTAAAAACAATATGGAACAAATTTATGTCAACAAAAACACAATTAGCAGTTATAGGTGGTGGTCCAGGTGGTTATGCCGCTGCATTTTTAGCTTCTGATCTTGGAATGAATGTAACTTTAATAGATTTAGAAAAAAACCCAGGCGGTGTTTGTCTTTACCGCGGTTGTATTCCCTCTAAAGCACTTCTTCATGTTGCTAAATTAATTCATGAAGCTGATGAAGCTAAAAAATGGGGAATTGAATTCGGTGAACCGAAAATAGATTTAAACAAATTACGCGACTTCAAAAATGGAGTTGTGAATAAACTTACAGGCGGACTTGGTCAGCTTGCAAAACAACGAAAAGTTAACTACATAAACGGTAGAGCAAAATTTATAAATTCCACAACTCTTTCTGTTGAAAAAACAGATGGTACAACTGAAGAAGTAGTTTTTGAAAAGGCAATTCTTGCAACAGGTTCGGTCCCCGCTAAAATTCCCGGATTATCAATTGATTCTCAAAGAGTAATGGATTCAACTTCTGCACTTGAACTGAATGATGTGCCGAAAAAATTACTCGTAATTGGCGGTGGTTACATTGGTCTTGAACTTTCAACTGTTTATTCTTCATTGGGAAGTGAAGTTACAGTTGTAGAAATGCTTCCCGGATTATTGCCCGGTGCAGATCGCGATTTAGTTTCTGTATTGGAAAAAAGATTGAAAACAACTTTGAAAAATATTTATACCGAAACAAAAGTTGTTGAGTTAAAAGACAATGGCGATTCTATAACAGTTAAATTAGAAGGTGCAAAAGTAACTGAACCTATACAGACATTTGATAAAGTGTTAATTTCAATCGGAAGAAAACCTGTTACAGATGGACTTGGACTAGAAAACACAAAAGTAAAAATTGGTGAACGTGGATTTGTAGTAGTTGACAAGCAATTAAAAACAGATGATGAAAATATTTATGCAATTGGTGATATTGTCGGAAATCCAATGCTTGCTCACAAAGCCGCTGCTGAAGGTAAAGTTGCAGTTGAAGCTATTCTTGGGCACAAAGTTGCATTCGAACCAAATGCTATTCCCGCTGTTGTGTTTACTGATCCAGAAATTGCATGGGCTGGATTAACTGAAACTGAAGCAAAACAAAAAGAAATAAAAGTCGAGATTGCAAAATTTCCATGGGCAGCAAGCGGACGTGCAACAACATTAGACAGAAATGACGGCTTAACAAAATTAATTATTGAACCTGAAACAGAAAGAATACTTGGCGTTGCTTTGGTTGGTGTGGGTGCAGGCGATATGATTGCGGAAGGAACATTAGCAATTGAAATGGGTGCTGTGGTTAAAGATTTGGAATTAACAATTCACCCGCATCCTACTTTATCAGAAACAATGATGTTTGCTGCTGAATTATTTTACGGACATGCAACAGATATGTATAGACCAAAGAGAAAATAATATGAAAAAATTTTTGATCTTATTTGTTTTAATTTTTATTTCAAATCTCAATGCTCAAAATTATGATTGGGTAAAGCATGATTCTTTAGTCAAAGCTGGAATCAATCAAATCTATGGAATGGAATTAGACAAAGCAGAAAAAACATTTGATATTGTTGTAAAAGAATATTCAACTCATCCATCCGGAAAATTTTTCAAAGCAATGATAACTTGGTGGAGAATTCTTGTTAATCTTGATGATGAAAGCATGGATGAAAAATTTTATAATCAACTTGAAGAAGTTATTGATATGTGCGATGAAATTTTAGATAAAAATGAAAAAAATGTTGATGCTATGTTTTTCAAAGGGGGAGCTTTGGGATTTCGAGGTCAGCTTCTTGCTATTCGAGAAAGTTGGGTTAAAGCCGCTCTTGATGGAAAAGAAGGTCTTGATTTAATTTATAAATCTTATAAAGTAAATCCTAAAAATATTGATGTGCAGCTTGGTTTCGGAATTTATCATTACTATGCAGATGTTATTCCTAAAAAATATCCAGTAGTAAAACCATTTATGGTTTTTTTCCCTCAAGGTGATAAAGAAAGAGGCATTAGAGAATTAGAAAATGTAGCATGGAATGGAAGATACACAAGAATTGAAGCAAGATCTTTCTTACAAAAATTAACTTTTCAATTTGAAGAACAAATGGAAGAATCCAGAAAGTGGGGAAAAATTTTACTGAATGATTTTCCAAACAATCCAGTTTTTCAACGCTATTATGGATTGACTTTTGTTAAAGAAAATAACTATTCCGATGCTTCAAAAATTTTTAGAGATATTTATAACAAATGCAAAAAAAATTATTCTGGATACAATAAAAGATTTGAAAGAGAAGCAACATATTACATTGGCAATGATTTTTTAATTAAAAACATTCCTGATTCAGCCGCATATTATTTTTCTAAATCGGAAAAACTTTCACGTGAATTGGATAAGAATAATGAATCTGGATTTTTAATTAACACTGTTCTTTTTTTAGGTATGTTAAATGATTTGCTTGGGAATAGAGAATTAGCTAAAAAATATTATAATGAAACTTTACACTTAAAAGAGAGAAATAATTCTCACGAACTTGCAAAAAGATATTTGAAAGAACCTTATAGGAAATAATTATAAGCTTGTTGAAATTCCGAATCTGTGGATTGAACCAATTAATCCAAATGATGAAAAAGAATAATCAACATTGTAACCTTTTACAATAAATCCAACACCCAAATTAAATCCTGCCAAACCAGCAGATGTATTTAATTTCAGCTCTTTTCTTTTTTCGTTATCATATCCAAATCTTAAGCGCATGCTTTGACCAAGCTTAAATTCACCACCAAATGTAATTTGCGTAAATTTTTTGAAAAATGTGCTTTGTTGTTCATTTAATTTGTTGAATGACCAAAATATTTTTAAAGGTAATTTTTCAAGTTGCTTTGTAAAACCTAATTTAATTTCAAATGGTAAATTTTCTTTTACTGAATAATAAGTTGATAATTGAGAACCAAGATTTAGAATTGAAAATCCAAAATTCCATTTTGTATCAGGAATGTAAAGTTGTAAACCTAAATCAATTGCTGCGGCTGTAGATGAAACTTGGTCGATTTTAGAATAGATAAATTTTAAATTGGCTCCATAGAAAAAATTTTTATCAAGCTGATTACCATAACCAATTGTTAATGCCAAGTCACCTACATTAAAATTACCTAAAACATTACCAGCTTCATCAGTTTTTTTAAAAGAGCCATAATTCATATATTGAATTGCAGCGGCGAATTTTCCAATACCATCAAATTCTTTAAATGAGGATAACCCAACATAATTAACATCAAGCAGATGCTTAGTAAAAGAAAATGAAATTGGATTTCCTTCTAAAAAATTTATACCAGCTGGATTATAGAAAATAACATTTGGATCATCATTATTTGCAACAAAACTTCCAGCAACAGCAGCAGCCCGTGGACTTAAATCAAATCTTAAAAAATCATAAACATTTTGTGCATGAATTAATGATGCTGAAAAAACTAATATTAAAAATAACTTTTTCATTTAATCCCTAAATTTTGATGCGAGTTTAATAATAAATTACTATATAAGGCAAGCTAGTCTCTACTAAAATAATAATCAGAAAAATTATTTAACTCAATCTAACAGGCAACTTTCTTATTCTTTTCCCGGTTGCGGCAAAAATTGCATTACATAATGCTGGTGCACAAGCAGCTATTCCTAATTCACCAACACCACCAACCGTAAAGTTATTCTGAACAATATGAACATCAACAACCGGCATTTCATTATATGATAGAATTTCGAAGTCATCAAAATTATTTTGTTCAACCCCACCATTCTTAATTGTTATTTCACCTTTCATCGCTGCTGATAATGCAAATGCAATCGCTCCTTCCATCTGAGCTTCAACTATATCAGGATTGACTACAACTCCACAGTCAATAACTGCAGTGTACTTTTCAACTTTTAATTTATTATTTACAACAGATACTTCCGCAACTTGTGCACAAAAACTTTCATAGCCATAAGAAATTGCAAGTCCTCTTCCCTTTCCTTTCGGAAGTCGGTTATTCCAGCCCGATTTTTCAACAGCAATGTTCATTACATTCAATAACCTTGAATCTTCAGGCAGCATTTGTTTGCGGAATTTATAATAATCTTTTCCAGCGGCATAAGCCAGTTCATCAATGAATGATTCAACCGCAAAAGGATTTTGCGAATTATAAACTGCCCGCCACCAGGAAATTGGAACATGAGTTGGAATCAATGATCCGGTAATTTTCAGGTTCGGAATCTGATATTCCAAATCAACTGTCCCTTCATTTATTTCTGATTTCTCAGCAGTCAAATTTTTATCAAATCTCATTTGCCTGATTGAAGGTGCAATAACATGATGAAAAAACTTCAATGGTTTTCCATCAGCACCAACCGAGCCTTTCAAAACATGCATACTTGGTGGACGATAATAGCCAAACTTAATATCTTCTTTGCGTGTCCATGTTAGTTTTACAGTTCTACCGGATGTTTTAGAAATTTCAGCAGCTTCAATTGCAAAATCACTAACGAGTCTTCTTCCGAATCCGCCGCCCATTAAAGTAACATGAACGGTAACATTATTCTCACTCAAGCCAAGTGCTTTTGCAACTTCACTTTTTGCATTTTGTGGATTTTGAGTCGGAGCCCACAATTCAACTTTCCCGTTTTCATATTTAGCGACACAATTCATTGGCTCCATCGGTGCGTGAGCCATAAACGGAACTTCATAAACTGCTTCAATTAATTTTTCACCTTCAATTGATTGATGAATGTTTCCACGACTTTCAAATTCAGCACCTTCTTCCTTAATGTGTTTAAGCATTTCATTCTTTATGTCATCAGTATTAACATTTGCATAAGGTCCAAAGTCCCATTCAATTTCAAGTGCATCTCTTCCTTTGAATGCATTCCAGGTTGAATCAGCAATTACCGCAACTCCATTTGAAATCTGTACTACATCAATTACGCCTTTGATTTGTTTTGCTTTATCAGCATTGAATGATTTTACTTTTCCACCAAATGATGGACAGCGACTTAAAGCAGCGTAATACATTCCCGGAACCACAATATCAATTCCGAACTTCGCCTTGCCATAAATTTTGTCAGGAGTATCAACACGATGAATCCGTTTACCAATAAGTTTGAAGTCTTTGGGATCTTTAAGTTTTACATTTTGAGGAACCGGAAGTTTTGAAGCATCCTCAACCAATTCGCCATAAGAAAATTTCTGTTTTGATTTTTTATCAATCACAAAACCATTTTCGGCATAACATTCTGATTTATCAACCTTCCATTTATTAGCAGCGGCAAGAATCAACATTTCTCTCGCTGTAGCACCAGCAATTCTTAGTGGTTCCCAATTTCTTCTTACACTTGTACTACCACCAGTTGATTGGCTTCCATATTTTGTATCAGCATCTGCCTGCTCAATAATAATTTTTTCCCAATCAACTTCAAGTTCTTCTGCTATCAACATCGGAAGAGCTGTTTTTATACCTTGTCCCATTTCAGAGCGATGAACAATTACAGTAACAACACCATTGGAATCAATTTTCAAATAAACACTTGGTGAAAAGATTTTTGAATCATCACCTATTCTTCCAAATAAATTACTAAAAGGAATATAAGTTGCAAGAATCAGTCCACCGCCGCTGACAGAAACAATTTTAATAAATTCTCTTCTTGTCTGTTTCTTTTTCATTTTATTTTCCCTCCACAAGTTTATCCACAGCTTTTCGTATCCTGTGATAAGTTCCGCATCTGCAAAGGACAGAAGACATTTCATTTTCAATCTCAGATTTTGATGCATTCTTATTTAACATCGCAGCGAGGGTCATAATTTGTCCAGGCTGGCAATAACCACATTGCGAAACTTCCAAATCAATCCATGTTTTGAAAATCGGATGATCAGGATTTTCAGCCAAACCTTCAATAGTAGTGATTTCACTGCCTTCAACATTTTTAACTGAAAGTATGCAAGATCTCTCAGCATTACCATCAACGTGAACAGTACAAGAGCCGCAAATTCCTTCGCCGCATCCATACTTAGTCCCAGTTAAGCCAAGAGTATCCCTCAAAACCCAGAGCAGTGGAGTATCAGGATCAACATCAACCGAATAATTTTTTTTGTTTACGGTGAGATTAATTTTTGACATAATTATTTCCTGAAGATTTGTTGTTAGAAAAATAAAACTGATATTTTCTAAATCAAAGAAGAATTTTTTAAAAATAAAATTTTAATTTTTTATTGTATCATTTT
>JARGDL010000016.1 GCA_029210465.1 Stygiobacter electus
CTATCGACAGGTAGATTATACATTTTACTTTATCATTTAGTAACTTGTGTTTTAAAGTTATAGCTCGGTGAAAAAAATGTATGTTGATTAGAGACTTAAACAATACGAACAGAAAATCAAAGAACGTCAAATGAAATATTTACAGACTTGTCCGCCTCTGGTGGAAACGGGTAAAACGCTTTGGGCTTACTCTTTCTCCTATGTTAGAGTGAGTTCATTAGCAGGCACTTGTTAGGCAGTTTTTAATTAATACAAGTTTTCCAATTCTTTTATTCTTTCAGATTTTATCACTAAACCCAAATTATTTGGAATACTTGAAATGGCGATTGGTTTCTGAGCAATCGGCACATTTATTATTTTAATTTCACCAGTTGCGATATGCTGCGGTCCAGCATAAAGTGTCCCCAGCAAGAACACTCTACTGCGCCCCATATAAGTATTTCCCTTTTTATCTCTATAACCACCTTCATTTAATATAAATACAGGAGAACCACTTGAACCAGGAAAACAAGCCACATCAATCATAAATTCTTTTTTACCTTCATAGTTCAGATTTGGATGAGTAGCAGTAATACCTTTTCTAAAAATTGGTTTATTATTTTTACTATCCCAAATTCCGTTTGGATAACCAATCATTACTATTTCTTCTAGGACAGATAATTCAGCCAATTGATCAGTATTTGGTATTAGAGACATATCAAGAGAAATATAAAATAATTTAACATTTTGATTTTGAGCAGCATTTATAAATGGAGCTATTGGCATCGAACACAAATCAACATCCGAATCTGGATGCATCTTCCAGAAAAATTCAAAATTATCAATGAATATTCCAAAATGGTCAGTATCAATAGGTTCATTATTTGCATTTGCTTTCGTAAAAAGTATTTTACCTTTTTTAGAATCTTTAACGACGTGCTTATTTGTTATGACAACGGGAATAAATCGATTATTTGCTTTGTCATCTTTAAATCTGAAAAAGTATCCAGTTCCCGTTCCTAAAGAACCATCTGAATATTCACATTCAATTCTCACTGTAGAATAAGCGAGTTGTTCAGAAATTGATAATTCCATATTTACCTTCCAATTCTAATTTTTTATTAACTGCCTAACGATCGATGTTGCCGCTAACCGGCAGCCCAGAATAAGAATGCCGAATAGTTGCAACTACTTTTTATTTATAAAAATGTTTCTTAGAACAACCTACCTTAAAGAGCAACTTTGTTTTGCAAACACAACTTTATAATTACACAAATGCCGCACTGAAAAACGCTGTCCGTGTTGAGCGGCTTGTTAGGTGTATTCAATCTTAAAATATTTTAGAATCTTTATTATTATCAATAAGCAATTGTGATTTCATAGGGATATTAAACTTGGCAGCAATTTGTTGTTTTTTATCATAGGGAGCTTGATACATATAAATGTGTTGAATGACAGATTCTTTGAATAACCTTTGAGCTACAATATTTCCTTCTAATAATTCATATTTCTTTGCGAGTGCATCTACATTAATATCCTTGCCAAATAATAAATCTATGGAAACATTAATAAGAATAGTTGCAGGTGTGTTTCTAATACTTTCGATCTTATCATATACTTCTTTTGCCTCAGTTGAACCAAGTGACAAACTAATTTTTTTTAAAACTGAAAAAATCATTCCATAAGTCAAAAATAAGAAAGTATTTCTTGCATCTTTCTCTACTTGTTCATCTGATACTTTTGGGTGTTTAATAAAAATATCTTTTATATATTCAATAATTTCTAGTTTGAATTTATCCGAAAGGTCAAGGAAAAATTTGAGAAATCGAAGACCTATTCCATACGAATTATCTGTTATTTCATATAAAGTTGTTTTAGGAAGAGAACTATGTCTATTTCTAATAATTTGACCAATGATCTCAATACTTTTAAATGTCTTATTAATGATTCTATAGGCTTCATTTTCGGTTAGCTCATCTTCTTGATCCTCATTACCATTCTCTATGTATTCGATAGCATCAATATTTTTTTGATTTACTATTCTTTCTTCTTGAGGATCTTTATGTTCAATAATAAGTTTAGGTATACTCTGAATAAAATCAGAAAGAAATTTAAGTTCATCATTCATTAAGGTCGCTTCAGCTTGTTTTTCAAGAACACTCATCATTTCCAATTGTAACGTAGCAAGTATATCAGGGTTTTTAGTATGGTGCGTTAAAAATATTATGATATTGGCATTCTCTTCTTTATGAAGATTAGCAACTAGATTTGAAAATATACCTTGAACTATCTTGTCTTCTATATAGTGGTCTGATAAATATTTAGCTACATAGAAATAATAGATATATCTATAGTTAAATCCATATCCCTTATCAGTTTGAATTATGATACCACTTTTTTCAAGATTACTAATTATAACTTGGTGATTTATTGTAAGATACTTTTCTGAGTAGTTTCTTCTGAATTCGTCTAGTTCTTTATGTGCGATAAACTGGCTTTTTGATTGAAAAAGAAAAAAAGCTAATTCTGTTAAGTAGTTAACATATGTTCCAATTTCTTTTACATTAATATTAATTTTTTTGAGGAAAGTAACTATTAGATATTCATAGCAATGGCCATAAGATGTTAGTTCTAAGTTATTAGGCGTAAAAGATTCCAATACTTGAAGAATAGAAAGAATAAAAACTGGTTTAGAGGGAACAATATTTTTTCTAACGAAAGTATCGATATGTAATTTTGTTAGGTCTGTCTGCCTAAATAAATACTCTTCATCGATAGTTTCTTCTTGACCAAGGGAAATCCATTTTTGGATAATCTCGAGCCTACGAGCGTTTCCAAAAGTTAATAATTCATCAACTCTGAAATTTTTTAAGTAATCAGCATCGAATAATTCGATACGAAATGTAGAAGACACTGTGAGAATAACTTTATCAAATCGGTTGGTAATATTTTCTACAAGTTTTGTTCTGTATTTTTTGTTCAGCTTTACTTTATCAAAATCGTCTATAATAATGACACTATTTCCGTTTATGACATCATCCTTACAATCGCAATAGTATTCCTCTTTAACAGCTTTATCCAAAATATCATCTAAATTGGCGGAATTAATAGTCTTACCTTTTAATAAGATCGGATGAAATCCAGAATTGTATAAGTCAAAAAAATACATCTTACACAAAGACGTCTTTCCAATTTGTTCATCTCCAATAATACAATTATGATTTATTTTTTTTGTCAAAGAACTTGCTGATATAATATTATCAAATAAATTTAGATCATCGGAAACTTCTCGAATATCGGGATAAATAAATAAATCCGGCAACAACACTTTTTCTTTAAACCTATGTTGAAATTTAATACCAGTATCCAATAGCCATTCATTAAATTCAGGAACAATGCAATTATTATAAGAATTTTTTTCAGAAGTTGTCTCTGCTTTATTATTGACAAATTCCTTTATTAATAATCTTAATCCTTTTACTACATCAAGCCAGGCTTCATCAATATTATCCCAAGTTGTTATGGGCTTAACATCTTTTGGCAAACCTTGGAATTTACTGATTTCTAATGACTGCCAATCACAAGGTCGTAAAACAATTGGAATAATCAATGAAACATTTGCTTTGTGTTGTTGGATTGCTTTTTGCATTTCAATTTCATAGCAATAATCAGAGGCAATAAAATCAGAACTAATCAAAAATAGAATAATTGTAGATGACTCTAAATGTGAATCAATCTCATTCTTAAAATCCATACTAGCAAGAATTTTTCTGTCGTGCCAAGTCTCAATAATTTTTTCTCTTTTCAATAAAGATAGATGGTTTTCAAGTTGAATTCTATGTACCTCATCTTTATGAGAATAACTTATAAATACTGATACTGCCATCATCACCTCTCTTTATTAGAAAATACGCCTAACTATTACTTATCCTGCACCGAAATATTTATTTGAGAATGATATCCCGCTCGGTGGTACAGGATATCATTCCGGTAATTTAATTTTTGTTTCATAAACTCAATATTTAAAAATAGGGTTTGCATAATATCAACCCGTTTGTTTTTGTGTATAATGAAATTTTAATTCTTAGTTCGGTTGTTACCAAATCAAGCAATCTCGGTTTTTGATTTTCTGTTTGAGGAGTTCCGGCAGTTGATGAAATATTTTTCTGCCCTCTAAGCAAGTAATATTTCCTTTTGTTTACTTCAAATTAATAAATTCATTTTAATTGTTCAACTATTAAATTGGTAATTTGTTAATATCAATACTTGTAATAAATTTCCATTAACGTTTTTCACACTTCATTTATCATTCTTCATTTATCCCAAATTTGTCATTAGTGGAAATCTCTAATGACCACCATTAGGAAATAAAGCTCTAAGTTATTTTAATACAATGAGATAGAAATTAATTAATAAATTTCAGTAAACTACATGTCGTAAGTTTTCCTTACACTTTTTTTATCTTATTTGCCAATTTAGGTCAATGTTTATAAGGAATATTCACAGTCAATCAGGTTCTAATGACAAATCTGGGTTTATCTTTTACTCACTCCGGCCGGAGAGATTTTTTGTTATGCGTTGATGTTGATTTTGCTTCGTGCTATAAAGAGTGTTATTGCGGCTTTCTCGATGTCAATTATGCCATTTAGTTCTTTCTGCATTTCGATTGCATCTTCATATGATCTTTGTAGTAATGTGTATAGTTTATCTTTCTCTTCTTTTACTTCTGTTTCTTCTTCATTTTCATTTGTTGCTATATCATAAGCTATAACTATCTTTCCATTTCTTTGTGAAGCTAATTTTGTAATTGTTGCTTTATCACCTCGTCGTAATTCTTTTAATTTTTCATGTACTTCTTCTGGTGCAAAGTATGTGTATTCTTTGCCTTCTAATTTTACTGCGTACATATGATATTCTCCATATTGTGAACTGCCTGATATTGGTTCATCATATAGCAATTCAATCTCAATGGGTTGATTTACGTTTAATTCAAGTTTTGTTCTCTGTGTCATTTCCTATCTCCTTTTTAAGTTTGATTGTAAATTCTTCTTTGCCTTCTATTAGTGTTATTCCTATTGGCATTTTGTTAGTTAGTTTGATGTAGTGCTTTATTTTATTTAAGTCGGGCTTAAGCTTTTCTGGTATTATCGTTACCATCTCTTTTGTAGCATTCTTTAAGAATAATTCCAAATCCACTATCTCAACTTTATCTGGCTGTTTTCTTATCTTCATTATTCCATTTGGTAATTCAATTGTCTTCTTTTCTGTTGTTAGCATTATTGCGTTTAGTTTTGATTTGATAAGTTCATACCTCTCTTGAAGCTTTACATTCTTATTTATCATCCATTCTTTGATTATTTCGATTTCTTTTTCACATTGGCTTTGATTTTTATTCATCTCTTCTTCAATCTTATTTGCTTCAATTAATAGTAAATCGCAATATGCTAATTGATCTTCTTTTTCTTTGTTCTCTATTTCTGTTAATAGTTCTTCAATAAAATTGTCATTCATTGTTTTCCTCCTTTATTCTTTTTAGATATTCTCTTATTGCTTCGTTGGCTAATTTGGTTATTGCTTTGCCTGTTTTCTTTTTTAATAAATAGAGTTCATGTATTAACTCTTCTTTTATTTTTGGTGTGTACATTATTCCTCCATTTCTATTATATCCCATTGATTGATTTTTCTTCTGCAATGTGGACATTTAATTTTTTCTTCTAAATCGGTGTAAACTAAATAATGATAACACCATGGACATATTAACTCTTCCATTGTTTTTACTCCTTGTTTTGGTTAATGATATAGTTGATTGCTTTTTGTGCCTCAGCTGATGCTTTTATTAATATTTTTGGATTATCATTTATCATTTTTAACCAGCTATTTATGTATGATGTCTGGTTATCTATCGTTTGATTGCTTATTCCTGTTATTCCGCATAGATATGCTGATCCTATCTCTGCTATTAGTTCTTCATATGCATATTCACCTTTTCTATTTAGTCTTTCTTTATGGCCAGTCCAGTGTATGATTTCATGAAAGAGGGTTGAATAGTATTCTTCTTTGCTTTCAAATTTCTCTATCGTGGGTATTGATATATAATCATCTCTCTTATTGTAATAACAGCTGATTGTGTTATTGGTTATTCTAATTTCTTTGATTTGTTTTATTATGTTTTCACATTCTATTAGTTTTAATTTTTCTGTTTTATCTTCATATAAATTTGTTTGGCTTATGTTAAATACATAGCTGTATCTTATTACTGGTATTTCTATCATTTCATTGTCTTGATTTGTGATTTCTTTTATCGAGTAGTAAACTATTATATGCCCTTTCTCTCCATTTTTTATTCTGCCGTTTTTTTCTTTGCATTGTAAGTATGTTAAGTAGTATTGACTTGGATATTCATTTGTTATAAGTGTTAAGAAGTTTATTCCAGTGTAATATTTTTTTGTTATTAAGTTGGCTGGTATTCCTTCTTTCCAGCTCTTTTTCCATGGTACTATTCCTTTTTCTAATTCTTTTGTTATCTTTTTTGTTATTTCTGCGATGATGTTTTGATAGTTCATTTATGCCTCCTTTTTTATTGTGTGTTATTCGGAGTGTGTTTAATTTTATTCGGTTGGTAGTTAATTCTTGTGATTTGTGGTTTGTAATTGTTTTATTTGGCTAATCCGATTTCTGCTAACATTTCTATTGTGTCTTCTCCAGTTCCTCTTAAGTTTTCTTTACTGCTTATCCATAGTATTGAATCGTGTACTGATTTTTCTGTTTTGTATATTTCATATGCCCATGCTTTGCTGATTTCTTTTCTTTCTTCAATTGTGTATATGTTTATTTTTTCCAGTAGCTTAGTTTGGATTTCTTCTATCCCTTTTTTCCTTTCTTCTTCGTTTTCTTCTTTCGTAGTTTCTATTAATTCACTTATCTTTTGATTGTATTCTCTTAATAGCTGTTTTGCTTCTTCTTGATTTTTATTCCCTTCGTTTGCTCTTGCTATTTCTATTATTGGGGTTTCTATATAATCTATTATCCCTTTTATTCTATTGCCTCTGCTTACTGCTCCACTTCCTACGATTTCTATCTCTATGTTTTTGATTAAATATTTTACTCCTTCTAATAGTTGATCTAATATGTGCCTATCTGATATTGCTACTCTTTCTCTTTTGCTTTCTGGTATTCGATTCCTTAAACATTTTGGTATTGGTATTTCGTTGTATATTATGTATTCATTTAACTTTTCTACTGCTTCTATATCTTCTTTGCATGTTATTCCATCTTTTACTACGCTGTCTATTACTCTTTCTAAGTTCCAATTAAATTTATTTGTTAGTATTTCATGCTGTTCTTTATTATTTATTCCTACTGCTGATTTTATCATTTCGGCATTTGCAACAATGCCTATATTTGCTCCATTCATTGATATTTTTGAGTATGTCCTTAATAAGTTTGCTCTTGTGTATTCTATTATTTGTTCGTTTTTTTCTTTTTCTTCTATGTATTTTTTTATGAATGGATTTTGTTGCTCTTTTTTCTTTTCTTCTTTTTGTTCTGTTATTTTCTTTTGTGGTGTTTTTCCTATGATTTTATTCCTTTCTGTTATTTCTATTCCTTCTGTTTTTAGTTCTGTTATTATGTATTCTCCTTTTTGATTGGGATTTCGGTAGATTATTGCTTTGTTATTTTCTATTGGTATTATTGATCCAGAATCGTCTTGATCTCCTCCACCGAGTATTGTTAAGTATTCTGCTATTTTATCCCCACTTATCCAGATGTTTCCATATTTATCTATTGTAGTTGTATTTGTTTTAGTTAGTGAAAAATTTCCATCTTCGTCATGGTCTCTTAAATCTACTCGTAAATAGCCTCTTAAACCTCCTTTGACTGGTATTCTAAATGCCGTTATGCCTTTTCGTTCTGCATATTTTATGATGCTATTTTTATACATCTGCCACGCTAATCTGTATAATCCCGGGTAATATCTATAATCTATCTTATGCCTTATTGCTTTTTTTAATAGCCATTTTTCATTCTCTTCTTCGGTTAGTTCTTCTATTATTTCATTTATTTTTCCACTCTTTAGTTCTTCTTTTATTTTGTTTATTCCTTCTATTGCCCATTGAAAGTATTGTTCTCCTTCAAAGATTTCCCATAAGTTTAATAGTGTTTGTATGTCTATTCTTAATGATGTTGTTAGTTTTACTGGTTCAATGGCTATATAGGTATATTCTTTATTAAATCTTATTTCTGTTTTGATGTTCTCCCTGCCATATATGACTATGTCATGTTTTATTTTGTCGCTTATTACACAATGTCCTTTAACTAATCCATTTTCATTAAATATTGTTACTTGGGCTGATTTGTTTGCCTCTGCTTCATTCCAACCAATTGATTTTGCTAGTTCTTTGTTTATCAGTGTTATACCATCTGTTATTTTTCCTTTTAGGTTTGGGTTTTCGTTGAGATGTATATCTAAATCTTTATAATATTTTGCATGTTTCATTGGCCTAAATACTCGGCTTAGGTATTTTCCTGTTTTGTAGATGTTGGTTGTTTTGATATCTATTGCTATTGTTTCTAGAAAATCTAAATGGTCAATCTTTTGGTTTTGTTTAAATGCATCAACTGTTCTTAGTTTGTCTTCTCGCAAATAGGCCAAGCTGAATTCTCCTTTGAATATCTCTTTGGCTATATCTTTTTCTGCATAATAATGGCTGTGGAAATCTACTCTGCTTAGATTGAACTCTTTCAATGCAAAAAACTTTGGCTTGTATTTGCCTTGATTTGCATTTGACTCAATCTCATGCATTGGTGCTACACTAAATGTTTTCATGGTATTTCTCCTTTTTTTTGTGTTTAGTTATTTGGTGATTTAAGCTAGAGGCTTTTCAGCCTTTGGCTGAGGTTATTGGTGATTAGTAATTGGTTGTTCGATGACCCAGGTGGGCTCGCAATGAGTTTGATTTTTTTATTGTAATGGCTTAAGATGCATCTCGGTCTTGGCTGGATAAATTTTAGAGTTGAAAGTTTTTATATGCCTTAACTGCTTTATGGAGTTTTTGGTTTGACATTTTTGAAAGGCTATAAATGAGGCATTAAGATTTGGCAACAAAGGTTTGAAATTGGAATTTCTACTTCAGTTTCTACTTCAGTTATTTCTCTTTAAAATAGCAAAGCCTTGTAAATTATTGTTTTACAAGGCTTTAACTAGCGGGGCCGACGAGACTCGAACTCGCGACCTCCTGCGTGACAGGCAGGCGTTCTAACCAACTGAACTACGACCCCTTTTCATTAAATATTTTTTATTTAACGGCGGACAAAAATAATAATTCTTTATCATCGAATGCAACTTATATCAAAATTTTTCTACACCAAAATTTACTCCAACTGCCATTGCTGCTAAAACTGCTTGATCATTTGGTTTTACTAATTTTTGATGACTAATAGCATCTTGTATCCTAACACTTTTAATTTCATTGCCTTTTAATGCTACCATTTTACAAAATTGTTTTTTAATAACCAGATTAATTGCACTAACACCAAATTTTGTAGATAAAATTCTATCAAAAGGAGTTGGGCTTCCACCTCGTTGTAAATGACCAAGAACTGTATATCTTGTTTCAAGTCCTGTGTTTTCAGCAATTTTTTTTGCAACATATTCACCAATTCCACCAAGTTGGAGTGGATCTGTTCTTTTTATGTCTTTTCCTTTTGTAATTAGAGTTCCATCTTTTGGCTTTGCACCTTCAGCAACACAAACAATGCTAAATCTTTTTCCCATCATATTTCTCATTAAAACATGATCATAAACTGCTTTCCATTCAAATGGAATTTCAGGAATTAAAATTACATCAGCACCTCCAGCTAAGCCACCATTTAATGCAATCCAGCCGGCATATCTACCCATAACTTCAATTACCATTACACGGTGATGCGAAGATGCCGTTGTATGAAGTCTATCTAATGCTTCGGATACAACAAAAACTGCCGAATCATGTCCAAATGTTAAATCTGTTGCTTCGAGATCGTTATCAATTGTTTTGGGCACTCCGACAATATTCATACCCATATCACTTAATTTTTTTGATATGTGCATCGTTCCATCGCCGCCAATAGCAATTATTGCATCAAGATTCCAAGCTTCATAGTTTTTTAATGCTTCTTTTGAACGATCTACTATTTTAATTTTTCCTTCAACTTCTTCAGGCCAATGGAATGGATCTCCTTTATTTGATGAGCCAAGTATTGTTCCACCTTTTGATAAAATTCCTGATACATCACGGTTGTAAAGTTCTTGTGCTCTTCCCTCAACTAAACCTTCAAAACCATCAAGAATTCCAAAAACTTTTAATCCATGATCTAATGCCGGTTTTGTTACACCTCTAATAACTGCATTTAAACCAGGACAATCTCCTCCACCAGTAAGAATTCCTATACGTTTTACTTTTTGAGATTTTGCCATTTTTTTACCTCAATTCATATGAATATTTTTTAATGTTTTAAAATGTAATTTACAAATTTTGTCTTTATCAATTAGCCATTTAGATTCAAGTAATTCAAGAGCTTTTTTCTTAACTATTATCGATGAACCTTTTGGTAAGTTTAACCCTTTTTCTTTCATTAAATCGAACCATTTATTAAAACTATTTCTTGCTAAAATTGAAGCTGCGGCAACTCCAATATATTTTTCTGCTTCAGTTTCTTGAATAAAATTAATCTTTATGTTTTTAGGATTTTCTTCTGTTTCTAATTTTTTCTTACTGAATTTATCTGTTATAACAATTTGACAATTTGTTTTTTCTAACAACTCATCAATTGCTTTTGAGTGTGCCCAATTTAAAAGCTTATTTAGATTCTTATATTTTTCATACAACATATTATATTTTTCTGGGATCAATTCAATTATTGAAAAGTTATTTCTGCAAATTGTTTTAATTTCATCAGCTAAAATATTGATTTTATAATCAGAAAGTTTTTTACTGTCTTTCACACCAATTTTTTTTAACTTTTCTTTTGTTTCTTTATTTACAAATACTGCGGCAATAACAAGTGGACCAAAAAAATCTCCTTTGCCGGCTTCATCACTTCCAATATATTCGTCTGGTTCAGTGAGTTCTTTTTCATTAAAATCAAATTTTGGTAATGGCGAAATTATGTTTGAAATTATTTTATATTCTTGTGAATCTGTATTTCCTTGAATAACCGTTTTAATACCTTTTTTACCAAAGTACACTTGAACTTTGAAATTATTTTTGTTTAAAGTAAAGTTAAATTCATAATTGTAATTTTTTTCAACTACTGATGAATGATTAATTTTTTGTTCATCTATTAATCTTATGATTTTATTTATTTCGTTAAAAGCTTTTTCTTTATTTGTCATATAAATTTATAATTACCATTACAAATTTAGATAAATATTTATTTGTGTATCTAAGAAATTAGTTCTGCAAAAGAAATTCTAGTTCATTTTTCGTATTATTCAGTAAAGAAACTACAAAATTTATGTTCGAACGAGAAATTAAATTTATTTATGATTTCAATCTAAACAAGGTTAACAAGCTTGGTCCATATTTTACGTTTGAACAATTACAAAATTCCGATTTACATCCCGCTATTTTACATTATATTTCAGCAGAAGTTGATTATTTAGTTTTTGAGGATAGACAAAAACTTTTAAAGAATTCTGTTTTTGATTATTCCGGCGAAAAAATTTCACATTACTTTTCTTTAATTACAGCTGAATTAAAAAAGAATAAAAGATTTTCACTTGAATACATTGCAAAACTAATACTTCATGCTACTTCTTTTACAGTGAATTTTTTAGTTAGACCTAGTTGGACTATTACAAGATTCATATTCGATGAATCAAAACATAAAACGACAAATGAGATAAAACAAATCCTCAATTACATTTATTATTATAAATATCTAAAAACAATTATCATTTCGTATTTAAGCACAAAAAAAATCCTTTCGATGAATGTAGAAGAATTTGAAGAATTAATTACTAAAACTGATAGAATAAGTGTTGAAAGTAATTTCAATGGAATTATTTCAAATTCATTAACTGCGATGGCTGAATTTTTTAATATTGGTCAAATGCAAAAAACAAAAATTCCGCTTACTGCTGTTGAATTATTTTTAGAAGAAAAAAATCTCCCGATACATTTACAAAAAATTACAGAGGTTTTTGGAACTGATGAAAATGCGACTTATTATATTTCAGATTACATGCGCATTCTAAATAGTGTTATTATTTTGGAAGATGAAGTTATTGAAGAAACTGAACAACAAGAATTTGAACTTGAAAATGTTGAACAAGAAAATTTAGTTACAGAAACACCAAATGAACAGATCGAAAATGATTTACTAATTCAAGATAACTTTGAAATTAATCAATCAAATCAAGAGGAGAATAATTTAAACAAAGTTGATGAAAATGAACTAATTCATGAAAAAGATGTTAATAATGATACTTCAACAAATGAAAGTATTGATGAAGATAATGATGTTGATACTAATGAAACAATGGATAAGTCTGAAATAGATTTAATTGATGAACCCAATTTTGAAAATGAAGAGTTTGTTGGATTTACGAATGAAGAAATTGATGAGCTTAGAAACGAAATAAATTTAGTTCAAGAAAATGAGGATGAAGAAGAACAACTAGAAAAAAATCAACTTCAAGAAGAAAATCATTTTCAAAATAATCAAGAAGAAATTGATAACATCGAAACAGATATAAATTCAGAAAACGATATGAAAAATGAAAGCGATAACTTTAATTATGAACAAAATCAAATTTTAACAAATCAAGATGTCACTGAAAATGAAGTTGAGATTTCAGATGAAACAAATTCTGATTTTATTTCTTCACCAGAACAAAATAAAAAATTAGAGCTAATAGAAATTATCGAACAAAAAGATGTATCAAAAATTATTGAAACAATATTCGATTTTGATTTTGATGATTTTTCAAACACATTAGAAGAAATTTCACAATGTAAAAACATCGACGATGCAATTCTTACACTTAATGATATGCTATCAAAAAGAAAAATTAATCCCAACTCAAGAGAAGCAGAATCACTAAAAAATATAATTACAGAATATTTCAACCAATAAAATTTATGTTTATAGATTACACAAAAATATTTATCAAAGCCGGCGACGGCGGTAATGGTGCTGTTGCATTTAGACGAGAAAAATATGTCCCCAAAGGTGGTCCAGCCGGCGGAAATGGTGGTCGCGGCGGAAATGTAATTTTCATTGCCGATCAAAATTTAAATACACTTTTAGACTTTCGTTATAAAAAACATTACAACGCTGAAAATGGTCAACCCGGTGGTTCATCATTAAAAGATGGAAGAAATGGAAAAGATATTTATATTAAAGTTCCTGTTGGAACTATTATAAAAGATGCTCAAACTGAAGAGCTAATTTTTGACTTAGATGAAAATGGAAAAGAGTTTATCGCGGCCAAAGGTGGTAAAGGTGGTAAAGGCAATGCAAATTTTGCAACTCCAACTAATCAAACTCCACGCTTTGCAGAAAATGGAAAACCAGGCGAAGAACGTGAAATAATTCTTGAATTAAAATTAATTGCTGATGTTGGTTTAGTTGGTTTTCCTAATGCAGGTAAATCAACTTTGATTTCTACTATCTCTGAAGCTAAACCTAAAATTGCAGATTATCCATTTACTACTCTTGAACCTAATTTAGGAATTGTTCGATACAAAGATTACAAGTCTTTTACTGTTGCAGATATACCCGGAATAATTGAAGGCGCTCACCAAGGTAAAGGTTTGGGATTAAAATTTTTGCGTCATATTGAAAGAACTAAAATTCTTTTAATAATGATTGATGCAACATCTGAAACTTATCAAAAAGATTTTGATACTTTAATTAATGAATTAAATTCCTTTTCGAAAGTTCTAAATTCAAAAAAGAAATTACTTGCTTTTTCAAAAGCTGATTTACTAGATGAAGAAAAGTTAAAAAAATTGTCCAAACGAAAAATTAAAGGTTACAAAGGAAAAATTATTATCTTTTCTTCAGCAACAAATTTTAACATTCCTCTATTATTAGATGAACTATGGACGCAAATAAACAGCTAAATTTTTCCAAATACATTTTAATTAATTTCATTCTATTAGGTTTGTTAATTATAACTTTCATTGTTAGTATTTTAATTGGCCAAACAAGTATTCCATTAAATGATTTTTTTAACTCTTTATTCTCAAATTCCATTTATACTCAAATAATTTATGAGATTAGAATTCCACGTGTTTTATTCGCAATATTTGTTGGTGGTGGTTTATCAATATCAGGAGCTGTTTTTCAATCATTGTTATTAAATCCATTGGCTGAACCTTATATATTAGGAATTTCAAGTGGTGCAACTTTTGGCACCGTGCTTTCTTTTATAATTGGATTAACTTTTATCGGCACACAAATTTTTTCTTTCATTGGTGCTTTGTTAGTTATAGCTCTTGTTTACTTATTTGGAAAAAGATTTGGCGAATTAGAACCAAATCAACTTTTACTTTCTGGAGTAATGATTGGAGCTTTTTTTTCTGCAGGAATTCTTCTTCTTATGTTATTGCTGAATGACTCTTTACGCATGGCTATTTATTGGCTTATTGGTAATTTGTCTTTAGCAAAAAAAGAAAATCTAATTTTCATTATTCCTGTAACTTTCATAGTTACTATTTTTCTAATAGCTAATTCTTATAAATATAATCTTCTATCGCTTGGTGAAGAAACAGCACATCAACTTGGTTTGAATGTAAATAAACTTAAAAATATTTCATATATTTTTGTAAGTATTTTAATTGGAACATTAGTTTCTGTCTCGGGAATTATTGGTTTTGTCGGCTTAATAATTCCTCATATTTGCAGAATGCTTTTCGGAACAGACAACAGAATTGTTTTTTCTGCTTCATTTTTTATCGGTGCAATTTATTTAACAATTGCTGATACTATTGCAAGATCTATTTTTGCCCCAATTGAAATTCCTGTTGGAGCAATTACTGCATTAATTGGTGCGCCAATTTTTATTTATTTATTAAGGAAGAAATCGTAAACAGTTCTAGAGTTAAAGATGAAAGTAATAAAATTCAAGAAAAAAATTTTAAGCATTGCATTTACTATTATTTTAATTGCTTGTTCAACCGCACTAAATATTTACAGCGATAAAGATGATGTACAATTTGGAATGCAGTTCGACAAAGAAATTAAAAATAATTCAAAAGATTATCCTATCTACAAAAAAAATCCAGCAGTTAGAGATTACATTGATAAAAAAATTTTTCAGGAAATTATAAATTCTCCCGAAGTTAAAAAAAGAGGAACATTCAATTATCAAATTGAAATAGTAGATAATGATTCTATACTTAATGCATTCGCTCTGCCTGGCGGCTATGTTTATGTTTATACAGGTTTACTCAAATATCTTGATTCCGAAGCTGCACTTGCTGGTGTATTAGGACATGAAATTGCTCACGCAGAAAGAAGACATGCAACACAAAGAATAACCAAAGCTTATGGTATACAAATTCTTTCCAGTTTAGTTCTTGGAGAAAATCCATCTCAGACAGCTCAAATAGTTTCAAATTTATTTTCAGGTTTAGCTTTACTTGCAAACAGCAGAAGCGACGAAGCAGAAAGTGATCGATATTCTTTTAACTATTTAAAATACACAAGATTTTATCCAGGAAGTGTTAAATTCTTTTTTGAAAAATTAAGAGATGACGGAAAAGTTTCTAAAGGCAGTGCAGGCATTGCAACGTTTTTATCTACTCATCCCGATCCAATTTCACGCATTGATGAAACAAACAAACGATTGCAATCTGCTGGAATTGAAATTAAAGATTACAAATCAACAGGTAATGGCATTTTCAAAGAAGAATACCGAAAAAATATTTTAGAACCTTTAATGAAATAAAAGATGGAAGAGCAAAAAAAATTAGCCGCACAAAAAGCACTTGAATTTGTTAAAGATGGAATGATTGTTGGACTTGGTACTGGCAGCACAGCAAATTATGCAATTCATCTACTTGCAGAAAAAATTAAAAAAAATGAATTGAAAAATATTTTATGCGTTGCAAGTTCAAGCTCAAGTGAAAAATTAGCAAAAGAACTTTCAATCCCAATAATTTCATTAAATCAACTATACAGAGATAAAACTCCAAACATTGAAACACAGAACCCTCAATTATCAATTCGTAATTTGCAATTTGCAATTCTCAATTCTCAATTAATAGACATTTACTTAGACGGTGCTGATGAAGTTGATAAAGAAAATAATTTAATTAAAGGTGGTGGTGGTGCATTATTACGCGAAAAAATATTAGCGCAAGCAAGTAAAAAATTTATTGTAATGATTGATGAAAGCAAAATATCTGATAATCTTGGAACAAAATTTTATTTGCCGGTTGAAGTTTTTCAATTCACATATCAAAGTGAAAAATATTTTTTTGAAAGCATTGGCTTACAAGCAAATCTAAGAATAAAAAATGACACACCATTTATTACAGATGAAGGTAATTACATTCTTGATGTTAAAATAAATCCGCTTGATAATCCTAAAGAATTATCCGACATATTAAATAATCGGGCAGGAATTGTTGGACATGGCATATTCACAAATAATTTTGTTACAGAAGTTGTGGTTGGAAAATAAATTTTCTACCTTTTTTAATATTCAAATTATATTGAAAATAATGATTTGCTACGAATAGAAAAGCCCTAATTTTTAGGGCTTTTTAGAGCTGGCGATGGGACTCGAACCCGCAACCTGCTGATTACAAGTCAGCTGCTCTACCAGTTGAGCTACGCCAGCAATCATTTCAAATTTTGCGTGGCAAATCTAATATTATTTCATCATTCTATGCAAATTTCTTTTGCATTTTTTTAATTTTTCTTTTGTATGTTTTTATAACAATTTTTTTTTGATATGACTAAAAATGAATTAAAGTTTTACTCTTCTCTGCTTCAGAAAAAATTTAGAACTGAAGAAAAAAAATTTCTTGTTGAAGGAATTAAACTAATTCGTGAAGCAATTTTATCCGATTTTAAGTGTGAGAGAATCTTTTTTACAAGTTCATTTTATGAAAAGTATTCAGATGAAATTAAATATTTTGAAAAATTAAAAATTCCTTTCGAGCAAATACATAAAAAGGAACTCGAAAAATTATCCGACGTTAAATCTCCGCAGGAAATTATTGCTGTTATTCATTATAAAGAAAAACAGCAATCTAATTTCAATTCAAAATTTATTGTAGCTCTTGAGAATATTAATGATCCGGGTAATTTTGGCACGATTATAAGAAACTGCGATTGGTTTGGCATTGATAACATTATTGCAAGTGATGATTGTGCCGAAATTTTTAGTCCAAAAGTTATAAGAGCTTCTGCTGGCTCAGTTTTTCACCTGAATATTTTTGAAGAGAAAGAATTTTGCATATCACTTGAAAATTATAAATCAATGGGTTATAAGTTATATTGTTCTGATCTTGATGGTAAAAATATTTCAGAAATTAAAAGTAATTCTAAAATAATTATTGCTTTATCAAACGAAGCTAATGGTCCCACAAATGAATTATTAAAACTCTCTGATGAAATAATTACTATACCCAAAAAAGGAAGAGCTGAGTCTTTAAATGTAGCGAATGCTTCTGCAGTTATTTTATATGAAATGACTAAATAAAAATGTCAGTCCTAAATTAAGAGTCTGTAAAATAATTTGTGTAAATAACATTTTAGTTCAGAGGAAAGGCTTTAGCCTATTATTAAAAATAATAGAAAACTGTGAGATAACAAACGACCAGTTTCTTAACGGCATAGTCTACTTTTTAGATATATCTCTATAAGCCAGGTACAGCATTTTTTTAAGAGAGTCGTCATTAGGGAAAAGAGACCTGGTTTTAGTGACTTTCCTAAACTAACGATGTAATGATTCAACGGCATTTGTTGTGGTAGTGTAAATAATTGACTATTTTAAAAATGCAAAAGGGCATTCTTCTTAACGGAAGACTTATACCTTATCTGCTTCTTTTGTTGAATTGCTTCGGCAGCGCTGCAACGCTGCCGTGGTTATTTTTATATTCAGGCGGTGGTCTCGAATACATCATTTTTTTATTTCCTCCTTCCAATTGTTATAACTGCTTGACGAGAATTATACCCCACTGCAATGATTAGTTTTTCTTTCATAGTCACTGAATAGTAATTACCTCTACTTAACCCAATTTCTTCTATGTAGCTTTTCCACTTTTTCCCGTTATAATGCAATACTTCCCCTACTCCACCAACTGCTGCGATATCATTAACTTCTAATCCCCTTATCTTATATGTGTAGTACCTCGTAACGTCAAAAGGATTATTCTTCCATTTGCTCTCATTTAGTTTATTCTTTTCGTATATACCTCCGCCCCCAATGTAATATTTTATATTTGGCTTGAACCAAACACTGCTCAATGTCCCTTGAACTCCCTCTTTGTCAATAACATTTGCCTGAGAATTATTTATTTGTATTATTTCTCTATCAAGGCTAGAAAGGATATTGGATGCAACTGCAAGGATTTCATATTTGTTGGTTTTGTTATTGTAAGACCCGTAAATATCATTTATGTTCAACGGTGTTCCACTTTCTATCTTTTGCCATGCACCGTTGGTGTAATGTCCAATTTGACCAAGAGCACCTACTGTGTATACATCGTTTTTATTTGCCGCCCATATTTTTGAAACCGACACTGGAAGACACATTATTCCGGTTTGTTTATTTCCATTCCACACAGCTATCTGAGAATTATTTGATGCAATCCAAACTGTCGTGTCGTTCAAAACTGCAACAGCATTAGCTCTATATGAACCAGTGTGTTCTTGTCCGCAAAATGTATAAAACTGTATCTTAAACAATTGCCAGGTATGACCATTCCATTTTGCTAAATTATATGCGTTTGGACTAGGGTGTCCGGTTGAATCATTCACATAAATTTCACCGACAGCGTAAGCAAGGGTATCATTTATAATTGCAACATCATATAATATACTGTTGCCTGCGCCGGGGTCGCCAAAAGTAAATGTTTGCCAGCTAAAGTTGTGGCTCGTTGTATCAAGCGTTGTTGCTACAACTTTATTGCTTTGTTCACCCAGTGGAGATAACAAAGCTTGGTACGTGTAACTTTTATTTGGTGTAAGCGTGCTGTCGTAAAGAGTTGTGTCTTTTGTTGTAAGGGTAAAACTAAATAAGTTGTTGCCGTCTCTCGTTATTGTTATACCCTTTGGCAAAGAAACATTGTTTGCACTTAATTTTAACCACGCTTCAGTACAAGAAACTTCTGCTGAAAGAGTTAAGCTGTTATTAACCGGCCCCGTTGGACTATTGCAGCTTGTCACTATTGCAGCAATAGCTAATATTTGCAAAATAAACACTTGCTTTGTTTTCATTTTTTTCTTTTTATTTAAAATTTTAGATAATTGGAAGTGAAGTCTCCCCCCATTTATTCGGATTATTCAATAACACTGCAACAATCACACCACGGCAAAATATTGATTTCATCTTCCTATTCAACTTTTTTAGTTATAAAACTTGCCGTTAAGGTAAAACTTACATTTCAACAAGAAATTTTTTCATCAACATCTCAAAAAGAATTTAGTAAACATTTTCTAATAAACCATTAGTAGAACTACTAAACTTTTTTAATGGCACCTTAGAGATTAGCACAAAAACAGATGGAGGAAATTTTTTGCACTTAGCATGATTGATCATTCATAAAAAAGTAAAGACTCGCTGCCCGTTGAAACTTTGTCTTGCCGAGGCTAACAGCGAACCCCTACTAGCAAAAATTATTTAATCAGCATCATCTTCTTAGTAATTGAATTTCTGCCCGTTGTAAAATTATAGAAATAGACCCCATTTGGTAAATTAGTTGCATTGAACTCTACTTCATATTTACCCGCTTCATAAACTCCGTCAGCTAGAATTTGAATCTCTCTTCCAAGTACGTCAAACACCTTTAACTTTATCTGGCTCTTTTGCGGAAGCGAGAAACTTATCTTTGTAGTCGGGTTAAATGGATTAGGATAATTATCTCCAAGTGAGTAACTGGTTGGAATTTCATTCTCGGCAATTTTAATTTCATTATAAGATTTATTCAAAGTTGCCGGTTCTTCAGATTCCATATCATTAACGTAATAGAAAGTATTCCCGCTCGGTTTGCATTTTACCCTCAGATAATAAATACCATCTTCGATATTACTGCAATCAACCTTGTAAGATGTTTTATTATCCGTCAGTTTACTTTGTTCATAATCAGATGCGTTAAACTCTGCCTTTACAGTTTTTCCGTTTGTATTTACTAACTCAATTGAATTTGCTACTTCATTGCCTTTAGCCTCCTTGTAATTAGTGTTATCATAGACATAATACAAGTTGCTTAAGGTTAATTCACTTTTAGAGTTCAATGGAAAACTCTCTGTCGACATTATATCATTCATTGTTTCCGCATCTTCGATCTTTAATGAATCCACAAACGGCTTGAATCTTATATTCTTTCCGTCAACTTTAACGTCGCCTAAGTAATAAACAAAGTCTTTATTATTCTGTTGGATTATTGCCATGCGACCGTAATTCATATTGCCTGCGCTGTTTATTTTTTGCAAAGTTTGAAAATTATAATTGACAAACTTAACGGGTTAAATACCGGAAGTCGGCTGTTGATAAACAACCGCTTTCATATCTGCAAAGCCGATCCCGTTGCTCACTTGAATCTGTCCGTTGCCGCTTCCTACAGGTAATGTCAAGATTGAACTCCATATGCCGTTATCAAGTTTAACGAATTTGTGTGCGTTATAAATATCACACCATGCAATAATACTTCCTTCACCTCCGTCACGTCTGGAGTTGTTATTTGTATATCGTACAGTACCACTTCCCAACGTTTTAAAGGTCGACCACGTGGTTCCGGTTTTTCTTATTATAACTGCAGAAGGAATTGATGTATTAAATCCGTTCCAGCTAACAACCGGATTTTCGGCTTGTACAGAAATTGAAGGTGATTGATTATTAGTAAAAGGGGAACCAGAAGAAACTAGACTTGTTTCCAAGACAGATTCGTAGTCAGTACCAGCTGAAAGTTTTACATATCTTATCTCCGAGCTACCTTCTTGAAAAGCGAGAAACATTCTTTGAACGTTATAAACTAGACTTGGGGAAGCACTGTTAGCTGTTGAGTAACTAATTTGAAAGTCCGTTCCAACAGTACCCGCCGTACAAGAAATACTTGAACATTTTACATTTCTTGCGCGTAAGGAAGAAGTTGAAGTTGGTTTGAATACAATCAAAGCTCCGTCGCTTCCGTATGCTGCTATTACTGGCTGCGTGTCGTAGCTATACGATGATAATGTATAAACATCGGCAATCCAGCTTCTTGTGCCGTTCTCAAATCTTGCAGCTCTAATTGAACCGGTTCCAAGATCGCTTTGGTAAACAATGAACACAATATTTGAGTTTTGAGAAATTGAACAGCTCTTTGTATTTGCAGAAAAGTCGTCAACTTTTTGTTCCGGCTGCCATGTGGTACCTCCATCTGTGCTGTAAGTGTACCATACTTGATTCAAAGATTCATAAACCATGTGCAGTTTGCCGTCATCCGTTCTTACTACTTTTCTCTGGCTATTGGAATTAAAGCCGGTATTGCTGTTTGATATCAGATTGCCTTTGTAATTTGCAGTTATTGTCGCACCAGCCGAAGTAAATACTACTGGAGTCGTGAGAGCGGTAGTACTTTGAATATTAGCTCCGCTTGCACTCCAATTTTGGAAATAAGCAGCAACTCCACTGATTGTTTGTGTTGATTGTGCTTGGACAGAATAACATGGGGGAGTGAAACTTGTCCCACCTTGATTTAAGAAAACGCCTTTATAAGAAGTACTTGTACCCAGATTGTTTGATGAATAAGATACTGATTTAAAAGGTGCAGACATACCTTGATTTCTAGTTCCATAGGTACCTGATAAATCTGTTAACCATGGATCCTGAAAGTTTAATGATCCGCCAGGAGCTGCACCTTCAAGAGATGATTGGATTGTTGCATTATTTGCAATAATAAAATTAGACTGAATTGTAGTTGTTGTTATTGCAAGTGGTATATCCTCATAATTTCGATAATATTTATTCGAAGCATTATCTACCCATTGATTAAACTTCTGTGTCGTCGATGGTTTAAAGTCTTGAGTGGACAAGAAATGTTGCGTTCCCAAACCAAGGGTCACAACATCAGTTGGATTAACATACTGCCATGCTGTTGAATTCCAATAAGCAGCTTGCCCAAAAGGATTTAGATTTTCATCTAATTGTTTTATTGTCACATTGGCTTCGGGATTAGAAGTGCCCGTAATTATCATAGAAAACACCTGGTTATATTGTAGCGTTCCTTTATGACTAACCGTAATAGTATATTCACCTGCTACCGGGGCAGCGATGTAGATTTGTTCAACGTTATCTTTTGTGTTGTCGCCAGTTGTTGCTGCATTAGAAGGATAACCGGGATTCAGTACATAAGGATAATATGTTTGCCCATTACCGGTTATTCTAATATCCAGATCATTAACAAGTGAAACAGAGTTAAGGTTGCTTTGTGGACTATCTGTCCATACAATTGTAACTTTTAAAGGTTCAAGACCTTTACTATATATTCCGCTTTGTGTGTAAGTTTGCCCGATGTTTTTGTTCAGCGTTATTTCTTGTATAGTTGTTGCCTTTGTTACGTCTAACGAAATTACTTGAGCTGCTTTTGCAGTGTTTAACAGACCCCATCCGTATTTATAATCTGGACCAGCAGAACTTCCGGCTTCGTCGGCTGTATGAATGACTAACGCTTTTAATGTACTTGCAAGCGGATAGGTTTGGCTATGAGTTTGATAATAATATTGCAGCAATAAAGCCATAGAACCGGTAAGGTTTGGCGCCGCCATTGAAGTACCATTCATTGAATAAAAGTAACTTCCTGTGGAATTTGTATTAGGCAGGTTATGATATACTGTTGAATAAAGATTATCGCCGTTGGCAACAATGTCAGGCTTTATTCTCCCGTCGTTAGTGGGACCCCAATTACTGAAAGAAGTATTTACTTGTTTTACATCCGAAGTACTCTGGTAGCCATTTGGAATGTCGTCAATAGCTCCGACAGTGATTATATTCTTAGCTAATCCCTGATGAGAAAGACAATTAAATCCTGTCAAACCGCCATCTTTTTCCCTATACTTTGTACTAGATGTCCATGTGCCATTTATGAAGACATAATGTTGAGAATTTGCTGCTGGACCCGCGCCCCTATCATTGCCGGCGCTATAAACAATTGTATAATAAGGTGCATTCTTTGCAAGTATATCCAAATCCCATGCTAATGAATCGTACTGTCCAAATCTCGGATCGCTAGTATAGGAATCGCCGGCAGTCCAATACCACGCATCACTCCCAGCATTTCTTAAGTCCCCATAGAACCAACCAGTAATGTCACCATAAGAATGGTTTGATAATATGATGGGATTAGAACCACTTGTTGCATTTGTCATTTCCGCAATATCATGATTCCAGTCATACGAATAAAGATTAGCTTTGTCAGCCATCCCTCTAGCAGAGCTAGTATTGTTATTTGCAATCATAGTTCCGGCAACATGCGTGGCATGATCTTGGGGTTGAGAACCTGTTGAATCCTCGAAAAATGCATGATAGGGACCGCTTGAACTTTCTCTAAAGGAACTATGAGAAGTGTAAACTGCACCCTCATCCCAAATTCCAATTTTAATTCCTTGTCCTTCCAAGTTAAGCCCCAATGAACCTCCTGGCATAACTTTATCTGTAGATACGGTTTTGGCTGCAACACTATTATTTGTAGTAAAATATCTTGGTATTCCATTCTGTAACCCCTGCAACTCTACGCCTTCACCTTTTATAAGATATCCCTTTTTCTTCGCCCATTCTATAGCAGATGCCTTATTTTTTTTATATCGTTGTTCGAATTCAGATCCTAATCGTTTAAGCGCAAGAGTATCTGTTTTGCTTAGAATTTGCTGCCTTGCCTTTTCCTGCTGCGCTAGTTGATCTAGCTGTCCGTATAAAGTATTTGAGAACATAACTGCAAAGATCGCACATAAAAGAAAGATAAATATCTTCATTATATACCTCATCCTTTTGGTTTAAGAAATAAATTATTATTTGTATCTTAAACCACAGACAAAGAGCGTGTTGTGCAGCTTGCGAGGCTGCATGTGTTCTGAGATAGCTTATTTGTCTTGTGATTTAACCCGCTTTGGCGCTTCCAACGCCGGAGCGGGATTTGTTATTTTTTTGCAATTACCTCCTTGTCAATTTCTTTTTCCAACTGTAATAATTGCCTTCCCATTATTAAAACCGACAGCAACAATTATGTTATCTTTTACAGATAGACTTGTATAAGCTCCCTGGCTTACGTCATTATAGACGCTCCAAGAATAACCGTTAAAATGAACTATTAAGCCAAGTGTGCCCGCCCCAAAAACATTGTTGTAATCTGTACCTCTTATTTTACTTATTGCCCTGTCCCTAAATAAATCAACACTCTTCCATTTATTATTTGAGTTCTCATAAATTCCGCTTCCACTTCCATAAAACTTATGTTTACCATTGAACCAAATTGAATATATATACGTGTTATAAGGAAATTGTATTTGTGAGACTACATTTTGCTGATCAATTTTTAATAATTTATCGAAAGCCTCACAGTAAATCATTTTCCCAAAATTAGAATTGTCAATCCCCCATATATCATATATTTGCGATGTTATTCCGCTTTCTAGCTTTTGCCAATTGCTACTTGAATAGTGAGCAATATTCCCATCATTTCCAACAATGTAGAAATCCTGACCGGACACCCCCCAGATTTTATTTATCCAGCTATGGAAGACAGTTGATGAAATCTCATACTCTTTGAAGTTATTACCATCCCAATGGATTATTTGATCCATTCCTAACAAAATATCATTTTGACTAAATACAAAAATTGATAAAATAGGCGCAAGAAAAGTCTGGCCTCGATTGTTAGTAAAAAAAACTCTTTGGGTACTCCATTTACTACCATTCCACTTTAACAAATTATAAAGTCGGGGATCAATCTGGCCTGTAGAATCTTTTTTATAAAATTCACCAACCGCGCAAATGTTGTTCTCATTTATAATTGCAACATCATATAATATACTGCTGCCTGCGCCGGGGTCTCCAAAGGTAAATGTTTGCCAGCTAAAGTTATGGCTCGTTGTATCAAGCGTTGTTGCTACAATCTTATCACTTTGTCCACCCAATGGAGATAACAAAGCTTGGTACGTGTAACTTTTATTTGGCGCAAGTGTGCTGTCGTAAAGAGTTGTGTCTTTTGTTGTAAGAGTAAAATTAAATAAGCTGCTGCCGTCTCTGGTTATTGTTACGTTCCGCGGAAGAGTAATGTTGTTTGCACTCAAGCTCAACCATGCTTCAGTACAAGAAACTTCCGCTGAAAGAGTTAAGCTGTTATTAACCGGCCCCGTTGGACTATTGCAGCTTGTCACTATTGCAGCAATAGCTAATATTTGCAAAATAAACACTTGCTTTGTTTTCATTTTTTTCTTTTTATTTAAAATTTTAGATAATTGGAAGTGAAGTCTCCCCCCATTTATTCGGATTATTCAATAACACCGCAACAATCACACCACAGCAAAATATTGATTTCATCTTCCTGTTCAACCTTTTTATTATTAAACTTACTGTCAAGGTAAAATTTACATTAAAAAAATTTTTTTCATCAACATCTCAAAAAGAATTTAGTAAACATTTTCTAATAAACCATTAGTAGAACTACTAAACTTTTTTAATGGCTCCTTAGAGATTAGCACAAAAACAGACGGAGGAAATTTTTTGCACATAGCGTGATTAATCATTCATAGAAAAAAATAAAGACTCGCTGCCCGTTGAAACTTTGTCTTGCCGAGGCTAACAGCGAACCCCTACTAGCAAAAATTATTTAATCAGCATCATCTTCTTAGTTTGAATATAATTTTCTGTTTGTAATTTATAGATGTACAATCCACTTGTTAAATTTTTTGCATTAAAAGTTACATTATAAACACCTGCTTGTTTTACTTCATTTACCAATGTTGCAACTTCATTCCCTAAAACATCATAAACTTTCAAACTAACATTACTTTCTTTTGGAATTGTATAACTTATTTTTGTTTCTGGATTAAAAGGATTAGGGAAATTTTGGCTTAATTCAAATTGAGTTGGTAATTCATTTTTTTCAACACTTGTAGGTGTTAACAAATCTTTCCAATTAGTTGCAACACGAATTTCATCTAAAAACAATGTTGGTCCAGGATTAGTTAATACGCCACTTGAAAAACTACCACCTTGACGCAAAGTAACCATTGAAATATCTACAGGGTCATTTTTTGTAGTTTCTACATAAGGACCAATTTCAGCATTTGCCGGTTCTGATGATGGAATGTTTCCACTAAATACAAAAATTTTTTCTTCATCATTTTTATCTCCTGCAACAAGTGTATGTTTTCCAACAACTAAATATGTAGTATTGTAATTCAATACTGTTTTCCCATAAATATATCCGCCCGATAATTCGTTACTTTTACTTAATCCAATTACAAAACCATTACCAGATGTTTTTAAGTGGATTCTTAAAGTATAATTTGTTTGAGAAGTACTTGGAGAAAGTGTAATAAAATAATCTCCTATTGATGATGTTGAAGTAACATTAATTAAAAATGATAAATAGACAGAACCAGAAGTAATAGTTGTGAATTGCTGATAAACATCTTGACCTGATTCTTTTAATTGAGTTGCATTTCCTTTTGATGTATAACCGCTTAAAGATAAACCTGGAGATACAACCATAATTGGATTTGAATTATTTGATCCTGATAGTTTCCAATTATGTGCTTTCAAAGAATCGCTTGCAGTTGCTGTATAATCAAAACTTTCAGAAAATACAGCTTGAGCTTTTGTTAATTGCGAAAACAAAAACATGCTTAATAAAACTAGTAATACTTTTTTCATTTTTAACCTCTTGTTTTAATTAATTAAAATGTGAATGCAAATTGCAAATTATACCATCTCTCTCTTCCGTAGAAGAATTTTGCTGTTGTTGCAATATGACCCGTTCCATCCAAAGCATCAAGAATATAATTTTTGTTATTTAATAAGTTAAATATGTGGAAATTCAAATTGGCTTTCTTTAATATAAAGTCTGAAATATACCATGTAAAACCAATATGCAAATCAACAAGATTAACAGTTGGTATTGCCCAAGATTGATTTCTATCATTTGGATTTGTTCTATTATCAGGATTAAAGCTTGCAAAGTTTTTTCCTTCAAACTTATAAACAGGATTTATGAATACATTCAAACCACGCATTAAATTCAATCTATAATTTATTTGTATGTTAGCTTGCTGTTGTGGAAACTCACTAACATATAAATCTTTTACATAAAGATTTACTTTTTTAATTGCAGTCGGGTTATTTTCAGGAGAAATTAAAGCTTCGACATCATTCAAATATTTTCCAACAACGTAAGATGCCGCACCTTTCAGTTCTAAATTTCTTATAATTTTAAATACATATTCAAATTCAAAACCTGAATGAAGCTGATCAGAACCAGAAACATTTGCATACTTTGTAACAGGATCGCCAGATGTTGGATCTATATCTGAATAGGAAATTGTTATTGCTCTATCTTTCCATTTTGTATAAAAACCATTTGCTCTTACTAAAACATTTTTTGATGAAAGTACATAACCTAATTCCAAGCCTAATACTTTTTCATTCTTTGCATTTTTAGAAACTAAGTTTGTGTTATTTGCAAAAATATTATTCACCATTGGTGCGGAAGAGAAATAGCCTAAATTAAAAAATGCTTGATTGTTTTCGTCAAGGTTATAATTCAATCCGGTTTTTCCTGTATATCCAAAAAAGTTTTGCCAATCTGTTTCTCTTTTGGGATCATTATTTTTATAAAGGAAGTAGTCCAATCTTTTAGCACCTTGAGAAGAAGCTGAAACATTTACAAATGTTGAAATATTTCCCGATTTGTATTCTAACTGACCAAATCCACCATATTGACGAACATAAAAATCATTATAATAATTTACCTTCTCACCAACTTTAACCATTTTGCCAAGAGTTTTTTTAGTAATTGGATCAACAGAAATTCCATTGACATCTTTGAAATCAACATAGTAATCGCCACCAACTAAATCTCTGATTTCCTGGTAATGAATTCCTTTATAATATCTTCCATCAATACCAGTGTTTAAAGTTAATTCAGGTGAAAGTCTTGTTTTGAAAGTTGAAAGCAATCCATACCAATCATGATTATTTACTGAATTTCTTAAAACTGTTGAAGTAGCACGATGTAATGTTTGGCTGTAATTCTTATCAATGGATGTTGAATTAATAGAGTAAACTTTATCATAATCTCTATAATTTTGATATACACTATCTTGTTGTTTTGTAATTGCTGGTGCAAATGGACCAAGAGTTCCACTTCCGTAACCGCGACCCATTGAATAATAAACAATAGTTGAAAGAATAGAATGATTTGAAATTTGCCAGTTCCAGTCAATATTAAATTGAGGTTTATGAAATTTATTTACAGCTTCGTTAATCCAACCACCATTTAATCTACCCATAGCATAATTAAAATTACGTCCATATTTATCCCAATCAGCGGCTGTTAAACGAGCATAGCTGAATGGTCTTTGTCCATGTTCTTGAGGAGAACCAACACCACGCAACTCAATTGAGTGATCTCCAAAAACTCCACCAACAGCAAAGAAATAAGTAAACTCACGATTGTAAGTACCAACAGCATAACCATCCCAATTTTTTTTGGATAATAATGCAGTAACAGCAAAGTTATTTGATAACTTTTGATGAAAAGCGATACTTCCTTTAACTAAATTATTTGAACCAAATTCAGATTTTAATTTGATATATTCAGTTTCACTTGCAATACCTTTAGTAACCATATTTAACACACCGCCGACAGCATTAACAGAATAAGGTGATGCACCAATACCGCGTTGAATTTGTGAATCTTCAAGAACATCGCCAAGCCCAGCCCAATTTGACCAATAAACCCATTTATTTTCCATATCGTTTACTGGCACACCATTAACCATAACAGCAACATTGCGTTGAGAGAAACCGCGTACATAAAGAGTTGCATCGCCAGCACCGCCGCCTGAAGCTGATGAATAGACACTCGGAGTAGTTGCAAGTTCTTGCGGAATATCGCGTGAAGCAAGTTTAAATTCTAAATCAGCACCTTTAACTTCTGAAAATGCTACTGGTGTTTCTCTTAAAACTGCCTTTGTACTTTTGACAACTGTTTCACTTAAAAGGACAGATGTCGGCTCGAGTAAAAAATTCACCGTTACATTTTTGTCAACAGAAATATTTTTTGTTTTTGACGTGTAACCAATATAAGAAACGGTTAATTCGTAAACTCCAGCTTTTAAATTTTCTATCGCATAGTTTCCATTCATATCAGTTGTAGCACCGAGAGATAAATCTTTAATCATCACAGTAGCACCGAATAATTTTTCACCATTTGAGGCATCTGAAACGGTTCCAGTTATTTTGAAGCTTTGAGCAATTATAAAATTTGAAAACAAAACCAATAAAATCATTAAAGATTTTTTCATATTCTTTTTCCTTATTATGAAGTATAATTATTTATTAAGGTTATTTAATGATTCTCTAATTAAATCCTCGATTGTGCAGTTTGGATTCAAATCTAAGATTGCACGGACAATTCTTTCAGAAACTTTTTGATTGTACCCTAAATTAACTAAAGCGGTAATTGCATCATTTTTAATAGTCGAGGAAACTGTTGATGATTTTTCAACATCAGCCGAAATATTTTCAACTTTATCTCGTAGTTCAATCATCAGTCTTTCTGCAGTTTTTCTTCCAATCCCCGGGATAGAAACTAAACGAGAAATATTAGCAGTTTTTAATGCTTCTTTTAAATCATCAATTTGAATACCTGAAAGAATACTTTGTGCGGATTTTGGTCCAATACCACTAACACTAATTAATAATTCAAACATTTCTTTTTCTGCTAATGAATAAAATCCAAAAAGTTCAAGTTGATCTTCGCGAACATGTAAATATGTATACAAAGAAATTTCTTCTTTATCATTAATTATTTCAAATGTATTAATTGAAATATTTAGTAAATAACCAACTCCATTTACATCTATTAAAATTTTGGTTGGTTTTTTATCAATGATTTTACCTTTTATAAATCCAATCATGAAATTAAATTATCAAAAAAATTGTTAAGAATCAGTTAAAAGTTAATTTAGAAATCAAAGCAAAAAAGAAATGCCAAGCTGGGAAACATAAGCTTGACATTTCAAAATAAAAACATATTTAATGAATTACAATTGTATTTTCTTTTCAACTTCTTCAGCAATTTCTGAAGAAATTAAAAGTCTTCCACAAGATTCACATGTAAAGATTCTTTTATTGGATTTAATTTCTAATTGTCTTTGTGGAGGAATTATATTATGACATCCTGAGCAAGCAGAACGATTTACAGTTGCAATTGCTTTGCCACCAAGAGCTTTGCGAATTCTCATATAAGTATTTAAGTCTGGCTTCTTAATTTTAGCAGCAACTTTGTCTCTTTTATCTCGTAAACGAATTTCTTCTTTTTCATTTGCTTTAATAATCTGTTTTAGTTCAGTTTCTTTTTCTTTTAATTCATCTTTAAGCTTTTCAATTTGAGGATCAAGTTCTTTTATTTCTGCTTTCAGTTTATCAATTAAATCTTCAAGAGCTTTAGTTTCAGCTTCAAGTTTTTTAATTGATTCTTCAGCATGATCAATTTCTTTAGTCAAAGCATCATATTCTTTATTGTTTCTTACTTGATAAAGCTGTGCTTTGAATTTTTTTAGATTTGTTTTAAGGCGATCTACTTCGTCATCATTCTGTTTTCTTTTTTCAACAGAATTTTTCTTTTCAAACTCTTTACCTTCAATTTGATCTTGAAGAGTTTGAATTTGTGCTTTAAGATCATTTACTGCTGCCGGTAAATCGCCACGCAGTTCCTCTAATTCATCGAGCTGGTTATCTATTAACTGAAGCTCGTAAAGTGCTGATAATCTTGCGATCAATTTATTCTCCTTATTGTTTGTAAAACTTTACAGGATTTGTAGATAATGAATATTTATAAACTTTAATATTTTCTTTTTTCTCTTTAATTAATTTTTTGATCTTCTCTTCGACAATTTTTAAGACTACAATTTCTGTTTCATAATGACCAGCATCAATTAAAAGTATTTTGTTTAAAGCATCATGAAAAGTGTGATATTTAATGTCAGAAGTAATAAAAGCGTCAGCATTTTTTGCAATAGCATCGTTTAATAAATCAGAACCTGCACCACCACATACAGCAACTTTCTTAATAACTTTTTTATGACCAATTGAATATCTAAAATTGGAAAGCTCTAATGAATTTTCTACATGCTTTAAGAATTCATTTACCTTCATTTCTTTTTCTAAATCACCAATTGCACCAGCTCCATAATTAACATTTTTATTTTTCAAAGGATAAATATCAAAAGCTGGTTCTTCATAAGGATGAGAATTCAACATCGCGTTTATTACTTTATTTAATTTCCATGAATCAACTAAAACTTCAAGTCGAACTTCATTAACTTTCTCAAAATTTTCTTTTTGTCCGATGAAAGGATTTGTATTTGCAGAACCTTTAAATGTTCCTATTCCATTGGTTCTAAAACTGCAACTATTGTATTCACCAATAATTCCAGCACCTTGATTGAACATGGAAGATGCAACTTCATCTAAATTTGATTCCGGAATAAATACCACAATTTTGAATTGATTACTTTCTTCATTTTTCAAGAAAGTAATGTTATTGAGATTTAAATTTTTTGCTAATTGAAATGAAACACCATCTTTAGTAAAATCTAAATTTGTGTGTGCTGAAAATAAATTAATATCATTTTTGATTAGTCTGTAAATTAACTTTGAAACATGATTTTTATTAACGTCTAAATTTTTGATAGGATTAAAAATCAGAGGGTGATGAGTGAAAATAAAGTTGCAATTTTTTTTAAGAGCTTCGTCGAGAACTTCACTGGTTAATTCAAGAGAAAGAAGAATGTTTTTAATTGTTTCATCACCCGAACCAACCTGAAGACCTACATTGTCCTTTTCCCAGGCGGCACCAGGTGGAGCCCAATCCTCTAAATATTTTATCAATTCTTTTACAATCATATAAAAAAAATGCACTCCTTGAAATTTTGGGAGTGCATTTAAGTTTTATAAACCTAATACAGTTTGCGTTTTCAGTTTAATTAATGTTTTATTTATAAATTTTCTCATAATTCCATATGAAATATATCATTATTAAGATTTACATTCAAGTTTGTATTAATAAGATAATTTAAAAAAGTAGTTTTTTACTTAGCCAAAATCATTTTCCTCGTTAGTGTTTGTCCATTGTAATTTAATCTATAGAAATAAACACCGCTCGATAATTCAGAACTCTGAGCTCTGAACTCAGTACTATATGTTCCTGGTTTTTGATATTCGTTTACAAGATTTGCTACTTCACGCCCAAGTATATCGTAAACTTTGAGTGTTACATATCCACTCTCCGGTAATGAGTATTTTAATATCGTACTTGGATTGAATGGATTTGGATAGTTTTGTTCAAGAACAAATTCATTTGGCAATGAATTTTCCATTTCAATTTTTGTCGTTATTCCTGATTCGGGAGTTGGTAATTTTTGTGTAGTAAAAATTTTAAATTCACCAGGTTCTAATGAAATAAGTGTATCTTTATTTGAAATATTAATTTCACTTCCAGAAAAATAATCATACCATTTACCAGCATTTTGAAATTCGGGAATCATGGTATCTTTAAACAAACCATAGTTTGCAACTACAACTACATTCATTGTTGAATGATTTATCCACATTCTTTTTAAATAACCTGTCGCACTCATTTTAAAGTCATTGCTTGAGAATGCAGGATAATCTGTTTTTAATTTTATTAATGCCGCCCATGTTTTAAATAATTTCAATCTTGATAAATTGTTCAAGTAATCCCAACGTACTGGTTTTGTTCCTAATCTACCATTGTAGTCAATCGAGTAATCGTAACCTAATTCTCCAAATTGCCATATCATTTTTGGTCCAGGTACGGTAAAGAAAAATGCACCGACTGTTTTCATCCTTTGTAAAGCTGTTTCAAGATTTTTTACATTGTAAGTTCCAAGTGAATTTCCATAAGTTAAATTTTTATACATTAATCTTTCTTCATCGTGACTTTCCATATAAGCAACTAAGTTTGGTTTTGTCCATCCGCGATTTAAATATGAAACACCTTCAATATTAGATTTTCCAGAATCATTGTAACCCATTGCGGCTTCACTGTAATTATAATTCATATTTCCCCAAAGCAAAATTCCATAATCGGCTAATTCTTTTTCTTCTGAGTTGACCGCAAGATGTTCAAAAATCATTATAGATGTTGGATCATAACTCCAAGCTTTACTAACCATTCTTTTTAAAAGTCTTATTCTATCTGCATCGTAATTACTTCCCCAAGGATCAGACATAGGTTTGTAATTATTCCCAAATCCTTTTGTAAAATCGAATCGGAATCCGTCAAATTTATATTCGGTTAACCAATATTTAATAACTCTATCTACAAAATATTGTGTTGCTTTACTTTCATGATTAAAATCATAACCCCATTGTGCATCTGGATTAGCAAAATTTGATTGTTGATTAAACCAGGGATTATTAGATGCTGGTTTGCCAGTTGTTTTTTCGAAATACATTCTTACCATTGGATTTGAACCATAAGCATGGTTTAGAACTATATCCATTAATACTGCAATTCCGTTTGCGTGGCATTCATCTATTAATGCTTTTAATTCATATTTGGGTCCATAATATTTATCCACCGCAAAATAAAATGAAGGATTGTAGCCCCAACTGTTATTTCCTTCGAATTCATTAATTGGCATCAATTCAATTGCATTAATTCCTAATTTTTTGAAATAGCTTATTGAATCACGGATTGCTTTAAAAGTATGTGCGTTTGTAAAATCACGTACAAGCAATTCATATACAACAAGTTTTTCTTTTGATGGTCTAGTAAAATTTGTTGTCTTCCAATTGTAACTATTTTGTGCAGTTTGAAATACTGAAACTATTTCTGAAGTTAATCCATCAGGGTAAGTTTTAAGATTTGGATAAGTTGATGTTGAAATATATCTGTCATTATTTGGATCTAATATTTTATCGGTATAAGGATCAGCAACTCGAATTTCTCCATCAATAAAATATTGAAATGAATATTCTCGTGCTGGTGAAAGATTTGTTAACTTAATCCACCAAATTACACTATCGGGTCTTACTTCGTAACGATTCAAAAAATAAGTTGTATCTACTTTCCAATCGTTAAAATCACCAATTACATAAATAAATTTCTTTTGAGGTGCATAGAGTGCTAAAATTACTTCAGTTGGTGATGCTTGATAATTTATTCCAAAATCATTTCCAGTGGGTAATGGTAAATTTTTTATTTCAGGATTTTTCATCAATGCTATTGTTGATGAATCTTTCATATCAAGTGTATCAATTGCAACAACTTTAATTTCGTTTTTGCCACTTGGAAAATTATTTGCAATGTACTTATATGTTAACTGGTTTGTACTTGTTTGTGATTTTTCAATTCCATTAACATATAATTTTGCAGTCTTTAATTTTGTCCCAACTTCTGTTACAGATACAGAAATATTTATTGTGTCATTAGTTTTAACAAAATATGGCGAACGCATTGGATCATTATACTGCACATTTATTTTTGGCTGGTCAAAAGAAATATTTAATCCCGAAAAGTAAATTGGAACAAAAATATCTTCGGTTTGTTTTGTGCCATCCGAGCTTCTTATCACAAAACAAAGTTCAGTGATTTTTGTATTTGAATCTGTTACTTTATAAAAATTTCTTGGATTATTAATTGTTATTTGGTAAACATCGGTAGAAATTCTTGTTAGTTCTGGTTGAACATTGTTATCTCCCCAATTTCCAATTACATTTTGCCAACGTTGTTGAGTTCCATTTCCAATTTTTAATGTTACTCCTGTGTGTGCATAAACTTTTCCTGTATAACCTGCAATTTTATTTTGATGTGTTGCATTTTTTACATCAAACGTAATTGTGATTTTATCCGTTTGAACAGGATATTGTGGATTTGTTGAAAAAGTTGTTTGCGAAAAAATAATTATAGGTAGAAATAAAACAATAAAAGTTAATTTTAATTTCATAGTGCCTCTTTTGTATAAATTTTAATGTGAAAGTTAAGTCAATAATTTCAATCGATGAAATTCCATGAAACTCCAATCCTCAAATTTCTTGGATATGCTGGATAATATGGAACAAAATAAAATTTTGAATCAAGTAAATTTTCCCATGTAACATAAACTTTTGCACTTTCTTGTATTGTACCAATTAAAAAGAAATCAAGTTTAAATGATGAGGAAAATTTTTTATCTGAAATTTGTTTTATTGAATTATCATTTAAGAAAATAAAATATGATGATGAAATTCCTTTTTCAAAATCAAATCTCTGCTCAAATCGATTACCAATAATGTAAAAATTAAAACCGGTTATAAGATTTAAATTATTTTTAAATAAAATATCTGAATAAAATAAACTTGCTTTGTTTTCAAATTCAGGCAATCCACGATAAACTCTTTCTTCGTTATTAAAATAAAATGAAGAACTATTTTCAAAGGTTAATTTCCTATAATTGAATTTAATATATGAACTTAAACCAGAATTTTTTGAGTTTATGCTTTTAACGAAATAAATATCATCATTTTTATAATTGTTGAAGATTAACGCAGGGAGTAAAAAATTGTCATTCATTAAATAAAAATAACCGATGTTCAAAATCATATTTGCAGATGTATAAAAAATTTTTGATTCAAAAGTTTTAATGTTGGATTCATCGCTCCAGTTTTTATTAAGTGCAAATCTTCGCTCAATAAAGTTCATTGGATTTTTATAAGATGCAAAACCAAAATATAATTTTATTGGTGTAGTAATTGTTATATTAAAATCAGTCCCAACACCCAAATAAGTTGATTGTGCCTGAGTTAAAAACTTTGCAAAGATTGATTGTTTTGCAAAATTAAAAATTTTATAAGTAACACCAGTTGATACATTAAAAAAGGATAATAAATTTTGTTTATTAAAGACTTGTGAATTCAGTTGATTTCTTTCAAAATTTGAATAGATAAATAAATCCAAATCACCAAACGAAAAATTGCTGATTAAATTAAACCCTTTCGACAATGAATAATTTTCTCTTTTTATTGGGAATACATTTGTTTGCAAATTTCCAATCACATTTTGCCTAAAGAAATTTTTTTCATTTTGATAAAAGAAACTAATCTTGGTTAAATTATTATCTGAAAGTTTTGCCAAAGTTTGCAATATTATTTTATCATTTTCAGTAGTTAGATATTTATTATAAAATCTAATTGGAGCTAAAACATTATTAAATGCTATATTATCAAAATTTTGTTCATCTGTAATTTGACGAATACTATCGGCATCAATACCACCATTAAGCTGAATTGAATTATTTAAATGAAAGTAAGAAAATGTAAAATTTAATTTTTCTGAATAAATATATTTTACTCGAAAAACACCTTTCCAATTGGAAAAAGATGAGTTTGAATATCTTCCATCGTAAGATTGATTTGATATTTCAAAAAAAGTGATAAGATTTTTATAAGGAAATAAATTTATCATTCCATCAATAAAACCTTCTTCATCTGAGCCTTGAAAAAATTTTAAACGCGAAAAAGGTTTATTTGTTTTAGGTTCAAATGTGCAGAAATTGATTGAAGATATGTTTGTTGTACCAAATAAAAATGAACGTGAAATTGGAATTATTTCAATTTGGCTTACATTTTCAGATAATAAATTATTTATATCAAAATTTGAATTAAACCTATTGTTAATTTCGATTCCATCTTGTAAAAATGATATTTTATTTGAATGCTGACCATATAAAGTTAATTGATTTGGCGTTCCAAACGACGAAAGGTTCTTATCATAAATAAAACTATGATTATTAAACACATCTGAAAATATTAGGTAATCAACATTTTCAATTTTGTTTTTTTCAATTTTGTATTCTAAAAAATCATCACTCAAAATTGAAATATCTTTTACCGATAATTGTTTTTCCCTTTTATTTACAAGTGTATCAATTTTTTGTACATCTTTTAACAATGTAGAATCTTTTTTTGAACTAACATTATTTTTATCTTGTGACAAAATTGAAGTATTAATTATAACCAATAAAATAAATATCAAAACTTTAGTACTACAAAAAAAATATGCAAAAGAATTTGAAGATTCTTTTTTCGAAAGTAATAACATAAAAATTTCCAGATTAATTAAACTATATTAAATGCTTAACGATAATTAAATTTTTATAACAAAAGTTTTATAAAAAAGATAAAAACTATTTGTTTTCAAAAGAAAAAATATTAAATTTCAAATGAAATTTTTCACCATAAAATAAAGGGCAACTTAAATGGCAATGACAAAAACACAAATTATTGACCATCTTTCAAAAAAAACTGGCGTAACTAAAAAAGTAGCCGGTCAATTTTTAACAGAATTAGTTCATCTTTCTTACAAAGAAGCTAAAAAATCATTCACAATTCCAGGTTTAGGTAAACTAGTTCTTGTTCAAAGAAAAGCAAGACAAGGTAGAAATCCAAAAACTGGTGAACCAATTTCAATTCCTGCTAAAAAGGTTGTTAAATTCAGAATTGCAAAACAAGCTAAAGATGCAATTCTTGTTTACGGAAAATAATTTTAATGTGTCAGTCTTTGCATGACGAGGACTGACACACTTTTTAATCTTTTCAATTCAAAGAACTTATCTTTTTTAATTTTTCTAATTGTAAATTATAAACTTCATCAGTAACATTTCTTAAAATTGTCTTTAATAATTCATTAAACTTACCAACATGAGAATAAAAACTTATTAAATTTCCTTTTGAATCTGTTAAATAAACTGCACGCATCGGCATACCAGAAAAAATCCCACCTGAAATTGAATTTATATCTTTGTAAAAAATTACAACTTCTTTTTTTGACATAAAAAATTTTGAACAAATGATTTTTTCTTCATCAGAAGTAATTTTAAATGGCAAAGTTTTATATGAATAAAAGTATGATCTATTTAATAAAACTATTACAACCAAATTAAATATTACTAAAAAAATAAAATACCATTTTTGAAAAGAAACATATAATGAAACAATTGTAAATAAAAGTAAAAATATGGTAATTATTATGTTAATGTATCGATAAAAAAATTTTGATATAATGGAATATTCAAAAGTTTGCATCTCTTTTCAGTTTTATTTATCTAATTTAACAAAATCGAATTAATTTTATTTATAATTTGTTATGATTTATAAAAAGGAGAAAAAATGTACGACTTACTTGTAATAGGTGCTGGCCCTGCTGGAATAAGTATGGCAGTTGAAGCTCATAAAGCTGGAATTGATTCTTCAAAAATTTTAATTATCGAAAAAGCTGAAGAGCATTCTTTCACAATAAAAAAATATTATCCTGATTCAAAGTTGGTTACTGCTAACTATAAAGGTTTTGAAGCAAAATGCACCGGCGTAATGTGCATTCCAGATTTAACTAAACATGAAACAATTTCATATTTGGACAAGGCAATTAATGAAAATAATTTAACAGTTCAATACAATGAAACCGTTTGGAAATTACATCAAAATGAAGATAAATCTTTTATTATTTATACAGATAAAAATCAATACCATGCAAAAATTGTAACAATTGCAATTGGAATTCTTGGAAAACCAAATAAACCTGAATACAAAATTCCACATTCATTAAAAGATAAAGCTTTATTTGATGTAACTTCAGTTGAAATTAAAAACTCAAAAGTGATAGTTGTTGGCGGCGGAGATTCTGCGTCAGAATATTGTCAATTCCTAGTTCAAAATGGAAATGATGTTACTTTAAGCTATCGTCGTGCAAATTTCAATAGGATGAATGAAATTAATCAAGAAAGTATTTTAGAGCTTGAACGTGAAGGTAAGTTGAGAATTTTACGAGAAAGTAATATTGAATCTCTTTCAGATAATAATGGTAAACCTTTTGTAAAATTTAAAGAAGAAAAATTTGGTGAAGAAATTTTTGATTATGTTGTTTATGCTCTTGGCGGCACAACACCAGATAACTTTTTAAAAATGTTAGGAATTGAATTTGATGGTGAATCTCCAGTTTTGAAAGAACATTACGAAACTTCTGTACAAGGTTTATTTTTAACCGGTGATTTAACTGCTGGTTCTAAAGGTGGTTCAATTATTTGGGCTTTTAATTCAGCTAATACAGCAATGAAAAAAATTTGTAAAGATTATCTTAATTGTAAAATTGATTTATGAATTTCTGTTTTTCAAAATTTCGAACAAAACAACTCCAGTTGCAACCGATACATTTAAGGAATCAATTTTCCCTTTCATAGGAATTTTAACAAGGAAGTCGCAATGCTCTGCAACGAGTTTGCGAATTCCTTTTTCCTCATTTCCCATAACTAAGGCAACAGGCATTTTATAATCAAGTTGATTATAAAATCTATCCCCATTTAAGTGTGTACCAACAATCCAAAAATTATTCTTTTTAAGCTCATCAATCGTTTGAACAAGATTTTGAACTTTGCAAATTTTAAGATAAGAAACAGCACCAGCAGAAATTTTTTCAACAGTTTCTGTAATTGGTGAACTTTGATTAGTTGTAATAATTACTCCATCTACACCTGCACATTCAGCGGTTCTAAAAATTGCACCTAAGTTTTGCGGATCTTGAATTGTATCAAGTAAAAGTAAAAGTGGAAATTTTGATTTTTGTGATTCGATTATAATTTCTTCAAGTGAATAATATCTTTGTGATGATTTAATTGCAACAACACCTTGTGAATCTTCTATTTTTGCAATTGAATTAAATTTTTGAGTTGAAAGTTGCGTAATCTTTATTTTATTTTTTTTTGCCGCTGAAAAAATTCGATTGATTGCTTCCCCATGTTGACCAAAAGCAATATAAATTACTTCAAGTTCAGCACCGGAATTAATGGCTTCTAATACTGGCTTTCTTCCTATTATTTTTTGCATTTATTTTTCCGGGAATGTGAATTTATCTTCATCAACTACGATTTCACAAAATTGTCTATTGTTTTTCTTTTTTGGTAAATACTTTTTAATAATATCGATAGACTTATTAATCAAATTAACTTTTATTTCAGCCGAATTTATTGCTCCATCCTGTTTAACAATATTAATTGTGTAATTACCAAATAAATCTTCAAAAAGATTTTCACTTTGTGCTGGCATAATTTGAGGGACTGTATCCATTTTAGCTTTTAAGCCCATGATGATAAGATTTATCACATTTTTCTCTCTTATAATATCAACTGAAACTTCATAAGCAAAAGCTGTAAATTCAACTACTGTTTCAATTAAAAACGCTATGAACTGCTTTTTAATTTTAGGATCATACTTGAAATAAATTTTACATGTAAATTCTTGTTTATCAGGTTTCTTAGAAGGAATTGCTTCCAAAGCAGATTGTGCATTTTTCTTTCTTGTTTTTGGAATTTTAGGAATATCTTTTGGTTTTCTAAGTGGCAATTATTCACCTAATTTGTATAATAATTTGTCTATATCACTTAGTGAAATATTTTCTTGTGTACCGTCAATCATATTCTTCAAAATGACTTCATTGTTATTTAATTCTTCGCCACCAACAAATAAAACAAATTTAGCATTGAATTTATTTGCTTCTCTCATTTGAGCTTTCACACTTCTTGAAAGGTAATCAAGTTCAACAATTTTATTCTTTCTTCTTAGCTCAACTGCAATTTTATATGAAATATCACTTTTTGATTTATCTAAAGTAACGATATACAAATCAATTTTATCTTCTGGTAAATTTAGAATATTTTCATTTTCACACGCCAAAAGAATTCTTTCCATACCAGCGGCAAACCCAACACCGGGTAAATCTGAACCTCCAAGTTCTTTTATTAAACCATTGTACCTTCCACCGCCACATAATGCACTCTGAGAACCTACACTTCCACTTACAATTTCAAAAGTTGTATGAGTATAATAATCTAATCCACGAACAAGTGATGAATCAACCACAAAATTAATTTTTGCATTTTTCAATGTTGATTTTACAACTTCAAAATGATTAAGGCTTTCTTCATTTAAATAATTAATTAATAAAGGAGCCTTTTTCATTATTTCAATATCACGTTCATCTTTACTATCAAAAATTCTCAAAACATTTGTATTAAATCTTTTTTTGCTCTCCTCAGAAAGTTTTGAAAAATGATTTTTCAAATATTCTTTTAATTCATTTTTATACACTTCTCTTTCAGAAGGAACGCCAAGTGAATTAATTTTTACTTCAAGATTTTTTAAACCCAATTCACTAAGAATATCGTAGGCGATAATTATCATTTCAGCATCAAGAAGTGGATCATTACTTCCTAAAGCTTCAGCACCGAATTGATGAAATTGACGATAGCGGCCAGCTTGCGGTCTTTCCTGACGAAACATTGGGCCGATATAAAAAAATTTATTTAAACTTTGTTTCTTTTCAAGTGAATGTTCAATAAAAGCACGAACAACGCTTGCTGTAAGTTCGGGACGTAATGTAATGCTTTCGCCGCTTCTATCTAAAAATGTGTACATTTCTTTACTTACAATATCGGTTCCTTCGCCAATTCCTCTTGCAAATAAAGTTGTGTTTTCAAAAATTGGAGTTCTTATTTCTTTGTAATTAAAATTCGATAATTTTTTTTTTACAATTGATTCTAAAAAATACCATTTGGAAATTTCTGAAGGAAGGATATCTTTTGTTCCGGTTATAGCTTTAATCATGAATTCTCAAAGTATTGTTTTTCTTCTGTTTCAAATAAATTATAAATTTCCTCTGCTGTCTTTGCATTAGCAAGATTTTCTCTAAACTCATCAAGATTCATCATTCTTGATAAACGGCTTAAAAGTTTAATATGAGGACCAACTAAATTCTCTTTGCCTACTAATAAAAAAATTAATTTAACAGGTTGATCATCTAAAGATTGAAAATCAATTGGTGTATCCAACTTTCCAAATGCAGCAATTATTTCATTCACTGCATTTGTCTTTGCATGAGGAATAGCAAAACCTTTTCCCACACCAGTTGACATTATTTTTTCTCTTTCAATTACTGCATGATAAACCTCATCAACATCTTTTACTCTTGGATCATCTTTAAATGAGTATACTAATTCTTTAATTGCACTTTCTTTATCAGTGCTATTCATTGAAGGTATAATACTTTCAACTTTTAGGATTTCACAAATTTTCATTTTTATTCTTTAATTTAGTCTTACGCAAAATTAACAAAGCTCTTCTGTTTAACAAAATAATTTAATTTACTACAATATTTTTATTTCTTGCTCTCGCAGTTATTATAAACTAATTTAACGTTGAAAAATATTTTTAAAACTTTTCTCGAGGAAAATATGAACATTCAAAACAAAACAGTATTAGTTTTAGGCGGATGGGGTTTAGTTGGAAACGCTGTTATAAGAAAAATTGTGCCTGAAAAACCAAAAAGGATAATTGTTACTTCATTAAAAAAAGAAGAAGCTGAAGATGCTGTAAATAAGTTACAAGCTGAATTCCCTAATAAACCAAATGATTATTTTGTTCCTTGGTGGGGAAATATTTTTGTGCGATATGAATTCAAAGATTCAGATCGTCTTTCTCTTCTTGAAAATTCTGATACAAGAAAAATCTTAATGCAAGATACGATGGAAGAACTGAACGAAGATATTCTACAAAACTCTTCCATTTTCAAGCTAATGAATGAATTCAAACCAGAAATTGTAATTGATTGTATTAACACTGCAACTGGAATTGCATATCAAGATTTATATTCAACTTATAGAAAAATCAATAAATTAATTCAAAAAAATCCAGCCAAAGAAGAAATAATTACAGAAACTGAAAAATTAATATGCACACTTTACGTTCCTCAACTAATAAGACATGTTCAAATAATGTATAACTCTATGCATCATGCTAATACAGAAATTTATATTAAAATTGGAACTAGTGGTACTGGCGGAATGGGATTAAATATTCCATATACACATAGTGAAGAAAAACCATCCCGTGTTTTACTTAGCAAATCATCTGTTGCTGGGGCTCATACTTTATTACTCTTTTTAATGGGCAGAACTCCAGATGCACCAATTACGAAAGAAATTAAACCCACAGCTGCAATTGCCTGGAAAAGAATAGAATTCGGCGAAATTAAAAAAGGTGGAAAACCTATTGAATTAATTAATGTTCCTTTTGAAAATGCAATCAATCTTGAAAATAAGTTCCAGCTAAAACTTGAAAATAAATTTCTTCCAACTGGCGAAAACTTAAAATGTGTTTTTATTGATACTGGTGAAAATGGTACCTTTTCTCGCGGCGAATTCGAAGCAATAACTGCACAGGGACAAATGGAATATGTTACTCCAGAAGAAATTGCTGATGATGTAATTTTTGAAATTAAAGGTGGAAATACTGGTCATGATATAATTAATGCACTCGATAATGCAACATTAGAACCAACTTACAGAGCTGGATATTTGCAACACTGGGCTGTTGATAAACTCGATGAACTTGAAAAAATTCATAATGTTAATAGTGTTGCGTTTGAATTACTAGGACCACCAAGACTATCCAAACTTTTACATGAAATTAACATTTTGAAAAATGTATTCGGCTCAATGAAAAATATTGTTAATCAAAAACCAGAAAAATTATCTGAAGGATGTTTTGAATACTTAAAGAAAAATGAAAAATTAAAAAATGAAATCATCTCTATTGGTATTCCTATACTTTTCCCAGATGGTAAAAAATTATTACGCGGCAACGAAATAAAAATTCCCCCATTCAGAGGTGAAAACGAATTAGATATTAATGAAACAAGTATTAATTTATGGGCAAATGATGGCTGGGTTGATTTGAGAGTAAAAAATATGATTGTTTGGCAACAAAGATTAAATGCTATAATCAATGAAGCTGAATCAATAAATCCAAATGATACAAGTTCAATGCATGTAAGAACTAAAAAATATTGGAATAATTTTGAAACAATTGATATTGGAAAAGTAGTCGGTTGGATTTTCATTAAAGAAGAAAAAGGGGAAAGAATGAAAGCTTAAAAAAAAGTCCCACATCTGTTGAATGATGTGGGACTTATTACCCCAAGTATTCTGGATACCTCCCCAAATAAATTTTAATTGGATCATCCCCCAAGTGATCCCAAAATTTTGGAATGATCAAACTTTCTTAAAACATAAAAAAATCTTTACTAATATAAGTTTGAGTGAACAATAAATTACTGGTAGGATTACAAAAAAAATTCACTTTTTTAATGGAAGTATCAAAAAAAGACTGGTAGTTGTACCAGTCTCTAAAAAGATTAAAAGTCGTTATTAATTAAGGAGGATTATAAATAAAAATTAGCTGCTTTTATTTTAATTTTATTTATCTTATCATTTATTATTGAGTATCTAGAACCATTACCATTTTTCTTTCTTTCTTCAATTTCTTCAATAGTAAATGATGAATTTTTAGAAGTAGCTATTTTAATGATTTTAGGAGAATTTTGAACTTGATTTACATTTGGTGCATTTAGCTCTCTTTGTTTCATTTCGGATGAATATTTTTCTCTTACAGTAGTATTTTGATTTTCAAATCTTATTTTTTGATTTATAATTTTAATTGGACGATGTTCATAATTTACTTTTGTATGTTTATTTGCTTTTGACTTACTCTTAGAAATTGCATAAGAGAAAGTAACCACTATAAAAAATAAAAATCCACTTAAGAACAAAATGCTTAATATTATTTCTGTTAATTCCATTATGGTATTCTTTTTTTAAAAGAAGCTAACGTCAATCTAAATGCCAACTAAATTTCTAAAAAATATTCTAAAATAAACTTTAATTATTTTTTTTAGTCTCATTTAGAGAAAATGTTACAAATTGATTCGTTTTTTAATTTACTACTGAAGTGAAATTACAGCTTCTAAAAGATTAAACGTGTGATTTATTTCATGCTCACATTGAAGACAAATAATTTTATAAAAGAATTTCAGAATAAAAACAATAAAGCAACACCACCAACTGCTAAAAATGCACCCAAAATTGAAACCCATGATAATTTTTCTTTATAATAAAAGTAAACCATAGGCAACATTAAAATTGGTACAGTTGCCATTATTGTTGAAGCTATTCCAATTTTTGTATGTGATATAGAAATTAAGCTAAATGTAATTCCCAAATATGGACCAATAAAAGAACCAATTAATGTAAATAATAATCCTTTCTTATTTTCTTTGAAGATTATTATTGGATGTGCATAACGATTTGTAAAAATTGTCATTGGTAATATTAAAATTAATGCTGCACTAATTCTAACAAAAGTTGCAACAAATCCATTGATCTCTCCAATATTAAAAGCAAACTTTGCAAAAATTAATCCAACAGCTTGACCAATAGAACCGAGTAATGCATAAAATATTCCGTTCCAATCAACTTTATATTTTGATGTTGGTCTTTCTTCTCTTTGAAGAACAACTAATGAAATTCCTGCAATTGTTATAATTATTCCTAAAATTCCTATAAAAGAAATTTTTTCACCTAAAAAAATGAAAGCTAAGAGCGCTGCAAATGCTGGTGAAGAAGACATAACAAGCATACTTAATCTTGCACCGATTAACCGATATGCATTAAACAAAAATGTATCACCAAAAACTAATCCGATAAAACCACTAATAACTAAATAAATAATTTGTATAGTGGAAAGATTAAAAGAAACTTGAGAAATAATTAATGTAGTTGAAAGATAAATAAAAGCAAAAATCATTCTTGTAACATTTACATAAACAGAACCAACTTTACGTGACGCTTCTGAGAAGACAATTGAAGTCATTGACCATAAAAATGCAGTTATTAAAGCAGCTAATTCACCAAACATAAACTTAAGTTAAGAGTGTAGAATTCAGAGTGCAGAAATAAAAATTATTTAGCATAAAATTTATAAATTAAAATACATCTTAAATTCAAATGGATGAGGCATTGTATTGATTGATTTAATTTCTTCATGTTTTGTATTTATCCATTGTTGTAACAATTCATCAGTAAAAACATTACCTCTCTTTAAAAATTCATGGTCATTTTCCAATGCATCAAGTGCTTCTTCTAAATTTCGAGGTAGTAATTTAATTTTATGTAAATCGTCTTCAAGAAAATTTTTATCATAAGGACCAAACCCTTCTTTGGCAGGATTTATTTTATTTTTAACGCCATCGATACCAGCTAAAATTATTGCACTCATTGCAAAATAAGGATTCATTGTTGCATCTGGTGGACGATATTCAAAACGTGTAACATCTGGATCATTAACATATTTTGGAATTCTAATTGCACTTGCTCGATTTCCCATTCCAAAAGTCAATGCAACAGGAGCTTCAAAACCAGGTACCAATCTTTTATAAGAATTAGTTGATGGATTTGCAAAAGCAGAAATTGCAGGTGCGTGTTTTAGTATACCACCTATGAAATAAAAACCAAACTCATTGAAATTGCCATAACCATCTTTTTTATAAAAAGCATTTTTCCCATTTTTGGTTAAATACAAATGAAGATGTAATCCATTTCCGGCTTGTTGATACATTGGTTTTGGCATAAATGTAATGTATAAGTTTTTTTGCCTTGCAAAATTAAACAAGACATATTTCGCAGTTATTATATTATCTGCTGTAGTTAAAAGATCAGAAAAGTAAGTTTCAATTTCTTGTTGGCCTCTTTCACCTGCTTCATGATGATGATATTTAATTTTTAATCCATAACGGGAAAGTATTTTACACGCTTCATCTCTGAAATCGTCATAAATATCAAATGGATTAGCTGCATGATATGCTTTTTTATAAAACTCTTCTGCATGTTCAATTTTATAATAAGATTGAGATGTTCTTGTATCATATTCAACATCTGAAAAAATATAAAATTCAAATTCAGGTCCCCACCAAGATTTATCGCAACCAGTTTCTTTTAATAATAAATCTTCAATTTTTCTTGCAATATATCTTGCATCTTGCTCAAAGCGTGAACGTTTTTCATTTGCTAAAATAATATTAGCATAAAAACTCAAAGTCGGTGCATCTCTAAAAATATCAATAACGGCTGTGTTTAAATCTGGAATTAGAATCATATCACTATTTTCAACTTTTCTTAATCCATAGCTAGAACCATCAAAGCCAACACCATCTTTAATAATTTTTTCAATAATTTTATCATGAACTGGTAAAGAAATGTGATGCAATCTTCCAGAAAGATCAATTGCTTTTAAGTCAATGAATTCAATTTTATTTTTTTTGATTAACTGATTTATAGATTGAATTTGATTATTCATAACTTTTCACTTTAAAGAAAAAACCCCCGAAAAATCGGGGGTATAATTTTATTTATCCTTTATAATTAATCGCTGAAAGGCCAGGGAAAATAGCAGTAGTAGCTAATTCTTCTTCAATTCTTAATAACTGATTGTATTTAGCTATTCGATCTGTTCTACTAGCAGAACCAGTTTTAATTTGACCACAATTTGTAGCGACAGCTAAATCAGCAATTGTCGTATCTTCTGTTTCACCCGAACGATGTGAAATAACTGAAGTGTAGCCAGCACGTTTTGCCATTTCAATTGCATTCAAGGTTTCTGTTAAAGTACCAATTTGATTTACTTTAACAAGAATTGAATTTGCAACTCCTTTTTCAATTCCTTGAGCAAGGAATTCAGTATTTGTTACAAACACATCATCACCGACTAATTGAATTTTATTACCAACTTTATCAGTTAATAATTTCCAACCATCCCAGTCAAATTCTGCCATACCATCTTCAAGAGAAATAATTGGATATTGCTTAATCCAACTAACCCAGTAATCAACCATTTTTTCTGGCGACATGTATGATTTATCAGATTTAAAGAAATAATATTGTTTCTTTTCATTATCCCACATTTCACTTGCGGCTGGGTCCAAAGCAATAAAAACATCTTTACCAGCTTTCAAGCCAGCTTTTTCAATAGCTTCAAGAATAACAGTAATTGCTTCTTCGTTTGATTTAAGATTTGGTGCAAAACCACCTTCATCACCAACTGCAGTATTATATCCTTTTCCTTTAAGAACTGATTTTAAAGAATGGAAAACTTCTGCACCGTATCGAAGAGCTTCTTTAAAAGTTGGAGCCCCAGCAGGCATAACCATAAATTCCTGAAAATCTACATTATTATCTGCATGTTTACCACCGTTTAGAATATTCATCATAGGAACTGGAAGTGTTCTTGCATTAGTTCCACCGATGTAACGGTAAAGAGGTAATTCAAAAAATTCTGCTGCAGCTTTTGCACAAGCTAATGATACACCCAAAATTGCATTCGCCCCAAGATTAGATTTGTTTTTAGTTCCATCTAATTCGATTAGAAATTCATCTATTGCAACTTGTTCAGTTACATCCCAATCAATTAATTCATCAGCGATTTTATCATTAACATTATCGACTGCTTTTTGAACACCTTTGCCAAGATAACGAGATTTATCGCCATCTCTAAGTTCGCAAGCTTCATTTTCACCAGTAGAAGCACCACTCGGAACAGCAGCTCTGCCAACAATTCCGCTTTCTAGTGTAACTTCAACTTCAATTGTAGGGTTACCTCTCGAGTCTAAAATCTCGCGTCCCCAAACATCAACTATCGTTGTCATTTTTGTTTCTCCTTTTTTAATGGTTCATAAAATCATTGCAAAAATAATTAAAAAGAGAGGGCAAAAGCTAATTAAGTTGAATCAAATCTTTATTAAAACAAAAATTATTAATTTTGCATAAAATAATTTTCACATTAACTATAATTTTAATTAAATTCATTTCATAGTTTAATTAAATTGCTGTTCATATCTGCCCCGGTAGCTCAGTGGATAGAGCAGCGGTTTCCTAAACCGTTGGTCGGAGGTTCAACTCCTCTCCGGGGTACTATAAATGAATTGTGATAACATGAAAAAATTATTAACCAATTTATTGTTTGCTATTGTTGATTTAGTTTGTTTCCTTCAAGGTGGAGTATTATTAGTTTACGCTTTACTTCACTTTAGTTACAAAGTTGAAGTTGCACACTCAGAAGGGCTTACAACTGTAGAAATGCAAAACATACCAATGGCAATAGGCGGTCATTATTTCTATAGTGAGCAATATATTAATATTGCATTAATTGGAATAGCACTAATCATAGTTGGAATTTTAATGAGAGATTGGAAAAAGAAATTCGTTTAACAAATTCAAAAATTTTATTATGAATTGCCCGACTTTTATGAATCATGGTTAATTCTAATAACTTTATAAAAAAATAAAAATAGTGATAATAAAAACCCTGCTGAAAATTGCGGGGTTTTTTATTCTATAATAATGTTCCTCTCAAAAAAATCAGAGCGATAGAAAAGTAAATTATTAATCCAGTTACATCTACTAAAGTAGCAACAAATGGAGCTGAAGAAGCTGCTGGATCAAATCCTAATTTTTTAATAATTATTGGTAGCATCGAACCCATAAATGTACCCCATAGTACAACTCCAATCAAAGAAAAACTAACTGTCATGCCAACTAAAAACCAGTGTTCACCATACATACCACTAGCGGCTTGCCAAATTGATATTCTTAAAAAACCAATAATAGCAAGTATAGTTCCCAAAATAAATCCAGTAATTAATTCTCTTCTAAAAACAAAGAACCAATCTTTAATTGTAATTTCACCTAAAGCAATTGCACGAATAACTAATGTTGCCGCTTGTGAACCTGAATTACCACCACTTGAAATGATTAAAGGAACAAATAAAGCAAGAATAACTGCTTTTTGAATTTCATTTTCAAAAAAACCCATTGCAGTAGCAGTTAACATTTCGCCAACAAATAATATGCTTAACCAACCTGCACGTTTTTTTATCATTCCTAATAGAGAAATATCGGGATAAGGCTCTTCTAATGTTTCAACAGCTGCAAATTTATGAATATCTTCAGTTGCCTCTTCTTCTGCAATATCTAATATATCATCAATAGTTACTATACCAATTAAAACTCCACTGGAATCTGTAACAGGAAGAGCAACTCTATCATATTTTTTAAATAATTCAACAGCGGTTTCCTGATCATCATTTACTTTTAAAGAGACAAAATTAAAATTCATTAAGTCGTAAACTTTTTGATCAAGAGGAGCTAAAAGGAATTCACTAATTTTTATATCATCAACTAAATGCCCTTTATCGTCAATAACATAAATGACATTTAAGGTTTCAGAGTTTTTTCCATTCTCTCGGATGTAATCGAGTGTTTGTTGAACTGTCCAATCCTGTTTAACTGCAATATAGTCTGGTGTCATCAAACGACCAACACTATATTCAGGATAGCCAAGTAATTGTTGTGCTATTTTCTTTTGTTCTGGTGATAGAATTGCAATCATTTGTTTGACTACATTTGGAGGCATTTCTTCAAACAATGCTGTTCTATCATCATCCGACATTTCATTTAAAATTGTGGCAATATCTTCTTTGCTAAGTTGTTCAATTAAAAGTTGTTGAGTATCAAAATCAAAATATTCAAATACATCTGCTGCTAATTCCTTTGGAAGCAATCTGAATATTATTGCCCGCTCTTCTTCTTCGATTGATAAAATCAGATCAGCAATATCCGCTGGAGGCCAATCTATCAGCACTTCTTTTAATTCAATTAATCTTCTGTGATGAATTAAATCAAGAATTTCTGGTTTCACAAGTTGTGAAATCATAATTACCTCCTTCGAATGGAAGTGGAAAAGAAATGTGAATTAAATGATTTGCAAAATAAAAAATGTATGTTTATTAAAACAAAATATTTTGATTTTTTGAAAAGATTTTAAATGCCAGACTTCGACTCGTTTAGTCTGACATTTATTTAAAGATATGTTATTAGAATTTATTCTTCAGTATGAGCTAACCAGAAACCACCTATTGCATTAAATTGGGTATCGCCCCAAACTTCTGCAAGTAACACAAATCCATCTCGCGAAACACCTGATGCTTTTAAATTGTAACGAATCTGACTCGTTTTTTCAGCATCAATTAATGAAGGTATTAAAACAACTTTAGGTTTTTTATCAAATGGTTTTGGAAAACTAATTTCATATTCAACGATTCTTTTTCCTTGATTTGCATGAAGAGTATAATTTTGATTGTCTTTGCTGTAAAAAAATGTTCCGCTTTGAATTTGAATTTGTCCATAAGTTAATGAAGCTGCAAAAAGTAGAAATACTATAGAAGCAAATACTTTTTTCATTTGACCTCCTTTTTCTTTGTGATTTGTTATTGCCCTTCTCAAAGTTGTGAATTAAACTTTAAATTGTCAAATGAATTATTAATCAAGTTCAAGTTCTTTTTTCATTAACTCTAAAGTTTCAATGATTGATTTTGGTTTGTAATTCAATTCGGTTTCAGCTTTTAAGTTTATTAACCCTGATTTTAAAGGTCTTTTTGCTGGTTGATTTAATTCTTCTGTTAGAATTGGAATAATTAATTCGGTATTAAGATTAAACATTTTTGCTATAATCTTTGTGAATTCAAATCTTGAAAGAAGTTCTTTACCACCGATATTATAAATTCCTTCTTTTTTATTCTTTATAACATTTGAAATTCCATTCACTAAATCATCAATATAAGTTGGATTATTAATTTGATCGGTAACAATTTTAATCTTTTGAGAATTTTTTAATGAATTATAAACCCATTTCACAAAATCGGGTCTTCCATATTTTGAAGGTCCATACAAAACATTTGAACGAATTATAGTAAACCTTGTTCCACTTGCTTTAATTGAATTTTCCGAAGCTAATTTTGTTCTTCCATAATATGAAATTGGATTAGGTAGATCAATTTCTGTATACGGTCCATTTTTACCATCGAAAATGTAATCTGATGAAATATGAATTAAGTGTGAATCAATTGTCCATGAATAAAATGCAATATTATCAACGCCATTGACATTAATTTTCCAGCAAAGCTCTCTTTCAGTTTCAGCTTTATCAACATTTGTATATGCTGCAGCATTAATAATAAAATCAGGGAAAAATTTTGTAATAATATTTTTTACTTCATTTTTCTGAGTTATATCAAGTTGTTGATATTCAATATCAGGTATAAATGATTTAGTCTCCGCAGAAGTGCATAATAATTCAACATCTTTTTGTTTAGAAAAATATTCTGTTAATCTTTGTCCTAACATTCCATTAGAACCAATAATTAAAATTCTTTTTTTTATCATATCAGTTAATAACATAATTTAATTTATCAATATAGTTAGTTTTCTAGTTGAAGCTGCTTTTGCCCCGGCTTCGTTAGCTATTGAAAGTGAGCTTTCTATTTCTTCAATTTTTAAATAATTGTAAAAAAATGTTGCACCAAAAATATCACCACAACCAATTTTATTTAAAGTCTCAACATTAATTGCATTCATTTCAAGTTTTTTAATTTTATTGTTTTCGTAAAAATAAGCACAACTACCTTTATCTGCTTTTGTTATTAACAAAATATTTACACCGCTACTTAATACAAATTTAGCTGCATTATTTTCTTCACCCTGAAAAATTGTTTGAAGTTCATTATTGTTGCACTGAAGTATATCAATACAACTTAGCCATTCTTCTACATTTGGAATTGGTCTAAAATTTCTATTCATATTTTTATCAATTCCACGAGCAAGCGAATGAATGTCAAAATAAATTTTACCATCATAATTTTTTCTTAATGTTTTTAATTGTTGCAAAGAAATATCAAATCCAGTAATCATATTTATTAAAATTCCATCAAATGAATTTAAATCATTTATTAAATCTATGTTTAATGTTGATGAAATGTTTTTATATACTTCTCTTCTTTCTTCATTTCCAGATGTATCTAAAAAGACTTCAGGCATTTCTTCAAAGTATTGAAAATATTTTTGATTTACTTTTGAATATAATTTCTCGAATAAAGAGTAATATTTTTTATTCCAACTTGTAACAACATAAAGTTCATCTTGAGGGTTCATGTTTAACAAAAATCCAAGTATTGAATAAAAAACTCCACCTGGTAAAGTTTTATTATCAATATTATCAATTATAGAATGACCTATTAAAAGAATTTTCATTAGTTTTCTAATGCTTGTTGAACCTAATATGTAATTAAAGTTGTTTCTAATATAAAAATTAAAAGAGATAAAAATGAAAATAGGAATTACTTGTTATCCAACTTATGGCGGCAGTGGAGTAGTTGCAACGGAATTAGGCTTATCACTTGCAAAGCTTGGTCATCAAGTTCATTTTATAAGTTATGCAATGCCGCATCGTTTAAATCGTTTTGTAGAAAATATTTATTATCATGAAGTGGAAATGAGCAATTACCCTTTGTTTGAACATTCACTTTATTGCCTTTCTTTGACAAGCAAAATGCTCGAAGTAATTGAATATGAAAACCTTGATTTGATGCATGTTCATTACGCAATACCTCACGCTATAAGTGCATATCTTGCAAGACAAGTTTTACACAAAGTAAATAAAAACATTAAATTTATAACAACATTGCATGGAACTGACATAACTTTAGTCGGTTTAGAACCTTCATTTATGCCAATAGTAAAATTCAGTATAGAAGAGAGTGACGGAGTTACAGCTGTATCAAGATTTTTAAAAGAAAAAACATTGACTAATTATAATGTTCAAAAAAATATTGAAGTTATTTACAATTTCATAGATTTAGAAATTTATAAACCACATTCAAGCATTGAATTCAGAAAACATATCGCTCCAAATGGTGAAAAAGTTTTAGTTCACACTTCTAATTTTAGACCAGTAAAAAGAGTTCCTGATGTAATTAGAATTTTAGAAAAAGTTAATAAAGAAATTCCAACCAAATTGATTTTAGTTGGCGATGGCCCAGATAGAAGTGAATGTGAAAGATTATCACGTGAATTAGGAATTCACCAAAATGTTTTTTTCCTTGGGAAGCAAGATGCACTTACAGAAATTTTAAATGCCGCAGATTTATTTTTATTGCCTTCTCAATCTGAAAGTTTTGGTTTATCAGCACTTGAAGCAATGGCTTGTGGAAAACCGGTAGTCAGTTCTTCTGTTGGTGGATTGCCTGAATTAGTAATTCATAATGAAACTGGTTTTATTGCAGAGATTGGTGATATTGAAAGAATGTCTAAATACACAATTGATTTATTAAAGAATGAAAAGAAATATTTAACATTTTCTAAAAACTCACGTGAACGTGCAGAAAAATTTTTTGATAAAAAAAATATTATTCCACAGTATATTGAATACTACGAAAAAATCTTAAATGGTTAACATTGATGCCACATTTGGGTTAATTCAATGTGGCACCATTTTTAATTATTTATAATCCAACAACTTTTCTTCCGATGCTGTAATAAATGAATCCAAGTTCTTCCATCTTTTCAATATCAAAAATATTTCTTCCGTCAAATATCAAAGGATTTTTTAATAATGATTTCATCTTGTCAAAATCTGGATTACGAAATTCATTCCATTCTGTTAGAATTAAAAGTGCATCTGCATTATTTAATGGCTCATATTGTTCATTACAATACTCAGGAATTTCATCAACATAAAATTTTGCATTTTCCATTGCAGCTGGGTCATAAGTTGAAACTTTAGCACCAAGTTTATTTAATTCTTTAATGATATAAATTGAAGGAGCTTCACGCATATCATCAGTATTTGGTTTGAATGCTAATCCCCAAATAGCAATTTTTTTGTTTTTAATATCGTTATTAAAATGCTGTAATAATTTTTTAACGAGAACTAATTTTTGTTGACGATTAACTTCATCAACAACTTTTAATAACTTAATTGGTGAATTAAATTCTTCTGATGTCTTAATTAGAGCATTAACATCTTTTGGAAAACAAGAACCGCCATAACCAATTCCGGGGAATAAAAATCTTTTTCCAATTCTTGAATCTGCACCCATACCTTTTCGAACTAAATCTACATTAGCACTAACTTTTTCACAAAAGTTTGCAAGTTCGTTCATAAATGTAATTCTCATTGCGAGATATGAGTTGGCGGCGTATTTAGTTACTTCACTGCTTTCTGGATTCATTTCCAAAATTGGATTTCCTTGACGCACAAATGGTTCATATAACTCTCTCATTATCTCAAAAGCTTTTTTACTATTTGAGCCAATAACAATTCTATCTGGTTTCATAAAATCTTCAACTGCAAAACCTTCACGTAAAAATTCTGGATTGGAAACGACGTCAAAATTTTTAATTCCGAATTCAGATAAAATATTTGTTACTGCTTTTGACGTTCCAACAGGAACGGTGCTTTTGTTTACTATTATTTTGTAATCTTTGTCATTATTTTCTTTTAAGATTTTCCCAATGTTTTTGGCAACACCGAAAACATACTTTAAATCTGCGGAGCCATCTTCATCTTGTGGAGTTGGCAAGCATAAAAAAATTATATCAGAATTTTGTATTGCAAATTTTAAATCGTCAGTAAAAGTTAATCTTTGTTTTTCAATATTTCGATGAAATAAAATTTCTAAACCAGGTTCATAAATTGTAACTTGACCATTTTTTAAAGCATTTAATTTTTGCTGATTATTATCAACACAAATAACATGATTGCCCATTTCGGCAAAACAAGTTCCGCTGACTAAACCAACATAGCCAGTTCCAATAACAGAAAGTTTCACTTTGCCCTCCTTTGATAGATGAATTCTTTATTAATTTGTTTAAATGAAATTGCCCTCAGGTCTTTTTCAGAAACAATTGGATTTTCAACTTTCCAATCGATGTTCAAGTCTTCATCGTTAAAAATTATTGATCTTTCAGAATCTTTATTGTAAAAGTTTGTGCATTTGTAACTAAAAATTGCTTCATCACTCAAAACAGAAAATCCATGAGCAAATCCGGGTGGAATCCATAATTGAAATTTATTTTCTTCGCTTAATTCAATTGAAAAATATTTTCCAAATGTTGGTGAACCAAAACGAATATCAACAGCAACATCTAAAACTTTACCAAAAATTACAGAGCACAATTTACCTTGAGCATATTCACCAACTTGATAATGCAATCCTCGAACCGTTCCTTTTTTAGATTTTGAAACATTATCCTGTACAAACTGAAATTCTATTCCACCGGCTTCATATTTTTTTTTGTTAAAAGATTCAAAAAAATAACCACGCTCATCAGGAAAAATATCTGGTTTTATTACTAGTAAATCTTCTATAAAAGTTTTTTTAAATTCCATTTAACCTCATTAATATTTTTGATTTTGATGCCAGTTCCAAGCTGTTTTAATTATTTCATCAATTCCAAATTTTGGATTCCAATTTAATATTTCTTTTGCTTTTTTATTATCTGCAACAAGAATTGCCGGATCACCTTCTCTTCTTCCTACAATTTCAAATGGTATTTCTTTCCCGGTAATTTTTTTTGCTTTTTCAATTATTTCCAAAACAGAATTCCCAAATCCAGTTCCTAAATTTATAATTGTAGAATTTCCACCATCAATTAAATATTGCAAAGCTTTTAAGTGTGCATCTGCAAGATCATTTACATGAATATAATCCCGAATACAAGTTCCATCTTGAGTTTCATAATCATTTCCAAAAACTAAAATTTTCTCTCTCTTTTTTTGTGCAGTAAAAAGAACTAATGGAATCAAATGTGGTTCTGGAAAATGACTTTCACCTATTAAACCATTTGGATTTGCGCCCGCAGCATTGAAATAACGAAGGCAAATATTTTTTAATCCGAATGCTTTTTCAAAATCGCGTAATAAAATTTCTATTATCAATTTTGTATTTGCGTAAGGATTAATTGGATTTGATAGTTCATCTTCACTTATAGGGATATTATTAGGATTGCCATAAATTGAACAAGTTGATGAAAAGACAAAATTTTTAATTCCAAGTTCAGCAACGGCACGAATTAAATTATAACTTCCAACAACATTATTTTGATAATACAATTCTGGTTTTTCGACAGATTCACCTACATAAGCAAAAGCGGCAAAGTGAACTACAGCTTGAGGTGAAAAATCTGCAATTGCACTTTTAAGATTTTGAAATTCTAAAAGATCAATTTTCTTAAAAACAACATTTGATGGTATTGATTCAATATGTCCACGCGACAAATTATCAATAACACAAACTTGATGTTTATTTTCTACAAGATAATGAACAAAATGAGAACCGATATAACCAGCCCCACCAGTAACTAAAATTTTCAAATATCCCTCAGCTAAAATTTTACTTTTCAAATATATTTAGAATAAATTCATAATTAAAACCTTTAAACATAAAATTTGTAGTAAATAAGATTTTTCCTTATAATGAAACCGCTTTTGAAAAGTTCTTTAAAAACACCCATTTGTGTAGTGCTTTACAAATAGCTGAAAAGTATGTTGTAAAAAATATTGAGATGTAAATTCATATATCATCTTTTCATTTTCCAGATTTAAGTTTCTTTACTAAAATATCATTAAACTAAAAAGAGGAGGCTTTAATGAAAAATCGTTTTTACTTTTTGGTAGTATTATCTTTTATTTTTTCAATTCAGGTTTCTGCACAATTATTTAAAAGAACAGCAGAAATTACTGAGCCATCAAAAAAGGAAAGAGGTTTTGGTGGCGTAATTGCAGGTGTTGATTTTGACAAAGATGGTAAAACAGAAATTTATGCTTGCAATACCAACATGGTTGATGGACCTTACGAGTTAATTCCAAGACTTTATAAATTCGAATGGAACAAAACAACCTCAAAATGGGATTCAGTTTGGTCTGCAACAGCACCATTAAGCAAACAAAATACTTGGCCTGCTTTTGCATGGGGTGATGTTGATAAAGATGGCAAGCCAGAGATTTATTGGGCTCCTGTCAACTATTCACCTTATCCAGAATTACCAAGAATTTTAGTCTATGAATATTCTGGAACTGGAGATGATATGGGTGTTTCCGATGGTTTAGGTGGATTTTTACCTAATGCTTCAACTCCAATTGTTCCAGGGAATGGAATTAATTTAAGACCTATAAAATTTGTTATCGCAGATGTTGATAATGATGGAAAAGATGAGATTATTTTTGCTGATAGAGCCAGTTACATGAAAATCGGTGTTCTTTCTGTTGATAAAATTCCAGATTTAGGTGGCGGCACTGAAAAATGGACAGTTAAATTCGCAGGAACCGATGATCCAGGCATAAAAGCTCTTAGTTCTGTTTACGATATAGCAGTTGTAAATAATTACATTTATGCTTTTGACGGTGGTGGAAATGTTGCTGGTGTTTATTATGCAAATGGAAAATGGAATTCTGCTAAAGCTCAAAAAGGTTTAGCTGGTGGTAAAGGTTCATTTAAAGGTAGTGCTGTTGTTGATATTAATAAAGATGGTAAAAAAGAAATACTTGTTGCTGAATGGCTTGATAACACAAAAGGTCAAGGAGCAAAAGTTTGGTTATTACAACAAGTTGCAGATTCACTGACTTCAACAGAAATTGCTGATTTAGAATCACTTGGTGCCGTAAGATTAAACGGTGCTGCTGCAGGCGATTTAGATGGCGATGGTAAACTCGATTTTGTTACCGCTGCACGGTATGATGCAAATAATACAGTCAAAGTTCCAGTCTTTAGAGTTGAATATCAAAGTGGTGATATTGCAAGTAAAGGTAGTTATACTTCTGCAGTAATTGATTCTGCTTATTGGACTAAAAATGGTGATATGGATGTAGTTGCTCTTGCTAATGTAGATGGCGATAAAGATGATGAAGTTCTTTACACACAAGGATATTCGAGAGGTAATCCAACTGATGAACGTATGCCATTAGTTATTCTCGATCGTCAATTCACACCTGTTTCTGTTGAAAAATTATCTTATGAAGTTCCAGCTAATTTTTATCTCGAACAAAATTATCCAAATCCATTTAACCCAACAACAAATATTAGATTTGGTTTAAATGAGGCATCAATAGTTCAACTTAAAGTTTATAATCTTCTTGGTGAAGAAGTAACTACTTTAGTTAATAATGAATTAATGAATGCAGGCAGTTACAATATTAAATTCAATGCAGAAAAACTTTCAAGTGGAATTTATATTTACACATTAAAAGCTGGTAACTATACATTATCAAAGAAAATGCAATTAATAAAATAATTTAATTTCAAAGGCTTCTGGTTTTTGTAATTGGATAAATTGCATTCCAGAAGCCTTTTTTTGTTCTACATTAAATCCACTGAACATTAATCCAATTAAAAATTACCTACGAGGTAAAAATGAAAAAGCTTTTACTTCTCTTAATTTATTTTTTCATCTTTATAATTTCAAACAACAATATACTTGCTGGTGTTACAGGTAAAATTGCAGGTAAAGTAATAGATGCTGAAACCAAAGAAGAATTGGTTGGCATTAACGTTATGATTGAAGGAACAACTATCGGTACAGCAACAAATATTGATGGAACTTATATCATTAACAACATAGAACCAGGTGTTTACACATTAGTTTTTAGTGGTGTTGGTTATCAAAAAAAAATTGTTACTAATGTAAGAGTCTCAAGTGATTTTACAACAAGAATTGATATCCAACTTCAATCAGAAGCAGTAAGTTTAGGAACAATTACAGTTGAAGCAACTCGTCCACTTGTTAGAAAAGATTTAACATCATCTCAAACAAATATAGATGAATCACAAATCAAAACTTTGCCGGTTGAAAGTATCAATCAAATTTTATCTTTACAAGCTGGTATTACAAAAGGTTCAAGCGGTGAATTACATATTCGCGGCGGTCGTTCAACTGAAATTGCTTATAATGTTAATGGTGTAAGTGCTACTAATCCCTATGATTTTGGAAGGACAGTTCAAATTTCCACTAATGCTGTTCAGGAATTATCTGTAGTAAGTGGAACATTTAATGCTGAATATGGTAACGCACTTAGTGGTGTTGTGAATACTGTTACTAAAGAAGGTGGTTCAAAATTCAAAGGAACAATTACTTATTATACCGGCGATTATATAAGCTCTCATAAAAATGTTTTTTATAATATTGATGACTTAAATCCAATTAATAATCAAGTACTTGAAGGGACACTTGGTGGTCCAATTCCAATTTATGAGGATAAGATTTCTTTTTTCATTTCTGGTAGATATAATAATGACAAAGGTTATCTTTATGGAATAAGACAACACACAATTTATGATTCACTTTCACGCGATAGAGAAAGAGCTGATGTTTTATATATTGCTCAAACAGGTGATAATGCTATAGTTCCAATGGATTGGAGTAAAGATTTAAACACTACTGCAAAACTTACATTCAAACCAACAGCAAATATTAAAATTAATTACGATTTAGTTTATTCTAATTCTGAATATCAAACATATTCTCATCTGTATAAATATAATCCTGATGCTAATTATAAAAGATTTCAATGGGGATTAATTAACTCATTAGAATATCGTCAAGCGGTTAGTTCATCTACATTTTTTTCATTAAAAGGTTCATACAATATTTATGACTTCAAACGTTATCTTTTCCCACTTTTAGATGATGCTGGTAAAGCAGTTTCATTTCATCCTGGAATGAATTTAGCAAATTTACATGCAGATCCTCGTTATCAACCAGTTGATAAAAGTGATAGTTACAGCAGTTATACATTTGTCTCTGGCGGAACTCAACCAGAACATTTTTATCAAAGATCATATTCAACTGAATTGAAATTTGATTTAACTAGTCAGGTAACTAATAATCATGAAGTTAAATTTGGTGCAAAAAGCAAATGGGATGTTTTAGATTTCGTTTATTTCACAGTTTTGCGAGATAGAAATAATTATTTAACTCCAACAATCCCGGATCCACAAAATCAAAAAGGTTCAATTGATATTTATTCGAGATCACCAAAACAATTTTCTGCTTATGCCCAAGATAAAATGGAATTTGAAAGCATGATATTAAATGCTGGTGTTCGTCTTGATTATTTTGATGCAAATGCACTTTATGCGCCTGATCCTTTCAAACCAACAGAAAATTTACAATTATCAACTAAGAAAATAACTGTTAGTCCACGACTTGGAATTTCTTTCCCAATTACAGACCAAGGTATAATTCATTTTTCTTATGGACATTTTTACCAACTCCCACCATTTAGATATTTATACACAAATCCTGAATTTGAAGATATTGCAAATCAACCAACATACGGAAATGCAAATTTGAATCCAGAAAAAACTGTTACTTATGAAATTGGTTTGCAGCAGCAATTAAGCGAAACAGTTGCTTTCAATGTAACCGGATTTTACAAAGATGTTCGTGATCTTTTAGCTCTTCAACAAATTAGAATTAGCAGTAATTCAATTTATAATAAATATGTAAATAAAGATTATGGAAATATTAAAGGAATAACATTTTCACTTACAAAAAGAAAATTACCTGATGATTTCTTTAGTGCTTCATTAGACTATACTTTTCAAGTTGCAGAAGGAAATGAAACCGGTGCCGATGCATTTTTTATTGATTTACAATCTGGCAGACAAAGTGAAAAAATTCCTGTTCCTTTAGCATGGGATCAAACTCATACTTTAAATGCTGTTTTAACATTTGGTGGAACAAAAGATTGGAATATAACTTTTGTAGCATCACTTTCTTCAGGATTGCCTTATTCACCTCGTTTATATACACAACAAATTTATTTACGTGCAAATAGCGGAAGAAAACCATCATCTGCAAATGTAGATTTGTTAATGGATAAAACATTTAAATTATTCGATACATTTGATTTAACAGTTTTTTTAAAAGTTTTCAATTTGTTTGATATTAAAAATGAAAGATTCGTTTATGATGATACAGGAAGAGCTATTTATACATTAGAAGAATCGAAAGGTGGACCTCAAGCTACAAATGCAATATCATTAAAATATCCTGCTATAAAATCTGCAACTGAATTTTTCAATCGTCCTGATTATTACTCGGCTCCACGCGAAGTACGAATTGGATTTTCAGTAGAGTTCTAAATAAAGGAGAAGTTTTATGCTGAAAACAATAACAGTAAAATTAATTTTAATTCTTTCAATATTTTTTGTTAGTAATATTTTTTCACAGCAATTGAAAAAAGAACAAAAGCAAATTGAACATCAATTGATTAAAGATTTTATCAACCAAAAAATCTTAACTGCCCCAAAAAATTTAAATCCACAAACAGGAAATGAAAAATATTCTTCTCGTTCATTGTCAAAATCACTTGGTGAAAAAGATCGTAAATCATTTTTTATGAATGGCAATAACGTTGCTGTTGAAATAGAAAATTATGGTGGAATAGCACCAGGTTTTGGTGGAATACGTGAAATTACAAATTTAATTTGGAGAGATGCTCCTTACATTTTTCAATTTTGTCCGATCGTTGGAGCTTCTGTTGTTGATACAACTGGTAAAAGAATTCATATCATTACTGATGGAATGAATGATTATGACAGAGCTGGATTAAGAGAAATTGACCCAGCAACAGGATTAAAATGGCAATGGCAGCCTTTACCCGGTTATGCAGATCCAAATCAACCTTACATTGCATCGAATCCAACTTTAGATACCGACAGAGATGGAAAACCAGATAGCTGGCCAAGAGAATGGTATAACGAAAAATTAGGTCAATATGTTTGGCCCGGATATTTAACACAAGGTGAAAATAATGCTGACTTAGAAGCATATTGGGCAATGGATGATCGTGATAATAAAGAATTTGGTTACTTCCCTTTCAAAAATGATAAATCACGTCGTGGTATTGGTGTTCAAATTGATGGCCGTGCTTTTCAATGGAGTAACTCGCTTGCCGCTAATGCAATATTTTTTGTTTGGTCAATTACAAATGTAAGTGATCATAATTTAGATTCTGTAATGTTTGGCATTTACGGCGATCCTGATGTTGGTGGACAAGATAACAAAGATGACAATGGTTTTTTCATTTCCCCATTTGATACAAAAATTCCTCTTTACGCAAGAAATATGGTTTACTTTTGGGATCCGGATATGAAAGGCGATAATGGAAGAAACCTTGGTTACTTAGGTTGTAAATTTCTTGAATCACCTGGGAACCCAAATGATGGAATTGATAATGATGGCGATGGTTTAATTGATGAAAGACAAGATAATAACATTGATGAAGATAAAGATTGGAATCCTGAAACTGATGATGTTGGAATGGATGGAATTCCTAATACTGGCGATCAAGGTGAAGGTGATGGAATACCAACACTTGGTAAAAGATTACTTGATGGAAGACCTGATCCACTTCAACCTGGCGAACCTAATTTTGGCTACACTGATTTAGATGAATCTGATCAAATTGGTTTGACAAGTTTTAAGAGTTCTCAATGGGCAACCGATTTAAGAATCGCTTATGATGAAGACATTTGGAACGCAACTAAACCCGGAAGTTTTAATGAAATAACTCAGAACCAAGATATAGTTTTTATTTTCAGCTCTGGTTATATTTCTTTAGCACCTGGTGAAACAAAAAGAATTTCAATGGCATTTTTATTCGGTGAAGATTTAGATGACCTTTTAACTACTGCCGCTACTGTTCAGGATATTTATAATAAAAATTATAGATTTTTCAGACCGCCAAGTTTACCAAAAGTTACTGCCGTTCCCGGTGATAAAAAAGTTACTCTTTATTGGGATTCAAGTTCTGAAAAAAGTATTGATCCAATTACAGGACAAGATTTTGAAGGTTATGTTATTTACCGAAGTACTCGTCCAGATTTTGCCGATGTTCAAACCATTACAGATGGCAAAGGTTCTCGTTATTTATACAGACCTTTGAAAGACACAAAAGGATTCGAAGCAAAGTGGGATTTGAAAAATGATTGGAAAGGTTATCATCCAGTTCCTTATTTAGGAAGAGGCATAAATTATTATTTAGGTGATAACACTGGTTTGGTTCATACATTTGTTGATTCAAACGAAGTCCGCAATGGTCAAACTTATTATTATGCTGTCGTTGCTTATGATCATGGAGATTCATTAGGAATTCCACCATCGGAAACAACAAAGAAAATTTCTGTAAATCCAATTACAGGCAAATTAATTTTTGATGTTAATACTGTGCAAGTTACTCCTGGTCCGCGGGCAAGTGGTTATAATTTTACAGATTTAAAACCTAATGATGCAAAACATGAAACTGGACTTGGAAATGGAAATGTTTCATTTTCTGTTGTAAATGATCTTGCTGTTAAAAATGATAAATACACTTTAGTATTTAAGGATACACTTTATTCATCTGGCAAACCCATACTTGCAAAAAATTATTCTGTGACTAGTGATCGAATTAACAAAGAATCATTTTACTTATATGGAACCAAATACACTTCACTATCTCAAAGAAATATCATTAACGATGCGAACTTGCAAGTAACAGATGCCTCAGGGAAAATTTATAAAAATGGAATTGATTACGAATTAAATCTTGAAAAAGGTGCAATTAAAAGAACAGACAACAGTCAAATGAAAGATGGTGTTGAGTATTTTATTTCTTACAAGAATTATAAAATATATCAAAGCCAAGCATTAAATGGAGAAGATTCAAATCCAGTTTTTGATGGGATTCTTTTAAAAGTAAAAGATTATCCATCACTTGCTTTTGATGATGTAAGATCAAAATGGTCTTCAAATATTAATTTACCATTTAAGATGTACTTACGTTCTGCAGGAAATCCAAAACCTGAACCAGCCGATTACATTGTTCACTTCTCAAATAAACCAATTTCAACAGCTAAAAAATTTGTCGTTGGAAAAGGTTTTATTGATATTCCTGTAAAATATAAAGTTGAAGACGTTACAACTGGAGTTCCTATTGAAGTTATTACAAATCTTCAAGAATTGCCCGCATCAAATGATTCATCATACACATTAGGTGAAGAAATTGTTTTTTACAAAACCGGCTCACCTGGTGGAACTGGCTCACAAATAACATGGAGTTTAGTCATCTCTCCATCTTTGGATAATCCTAAACTTATTCCAGGAAATAATGATGTACTTTTCCTTTATACAAAAAGACCATTTGCGAAGGATGATAAATTTACCGTTCAAACAAAAGAAGGTTTTGTAAGAAATGAAGATGCAACAAATAAATTAGATAATATTTACGTTGTTCCAAATCCTTACGTTGGTGCAAATGAAATTGAACCTGCAAATAAATTATCAGGACAAAATCGAGGTGAACGAAGAATTTATTTTGAAAATCTTCCAATGAAATGTACAATTAGAATTTTTACGCTTAGTGGTGAACTTGTTACAACAATTGAACATGATTCTGGTTACGATAATGGAAGAGAATTCTGGAATTTATTAAACAAAGATGGATTTAGTGTTTCATATGGTGTTTATATCGCTCACATTGATGCACCTAATGTTGGTGAAAAGTTAATCAAGTTTGCTTTAATTAAGTAATGCCGGAGATTTTATGAAAACATTTAAAATATACTTAATAATAATTTTTGCGTTTGTAAATGCAATTTCATTTTCGCAAACGACAAAAACAGGAACAACAGCAGCTCAAGTTTTAAAATTTAATGTTGGACCACGTGCAATTGGAATGGGTGGTGCATTCACTGCAATTGCAAATGATGTTTCTTCAATTTATTGGAATCCAAGTGGAACATCAAATGTTGTTTCCAACGAAGTGTTTTTTAACCACACTGAATTATATCTTGATGTTAAACATGATTACGCTGCAATTGCAACTAATATGAATGAACTTGGTTCAGTCGGAGCCTTTGTTTCAATTCTTTCTATGGATGATATGAAAGTAAGAACAATAGAAAATCCCGAAGGAACTGGTGAATTATTCACATACAATACTGTTGTTATCGGTTTAAATTATTCAAAATATTTAACCGAAAATTTTGCAATTGGTTTTAACGCAAAATATATAAATGAAAACTTATGGCACATGAGTGCATCTGGGTTTGCGATTGATATTGGCACTCTTTATAAAATTCCTGTTCTAAATGAATTAAGAATTGCTTCAAGTATTTCAAACTTTGGAACAAAGATGCAACTTTCTGGTCGTGATGTAACTGTTATTTATAATTCAGGTGCAGGTGGGGCAAATCTAATAAACTCAAATATTGAGCTTGATAAATTTGATCTTCCATTAATATTTAGATTTGGTTTATCTGTTGATGCTATTAAATCATCTTCAAATAGAATTACAATCGGTATTGATGCTGTTCATCCAAATGATAATTCAGAGTATATCAATTCAGGTTTTGAATATTCATGGAATGAAATTGTTTTTTTAAGAGCTGGTTATAATTCATTGTTTGAAACAGATTCCGAAAAAGGATTAACATTTGGTTTTGGAATTAACTATAGAATTTTTGATTTGGTTAAAACTAAATTTGATTATGCTTTTCAAGATTTTGGAAGATTGAAAAACGTTCATTATTTCTCTGTATCAGTAGAATTTTAATCTTTAAAAGAACACAGATTTTTTAAATAAGATCATTATTAAAAAGTCCGTGTTCTTTTTTGTTTTAAATAAATTAAATTTGTTTTGCAAAAAATGGAGAAGATCATGGCGGCATTACCAAAAAGATTTGAAAGATTTTTGAAAGATTATCCCGATGTTGCAGTTGCTTATGAAAGATTAGGTGAAGCAGTTCACAAAGCTGGCAATTTAAGCGAAAGAGAAAGGGCTTTAGTAAAATTATCATTAGCCACAGCATTAAAATCTGAAGGTGCAGTTCATGCTCATGTTCGCAAAGCATTAAAACTTGGATTGAAAAAGAATGAAATTCGTCAAGTGGCTTTGCTTTCAATTCCTACAATTGGGTTCCCAGCAGCAATGGCAGTAATGAGTTGGATGGATGATATTCTCGATAAGAAGAAAGGTAAATAATATTGTCTTCTGATTCTTCTAAAAAACTTTCACTTGATGTAAAGAAATTAACTGCACTTTGGGCTTTTAGTGAATCTACTTTAGGTGGAATTTTGCATGCATTAAGAATTCCTTTTACTGGTTTATTTGTTGGCAGTGCTTCAGTTTTTTTTATTTCTTTAATTGCTCAAAACTCAAAATCAAAAACACAAATTTTAAGATCAACTTTTCTTGTTATATTAGTTAAAGTTGTAGTAACTCCGTTTGTTCAATTAACTTCACACTTTGCTGTTTTACTTCAAGGATTGATTGGCTATTTTCTTTTTAGATTTTTTCCGTTCAGAAAAGTTTCAACTTTTTTATTTGCTATAACAGTACTTCTTTTAAGTGCTTTCCAGAAAATAATTATTCTAACTATTCTTTTTGGCAATGGTTTATGGATAGCAATTGATTCTTTTATGAAATTTTTAGTTTTACAATTTTCTCTTCCGAAAGAATATGAAAACATAAGTATAAGCTGGATATTAATAACTATTTATGCTTCTCTCCATTTACTGGCGGGTATTTTTATTTCTATAAAAATTTTAGGATTTGAAAAATGGTATGAAGAAAAGAAAAAGCAAATTGATTTAAATTATATAACATTTAAAGATGATAAAGATTACTTCCAAAAAAAGAATGGCAAAAAGAAAAAACGTTGGTGGCAAAAAAAATCTGGTATTTCAATTTTGGTTTTTTCATTCGCTGTTATGATAATTTCATATTTATATCCTGATCTCGGTAAAAATATTGCATATGAAATTTTATTTATGTTAATAAGATCATTCATCATTACTTTTATTTGGTTTGAGTTCATTTCTCCAAAATTAATTTCTTACTTGCAAAAGTATTTTGAAAAGGAAAAATTCCAACATGCAAGTGAGATTAATTCTTTAACTTCAGTTTTTCCTGATTTCAAAAAAGTAATTAATTATGTTTGGGAAAATTCAAAAAGTCTAAATGGCTTAAAACGAATAAGATTTTTCCTTTCAAACACAATTTCATTAATGTTTTTAATAAATGAACAAGAATAAAATTTTAATTGTAACTGGCAAAATTAAAACTGGTAAAACAACTCGATTAATGAAATGGGTTTCTTCACAAAAGAATATTGATGGAATTTTACAACCCGTTGTTGAAGAAAAAAGATTTTTATATCATATCTCTTCCAAAACATTAATTCAACTCGAAACAAATTCTACAGCAAATGTAATTTCAATTGGAAAGTTTAATTTCAGTTTATTAGCATTTGAAAAAGCAAAAAAAATAATTGAAGAATCATTAACAAAAAATTTAGACTATCTTGTAATAGATGAAATTGGTCCGGTCGAATTAAATGGCAAAGGATTAGAACCAATTATTACAAAAGTAATTTCAGAAAAAGATTTGTTTAGCGGGAAGTTAATTTTAGTTGTTCGTGAAGAAATTTTTGAAAAATTTTTGAATCATTATAAGTTATATAAAGATGACATTGAAATTTTTGAGATAAAGGAAATTTAGAGTCTGATAATTCAGTTTAATAAACAAAATTAAACAAAGAAGCACAATTAAAATTATCATTCAATTTTATCTTTTCTATTTATTTATTCAATGAATTTCATTAACTTAAAATCAAATAATTACTGAGGCAAAATACAGATATGAATCCTTGATTATTTTAATGAATCATTAGAGATGCTATTAATAATAATCATCTGGAATTGTATAATATAATTTAATCTTAATTTTTATAATAAAGTGATAAATCAATATCGTAAAAATATTATTCAATTAATTTATGAATTTTATATTTCTTGCATAAAAATTAATGATGTTAAAAGAATTGCTTTAATTGGCTCAATTACAACTAATAAACAAAAACCTCACGATGTTGATTTATTATTGACAATACCAGATGATTTAGATTTGACTCACCTTGCAAAAATTAGTAGAAGACTTCAGGGAAGATCTGCACAAATTGGTGGCGGAGCTGATATTTTTTTGGCAAACTTAAATAATGAATACATCGGCAGAATTTGTAGCTGGAAAATTTGCAAATTCGGAGTTAGACTGAGATGTGATGCTGATAACTGTGGAAAACGTGAATATTTACATGATGATTTAAGAGTAGTAAAGTTGTCAAAAGAATTAATTGATTTTCCTCCTTTAATTTTGTTCCCTAATATAGTACAGAATTCTTCTATTCCTTTAGATCTAGAAGAGGGATTAATAAAAAAAATAGTATCTAAAAAAATATAACCATCATTTCAATGTTGTTCTTTTTAAAATTTATGATTTTATTAATTGAGTTTTAGATTATCGCTCATACCAAGCAAATTTTTTAATTAACAAGCTTATGACAGATTAGACAAAATATTTTTAAGAGCAAGATAAAGGGAAAATTTAATGAAACTATCCAGGCTAATATTTGGATTTGTTTTAATTAATTTTACAAATATATCTTCACAATCGATCAATAAACTTCTAGAACAAGCTATTGAAAAAATCGATTTATTAAAATGTATCAGCTATAAAAGTATTAAAGGGTCAAGTGCCCCTTATGATTCAGTATTAATCAATCAATATAGCTCATTTTATAAGGTGATGATTGAGCCAAAAGATTTATTGATAGGGGCAAGATTTATTTCATACAACGATAGTTCAAAAATTGATTTTAGCTACAATAATTATATATCAGTTAGATATGATTGGGAAAACAAAACAGCAATATTAGATACACTTAAACAAACTCGACCTACACTACATTCTCCTTTTTATATCAAAGTAAGGAAATTACTTAAATATGTTATTAAAAACATGGACAGTATCAAATGTCAAGTAAATAAATATAAAGATACATTACAATTTACTTTTGAAATTAAAAATAAATTAGCAGAGTTTTTTAACATGATCCCTTCTCTTTTTCAGAAAGAAGGTGTAGTTTCATCATATAGTATTTGGACAAATAAGGATTTATTTCCATTCAAATTCAAGCGTAAAATGCCTCACCAAACAAGCATTGAAGAAGTAATAAAGGTTTACGATTACAATTGCGATGATATTGTTGACAAGCAATTTGGTGTTTATCTTCCCTATGGATTTTCTATAATTGACAAGCAAGGTGATAAAATTATGACAGTAGAACTTGAAGGCAAGGTTGCACCAAACTGGTCATTAAAAAATCTCGATGGGAAAATCATTCAACTTTCAGATTATAAAGGGAAAAATTTACTAGTTGTATTTACTGGTGTTGGCTGTGGCCATTGTCATCTTGCTTTACCATTCTTAAACAAATTTTATGATGAATATAAAGATAATGGATTTAATATAGTAAGTATAGAATCATTTTCTGATAATATAACCGTATTAAAACGTTATAAAGATATGAATAAATTTAATTATGAATTTCTATTAGCTGATAAAGCAACTACAAGCAATTACAAAATAGTAGCTGTTCCAGTATTTATTTTGATTAATAAAAATGGATTAATTGAAAAAGTATTTACTGGATATAAAAAAGTAGAAACCGATAGAGAAATTATTGACTATGTTAATAAAATGTAATTAATAAACTGTTGCAACAGTTTAGCCGCAATTTCATTATAATATAAACAAGGAGGAAATATGGAAATCGAAGCAACAAAAGAAAAAAATCTAAAGCTGGTAAAAGTTTTATCATGGATCTTAATAATTCTTTCAGCTTTTTTTATTCTAAGAAGCTTTGCTTCTTTACGAGGCTACATTGCTATGATTAACATGGAAAGTATAACTAAAAATTTCAATTCTTCAATCAAAATAAATTATAATTTATATTTCATTCAAAGTGTATTTGAATTACTCCTCTTTACTCTAATACTAATTTCATCAATATTTGTTTTGAAATCCAGAAATAAGTGGAGAAAAGCGCTTATATATGGATTGATAGTTTCAACAGTTTTTTTCATTGTATCCCCAATAATTAATTATATGAATTTTCCAATGGTAAATATTAAAATGATGGATATTAATGAAAGTAAAATGATGAACATAGCAAAAACATCAATCTTAATTTGGTCATTTACCCGTTCAGTTATTATTTCAGTTTTTTTTATTTATGTAATAATAAAAATGTCTAAAGAAGAAATTAAGTTGTTATTTAATTAGTCAACCATTAATAATTGTTTTTAACTAACTAGATTTCTTCGAGGTGAAAACAGGCGTAAATAAATTCTTAGTTGAAATTTGATATTAAAAAGAAAGACTCCCCATTTTGTTATTTCTATTATTGATTACAATTTTGATATATGGGTGAAGAGCAGGTTTATCATTTGCTATAATTACAAATATTTCATGGGGAAAAACATGATTAAATACCAATAAAAAATTTTTTATCAAAAGCGTTTGATTTTATAATAAATTTAGAATAAATCCATAGGCTCTTTGAAGGAAGATGAAAAAGTCAATTCAAATAGAAACGTGGTGCGGGAGGAGATTAAAGAAAATTCGACAAGAAAAACTGAAAGAATAACTGCACCGGTTGAACGAAATACAAAACATGAAATAATAGATAACAGAAAGTAAAACAATTCAAGAACCAGAACTTCAGAAACACGCTGTAAAACTGAAAACAGCAGGGAAAACAATGATAAAGTTGTTCGAGAAAGATAAAATAGGCAAGTAAAATGAACATAAAAAAAGGCTGCAAGTCGCAGCCTTTTTTATATCAATAACTAATTAACTAACTAACATCCTTCCTTCTTCTTTTTTGCGGCTGGTTTGCCCGTAGAAACTGGTGCAGAAATTTTTGGAGTGGTTGGAGCTTTAATTTCCTGATTAACAACCGTTGCAGTTCCACCAGAAATTATTTGCGGACTTCCGCCAAAATGTAAACTGATTTGTTTGACTTTTTCAAACTCTGCTTTTTGTTCTTCTGTTGCATTTACATCCAACTTAGGAAAAAGTATTTCATTCTTCCATGCATTTAATCCACCATTCAAGATATAAACAGCTTTGTAGTTCGCACTTTTCAGTATAAACCATGCTTGAGCAGAAGTTACATCATCAATTCCATAAACAATTATTTTCTGATTCCGCATTAAGTCTGAATTCAGCAAACTTTCTATTGGAATATTAATCGAAGTGGGAATATTATATTCATTGAATTCTTTTTCACTTCTCAAATCAACTAAAGTGTAATCACCTTTTTCTTTAATAATCCAATCAGCTAAAGTCATAACATTTATTTTATCATGATCTTTAATTGTAGAAAGAGAAAGTTCTTTTGCATTTATGGTAATTTTATTGGAGTTATTTGGATTTCCAATTAACAATGCAATAAATCCTAATACAAAAGCTACTAAAGCCAACTTCTGAGCGATAGTTAATTTTTCAAATAAATTTTTCATTCAACACCTCGACCAGTTTTTTTTAGACATAACTTTTTCTCCCCATCCGGCTAATGCAAACGCACCGATTGCCATTAAAACAACCAAGAATACAACCATTCCATATGGAAGTCCTAATGCATCAGGCAATGTTGCTCTGCCTAGATTAGTTGAGTAGTAAAAATCTTCGATCAATGGAAATATTTCGCCGAAGACAAATATTCCGAATAAAATTCCAAGTATAAATACAATGCCATCTTTCCTTCCGGTTGAAGCCGAAACGAAAGATGTACCGGGGCAATAACCACCGATTGTAAATCCAACACCTAAGATAAATCCACCAACAATTTGAGGAACTAAATAAGTATCGCCAATATAGATTAAAGACAAGTCAAGCCAACCAATCCAAGCAAAATAAAATAAACCAATCATAGCAGTAACAATTGCACTGAACATTACTTTGAGAACTCTCATATTTGTAAAATAAAACTGAGCAGCAAGAATTCTTGCGTTTCCAAATCCGCCTCTTTCAAGGGCGAAACCAAAACCGATTCCAATTACAAAAGCAATTACTAAACTGAAATCGAAACCGAAATAATCGAATTTATAATAAGGCATCATAACCATTGTCTCCTTATAAAATAAGCAACTGCGTAAGCACCAGCAAAAACTGCTAACATAAACAACCAGCCGCCAAGTGATAAGACAGCCCCACCAGTCAAAGCTAATCCGCTTGTACATCCACGAGCAAGTTTGGCTCCAATTCCCATAATTGTTCCGCCAATAAATGCATAAATTAATCTTTGTTTGTTTGTAACATTTGGACCTTTTTCAGTTGTAAAATTAATTCGATGAGCAAACGTACCTGAAAGAAATCCACCAACAATAACACCCAAGACTTCGAATACAAGCCAATCTTTCAAAGGATTTGTAGTTCCATCTCCCAAATATTCTTTGTAGAAATTATTATTGGCAGCATGTTCAGGTGCAACTTTTTCAATACCAACTGCAACTAATGTTGAAGCTGCGCCGCTTGCACCAAGTCCTCTTCCCATAATTAAAAAAGCTGCGAGTAGAACTAAACCTAAACCAACCCCAACTAAATATGGATTTGAATATGGTTTTGGTTCGTATGTTTTCTGAGTTGACATTTAATTTAACTCCTTATTTATTTTCTTTTATCATTTAAAATGTGCATTTAAATAATGACTGTACTGACCCGCCTGAACGATTATAAATCTTAAAATCAATCCACCAATTATTACAAGTATTGGCGCAATTGGTGTGTGTTTAATTTTATGATTAACTGCATTCAATTGTATTATCAAAGGAATTACTACACCTAATCCCACAACAAAGACCCAAAACGCAGGAGCAAAAATTCCGCTGACTAATAATTTTGCTGCAGAAATATGTACAGCTGAAGACGTTGATAAACCAATTATCAGCAAAGCTAAAACAAACAATTCAATTGTTAAAAATCCATTATCAGCTTTTGCAAGTAATTCTCTTTCTTCAACATTAGCAGCGATCATGTGAACAAAAGCCGCAGCGGTTGATAAACCTGATACTAAAAATAAAACCCATAACATCGAGCTATTCCAAAGTGGACGTGAACCCATTGTACTTAAAAGCACACCAGTATAAACACCAAGCATTCCGCCAAGCAGCATATTTCCAACACCAATATTTTTAATTAACATTGGTCTTTGATGAATATAATCTTTCACTTTTTGTAATTGAGGAAATTTGTTCGCGATAAATTTTGGGGGATCCATTAAAAGATTTGCCACAATAACTGGGTAAACCAAAATTAAAATCCATGCACCCCACGACATTGGTGAAGTTATTCTAAAAGTAGTGTATAATCTCCAAACATAAAGTTTATGTTCAAGGTCAAGAAAAAGTGAAAACATACCTATACTTAATAAAACAATACTAATAATTGGTAAAACATAAGTAACGCAATTCGTTTTTTTGTAACGCTGACTAAATATAAAATATCCTGATATAATCATCATTCCGGCAACTAATCCGCCAAGGAAAAGATAAACCGGAATTTCCCAGCCCCAAACTGTCATAGTTGGATCAATATGTAGATTATGTCTCGTTGTTGTTAATTCTTGCATTATTCCTCCTTAGATCAAATAAAATATTCTTGGAGATGTTCCGGCTTCAGGCATCAAAGGATGATTTTTTCTTGAAGCCAAAAGTTTACTTACTTCACTGTTTGGATCATCCAAATCGCCAAAATACATACAGTGTGTTGGACAAACTGAAACACATGCCGGCAATTCTCCTTTTTCAACTCTGTGAATACAAAATGTACATTTATCAGCATATCCATCTGGATGAATAAATCTTGCATCGTAAGGACATGCGGCTACACAAGCTTTACATCCAATACACATTTCATGATCAACTAAAACTACATTGCCAACATCATGAATATGACTTGCACCAGTAGGACAGCAGGAAACACAAGGTGTATTATCACAATGATTACATCTCTGCGATTGTATTTCTAAAGTTGTATCAGGAAATTTTCCATTTGTTACAGTTACAATCCAATCTCTGTTATAACCTTCGGGTACATTATTTTCTGTTTTACATGCAACGACACAATCCATACAACCGACACATTTTTTAGTATCTATAACCATTCCAAATCGTGCCATATTATGCCTCCAATTCAAAAGTTACGAAATTAACATTCATACCTGTTCCGCCCATAAGTGGATCGGTAACATATTTAGTTATTAAACCAGAATCACTAGCTCCTTTTCCATAAGCACCTTTTAACATTCTGCTGTTATGACCAAATCCATGAACCATATAAACGCAATCTGTTCTGATTCTTTCTGTTACTTTTACTTTTATTTTATTGCTTACTACTCCATCCTGATTTTTTAATTTAACATACTGAGCATTTTTAATTCCCCATTTTTCAGCAACATTTGGATTAACCCAAATTTCATTTTCTTCCATCATATCCATCAAAATTCTGTTTGACTGAGTACGACTGAATGAATGCACAGGAGCTCTTCCAAATAATAATCTATAATGATTTGCTGGTGGTTGTTCGGGTCGTTTATATTTTGGAACAGGATCAAAACTGGCAGCAGCCAATTGAGTAGAATAAAATTCTACTTTGCCGGAAGGAGTTGCAAATTCAAGCGGGACACCTTCACTTGCATAGATTGGCTTTTTCTCACCTAAAATTATTCCTTCTTTTTTAAGTCTTTCCAAACTTAATCCGGCTGCCTTTAATCTGTAATCCATATATTCTTCAATATTATTCCAAGGATAGTAATGACCAAGTCCTAATTTTTCTGCAAGTTTTTTTGCAATCCACCAATTTGGTTTTTGATCTGCCGGTGGATCAACAACTGGTTGGCGAATACCAACAAATGGAGTTTTATTAGCTGACATGTGAAGATCATCAAATCTTTCAAGATAAACAGCTTCTGGTAAAACAACATCAGCCCAACCAGCAATTTCACTTGGAATTACATCAACCACAACCATCAAATCCAAATTCTGAATTGCTTTAATAGTTTCCTTTTCATCTGGCAAAGCCTGAATTAAATTGGTTGCATAAATAAACCAGCCTTTTATTGGATAAGGTTTTTCAGTAATTGTAGCTTCGCGAATTCCAGTTGTAATTTCTTCTGAGGCAAATGGATATTTATTTTCTGGATTATCCAATTTTTCTTTTGTTGGTTTTGGATAAGCAGGATAAGGATAACCCGGCAATGAAAAACTTACTGGTGTATAGAATCCACCTTTTTCATTCCAATTACCCATCAAAGCATTTAACAATGCAATAGCACGGCTTCTTTGTGCATCATCACCATACCATGTTGTATGTCTTCCGGGATGAATTAATGTCGCGGGTTTGTACATTGCCATTGTTCTTGCAGTTTTACGAATCAGTTCGGGTTCAATTCCAGTTTCAGGATACGCCCATTCAGGTGTGTACTGAGAAATTTCAGCGGCAAATTGTTCGAAGCCAAAACCATATTTACTTATAAATTCTTGATTGTATAATTTTTCATTTACAATAACATTCATCCATGCAAGTAATAAAGCAATGTCAGTTCCAGGTTTTATTGGCAAATAATATTTTGCTTTTGAAGCCGCAACTGAAAATCTTGGATCAACTACAATAATTGTAGCATCTTTTTGAACTGCGTCTGCAAATTCCTGCACCTGAGTATTGTGCATATTTTCACCAAGATGAGAACCAATAAGTACAATACATTTTGCATTTTCAATATCTGTTCTTTCGGGAGAACCGATTGCTTCGCCAAAAGTCAATTCAAATCCAACATCACGCGGACCGCGGCATTGTGCAAAAGATGGAGCCGCAAAATTAATTGCACCGTATGCTTTCAGAGTATGTTTTAAAAAATTTCCACCAATACCATGAGCAAACATTGCAACTGATTCAGGTCCATATTTTTCTTTAATCATATTCATTTTGTTTGCAATGTAATCGAGTGCTTCATTCCAAGTAACTTCTTTCCAAACTTCCTGACCTCTTTCTTTTGTTCTTATTAAAGGAGAGCGAAGACGATCGGGATCTTTAACGGCTCCAATACCACCCGTTCCGCGTGGGCATAATCTTCCTTTGCTCAATGGATCCAATGGATTGCCTTCAATTTTCCACAATTCACCATCTTTCAAGTAAGCAATTGCACCGCACTTCCAAAAGCAGATGTCGCAATATGTAGGAATTTTCTGAATACCTTTTACTTTTTCTTTGTTTACTTTGTTGGCTCCTTTAATTAATGGATTCAAAGTTGAAACTGCAGCGGCAGCCCCAACAGAAAACCCAGTTATTTTAAGGAACTTTCTTCTTGAAATAGAATTCATATCTACCTCGATATAGATTTAATTAGTTCTTTAACTTTTCCACATTGTATAAAATTTTTATATACTTCACACTCACGACATTTATTATTATCACAGACTGTTTTGTGGTGCTTTACGTTCCAGCAAGGTTCAGAGTGTTGATTAAACGCCTCGCAGCTTTCTCTTTCTTCTTCTGAGCACTTTACAATTTCCCAGCAAGGAATTAATGAATAAATAGTTTTAATTCCATTAATACTTATCTTTGATTCATTTATAGCTTTGCGAATACATTCAATTCGTTCAAGATCTGCTTTTGAGTATAATCTTTGGTTTGATTCTTTTTTGAAAGGAATTATTAATCCTTCACGCTCATACATTCTTAGAGTATGAACTGAAATATTTAATAATTTAGCAGCTACGCTAATCGGATAAAGTGGCTCTTCTATATTGAAATTTTCTAGCATATCTTTTTTAATAGTTGATATTTATAAATGTCAACTATCTTGCCATTAGTAAATATTAAAAATTATTGGATTTTCGTTCAATTATAGAGACAGAATTCTTAATAAATAGAAAAATTCAAAACTATGATTTCACAAATGATAAATCACAGACTTTGAATCTTGTTTTATGTATGATTTTTTCAGATAATAATTATCGGATTGGGCATGTCTTGGGGCGAGCAAGCTAGTTCCTTACGAAAAATTTTAAT